>NZ_BOOU01000057.1 GCF_016863395.1 Sphaerisporangium rufum | reverse complement strand
CAAGGAGATCTTTCTGTCGACGGGCGACCGGTCCTGCCGCCGGCTTGTCGATGGATGAGATCAGTGGCCGGGGTGGTGTCGCCTGGCCTGGCCGTTCGGGCCGTCGGGGACGCGTATCCGGTCGTCGGATGGGCTGGTCCAGACGAGCAACCGTCGCGGCCGTCGGGCCTTGCTAGGCTGGACGGTACGAGAGCGGCCCGAGGGGCGGCCTTCGGCACCTAGCGCGCCCCGAGCGACAGAGTTAGCGGGCCCCGAGAGCGGGCGGGCCCATGAATCCGCGGCCGGTAAGACCGTCCCTTCCGCACACGGTCAGCGCAGTGAGTGAATGCGGATCACGGTGGACCGTGGTGAGCGAGCAAGTAAGGACAGAAGTGAACAGAGATAACGGACGTGAGGATTCGGGTCGCTCTCGGGATGGCGGATACCGCGCCGGCCGAGGGGCCGAGGGCGAGCCCCGTGGCGGTGACCGTCCGAGCTATGGAAACCGTGACCGGGCGCAGGGCACGCGCGGAGCGGAAGACCGTCCGAAGTACGGCGACCGCCGGGAAGGCCGTCCTACCGGCGGATCCGGGGCCGGCGATCGGGATCCCCGCGGGCGTTCCTCGCAGCGCGGTGACCGCGGCGACCGGCCGTTCGACCGTGACCGGCGAGGCTCGGGCGCGGGCCGCGAATTCGACCGCGACGACCGCCGTGGCGGCTCTTCACGTTCCTATGCGGATGGCGATCGCCGGTACTCGGGTGACCGTCCCCGGCGAGACGACCGGGGACGCCCGGATGATTCACGCGGCGCTCCCTACGGAGGGCGGACTGACCGTCGTTCGTATCCGGACTCGGCGCGGCGGGACGAACGACAGGGTGACCGGCGGTCGGGCGGATGGTCCGGCCAGAGTGCGCGGGACGATCGTGGTGACCGCCCCTCCTACCGGGATGCCTCTGCTGGGCGCCCGTCTCCGCGTGACGATCGCGGTGGGCGCCCGTCCTACCGGGATGCCTCTGGTGGACGTCCGTCTCCGCGTGACGACCGTGGCGGACGCCCGTCCTATCGAGACGACCGCGGTGGACGCCCGCCCTACCAGGACGGTCGTGGCGCCTCGGAGGCGCGGCCCTTCAGCCGGGACGGCGGAGCCGGATCCGGCCGACGTCCGTTCGACAGGGATGACCGCCCTCGCGGCGACCGCTCCTTCGGACGGGACGACCGCGGCCGGTCCTACGGGCGCGACGATCGCACGGGGCGTCCCTACGGCCGTGATGACCGCCCGGAGCGCTCCTACGGGCGCGACGACCGTGACGGGCGGCGGCCGGAGCGGTCGGACCGTGGCGGGCCGGGCTTCGCGGGAGGCGAGCGCCGTTCGTACCAGCGTGACGGCGGCGGCAGGCCCGGCGGGGCCGGGGGTGCGGGACGTCCGTACCGGGAGAGTGGACGCGGCGAGTCGCGTTACCCGGACCGGCGTCCGGAGGACCAGGGGGGCGGCTGGTCCGGCCGTCGTGACCGGGACGATCGTGGCGGCCGCCCGAACGACCGTGCTGATCGGCGTGATGGAGGCCGCGGGCCCGGCCGTGACGACCGGCCGGAGCGGCGGTTCGACCGTGATGATCGGCGTGGGCGTGACGACCGCCCGTTCGACCGTGGCCGGCGGGACGACCGCGACGAGCGCCCCTACCGGCGTGAAGACCGTGGCGAGCGCGGTGGCCGGCCGTTCCAGCGTGACGACCGCTCCTCCGGTCCGCGGCCGTTCAGCCGGGAAGGGCACCAGAGCAGGCGTGACGGTGAGGACCGGCGGTCCGGCGGAGATCAGGACCAGGGATACGCGCGACGCGACCGCGACGGTCACGCTGATCGTCGCGGTGTCGGGTCGGGTTACGGTGACGGGGGCGGCCGGGCCAGGTACGGCCGGCGCGACGATGCTCCGCAGGCCGATCGGAGCCGTCGTGAGGAGCGGGAGCCCATGCCGGAGCTCGCGCCCGACATCACGCCCGAGGAACTGGAGAAGGACGTTCGCGACGAGCTGCGCTCGCTGCCCAACGACCTGGCGGACAAGATCGCTTGTCATCTGGTCGCCGCCGAGCGCGCGCTGCGGGACGATGAGCCGGAGCTGGCCTACGAGCACGCGAAGGTGGCGCGGCGCTTCGCGGCCCGGATCGGAGTGGTGCGTGAGGCCGTCGGGGTCGCCGCCTACCACGCGGGCCAGTACGCGGAGGCACTCGGTGATCTGCGGGCGGCCCGCCGGCTGACGGGATCGGACGAGTACCTGCCCGTCATGGCCGACTGCGAGCGCGGTCTCGGCCGCCCGGAGCGGGCGATCGACCTGGTGCGCTCGCCGGAGGCCGAGCGGCTGGACCGTGCGGGCCGGATCGAGCTGGCCATCGTGGAGTCGGGGGCGCGGCGGGATCTCGGGCAGCACGACGCGGCGGTGATCACCTTGCAGCGAATCCCGGAACTGCGCGCGGAGGAGCCGCGGCCTTGGTCGGCGAGGCTCGCCTTCGCCTATGCCGACGCGCTGGCCGACGCCGGGCACGAGAGCGCGGCCGTCGACTGGTTCGAGCGGGCCATGGCGTTCGACGAGCACGGCGAGACCGAGGCGGCCGAACGGTACGCCGAGCTGACCGGCGCGGTGATCGAGGATCTCGAGGAGGACGAAGAAGACGAAGCCGTCAGGGGCGAAGCGATGGCGGCCACCGCTGATCCGGACCGGCGTCTGGGTGATCAGCAGGTCGCCGCCGGGTCGGCGGCGGAGGCCGGCGTGGCCATCATGCCGGTCACCGACCCTCCCGGTGACGGGTCGCCCTCGCCCGTGGACGCCGCCGAGGCGGACGCCGCGAGCGGTGCGCCGGTGTCGGACCGCGACGCGGACGAGGCGGCGCCGGCGGCGTCGCCTGGCGACGTGCCCGACGACCTGACCCCAGAGGCCGGCACCGGCGCGGCGGCCCTGAACCACCGGCCCGTGGCGGCCGGCGACCAGGAGGCGCCGGCATCGCTCCCGGGTGCACCGGATCAGGCGCCGCCGGCGTCGCCGCAGGAGCCCGCAGCCGACACCGGCTTGAGCCGGCGGACCGGCGCGGGAGCCGATGCTTCGGACCAGGCCACCGGCCCGGCGGCGGACGGTGCTTCGGATGTTGCGGCGGGCGGGCCGGCGGACGGACCGGCGGCCGATGATGGGGCCGTGCCGGGCCCGAAGGCGGCACCCGTGCAGCCGGGAATGGTTCCGGCGTTCATCGAGCCGGACTTCGGCCCGGCCTCCGCCGGTGACCCGGTCGACGACGCCGGCGACCTGGACGGCGCGGATGACGCGGACGAGGACGCCGAGCCCGGCGGCCGGCGGGACCGCCGAGCCTGATTCCGGGGGCTTGGCGGGTGGCGCACGTGCCGTCCGCCAAGGCACCGGGCAATCGGAGGATCGTGGCAGCCGTCCGAGGGGGCCCCGGCCTCGGCACGCCGGCTGGATCGGTGACCGGACCGGTCCCCGGCAGGCCGGGGCGGCGGAACGGAGAGGATTTGGTGGGCGCCGCCGTACGTGAAGGCGTGCGGCGCCCGCACTCTTCGTTCCCCGGCGGGCCGATCCTATGCATCAGGGGAGGGCCCAACCTAGGCCGGTTCAGCGGCCGGCCGCGGGATCGGTGCGATCCAGCCAGTGCATGATGCCGGCGACGTTCGACGGCGCGCCGCTGAGCAGCTCGAACCGGTCCGCCGTCGCCTCGCTCGCCGACAGGGCCGCGTACCGCTCGCGGGTGCGGTCACGCACCATCGCGACCGCATGGTCGAGGTCCATGCCCTCGGTGCGGGCCTGCCGGGTGAGGTCCACCCAGACACGAAGTTCCTCCGCCGAGCGTTCCAGCGTCGCGGGAACGTCGGTGACCGGGCCGTAGTGGCTGAAGAGCAGGCGCTGCGGGCCGAGGTCCCCGAACAGGGCCACCGAGTCCAGGGCGGTGCCCAGGTCGAAGTCCGGCGGCGGGGTCGCCGGGCGCAGATCGCCGGTCTCGGGAAGGTAGACGCCGGCCGCGTCGCCCACATACAGATCGCCGGTGGCCGAGTCGAGCAGACCTACGTGGTGCTTGGCGTGCCCGGGGGAGTAGTGGCTGGTGAGGCGCCGGCCGCCACCGAGGTCGATGGCGCCGGTGTCACCGAGGGCGCGGATGCGGCCCGCCTCGGTCGGTGCGAGCGTGCCGAACAGGTCGTCCAGCCGGTCCCCCCACACCATGCGCGCGCTGGCCATGAGCCGGGAGGGATCCGCCAGATGGCGGGCGCCCTTCTCATGGACGACGATCTCCGCGGCGGGGTAGTGGCCGGCGATGTCGCCGACGCCACCGGCGTGGTCGAGGTGGATGTGGGTGACCACCACCGTGGCCAGGTCCTCCGCGCCGACGCCCAGGGAGGTCAGCGCGTCCCGCACGATCGGTGCCGAGGTCGACGTACCCGTCTCGACCAGGCACGGCCGATCACCGAGGATCAGGTAGCCGGCCGTGATACCCGCGTACCCGGCCATGCGCGTGTCGATCTCGTAGACGTCGCCGCCGAGCGGTGTGACGTTGTCCACTGGCCACTCCTAGGTCGCGCCGGCTCCATGACCCCTCCAGATGGGGCCGCTGCCGTTGATGAGCGTATGGCACCGGCCCGGGCGGCCACCAAGTGCCGGTGCCTGCGTGGTGTGATCGCGGGCGGCGGTCTGGAACGCCCCCGGTGGTAGCGGAACGCGCGGATGGGGCGGCACGGTGGGCGGTTATCCACAGAACGCCGTTCACCCGCGTCGGCCTCCGCGCCGGCGGTGCAGACTCGGGTCCCGGCCGAGCCGAGACGAGAGGAAAGGCACATGCATCGCAACGAGGTGACGCTGGTGGGACGGGTGTCCAGGCCGCCCCGGCATCATGAGCTGCCCGGCGGCGGCCGGGTGACGACCTGGGGGCTGGCGGTGCGCCGGCCGGATGACCATCCGAGCCGGAAGAAATCCGATGGCATCGTCTGCGTGACCTTCGACCGGGCGCTCGGCACCGTGGTCGGGGAGTGGCGGGTCGACGATCTGGTCGGCGTGCAGGGCGCTCTGCACCACCGGTTCCGCGGCGTCACCGGCACCGGCACCAGCTCCTACGAGGTGGAGGTGCGCGCGGTGCGGCGGCTGCGTCCCGGCCGGGACGCGGCCAGGGTCAGGCCGGGCGCCCCCTCACTCGCCGGCGAAGGTGCGCATGACCAGCCCGGTGCGCGGCTTGGGCCCGAAGGAGGTGGACTTGCGGGGCACGCGTTCCCCGCCCGCGGCGATGGTGAGCACATCGTCCACCGACAGCGGCGGCACGATGATCGCGGTACCGCCGGCGGCCTGAGCCATCCGGACGGCCCGGGCCGGGTCGTGGTGGACGATGCGCACTGACCGCTCGTCGTCCCGCACGCCCATGACCTTCGGCAGCAGGAACTCGGCGAGGATCGAGGTGGCCAGCGACCGCCAGCGGGCCGACCGTCCGGCCGGCATGGCGTGCGCCACCTGGACGGCGTCGGGTTCGCTGATCAGGTGGCTCGGCCCCGTACCCGCCAGCACGAACGCCGGGCCGCCGGTGGCCGCCAGCGCGGTCAGCGCCTCGTCCAGGCGGGGGAACTCGTGAACCTGCCAGGCGCCCTTGGCGCGAGCCGCCGCCTCTTCCAGGGGAAGCCCGCCGATGACGCGATGGATCGGCCGCAGGTCCGGCGGGTACGCCGTGGAGTCCACCAGGAGCGCCAGCCCGAAGTCCCAGGGGCCGGTGCCACGGCCCTCGCCGTGGTAGGCGTCCCGCAGCGCCAGGTAGGTCGCGTACCTGTGATGCCCATCGGCGATCATGGCCTGCCGCTCGCGCAGGTCGGCGGCCACGACGTCCAGCTCGGTGGCGTCGGTGACCGCCCACAGCCGGTGGGTCAGGCCGTCCGCGGTGCGCACGTCGATCAACGGCTCGCGCCGGGCGGCCACCTCGTCCACCAGGCGGGAGGCCGGTCCTTCGTCGCCCGCGTAGATCAGGAAGATGGGTTCCAGATTGCTCTCGGTGGTGCGCATCAGGGCCAGCCGGTCGGCGACCACCTCCGGCAGGACATCCTCGTGCGGGAGCACCGTCCGCTCGCCGGGGGCGGGGAGCCGCAGGTCACCGACCAGGCCACGCTGGAGCACGCCCGCCCCGCTCTGCTCGTACACGTACAGGGCGGGCACGTCATCGGTCACCAGCACCCGCGAACGCAGCCAGGCCGCCAGCGTCTCCCGGGCCTCGGCGTAGCGGCGCTGGTCGGCACCGGGAAGGATCAGCCGCACCACGTTGTTGGAGTGGGCGTCCAGGAGACTCTTGACGTCTTCCCGGGCGATGAGATCGTACGGTGGGGAGGTGACGGCGGCCAGATCGTCGACTGCGAACCGCACGCCGCGGAACGGACGCAGCACCAGTCCACCGGCCGGCGGCAGTTCAGGATTCGCCATACCGGGCATGGTGCCATAAAGGCCCACTCGCTCCGAGACGGCCCTGACGTCGTAGTGCGGCCCGGCTCGTCAGGAAGCCGGGATGACCCCGCCGGCAGAAGGAGGCCTCGACGACATGACGCAGGGACCGAACGGCCACGCCGAATCCCCCGACGAGCGGTCCAGCGCTCCTGCGGGCGATGTTTACGAATGGTTCCAGCGTGGCGTCCAGCTGCTCAAGGACGGGAGCCCGGCCGCGGCGGCGGCGATCCTGGCCCGCGCCGCCGACGCCGAGCCAGAGTCGCGCAGCATCCGGGAGGCCCTGGCCAGGGCACAGTTCAACTCGCGGCGCTACCAGGACGCCGCCGACAGCTTCCGCTGGATCGTCTCGGCCAATCCCACCGAGGACTACGCCTACTTCGGGCTGGGCATGGCGTTGTGGCGCACCGGCGACATGGAGGCGGCTCAGGAGCCGCTGACCATCGCTGTGGCCATGCGTCCCGATCTGGGAGATTATGTAGCGGCGTTGCGTCAGGTCAAGGCCACCCTGCGGGCCCGAGGGGCCTGACCGTAGCGTCCGCCGTCCATCGACCCTCGCCCGTCGGAAATAGTGGGATCATGCAAACCGCGCTGATCGACCGTTATGACACCCTGCTGCTCGACCTGGACGGGGTCGTCTACCTCGGCCGGGTGGCGGTGCCGGGCGCTCCCGAGGCGCTCACCCGCGCGCACCACACCGGCGTGCGCCTCGCCTACGTGACCAACAACGCCTCGCGCACCCCGGCCGCCATCGCCGAGCACCTTGTGTCACTGGGCGTGCCCGCCACGCCGGGCGACGTGGTGACCTCCGCCCAGGCCGCCGCGCGACTGATCGCCGAGCGGGTGCCGGCCGGCGCGGCCGTTCTGGTGGTCGGCGGCATGGGCCTGCGCCGGGCGCTCCGCGACCAGGGACTGCGGCCGGTGACCGCGGCGGCGGAGGCCCCGGCGGCCGTCGTGCAGGGCATCTCGGCCGACCTCTCCTACGGCCTGCTGGGCGAGGGCGCCCTCGCGGTCCGGCAGGGCGCCTGGTTCGTGGCCGCCAACGCGGACACCACGATGCCCACCGAGCGGGGCCCGCTCCCGGGTAACGGCTCGATGACCAGGGTGATCGCCACGGCGACCGGCGTGGAGCCGGTGGTCGCGGGCAAGCCGGAGGCCCCGCTGCACCGCGAGTCGATGATCCGCACCGGCGCGGAGCGGCCCCTGATCGTCGGCGATCGGCTGGACACCGACATCGAGGCCGCGACCCGGGCCGAAGTGGACAGCCTGCTGGTGCTGAGCGGCGTCGCGGGGCCGCTGGACCTGCTCACCGCGCCGCCGCGGCATCGGCCCACGCACCTGGGCCGGGATGTATCCGATCTGCACCGTCCGCCCGCGCCCGTCGAGCGGCGGGAGGACGGCTGGGTCCGGGGCGGCTGGCACGCCCGGTGGGCCGGCGACCGGCTGCGGTTGTCCGGCGAGGGAGATCCATTGGACGGGCTGCGCGCCGCCTGCGCCGCGGCCTGGCATCGCGCGGGCGACGGCTCCGCCGACGAGGACGGGCTCAAGGAGGCGCTGGCCGTCCTGAGCTTCTGAGCGAAGCGCCGGCCGTGGGGCGGACGATAGGCCGGCCGTGGGGCGGTAGATGAGCGGACGGTGCGGCTCGGGTCCGGTCAGCGCCGGAGCGGGGCGGCGAGCCGGGCGATCATCGAAATCAGAGGAGTTTGCGCAGGCGCAGCAGATCGCCGAGGCTGGCGTCGATCTTCACCCGGCCGCCGAGGATGGCCCGGGCCATGTCGAGCTCACCGTCGACCAGGGAGAGCAGGTCATCACTGAGGATCCTGATCCGCACCTCGGCGGGACGCCCGTCCGCCGGGGCGGTCTCGGTGAACGGGTCGAGGCCCTCCCGATGGATGCGGCCGTAGAAGATCACGTCCAGATCGGTGATCCGGCAGCTCAGGCGCCTTTCGACCACATGCTTGGCCCGGGTCTCCTGGTCCAGCTCGCCGAACTGCTCGGCGAGCTTGTCCAGGGCCACCCGGCATTCGTCCAGGGTCGCCATCCGTCCTCTCCCTCTTCGATGCAGAAGCTGCCCCTGCCCTACGGAAGGTAGCGTTTCACTTGAGTACTACGCGAAATCCGGCGCGCGGGCGCGGGTCGGGAACAATGGAGAGCGTCACATGGCGGTCTCCGCCGGGCCGGCGAGGCCGGCCCGGGCGGGAACGGCACAGGCGGGTGGGGGTCTGATGGCGGACAGTGGCGGGATCGGCGTGCCCGCCGGGGGCGCGGCGACGGCCGGCGACGGCGCGATCATTGGGAACGGCGTGACCTCGCGGGAGGCTGCAAGCTCCGGGGAGGCCGTGGCTTCCGGGGAGGCCGTGACCTCCGGGGACGGCCTCCCCGCGGGGGCGGGCCGGACGGCCGGGGCCGGCGATGGCGGGGAGGGCATGGTGGCCGCCGCCCTGACCGGGCTCGACGGCCTGGCGGTGCTACCGGTGAGCGAGCACGTCACGGTGTTCGAGCAGGTGCTGAGCGGGCTGGAGGCGGCTCTCGCCTCGGCGGGGGAGGCGCCCACCGGCCCGGGGGACGGGCGGCCGTGACCGCGCAGGCCGCCCGGGCGGCGGGCACCAGGGGGAGACCGTGCCGGCGGCGAGGCCCGGGGCGTGCCCGGTGAGCAGGCGTATCCGGCTGGACAGCGAGCTGGTGCGCCGCGGGCTCGCCCGGTCCCGGGAGCAGGCCGCCGACCTGATCGTCGGCGGCCGGGTGAGCGTGGGCGGCCGGACCGCCGCCAAACCCGCCACCCAGGTGGACACGGCGTCGCCGATCGTGGTGGCCGAGGCACCGGAGGGGCCGGACTACGTGTCGCGAGGGGCGCACAAGCTGGTAGGTGCCCTGGACGCCTTCGGTCCGCGCGGGCTGGAGGTGCCGGGTCGCCGCTGCCTGGACGCGGGCGCCTCGACCGGCGGGTTCACCGACGTGCTGCTGCGCCGCGGCGCAGCCCACGTCCTGGCCGTCGACGTCGGGTACGGGCAGCTGGCCTGGTCGCTGCGCACCGACGAGCGGGTCACCGTCATGGAGCGGGTGAACGTCCGTGATCTCACCGCCGAGATGGTGGGCGATCCTCCGGAGCTGATCGTCGGTGATCTCTCCTTCATCTCCCTGCGCCTGGTGCTGCCGGCGCTCGCCGCGTGCGCGGCGGCCCAGGCCGACCTGGTGATGCTGGTGAAACCCCAGTTCGAGGTGGGTAAGGATCGGGTAGGGGCCGGCGGTGTCGTACGTGACCCGGCGCTGCGCGCGGGTGCGGTGCGCGACGTGGCCGCGGCGGCCGGTGCGCTGGCACTGGCAGTGCGCGGGGTCACCGCGAGCCCGCTGCCCGGCCCGTCGGGAAACGTGGAGTACCTCATCTGGCTCGGCAAGGGACCTGGGCCGCCCGGGGTGGGCGATCTGGCCACCGAGATCGACCGGGCCGTCGAAGAAGGGCCGCGATAGTGCGGCCGGCGCGCGGACATCGGGAGCGGCCCGGCCGGCAGGTGTCGTGGTCACGGCCGGGCCCGGCCGCGGATCATGGCCCGGGTGGGTCGTACGGCCGCCGGGAGATCGGGTGAACCGGCCGGGTGCCGGGCGCCGTACACCCTGGAGCCTGGGCACGCCGCTGGCCGGGCCGTCCGGTGGGAGCCGTCGCCCCGCGGGCCGGGGCCTCCCAGCGCGAGCACCAGCCGCCGGCGGCAGCGCCGCCGGCGAGGTCGGTGACCGCGATGGGACGAGCGGGAGTGGAGCATGGCTGACGTGAAGCGTACGGTGATGATCACCGCCCATACCGGGCGGGAACCGGCGGTGGGCAGTGCCCGGCTGGTCATCCAGCGGTTCCTGGACGCGGAGTTCACCGTCCGCGTCATGGAGCCGGAGGCCGAGGAGATCGGCTCGCCCGGCGTCGAGGTGGTCCCGGCGGGCGCCTCGGCCGCCGAGGACGCCGAGGTGCTCATGGTGCTGGGCGGGGACGGCACGCTGCTGCGCGCGGCCGAGCTGGCCCGCCCGGTCCGCACGCCGCTGCTGGGCGTCAATCTCGGGCACGTCGGCTTCCTGGCCGAGGCCGAGATGGCCGGGCTCTCGGAGGCGGTGGACCGGGTGGTGACCGGCCGGTACGCGGTCGAGGAGCGGATGACCCTCGACGTGCTCGTCCGGGCGAACGGCAGTCTGCTGGCGTCCACCTGGGCGCTGAACGAGGCCAGCGTCGAAAAGCGTGACCGGATGCTGGAGGTGGTGGCCGAGATCGACGGCCGGCCGCTGTCCCGCTGGGGCTGCGACGGCGTGATCTGCGCCACGCCGACCGGTTCGACGGCGTACGCCTTCTCGGCCGGCGGGCCGGTGGTCTGGCCGGAGGTGGAGGCGCTGCTGCTGGTGCCCAACAGCGCCCACGCCCTGTTCGCCCGGCCGCTGGTGGTCTCCCCGCGTTCGACGGTCGCGGTCGAGTTGCTGCCGGACACGCCGGGCGGCGTGCTGTGGTGCGACGGACGGCGGCGGTTCGACCTGCCGCCGGGAGTCCGGGTGGAGGTGCGGCGCTCCGCCCTCCCGGTCCGGCTGGCCCGGTTGCACGACGTGGACGCCACCGGTGCCCCGTTCACCGACCGGCTGGTCGCCAAGTTCGACCTGCCGGTGCAGGGCTGGCGTGGCCGGGTCCGCCGCTGAGGTCGCGACCGGAGCCGGTCCGGCCCGGGGGGCGGCCGCCGGGCCCGAGCCGATCTCGGGCAGGGGCGATACCCGAAGCGCCCGCCCGGTTCCGGCGAGTATGACGAACGGCGCTCTACCTGGCCATCCGGGCGGGCCGTGGCCGGCCGGCGGCCGCGAACCGTCCCGGTCATCGAAAACCTTGGCGATTTCCGCGTAGGATCGACCCGCACGGAGAGGTGACCGAGCCACGTACACACGGTCCGGCGAGGTGCCCGATCGAAGGCGGCGCGGCGAGACGGGAGGCCCCAGTGCGGCCACGGGTCGATGAGGTCCGGATCAACGGGCTCGGGGTGATCGATGAGGCCGTCCTGCAGCTCTCCCCGGGGCTCACCGTCGTGACCGGGGAGACCGGCGCGGGGAAGACCATGGTGGTGACGGGGCTGGGCCTGCTGTTCGGCGGCCGGGCGGATCCCGCGCGCGTCCGTCCCGGAGCCGACCGGGCCAGCGTCGAGGGCACGCTGGTGGTGGCGCCCGGCGGCCGGGTCGCCCAGCAGGTGGACGACCTCGGCGGCGCGATCGAGGACGGCGAGCTGATCATCGCCCGCACCGTGTCGGCCGAGGGCCGGTCCCGTGCCTGGCTGGGCGGGCGTTCGGTGCCGGTGGGCACGCTCACCTACCTGGCCGAGGACCTGGTGGCCGTGCACGGCCAGATGGACCAGCAGCGGCTGCTGCAGCCGGGCCGCCAGCGGGCGGCGCTCGACCGGTACGCGGGGGACGAGCTGGTCAAGCCGCTGCGGACCTACCAGCAGGCCTACCAGCGTCACCGGGAGGTCGGCGAGACGCTACGGGAGATCACCACCCGGGCCCGGGAGCGGGCCCAGGAGGCCGACAATCTTCGCTTCGGCCTGGAGGAGATCGAGAAGATCGACCCCCGGCAGGGCGAGGAGATCGAGCTCAGGCAGGAGGAGGAGCGCCTGGCCCACGCCGACGCCCTGAAGACCGCGGCCACCGCCGCGCACACCGCCCTGCTCGGCGATCCCATGAACGGCCCGCAGGGCGCCCAGGACGCGGTCTCGCTGCTCGGCCAGGCCCGTTCGGCCGTCGAGGCGGTGCGCGACCACGACCCAGCGCTGGGCGGCATCGGCGACCGGCTGGCCGAGGCCGGATACCTGGTCTCGGACGTGGCGACCGAGCTGGCGGCCTACGGCGAGTCCGTCGACGCCGACCCGGCCCGGCTCGCGGCGGTGCAGGAGCGCCGGGCGGCGCTGTCGGGACTGTTGCGCAAGTACGGCGAGGACACCGCCGCCGTGCTGGCCTGGGCCAGGAACGCCGCGACCCGGGTCGCCGAGTTGGAGGGCGACGACGACCGGGTCGCCGAGCTGACCCGCGAGCACGAGGAGCTGACCGCGCGGCTCACCGAGGCGGCCGCCGAGGTGACCGCCGTCCGCACCGCGGCCGCCGAGCGCTTCGGCGCGGCGGTGACCGCCGAGCTGGCCGCGCTGGCGATGCCGCACGCGCGGGTGGTGGTCGCGGTGACTCCGACCGGCCAGTTCGGTCCCGACGGCGCCGACGACATCGAGCTGCGCATGATGGCCCACCCGGGGGCACCGGCGCTCCCGCTCAACAAGGGCGCCTCCGGTGGCGAGCTCAGCCGGGTCATGCTGGCCATCGAGGTGGTCTTCGCCGGTGCCGACCCGGTGCCCACGTTCGTGTTCGACGAGGTGGACGCCGGCGTGGGCGGTAAGGCGGCGGTCGAGATCGGCAGGCGGCTGGCCACGCTGGCCCGGACCGCGCAGGTCATCGTGGTGACGCACCTGCCGCAGGTGGCGGCGTTCGCCGACCAGCACCTCGTGGTGCGCAAGGCGAGCGACGGGCGGGTGGTGCGCAGCGGCGTGACCGCGCTCGACCGGGACGCGCGCGCCCGCGAGCTGGCGCGTATGCTGGCGGGCCTGGAGGACTCCGAACTCGGCCGCGCGCACGCCGAGGAGCTGCTGGAGATCGCCGAGGCCGGTAAGGCGGGCCCGGCACGCGGCGCCGGCCAGGACGCCGCCCGGCGGGACGGTGCCGCCAGGACCGGCCGGGCCGGCAGGCCGGCCAGGAGCGGCGGGGCGCGCGGCTGAGGCGGTGCGCCTCCCCTGGCCCGGGGTGGACGAAAGGGACGGCGGGGACACGGGGGTCCCCGCGACGGCCAGGGCCCGGACAGGCGAGAAGACTGACACACCGTCGATGCGGGACCATCCTGGTCGCGCGCTCTGGCAGGATGGTTCGTGATGAAGGTGCCGACCTTGAAGGTTCAGGGCCTCCGCCGCAGGAAGGTGACAGACCTTCCCGGGGTGACGGCAGTGGCGAGGATCGATCGGCGGACCAAGACGTTGACCAAGCGCCTCCGGCCCGGGGAAATAGCGATCATCGACCATGTCGATCTCGACCGGGTGAGCGCGGAGGCTCTTGTCGCGTGCGGGGCGTCGGCCGTGGTCAACGTCGCCGCCAGCATCAGCGGGCGCTATCCGAACCTCGGCCCGCAGATCCTGCTCAGCGCGGGGGTGACGCTGCTCGACACGGTGACCCCCGAGCTGTTCGACCAGGTCCGGGACGGTGATCTGGTCCGCGTCCACGAGGGCCAGGTCTATCTGGCCGAGCAGAACGAGCTGGTGGGCAAGGGCGAGCCGGCCACGGCCGAGTCGGTCGACGCGGCCATGACCGAGGCGCGCGCGGGGCTCTCGATCCAGATCGAGGACTTCGCCATGAACACCATGGAGTACATCCGCCGCGAGCGCGACCTGCTCATCGACGGCGTCGGCGTGCCCGACATCCGCACGTCCATGGAGGGCAGGCACGTCCTGGTGGTGGTCCGCGGATACCACTACAAGGAGGACATCGTCACGCTGCGCCCCTACATCCGCGAGTACCGTCCGGTGCTGATCGGGGTGGACGGCGGCGCGGACGCCCTGATGGAGGCCGGTTACCTGCCCGACCTGATCGTCGGCGACTTCGACTCGGTCTCCGAGCGGGCGCTGTGCTGCGGCGCCGAGCTGGTCGTGCACGCCTACCGCGACGGCCGCGCCCCCGGCCTGGAGCGGGTGGAGCGCCTCGGCCAGCACGCGGTGGTCTTCCCGGCCACCGGCACCAGCGAGGACATCGCGATGCTGCTCGCCGACGACAAGGGCGCCAGCCTGATCGTGGCCGTCGGCACGCACGGCACCCTGGTCGAGTTCCTCGACAAGGGCCGGTCGGGCATGGCGAGCACCTTCCTCACCCGGCTGCGGGTCGGCGGCAAGCTGGTGGAGGCCAAGGGGGTCAGCAGGCTCTACCGCAGCCGCATCTCCGGCGGATCGCTGCTGCTGCTGGTGGCCACCGCGCTGGTCACCGTCGGCGTGGTCCTGTGGTTCTCGCCGATGGGCAAGGTCTGGCTGAACGGACTTCGGGACGCCTGGAACGGTTTCATCTTCTGGCTGGTCGGACTCTTCTCGTGATCGATTTTCGCTACCACATCGTCTCCATCGTCGCGATCTTCCTCGCGCTGGCGATCGGCATCGTGCTCGGCAGCACGGTGCTGAACGCCCCGCTGTACGCCTCGACCGAGCGGGTCACCGCCCAGTTGCGGGCCAGCAACGCCGAGAACCTGGCGCAGCTCGGCGTCGCCCGGGCCCGCGGCGACGCCGCCGACGCCTTCGTCGCCGAGCGGCTGCCCCAGCTCCTGCAGGGGGCGCTGCCCGGCGCGCGCGTCGTCATCGTGGAGGCGCCCGGCGCGGACGCCAAGCTCCGCGACCTGGTCCGGCAGGACCTGGTGGCGGCCGGCGCCACGGTGAGCGGCCAGGTCACCCTCACCGACAAGTACCTTGAGGCGCAGCGAACCGGGGCGATCGACCGGCTGGCGCCGGTCAAGGCCGACGTGGCCGGGCCCACCCCGACGGCCGCCCCGGGCGGCCGGGGCGCGGCCGCGCTGGCCGGTGCCCTGCTCACCGGCGATCCGGCGCTGGCCGGCAAGGCGACCCCGGCCGGTACCACGCTGCTGGAGTCCTTCGCCGGCGAGGACCTGATCGACGTCGAGGGCGGCCCCGCCGATCGGGCCACCCTGGCCCTGCTGGTGGCGCCGGCCGCCCCCTTCGAGGGGAAGGACGCCGAGACCCGGGGTGCCGCGCTGGTATCGCTGGCCGGCGCCCTGGACGACGCGGGCCAGGGCACGGTGGTCATGGGTTCGGTGCCCGTCGGCACCGCCACCGGCGTCATCGCCGCCGTGCGTGACTCCGGTGACGTCTCGGCGAAGGTGTCCACCGTCGACAACGCCGATCTGGCCTACGGCCGGGCGGCGGTGGTCTACGCTCTGCGGGAGCAACTGGCCGGTGACGCCGGGCAGTACGGTCTCGGCTCCGACGCCGACGCCCCCGTGCCGTCCCCCACGGCCACGCCCGTCCCGACCGAGGGATCGGGCGACTGACCTGCCCTGACGACCCGGCTGCCCGGTCGCGCCGGGTGGCCCGCACGAAGAGGGATCCCGCTGTGGCCCATCGACCCTGGCTCGGTGCCCTGGCCGGCGCCGCCCTCGGCGCCGTCGCCGCCCGCGCCGCCTACGCCGCGTTCACCCGTCGCCCGCCCGCCGGCGACGAGAAGACCTGGACCCGCACCAACCACCGTGGCGAGCCGATCACCCTGCTGGAGGGACCGGCGTTCGTCGCCGGCGCGGGTGCCGCCGCCGCCCTCGTCCCGGGGGTACCGGCGCGGGCCCGCGCGGCCGCGGTGCTGGCCGGGGTGGGCAGCGGGGTGCTCGGCGCCTATGACGATCTGCGCGGCGCCGGCTCCTCCAAGGGGTTCAAGGGGCACCTGACCGCGCTGGCCCGCGGCGAGGTGACCAGCGGTGCGGTGAAGATCGTCGGGATCGGCGCGGCCGGCCTGCTCGCCGCCGCCCTGCTGCCCCGCGACGGCGGCCCGGCGCCGGACGCCGGCCGCGTGCTGGACGTGCTGGCCGACGGCGCGCTGATCGCCGGTGCGGCCAACCTGGCCAACCTGTTCGACCTGCGGCCCGGCCGGGCCATCAAGGTCGGGATGCTGGCCGGGGCGCCGCTGCTCGCCTCCGCGCTGGCCGCCGGCCGGTCGGCCCCGGCCGCCCTGGCCGCGGTGCCGCTCGGCGCCGGGGCGGCGCTGCTGCCCGACGACCTCGGCGAGCGCGCCATGCTCGGCGACGCCGGCGCCAACGCGCTCGGCGCGCTGCTCGGCGTGGCCGCCGCGGCCCGGTTGCGGCGGCCGGCCCGGCTGGCGGTGCTCGGCGCGATCGCCGCGCTCACCGCCGCCTCCGAGAGGGTGAGCTTCACCAAGGTGATCGCCGGCAACCCGGTGCTGCACCGCCTCGACATGCTGGGACGCCGTCCCGCATGACCGGCCGGGTGGGCCGGGGCCTCGCCGCCGCCGCGGTCCTGATCGGGGCCATCACGGTCCTGGCGCGGATCGTCGGCTTCGCCAAGCAACTGGTCCTGGCCCGCACCATCGGCACCGACTGCCTGTCCACCGCCTACTACACGGCCAACCTGGTGCCCAACGTCATCTTCGAGATCGTCGCGGGCGGCGCGCTGGCCGGCATGGTGGTGCCGGTGCTGGCCGGTTCCGCCGCGCGCACCCTGGCCGCCGGCGATCCCGAGCCGGGGGAGGGAGAGGGCCTCGAGGCCGCGCGAGCCCGGACCGGGGCGATCACGTCGGCGCTGCTGACCTGGGTGCTGGTGCTCCTCGTCCCGGCCGGCCTGCTCGTCGCGCTCGCCGCCGGTCCGGTGATCGGGTTCCTCACCGGTGACATCTCCGGATGCGCGCCGGGCGACGTGCGTGCCGTGGCGGCCCGGATGCTGGTGGTCTTCGCGCCGCAGATCCCGCTGTACGGGATCGCCGTCGTGCTGTACGGCGTGCTGCAGGCCCACCGGCGGTTCGCCGGGCCGGCGCTGGCTCCGCTGGTGTCCAGCCTGGTAGTGATCGTCGCCTACCTGGCTTTCGTCCCGCTCAGCCACGGCGTGCGCGAGCCGCTCAGCGCGGTGCCCCGGCCGGCCGAGCTGGCCCTGTCGGTCGGCACCACCCTGGGCGTGCTGGCGCTGGTGGTGACGGTGATCGGCCCGGCGTCCCGGTTGCGACTGCCGCTGCGGCCGGCCCTGCGCTTCCCGCCGGGCGTCGCCGCCCGGGTGCGCCGGCTGGCCGCCGCCGGCCTCAGCGCGCTCGTCGCGCAGCAGGTCGCCACCGTGCTGGTCGTGTGGCTCGCCAACAACAAGGTCGGCGGTGGCGCGCTGGCCGGGTACACCTTCGCCTGGGCCGTCTACCAGGTGCCCTACGCGGTGCTGGCGGTCCCCATCGCCACCAGCGCGTTCCCGGTGCTGTCCGCGCGGGCCGAGCGGGGGGACGCCGCCGGGTTCGACGACGCGGCCGCGCGCACCACCCGGGCCGTGGTGCTGGTGTCCGGGCTGGCCGCCGGCGCGCTGGCGGCCGTCGCGGTACCGGTGGCGGGGGTCTTCGTGGAAGGCATGTCGGGCCAGGTGTCCACCGCCGAGCTGGCCCGGGCCATCGCCCTGTTCGCCCCCGGCCTGATCGGGTTCGGGATGATCGCCCACCTGGGCCGGGTGCTGTACGCCGCCGGAGCCGGCCGCCCGGCCGCGCTCGGCACGGTGGCGGGCTGGCTGGTCGTCATGGCCGCGACGGCGGCCCTGGTGGTGACCCTGCCGGCGGAGTGGCGGCTCGGCGGCCTGGCCCTGGGCGGCACGGCCGGCATGACGGCCGGCGGAGTCCTGCTGCTGGCGGCGCTCGCCCGGCTGCGAGGCGGGCGAGCGCTGGCCGGGGTGCCCCGGGCCGCGCTGGCGGCGGTGCTCGGCGGGGCCGCCGGCTTCCTGGCGGGCGCCTGGGTCGCCGGGCGGCTGGCCGGCGGCGGCCCGGTCGCCGACGCGGTGGCCACGGTGCCGGCCGGCCTGGTGGCGCTGGTGGCGTCGGTGGCGGTGGCCGCCGCGCTGGACCGGCACGACCTGCTGCCGCTGCTGGGCCGGTTCCGCCGCGGCGGTACCCCGCCGGGCGGGGCCCGGCGCGCCGGAGAGGTGCGGGCCGGATCCCGGCCCACCGGAGATGGGAGCGGAGACCATGGCTGAGACGGAGGCTGTTAGGGAGGCCGGTACGGAGGCCGGTACGGAGGCCGGCGGTAAGGCCGGTGGCGGATCCGGGCCGGCGGGCCGGGTACCCCGGGTGCTGCTGGTGCTCGGCACCAGCACGGGCGGGATCGGGCGGCACGTCCGCACGATCGCCGGCGGGCTGGCCGCCGAGGGCCGCCCGGTGGCGGTGGCCGGGCCGCCGCGGACCGACGCGGCGTTCGGCTTCTCCCAGGTGGCCCGCTTCGCGGCGGTGGCGATGTCGGACCGGCCGCGCCCGGTGCGCGACGCGCGCGCGGTGGCCCGGTTGCGGGCGCTGGCGGCCGGTGCGGACGTGGTGCACGCCCACGGCCTGCGGGCCGGCGCCCTGGCCGCCCTCGCCCTGGCCGGACGCCGGACCGCCCTGGTGGTGACGCTGCACAACGCGCTGACCGCCGGCGGGACGGTGGGCCTTGTCTACGCGGGGCTGGAGCGCCTGGTGGCCCGGCGGGCCGACCGGGTGCTGGTCGTGTCCCCCGACCTCGGCGAGCGGATGGCCGCCCGCGGGGCCCGGCACGTCGCCCCCGCAGTCGTCCCGGCGCCGCCACTCCGCCCGGCGGCGCGCCCGGCGGCCGAGGTGGCCGCCGAGTTGGGCGCCGGAGAGCGGCCGGTGCTGCTCACCCTGGCGCGGCTGGCCCAGCAGAAGGGCCTGGAGACGCTGCTGGACGCGGCGGCCGGCCCGTTCGACGGCCCGCCGCCGCTGTTCGTCGTGGCCGGGGACGGCCCGCTGCGCGCCGGGCTGCTGGCGCGGATCGACCGGGAAGGGCTGCCGGTCCGGCTGCTCGGCGACCGGACCGACGTGGCCGACCTGCTCGGCGCCGCCGCCGCGCTGGTGGTGCCGAGCCGCTGGGAGGGACAGCCGCTCAGCGTCCAGGAGGCGCTGCGGGCCGGCCGGCCGGTCGTGGCGACCGCGACCGGCGGGCTGCCCGGCATGGTGGCCGACGCCGGGCTGCTGGTACCGCCGGGTGACGCCGCGGCGCTGCGGACCGCGATCACCCGGCTGCTCGGCGATCCCGTGCTCGCCGCGCGGCTGGGCGCCGCGGCCGCCGCCCGGCGGCTGCCCGACGAGGCGGCGGCCATCCGCGCCGTCGTTTCGGTGTACGACGACCTGACCGGCTCGCGAAGCTGACCCGCCCACCGCACCGGCCGTCACCGCACCGGCAGCGGCCCGGCAGCGGTCCGGCAGCGGCCCGGCAGCGGCCCGGCAGCGGCCCGGCACTGCGCCGGGCGCAACCCGGCCGGGCACCGGCTCGAGCACCGCACCGTCCCGGCAGTGCACCGTCCCGGCAGTGCACCGTTCCCGGCAGTGCACCGTCCCGGGCGCCGTACCGGTCGGACGACCATGTGCCGGCGGGGAGTCCGCCGCGATCCGTTGTCTCTTCTACCGGCGGCCACTCGGCGCCGGCCCGGCCGGGCACGTTCCCTGCCCGGCGGCGGTCTCGGGTAGTCGCCTGGCAAAGGCCGGGGTGCGGCCCGGCAAAGCGCGCTCCGGCGGCATCGCCGCCGCCACCTGGTGAAGATCGCGGGCGATCCCGGCGTCTCCGGGCAGGGCCGTGCTCCTGAGGAACTCCAGGTCACCCGGCGGTGGCCGGGGCGCTCGGCGGCGGAACGCCATGCGAGCGGCAAGGCCGGATTAGGTGCGGCTTATCGGCTCGCCTATACTCCTGCGATGAGGGGGGGAGTATCCCTTCGCGACAGCCTCGTCATCACGGCCCGCCCACCCATGGCGCGCCCGGGGCTGCCGGTCCGGCCGTTCGGCCGGGCGGGAGAGACCTCCGGCACTTTGACGCGGGCCGGAGGTTTGTCTTGGACGTATCCCTGTGGGCATGGGCGGCGGTCATCGGCGGGTTGCTGGTGGTCCTTGCCATCGACCTGTGGATCGTCGACCGCGGTGAGCCGCGCGAGTTCTCCATGCGCCAGGCGAGCGTCTGGGTCGGCCTGTACGTCACCCTCGCGGTGCTCTTCGGCCTCGGCATGCTCTTCGTCTCGGGCAGCGACAAGGCGGGCGAGTTCTTCGCCGGTTACCTCACCGAGTACAGCCTCAGCGTCGACAACCTCTTCGTCTTCTACATCATCATGGGCCGGTTCGCGGTTCCCAAGATCTACCAGCACAAGGTGCTGCTGGTCGGAGTGCTGCTCGCCCTGGTGATGCGGTTCTTCTTCATCCTCGTCGGCGCCGCGGCGCTGCAGCGGTTCGGCTGGCTGTTCTACGTCTTCGCCGCGTTCCTGCTCTACACGGCGGTCAACCAGCTGCGCGGCCACGACGAGGAGGAGATCAAGGACAATCTCCTGCTGCGGTGGGTGCGGCGAATCTTCCCCACCACCGACGGGTTCGTCGGTTCGAAGATCACCACCAAGGTGGACGGCCGCCGCATGGTGACCCCGATGCTGATCGTCATGATCGCCATCGGCACCACCGACCTGCTGTTCGCGCTCGACTCGATTCCGGCGATCTTCGGGCTCACCACGGACGCCTTCGTGGTCTTCACCGCCAACGCGTTCGCGCTGATGGGCCTGCGTCAGCTGTATTTCCTGCTCGGCGGGCTGCTGCAGCGGCTGGTCTACATCAGCTACGGGCTTGCGATCATTCTGGGCTTCATCGGGGTTAAACTCCTTCTGGAGGCCTTGCACACCAGTGGTGTCTCCTGGGCGCCGGAGGTGCCCATCTGGCTCTCCCTGCTGGTCATCGGCGCCACGATGGTCGTCACCACCGTGGCCAGCCTGATCAAGAACCGGCGGGACCGGCGGGCCGGTCCGCAGGACGCCGCCGCGAAGGTGTCCCAGGGGTAGCGATTCGGTGCGGGGGACCTTTCCTCGCCGCGAATTGCTATATGAGTGCCACGAGATGGGTAGCATTCGGCGACAAGTCACAATCCGGTCTCTGCCGTAAACTCCACAAAGGTTCACTGTGCCCAACGAATCGTCAAGCCACCGCAGCCGCGTCCGGCTGGCCCGTGGCGTTTCCCCCTGGCTGGCGCCCACCGTGGCCGCCGCCGCCGTCTCCGCGGTCCTGGCTCGACGGTCGCGGGCGTGGGCCGCCCTGGCGGCCCCGCTGACGGTTCTCACCGGCCTGATGCTGTGGTTCTTCCGGGACCCTGACCGCCGGCCCGGGAGCGGCCGGGTGCTCAGCCCGGCCGACGGGGTGGTGCAGAGCATCGACCCGCAGGACGATGGCCGGACCCGTGTGGCGATCTTCATGAGCCCGCTCAACGTGCACGTGAACCGGGCCCCGCTGGACGGTACGGTCCGCTCGGTGCGGCACGTCCGCGGCGGGTTCCGCCCGGCGTTCGACAAGGACAGCGACCAGAACGAGCGGGTCGTCTGGCACTTCGACACCGCCCTCGGCGTCGTGGAGATGGTGCAGATCGCCGGCGCCGTCGCCCGCCGCATCGTGCCTTACCTGGGGGCGGGTGCCAAGGTCGCCCGCGGCGAGCGGATCGGCCTGATCCGCTTCGGTTCGCGGGTGGACGTCTACCTTCCCGAGGGCATGTCCCCGGCGGTGAGCGTGGGGCAGCGGACCAAGGCGGGGGTGACTCGCATTGACCATGGCTGACGCCGGCTGGCCCGTGGAGGGCGCGGAGGACGACGAGGAAGCCCGCGGCCCGGTGGGCAAGGCGTTCCGGCTCTCGGCCGCCGACTCGCTGTCGCTCGGCAACGCGATGTGCGGCTTCCTCGCGGTGTGCGTACTGGCATGGTCGGCGATCGCCCAGTTGCAGTCGCAGGGGGAGTTCCGCCCCGACCCCCGTTACTTCGCCACCGCCGTGGTGCTGCTGCTGGTCGGCGCCACCTGCGACCTGTTCGACGGGCTGGTGGCGCGCAGGTTCCGCGCCTCGGCCATGGGCGCCGAACTGGACAACCTCGCCGACGTGATCAGCTTCGGCTTCGCGCCGGCCTTCATGGTGGTGGCCTGGGCCGGGTTCTCCAACCGGCTGCCGCTGTGGCTGGTGTTGTTCGCGGCGGTGTCGGTGGTGCTCGCCGGTGTCGTCCGGCTGGCCCGATTCGCCTGCGTGAAGACCAAGAGCGGCGACTTCATGGGCCTGCCCATCCCGATGGGCGCGATGACCGTGGTGTCGATCGTGCTGCTGTTCCAGCCGTCCTACGCCAGCGTGCTCGGCATCTTCGGCGTGGCCTGGCTCATGGTCAGCCGGATCGAGTACCCCAAGCCGCGGGGCAACCTGGCGGCGGTGGTGCTGGCCTGGATCATGGTGAACGTCGCCTGCCTGACGGTCTGGGCGGCCGACCTGTCCGGTGGCGACGTGCTCATCCAGATCGGCGCCTCGATGCAGATCGCCCTGGTCTCGGCGATCCCGCTGCGCGTGCTGATGTTCAAGCGCGAGCAGCGCAAGGAGCGCAAGGACACCTCCAGCGGCGTCCGCTGACTCCTCGCACCCGCCGCCCGGCGTGGACGGCGGGGCGCGAGGTGACCGGGCGAGGACCCGGCTCGGCAGGCGTACCCGGGCCCGGGCGGGTGCGTGCCGCCGTCACCAGCCGCGGGACCGCCACTCGGGCAGCGAGGGCCGCTCGGCACCGAGCGTGGTGTCCTTGCCGTGCCCCGGGTACACCCAGGTCGTGTCGGGCAGCCGGGCGAAGACCCGCTCCTGGACGTCGCCGATGAGCTGTTCGAAACGGGCGGCGTCGCCCTGGGTGTTGCCGACGCCGCCGGGGAACAGCGAGTCGCCGGTGAACAGGTGACCGTCCTGGTAGAGCAGCGCGATGGAGCCGGGGGTGTGGCCGCGCAGGTGGATCACCTCCAGCGTGACCACCCCCACCGTCACCCGGTCGCCGTGCTCGACCGGCCGGGTCACCGGGACCGGCAGCCCGGGCGCGTCCAGCGGGTGCGCCACCGTCTCGGCGCCGGTGGCCGCGGCGACCTCGGCCAGCGCGCCCCAATGATCCTGGTGCCGATGCGTCGTGACTATCTTGCTGATCGGCATGTCGCCGATCAGCTCCAGCAGCCGCGTGCCGTCGGCGGCCGCGTCGATCAGCAGCCCGTCACCGGTCTCCCGGCAGCGCAGCAGGTAGGCGTTGTTCCCGAAATCGCCGACCTCCACCTTGCTGATAGTCAGATCGGGCAGCTCCCGCACGTCGGCGGGGCCACCGGCCGTCACGTCGCCGGTGTAGCTCATGGATACTCCTCAGGTGGTGCGTCCGGAAGGCCGGGCGGCGCCGTCAAGGTCATCCACGGCGGCGCCGGCGGTGGCGTCCGGGCCAGCCTATGGGGCCCGGGGGCGCCGGGCCCGCCGGCCCGCTCGGGCGCCAGCCGGCCGGTCAGCCAGGCGAGCACGACCGGCGCCGGGCCTTCCACGACCGGCCCCCGCCCGAGATCGGTCCACTCGCGGCCGCCGGTCCGGATCTCGCCCACCGTGCTCCGGTCGTAGGGCCAGCCGGCCATCGCGTCGTGCAGTTCGCGGCGGACGAAGACCTCCGGCCAGTCGAGCCAGGTGTAGCCGGCGTCGAGGTCCACATGGTGCACCTCCAGCTCGCGGATCCGGCGGACGAGCACGTACCAGGCGGGATGGTCCGGCGGGCGCATGCCCCGCACCCGGGCCTGCCAGGCCGCGGCCGGCATGCCCTCGACGGCCGCGGCCAGCCGGGCCGCGGCCGCGGCGTTGCCGGCGTGTTGCCGGGCGGCCGGACGGGCCGCGCCTTCCCGGATCCCGGCCTCCCGGGAGTCGGGCGTTGGGTACTGTGGTGTGTACACGCCCGTTCTGGCCCAGGTCAGCAGGTTGACGTGGCTGTCGGCGTTGCCGGCGACGTGGGCGAGCACGTGACCCCTCGTCCAGCCGGGCAGCAGGGAGGGAGCGGCGAGGTCGTCGTCGGACAGCGCGGCCGTGGTGGCGAGGAACCGGCCGGTGGCCGCGGCGAGTTCGGTCCGGAGCTCGTCGAGACAGGTCATGACCCTCATCATGGTCCGTGGCAGCCGGCGGCGGCACCGTGATCCACCGCACGGCACGCCGGGTCGCCCTCGCGGGTGGAGCGGAACTGTCGGACCCCGTGGTTACAGTGACCGCGACTAGTCAAAGGTGGCCTCCTCCGGCCGCCGTGGATCGCAACAGGACATGAGAGATCTGCAGTGGCCGATCGCCTGATCGTTCGTGGCGCGCGCGAACACAATCTCAAGGACGTCTCGCTCGACCTTCCCCGGGACGCTCTGATCGTCTTCACCGGCCTGTCCGGCTCCGGTAAGTCCAGCCTGGCGTTCGACACCATCTTCGCCGAGGGCCAGCGGCGCTACGTCGAGTCGCTCTCGGCCTACGCCAGGCAGTTCCTCGGGCAGATGGACAAGCCCGACGTCGACTTCATCGAGGGCCTGTCCCCGGCCGTCTCGATCGACCAGAAGTCCACCTCCCGCAACCCCCGGTCGACGGTCGGCACCATCACCGAGGTGTACGACTACCTGCGGCTGCTGTGGGCGCGGATCGGCAAACCGCACTGCCCGGCCTGCGCGCGGCCGATCGCCCGGCAGACCCCGCAGCAGATCGTCGACCGCGTCCTGGAGCTCACCGAGGGCACCCGCTTCCAGGTGCTGGCCCCGGTGGTGCGCGGCCGCAAGGGCGAGTACGCCGAGCTGTTCCGCGAGCTGCAGACCAAGGGCTTCGCGCGCGCCCGGGTCGACGGCACCGTGGCCCGGCTGGAGGAGCCGCCCACCCTCAAGAAATACGAGAAGCACGACATCGAGGTGATCGTCGACCGGCTCGCGGTGAAGGACAGCGCCCGGCGGCGGCTCACCGACTCGGTCGAGACGGCGCTGCAGCTCTCCGGCGGCACGATCACGCTCGAGTTCGTCGACCTGCCCGAGGGCGACCCCGGTCGCGAGCGCTTCTACTCCGAGCACCTCTACTGCCCCTACGACGACCTGTCGTTCGAGGAGCTCGAGCCGCGGTCGTTCTCCTTCAACTCGCCGTTCGGCGCCTGCCCGGACTGCACCGGGCTGGGCACCCGCATGGAGGTCGATCCCGAGCTCGTGGTGCCCGATCCCGAGCGCTCGCTCGGCGACGGCGCCATCGCCCCGTGGGCCGGCGGCCACACCAGCGACTACTTCGTCCGGCTGGTCGAGGCGCTCGGGCACGCGATCGGGTTCGACCTCGACACTCCGTGGGAGCGGCTGCCCAAGCAGGCGCACAAGGCCCTGCTGCGCGGGCATGACGAGCAGGTGCACGTCCGCTACAGCAACCGCTACGGCCGCCAGCGCTCCTACTACACCAACTTCGAGGGGGTGATCCCCTGGGTGCAGCGGCGGCACGCCGAGGCGGAAAGCGACTCCGGCCGCGAGCGGTTCGAGGGCTTCATGCGGGAGATCCCCTGCCCGACCTGCAAGGGCGCCCGGCTGAAGCCGGTCTCCCTGGCGGTGACGGTCGGCGGTTCCTCGATCGCCGAGGTGTCCGGCATGTCCATCGGCGAGTGCGCCCGGTTCCTGGGCGCGCTGCGGTTGTCCGAGCGCGACATGCACATCGCCGAGCGGGTGGTCAAGGAGATCAACGCGCGGCTGGGCTTCCTGCTCGACGTCGGGCTGGACTACCTGACCCTGGACCGGGCGGCGGGCACGCTGGCCGGCGGCGAGGCTCAGCGCATCCGGCTGGCCACCCAGATCGGCTCGGGCCTGGTCGGCGTGCTCTACGTCCTGGACGAGCCGTCCATCGGGCTGCACCAGCGCGACAACCAGCGGCTGCTCGACACGCTGATCCGGCTACGGGAGATGGGCAACACGCTGATCGTCGTCGAGCACGACGAGGACACCATCTCCGCCGCCGACTGGGTGGTCGACATCGGCCCCGGTGCCGGTGAGCACGGCGGCCAGGTGGTGGTATCCGGCACGGTCGCGGACCTGCTGGCCAGCGAGCACTCGCTGACCGGGGCCTACCTGTCCGGCCGCCGCCGTATCACCGTGCCGGAGGCCCGGCGCCGGCGCGATCCCAAGCGCAGGCTGGTGGTGAAGGGGGCCCGCGAGCACAACCTGAAGGGCGTGGACGTCGAGTTCCCGCTCGGGGTGTTCACCGCGGTCACCGGGGTGTCGGGCTCCGGAAAGTCCACCCTGGTCAACGACATCCTGTACAACGCGCTGGCCAAGGAGCTCAACGGCGCCAAGACGGTCCCGGGGCGGCACTCCCGGGTCACCGGCACCGATCTGATCGACAAGGTGGTGCACGTCGACCAGAGCCCGATCGGCCGCACCCCGCGGTCCAACCCGGCCACCTACACCGGCGTGTTCGACCACGTGCGCAAGTTGTTCGCCCAGACCACCGAGGCCAAGGTCCGGGGCTACCTGCCCGGCCGCTTCAGCTTCAACGTCAAGGGCGGGCGCTGCGAGGCGTGCTCCGGCGACGGCACCATCAAGATCGAGATGAACTTCCTGCCGGACGTCTACGTCCCCTGCGAGGTCTGCCAGGGCGCCCGCTACAACCGTGAGACGCTGGAGGTCCACTACAAGGGCAAGACGATCTCCGAGGTGCTGGACATGCCGATCGAGGAGGCCCTCGGCTTCTTCGATGCCATCCCGGCCATCAAGCGGCACCTCAAGACCCTCAACGACGTCGGGCTCGGCTACGTCCGGCTGGGCCAGCCGGCCACCACGCTGTCGGGTGGCGAGGCACAGCGGGTCAAGCTCGCCTCCGAGCTGCAGCGCCGGTCCACCGGCCGCACCGTCTACGTGCTGGACGAGCCCACCACCGGCCTGCACTTCGAGGACATCAACAAGCTACTCGGCGTCCTCGGCAGGCTGGTCGACGGCGGTAACACCGTCATCGTGATCGAGCACAATCTGGATGTCATCAAGACCGCCGACTGGATCATCGACATGGGGCCGGAAGGCGGTTCCAAGGGCGGCCTCGTCCTTGCCACCGGCACTCCCGAGCAGGTCGCCCGGGTGGAGGACAGCCACACCGGCCGGTTCCTCAGCAAGATCCTCGGCGGCTGACCCCGCCCCGGGCGCCGGTGATGCCGGCGCCCGGGCGCCGTGCCCGGGCGCCGGCGCGGGACGGAGCGAGCCGGGAGCCGAGGCGCGGGGCGGTGCGAGCCGGGGGGGCGGCGCGGTGGAATGTCAAGGAGACATCACATCCAAGGTTTGTGTAATTTTTTACTTTCCCCTCATCAAGTTTCCGGCATGCTGAACTTCGTCCCGCGGCAGGCCGTACCTGCGACCACAGACCTACAGGAAGGCGAACATGAGCGACAGGGATACCACGCGACGTGCGATGTTGCTCGGCGCCAGTGGCACGGGCCTGGCCGCCGTGCTCACCGCCTGCGGTGGATACGGATCGTCGCCGTCGGTCGACGATGACGCGCCGGCCGGTGAGGCGCCGCCCACCGGCACCGCCGGAGCCGACTCAGGTGCGGGCGGCGGCGCGCCGCTGGCCAAGACCGCCGACATCCCCAAGGGCGGCGGCAAGATCTTCAAGGATCAGAAGCTGGTCATCACGCAGACCAGCGCGGGGGAGTTCAAGGCCTTCAGCTCCATCTGCACCCATCAGGGCTGCCCGGTCGGGTCGGTGTCCGACGGCACCATCAACTGTCCCTGCCACGGCAGCAAGTTCAGCATCGAGGACGGCTCGGTCACCGGCGGCCCGGCCCCCGAGCCGCTGCCCGCCAAGCAGATCAAGGTCGACGGCGACTCGATCAGTCTCGCCTGACGGTCGCCCCGGGCCGGACCTCCGGCCCGGACGCCCGGCCCGGGGCGTCGGGGTGACCCCGGGCCGGCGTCGCCGACCCCTGTTCTGTCGGCCGGTCCGGATAGGCTTTCCTTTGTGGTCAGACCCGCGAACACCCCCCTCGGCTTCCGGCCTGAGCCGGGGTCGATCCCCGAGTCGCCCGGCGTGTACCGCTTCCGGGACGCAGGCGCCCGGGTGATCTACGTCGGCAAGGCCAAGAGCCTGCGGCAGCGGCTCAACTCCTACTTCGCCGACTTCGCCGGGCTGCATCCTCGGACCCAGACCATGCTCGGCACCGCCGCCGCGGTCGACTGGACGGTCGTGGGCACCGAGGTGGAGGCGCTCCAGCTCGAATACTCCTGGATCAAGGAGTTCGACCCCCGGTTCAACGTCAAGTACCGCGACGACAAGTCGTATCCGTTCCTGGCCGTCACCATGGCGGAGGACTTCCCCCGCGTGCAGGTCATGAGGGGTGCCAAGCGCAAGGGCACCCGCTACTTCGGCCCCTACTCCCACGCCTGGGCGATCAGGGAGACCGTCGACCTGCTGCTGCGGGTCTTCCCGGTGCGCACCTGCTCGGCCGGGGTGTTCAAGCGCGCCGGGCAGATCGGCCGCCCGTGCCTGCTCGGCTACATCGACAAGTGCTCCGCCCCGTGCGTCGGCAAGATCTCGCCGGAGGACCACCGCCTGCTCGCCGAGGACTTCTGCGACTTCATGTCGGGCCACACCGGCCGCTTCATCAGGCGGCTGGAGCAGGCGATGCGCGAGGCGGCGGCCGCCGAAGAGTTCGAGCGGGCGGCCCGGCTGCGCGACGATGTCCAGGCGCTGCAGCGGGCGCTGGAGAAGCAGGCCGTGGTGCTCGGCGACAACACCGATTGCGACGTGGTCGCCCTGGCCGAGGATCCGCTGGAGGCGGCCGTCCAGGTGTTCTACGTGCGCGGCGGCCGCATCCGCGGCCAGCGCGGCTTCGTGGTCGACAAGGTGGAGGAGGCGTCGCCAGGCGAGCTGGTGGAGCACTTCCTGCTGCAGATGTACGGCGAGACGGCCCCCGAGGCGGTGCCCCGCGAGGTGCTGGTCCCGGCCGAGCCGCCGGAGGCCGAGGCCGTCGCCGAGCTGCTGTCGGAGCGGCGGGGCGCCCGGGTGGAGGTGCGGGTGCCCCGGCGGGGCGACAAGAAGGCCCTGCTGGAGACGGTCGAGCGCAACGCCCGCGAGTCGCTCGCCCAGCACAAGCTGCGCCGGGCGAGCGACCTGACCACGCGGAGCCGGGCGCTGCAGGAGGTGGCCGACGCCCTCGACCTCGACCAGGCGCCGCTGCGCATCGAGTGCTACGACGTGTCCCACCTGCAGGGGGAGGATGTCGTGGCCTCGATGGTGGTGTTCGAGGACGGCCTGGCGCGCAAGAGCGAGTACCGCCGCTTCGCCATCCGCGGCACGGCCGGCCAGGGGGATGTGGCCTCCATCTACGAGGTCATCTCCCGGCGGTTCCGGCGGCACGTCGAGGAGCGCGCCGAGCACGGCGAGCTCGACCCCGAGCCGATCGACCCCGAGACCGGCCGGCCGCGCCGGTTCGCCTATCCGCCGAACCTGGTGGTGGTGGACGGCGGTCCGGCCCAGGTGGCGGCGGCCCGGCGGGCGCTGGACGAGCTGGGCGTCGACGACGTCGCGGTGAGCGGGCTGGCCAAGCGGCTGGAGGAGGTCTGGCTGCCCGGCGACGACCAGCCCGTCATCCTGCCGCGCAGCAGCGAGGGCCTCTATCTGCTGCAGCGAGTGCGGGACGAAGCCCACCGCTTCGCCATCGCCTACCATCGGACAAAGCGCGCTAAATCTCTCAAAGAGAGCGCTCTTGACGACATCCGTGGACTCGGTGCGGCACGCAAGCAGGCCTTGCTGAAACGCTTCGGATCCGTCAAACGGCTGCGAGGGGCGACCGTGGACGAGATCCGCGAGGTGCCGGGCATCGGGCTGTCCACCGCCGAGGCGATCGTGGCGGCGTTGAAGGGGGAAGGCACGTGACCGATCACAACCGCACGGCCGCCGGACCGGCGCCGGGCGAGCCGCGCCGGCGCCGGGGGGTCGCGCCGGACACCGCGTTCGTCATCGTCACCGGCATGTCCGGTGCCGGGCGGAGCACCGCGGCCAAGGCGCTGGAGGATCTGGGCTGGTTCGTCATCGACAACCTCCCGCCCGGCATGCTGTTCGCCATGGCCGAGGAGGCCGGCCGGGTCAACCTCGACACCGACAAGGTCGCGGCCGTGGTGGACGTGCGCAGCCTGGCGTTCACCACCGACCTGCACACCGCGATCGGTGAGCTCGACGCGCGTGGCGTGGGCGTGCGGGTGGTCTTCCTGGAGGCCAGCGACGAGGAACTGGTCCGCCGGTTCGAGAACGTCCGCCGGCCGCACCCGCTGCAGGGGGACGGGCGGCTGGTCGACGGCATCGCCCGGGAACGCGGCATCCTGCGCGAGGTCCGGGCGAACGCCGACCTGGTGATCGACACCTCGGCGCTCAACGTGCACGAGCTGCGCGGCAAGATCGTCTCGTTCTTCGGCGGCGAGGACCGCCCGGGCCTGCGGGTCAACGTGGTGTCCTTCGGGTTCAAGTACGGCCTGCCGGTGGACGCCGACCTGGTGGTCGACTGCCGCTTCCTGCCCAACCCGCACTGGGTGCCCGAGCTGCGGCCGATGAACGGCCTGGAGGCGCCGGTACGCGAGTACGTGCTGTCCCAGCCGGGCGCCAAGGAGTTCCTGGACTCCTACGAGGAGGTGCTGCGGGTGGTGGCCGGCGGGTACGTCCGGGAGGGCAAGGGCTACGCCACGCTGGCCGTCGGCTGTACCGGCGGCAAGCACCGTAGCGTGGCCATGGCCGAGCAGATCGGCGCGCGGCTGCGCGACCGCGGCGTGGAGGTCCAGGTCACCCACCGGGATGTGGGCCGCGAGTGACCGAGGCGAGCGGCGTGGGCGCGAAGGGCTCGGGCGGCGGCGAGGCCCCCGCGAGCGCCGGGAGGCGTGACAGCGGGCCGGGCGATAACGGGTCGGGT
>NZ_BOOU01000056.1 GCF_016863395.1 Sphaerisporangium rufum | reverse complement strand
GGCACCGGGTCGGGCGCTACGAAATCAGGTGGCACCGGGTCGGGTGGCACCGGGTCGGGCGCTACGAAATCAGGTGGCACCGGGTCGGGGGGCGGCGTGCCGGGGGCCACCGGGCCGGCTGATCCTGATACCGGACGGGGTGCCATCGGGCCGGGTGATGCCGGCACGGCCCGACCGGAGGCGGCGGGCGGGACGCCCCGGGTGGTGGCGTTCGGCGGCGGCCACGGGCTGTACGCCTCGCTGTCGGCGCTGCGCCGGGTGACCGGGGAGCTGACCGCGGTGGTCACCGTGGCCGACGACGGCGGATCCAGCGGCCGGCTGCGGCGCGAGCTCGGCGTGCTGCCGCCGGGTGACCTGCGCATGGCGCTGGCCGCGCTGTGCGGCGACGACGACTGGGGCCAGACCTGGAGCAGGGTCGTCCAGCACCGCTTCAGCGGCGAGGGCGAGCTGCACGGCCACGCCGTGGGGAATCTGTTGATCGTCGCGCTGTGGGAGCTGCTGGACGATCCGGTGGTGGGGCTCGACTGGGTGGGCCGCCTGCTCGGCGCGCACGGTCGGGTGCTGCCGATGGCGTCGGTGCCCATCGACATCGAGGCGGAGGTCGAGCTGGACGGCCGGGTGACCGTGGTGCGCGGCCAGGTGGCCTGCGCGCTCACCCCGGGGAACGTCCAGGCGATCTCGCTGGTGCCGGCCGATCCGCCGGCGTGCCCGGAGGCGGTGGCGGCGGTGCGCGCGGCCGACTGGGTGGTGCTCGGCCCCGGCTCGTGGTTCACCAGCGTGCTGCCGCATCTGAAGGTGCCCCGGCTCGCCGAGGCGCTGCACGACACCGGTGCCCGCCGGCTGGTGGCGCTGAACCTGGCGCCGCAGCCGGGCGAGACCGACGGCTTCTCGGCCGAGAAGCATCTGCACGTGCTGGGCGAGCACGCGCCGGGCCTGCGGATCGACGTGGTGCTCGCCGATCACCGGGCGGTCGCCGATCGTGACGCGCTGGAGAAGGCCGCCGACGCGGTGGGCGCCCGGCTGGTCCTGGCCGGGGTGGCTTCGGCGGACGGCTCGCCCCGGCACGACCCACTCCGCCTTGCCGCGGTCCTGGACGAGATTTTCCGTGGGAAGCGTTGATCCTGGTCAGGGCACCCCTAAGGTGCGAGAGACTTGCCGGGGGCGCTCGCCGGCGTGCCGTCCCGGGCGACCACCGTGGCACGCGGCGAGGCTGCTTCGCGACCATGAGACGGTCTGTTTGGGGGAGGACACAGGCACATGGCCATGACGGGTGTGGTGAAGGACGAGCTGAGCAGGCTCACGGTGCTCAAGCCGTGTTGCCGTAAGGCCGAGGTTTCGACGCTGCTGCGGTTCTCCAGCGGGCTGCACCTGGTGGGCGGGCGCATCGTCATCGAGGCCGAGCTCGACACCAACGTCACCGCCCGGCGCCTGATCAAGGACATCGGTGAGGTGTTCGGGCACCGGGCGGAGGTGATGGTCCTGGCACCCGCCGGCCTGCGCAAGGGATCGAGGTACGTCGTGCGGGTCTACCGGGACGGCGAGGCGCTGGCCCGGCAGACCGGTCTGATCGACAATCACGGGCGCCCGGTGCGCGGCCTGCCGCGCCAGGTGGTGTCCGGGGCCACCTGCGACGCCGAGGCGGCCTGGCGGGGGGCCTTCCTGGCGCACGGCTCGCTGACCGAGCCGGGGCGGTCGATGTCGCTGGAGGTGACCTGTCCCGGGCCCGAGGCGGCGCTCGCGCTGGTCGGCGCGGCCCGCCGGCTCAAGATCCACGCCAAGGCGCGCGAGGTGCGCGGGGTGGACCGGGTGGTGGTGCGCGACGGCGACGCGATCGGCGCGCTGCTCACCCGCCTCGGCGCGCACGACAGCGTGCTGCAGTGGGAGGACCGGCGGATGCGCCGCGAGGTACGTGCCACCGCGCACCGGCTGGCCAACTTCGACGACGCCAACCTGCGCCGGTCCGCCCGGGCCGCGGTGGCGGCGGGGGCGCGGGTGCAGCGCGCGCTGGAGATCCTCGGCGACGAGGCCCCCGAGCACCTGGTGGTCGCCGGGCGGCTGCGGGTGGAGCACAAGCAGGCGTCGCTCGAGGAACTGGGGCAGATCGCCGACCCACCGCTCACCAAGGACGCCATCGCCGGGCGCATCCGCCGGTTGCTCGCCATGGCCGACAAGCGGGCCTCCGATCTGGGCATCGCCGCCACCGACGCGAACCTGACCGCCGACATGCTCGCGCCGTGAACCGCCCCTGCCGGCCCGTCGGCGCCGTACCGCCGCGCCGGGGAGCGGCTCCGGCCGGCCGGGGCACTGCGGCCGCCGCGGGGACGTCCGGGTAAAGGGCGGCCCAGTGGTCTACACCAATCAGCACCCGGTAGGGTTGTCGGAGGTTCAGCCCGCCACGACGCCGGCACCAGAGCCGGCGTACGACGTTCGAGGAGATCTGTTCCCGTGAGCATCCGCGTAGGCATCAACGGCTTCGGCCGGATCGGCCGCAACTTCTGGCGTGCCGTGGCGGCCAGCGGTAAGGACATCGAGGTCGTTGCGGTCAACGACCTGACCGACAACGCCACGCTCGCCCATCTGCTCAAGTACGACAGCATCCTCGGCCGCCTGCCGTATGAGGTGAAGAGCACGGCCGAGGAGCTCATCGTCGACGGCAAGGCGATCAAGGCGTTCGCCGAGCGCGACCCGGCCAAGCTGCCCTGGGGCGACCTCGGCGTGGACGTCGTCGTCGAGTCGACCGGCCTGTTCACCGACGCCAACAAGGCCCGGGTGCACGCCGACAACGGCGCCAAGAAGGTCATCATCTCGGCTCCGGCCAAGAACGAGGACGTCACGGTCGTGATGGGCGTCAACCACGAGTCCTACGACCCGGCGGCGCACACGATCATCTCCAACGCCTCCTGCACCACCAACTGCCTGGCTCCCATGGCGAAGGTCATCAACGACACCTTCGGCATCGAGAAGGGCCTGATGACCACGATCCACGCCTACACCCAGGACCAGAACCTGCAGGACGGCCCGCACAAGGACCTGCGCCGCGCCCGTGCCGCCGCGCTGAACATCGTGCCGACCTCCACCGGTGCCGCCAAGGCGATCGGCCTGGTGCTCCCCGAGCTGAAGGGCAAGCTCGACGGCTACGCCCTGCGGGTGCCGATCCCCACCGGCTCGGCCACCGACCTCACCGTCGAGGTCGGCCGCGACACCAGCGTCGAGGAGGTCAACGCCGCGCTCAAGGCGGCGGCCGACGGCCCGCTGCGCGGCATCCTCACCTACACCGACGACCCGATCGTCTCCTCCGACATCGTCACCGACCCGGCCTCGTGCATCTTCGACTCCGGGCTGACCAAGGTCATCGGCAACCAGGTGAAGGTCGTCGGCTGGTACGACAACGAGTGGGGCTACTCCAACCGCCTCGCCGACCTCATCGAGCTGGTGGGCGCGCGGCTCTGATGCGGACCATCGACTCGCTCGACGTTCAGGGTCGGCGCGTGCTGGTGCGCGCCGACCTCAACGTCCCCCTGGACGGGGACACCATCACCGACGACGGCCGCATCCGGGCCTCGGTGCCGACGATCTCCGAGCTCGCCGGTCGCGGCGCCCGGGTGATCGTCTGCGCGCACCTGGGCCGCCCCAAGGGCAAGGTCGCGCCGGAGTTCTCGCTGGCCCCGGTGGCGGCCCGGCTGGGCGAGCTGCTCGGCCGGCCGGTGAAGTTCGCCACCGACGTGGTCGGCGACTCGGCTCGCGCGACCGCCGAGGGCCTGGCCGACGGCGAGGTCGCCCTGCTGGAGAACCTCCGGTTCGAGCCGGGCGAGGAGTCCAAGGACGACGCGGTCCGCGGCGAGTTCGCCGGCCGGCTGGCCGGGCTGGCCGAGCTGTACGTCGGCGACGGCTTCGGCGCGGTGCACCGCAAGCACGCCAGCGTCTACGACGTGCCCGGCCTGCTCCCGCACGCCGCCGGCGGCCTGATCGTCGCCGAGGTCGAGGTGCTGAAGAAGCTCACCGAGCAGCCGGCCCGGCCCTACGCCGTCGTGCTCGGCGGCGCCAAGGTCTCCGACAAGCTGGGCGTCATCGCCAACCTGCTCGGCAAGGTCGACCGGCTGATCGTCGGCGGCGGCATGGCGTACACCTTCCTCAAGGCCCAGGGCCACGAGGTCGGCCGGTCGCTGCTGCAGGAGGACCAGCTCGACCAGGTGCGCGGCTTCATCGCCGAGGCCGACAAGCGCGGCGTGGAGCTGGTGCTCCCGGTCGACGTGCTGGCCGCCACCGAGTTCGCCGAGGACGCCCCGCACGAGGCGGTCGCGGCGACGGCGATCCCGGCCGACCGCGAGGGCCTGGACATCGGCCCGAAGACCCGCGAGCTGTTCGCCGCCAAGCTGGCCGACGCCGAGACCGTCTTCTGGAACGGCCCGATGGGCGTGTTCGAGTTCGACGCGTTCTCCGGCGGCACCCGCGCGGTGGCGCAGGCGCTGATCGACTCCGGCGCGTTCAGCGTGGTCGGCGGCGGCGACTCGGCGGCCGCGGTCCGCAAGCTCGGCCTGCCCGAGGACGGCTTCTCGCACATCTCCACCGGCGGCGGAGCCAGCCTGGAATACCTCGAGGGCAAGACCCTCCCCGGACTCGCCGCCCTGGAGGACTGAGGCACCGATGAGCACAGCCCGCAAGCCGCTGTTCGCCGGCAACTGGAAGATGAACCTCAACCACCTGGAGGCCATCGCCCTGGTGCAGAAGCTGGCGTTCTCGCTCACCGACAAGGACCACGACCGGGCCGATGTCGCGGTGCTGCCGCCGTTCACCGACCTGCGCAGCGTCCAGACGCTGGTCGACGGCGACAAGCTGCGCGTCACGTACGGGGCGCAGGACATCTCGGTGCACGACGGCGGCGCCTACACCGGCGAGATCTCCGGCACCATGCTCGCCAAGCTCGGCTGCACCTACGTGCTGGCCGGGCACTCCGAGCGCCGGCAGTACCACGCCGAGGACGACCAGGTGGTCAACGCCAAGGTGCAGGCCGCCTACCGGCACTCGATCACCCCGATCCTGTGCGTGGGCGAAGGGCTGCCGGTCCGCCAGTCCGGCGGCCAGGTCGCGTACTCGGTGTCGCAGCTGGACGCGGCGCTGAACGGGGTGAAGACCGAGCAGGCCGGTACGATCGTGCTGGCCTACGAGCCGGTCTGGGCGATCGGCACCGGCGAGGTCGCCACGCCCGAGGACGCGCAGGAGGTCTGCGGGGCGCTGCGCGCGCGACTCGCCGAGCTGTACGACGGTGAGGTGGCCGCCGCGGTCCGTATCCTTTACGGTGGGTCGGTCAAGGGAAGCAACATCGCGGGTATCATGGCGCAGCCCGATGTCGACGGGGCACTGGTCGGTGGCGCGAGCCTCGACCCAGTAGATTTCGTGCGAATCTGCCGATTCGGCGAAATGTCGGGCTAGCTGTGCGGTTCGGGAGGTGCGAGTCGGCATGACGACGTACCCTCGAATGGAAACGTCGAATCGTCGCCCCGGCGACCGCCGGGCAGGTCAGGTCGCGCTACGGCGCGCGCAACAGGGAACAGGTCAACGGTGACTATCGGAATCTCCATCGCCCTCATCCTGTCGAGTGCCCTCATGGTGCTGCTCGTGCTGCTGCACAAGGGCAAGGGTGGCGGCCTCTCGGATCTGTTCGGTGGCGGGTTCACCTCGTCGTTCGGCGGGTCCTCGGTGGTGGAGCGCAACCTCGACCGGTTGACGATCATCACCGGCTCGGTCTGGTTCGTGTGCATCATCGCGCTCGGCCTGTTGCTCAAGCCGGCGTAGCGGGCCCTTTCGGGGCAGGGCCTCACCGAGATTCTCATCCCGCCGCGCGGCGGGACGATCAAGCGAGGAGTTCATCCGTGGGTAGTGGCAACGCGATCCGTGGCAGTCGTGTCGGCGCCGGTCCGATGGGGGAGGCCGAGCGCGGCGAGGCGGCGCCCCGGGTGCGGGTCTCGTTCTGGTGCGCCAACATGCACGAGACGCGTCCGAGCTTCGCCAGTGACGCGGCCGTGCCGGAGTACTGGGACTGCCCGCGGTGCGGGCTTCCCGCCGGCCAGGACGAGTCCGCGCCGCCCGCCCCGCCGCGCAACGAGCCCTACAAGACCCACCTGGCCTACGTGAAGGAGCGGCGCAGCGACACCGACGGCGCCGCCATCCTCGCCGAGGCGCTGGAGCGCCTGCGCAGCAACAACCGTACGCCCTGGTAGACCGGAAGATCATGGGTCGGGCCCTCGCCGGATGGCGGGGGCCCGCCGCGTTTCTCCCGGGGCGGCTCAGCCGGCCCGCTCGTACACGCACTCGCCGCCGGCGAACGTCAGGGCCACCCGGGTGGTCCAGATCTCCTCGGGTGGCAGCGTGTAGGGATCCCGGTCCAGCACGACCAGGTCGGCCCGGTTGCCCGGCGCGATGACGCCGGCCCGGTCGTCGTGGTTGATCCACGCCGACCCCGCGGTGTAGGCGGTCATCACGGTGGCGAGGTCCAGGCGCTGGTGCGGTAGGAACGGCGTGCCCGCGGTCGGGTAGCCGGCGTGCACCGACCCGCCGGGCTCGGTCCGGTTGACCGCCACGTGCATGCCCTGCAGCGGGTCCGCCGAGGACACCGGCCAGTCGCTGCCCGCGCACAGCCGGGCGCCGGTGCGCACCAGATCGGCGAACGGATACTGCCAGGACGCCCGCTCCTCACCCAGGTAGGGGATGCACAGCTCGTCCATCTGCCGGTGGTGGGTGGCCCACAGTGGTTGTAGGTTCGCGGTCACCCCCAGCCGCGCGAAGCGCGGCACGTCCGACGGCTCGATGATCTGCAGGTGGGCGATGTGGTGGCGGTTGGCCGGGTCGGTGCCCTCCAGCGCGTCCAGGGCCTCGCGTACCGCCCGCTCGCCGATGGCGTGCACGTGCACCTGGAATCCCAGCCGGTCCAGCTCGGCCACGTGCCCGGTGAGCGCCTCGGGATCGACGTAGGACAGGCCGCGCCGGTCCGGCCCGCAGCCGCAGTACGGCTCGATCACCGCCGCGGTGAAGTTCTCCGCGATGCCGTCCTGCATGATCTTCACTGAGCCGGCCGAGAAGGACCCGACGGCGCGGGAGCGCCGGTCCACCAGCTCCTCGATCTGCTCGGCGCCGCGGGCCCGGTCCCACCACAGCGCGCCGACCACCCGGGCGCGCAGCCGGCCGGCGGCCGCCGCCGACAGGTAGGCGGGCAGGTTGTCGTCCGAACCGGCGTAGGAGCCGACGATCGCGTCCTGCCAGCCGGTGATGCCGAGCGAGAACAGGTGCGACTGCGCGTCCATCAGCGCGGCGTCCAGGTCGGCCGCGGTCGGGCGGGGGGTGAGCAGGCCGACCAGGTCCATGGCCCCCTCGTGCAGCACGCCGCTCGGCGCGCCGCCGGGGTCGCGCTCGATGCGGCCGTCGGCGGGGTCGGGGGTGGCGGCGGTGATCCCGGCGATCTCCAGTGCCCGGGTGTTCACCCAGGCGGCGTGGTGGTCACGCTGGATCAGATACACCGGCCGGTCGATCGTGTCGAGCTGGGAGCGGTGCGGCAGCCCGCCCGGGAAGGCGGCCATGTCCCAGCCGCCGCCGGTGATCCAGGTCAGGTCCGGGTGCGCCGCGGCGTACTCCGCCACCCGCGCCAGGTAGGCGGGCAGGCCGTAGATCTCCGCCAGGTCGCAGCGGGCCCGTTCCAGCCCGGCCTGGATCGGGTGCACGTGCGCGTCGGTGAACCCGGGGGTCAGCAGCCGGCCGCGCAGGTCCACGGTCTGGTGCCCGGGACGGGCCGCCGCGGTCACCTCGGCCGCGGGGCCCACCGCGGCGATCCGCCCGTCCCGGACGAGCACGGCCTCGGCGAAGCCCGGCGGGTCACCGGGACCGGTGGCGGCGGTGAACACCCGGCCGCCGCGGAAGAGCAGATCGGTCATCTCGCTGCGGGTGCCGCCGGGGCGGCGTCCCTCCCTGCCTTTCGGTCGTATCGGATCTTGGATCCATATCCTGCTACCTGCCGGGTAAGCGATGATCCGCAGGATCTCCGGAAGCCTAGCCGTCCGTCACGAAATTCAAGGTTCATCGGGACAGTGCGGTAAAGAAACCACCGGCTCATGCCCGCGTAGCAGCGGTGTAACAGTCCCCCGGCATGCTGGACGGCGAGAAGGGGGTTTTGCGATGGCATTCTTGCGGATCCGCACCACCGTCGACGAGCGGCCCGGCCGGCTGGCCTCGCTCGCCGCCGCGCTCGCGGCCAAGGGCGGCAACATCCTCGGGCTGAGCGTCCAGCCGGACACCGACGGCACGGTGGACGAGTTCGTCGCCGACATCCCGGCGTCCGCCGACACCGTCCGCGCCGCGCTGGAGGCCGCGGGGGGCCGGCGGGTCCAGGTGGTGTCGGCGACCGCGCACGAGCTGACCGACGAGCCGACCCGGGTACTGCTGCTCGCCGCCCGGCTGCGCGCCACGCCGTGGCGGCTGCCGGAGATCCTCGCCGAACTGTTGCGCGCCGACGACGCGCGCTGGGCGTACGGCACCGAGCCGTCGGACCTGCCCGATCCGACGCTGCTGACCGTGCCGGTGGCGCCGCGCCGGGCCATCCGGCTGCGCCGGCGGGAACTGCCGTTCACGCTGACCGAGGCCGCGCGGGCCGCGGCGCTGGTCCGGCTGGCCCAGCCGCCCGGCGAGGTCACCCCGGCCGCGCGTTCGGTCATGCTGGCCGGCGAGGTCGAGGTGCAGGTGCGCCCGCTGACCCCGCTGTATCGCGAGGCGGTCCGCGACCTGCACGACCGCTGCTCGCCGGCCACCCGCCGGTTGCGCTACCTCACCTCGATGCCGGCCCTGCCGCCCCGGGTGTTCGACCGGCTGTGCGACCGCGCCCGTGGCCACACCCTGGTGGCCGGGCACGACGGCCAGGTGGTGGCGCTGGCCGGCCTGGTGTTCACCGCCGATCCGGGCATCGCCGAGATGGCCTTCCTGGTCGAGGACCGCTGGCAGGGGCGGGGACTCGGTGGCGAGCTGGCCCGCATGCTGCTCAACGAGGCCCGCGACCTGGGGTTCGTCGAGGTGAAGGCGACCCTGCTCGCCGACAACACCAGGATGCGCCGCCTGCTGGCGTCGCTGGGCGTCACTCCCGTGCCGACCGAGGACCCCGGCATGCTGGAGGCGCGGGTGCCGGTCGGCACGCTGGTGCCCGCACCGCGGGGCTGACCCGCGCCAGGCCCCCGCCGCGGCCCGGGAACCTCGGGGACTCCCGGGTCCGGCGGGCATGCCCGTCCGGCCGCCGGGCGCGGTCGTCGCCGCCAGGTGCCGCGCGAGGGGCCGCGGGCGGATCCATCCGGTGCCCGGCGCCCGGACCTGCCCCGTGAGCGCCCCAGGGGACGTGCGCCCAGCGGGGCGCACGTCCCGGCGGTCACCGGCCCTCGGGGACCGGGACGCGGACGCCGGTGCGGGCCGACTCCAGCGCGGCGGTGACCATGGCCAGGCTGCGGATGTTGTCGTGGCAGTCGCCCTGCGGCGGCCGCCCGGTGCGCAGCGCGTCGACGAACTCCGCCAGATGCTCGGCCAGCCCGGTGAAGCGCTGCCGGTCGGGGAACGGGTCCGGCGGCAGCGGCCAGGATCGCAGCGCCGTCCCGGCCGGCCCCTCCACGGTGGCCGGCCCCTCGCCGTCCCAGCGCGCGGCGCCCCGGGTGCCGGCCGCCCGCCAGGTGCCCGTCCACGGGGTGGACAGGCCGGGCGCCGACCAGCTGCCGGCGAAGGTGTATCGCAGGCCGCCGGTCATCTCGAAGATCGCGGTGGCCGAGCAGGCGCCCGGGTACCACGTCCACGGCGGCCGGAACGACTCGCAGTACACCGAGACCGCGTCGGCGCCCGACACCATCCGGGCCGCGTCGAACAGGTGGATCGCCATGTCCTGCAGCAGCGGGTGCGCCATGCCGGACAGGAAGTCGGCGCCGTGGTGCGGGATGAAGAACTCCGAGGTCAGCATGCCGAGGGGACCGAGTTCGGCCACCGTGCGGGTGAACGCGACCAGGGCGCCCAGGTGCCGCCGGTTCTGGCTCACCGCGAACAGCCGCTCCGCCTTGTCGGCGGCGGCCACCATCACCCGCGCCTCCTCCAGGGTGACCGCCATCGGCTTCTCGCTCAGCACCGACACCCCGCGCTCCAGGGCGGTGACGGTCACCTCCCGGTGCGCCTCCGGGACGGTGCAGTTCACGATGAAGTCCGGTGTCTCGCCGTCCAGCACCTCGCTCAGCGACGCGCTCACCGGCAGCCCGGCCAGCCCCACCTCGGCGGCCCGGGCGCGGGCGCGTTCGGGGTCGATGTCCACCCAGCCCACCAGGCGGACGTCCGGCCGGGCCAGCAGCTCAGGCGCCCACTGGCCGCCGATGAACCCGGCGCCGACGATCACCGCGCGCAGCGGGCGGTCCTCGTCCACGGTCGTGAAGGCCATCCGGGTGCTCCTTACCGGCCGACGGGGATGTGGACGTTGCGCGGCGGGTCGCCCACCCCGCCGGGCGGCGCCGCCCACAGCACCGCGTTGGCCAGCACCCGGCGGACGTCCGGATGGTGGTAGACCGGATAGGCCTGGTCGCCGGGGCTGAAGTAGAAGACGCGGCCGTGCCCGCGCCGGTAGCAGCAACCGCCGCGGAACACCTCGCCCCCGCTGAACGAGCTGACGAACACCAGCTCGTCCGGCTGCGGGATGCCGAACGGCTCGCCGTAGGTCTCCTGCGCGTCGATGACCAGCGGATGGGGCACGCCCTGGGCGATCGGATGCGCCGGGTCGACCGTCCAGACCAGCTCGCGGTCGCCGGAGTCGCGCCAGTTCACCGAGCAGGTGGTGCCCATCAGCGCCCGGAAGATCTTCGAGTAGTGCCCGGAGTGCAGGACCAGCAGCCCCATGCCGCCGAGCACCCGGGCGCGCACCCGCTCCACCACCTCGTCGGCGACCTCCTCGTGCGCCTGGTGCCCCCACCAGGTCAGCACATCGGTGTCGGCCAGCACCTTCTCGGTCAGCCCGTGCTCGGGGTCGTCGAGCACCGCGGTGCGCACCCGCACCCGGTCGCCCAGGTGCTCGGCCAGTCCGGCCGCGATCGCCCCGTGGATGCCGTCGGGATAGCGCCGGCCCACCGCCTCCTCCCGCCGTTCGTGCCGGTTCTCGTTCCATACGGTCACATTGATCACGGGTGGGAGCTCCTCACGGGCCGGGGGGCCCACGTCGTTCCGCCGTCGTGGCGATCGGGTCACTGGCATTTCTCACCATTCCCCGGCGATCGAAGCCCGGTCCGGCCGATCGATGCGCTCCGGCGCGGGGCCTCCGTCCGGCGAGGCACCGCCGCGGCGCGGCAGAAACCTTGTCTCTGATGTTGACGATGTTGAAAGAGGCGCTTAACATCGTCTCTGTTAGAGACGATGTTCGAGCTCGGGGGCGCGGGCCGGACATGGTAGGAATGAGATCCCCGGAGGAGGCCCGCGGACGGTTGGAGCGCCATGACGGAGCATTTCCTCGGCGTCCTCGGCATCGGCGAGGCGCTGGGGGTGACCCGGCACGCGGTGCACAAGTGGCGGGCCCGCTACCCGCGCGACGGTGACCATCCCTTTCCCGAACCCGACGTCGACGTCGACGGGGCTCCGGGCTGGCGGCCCGATCGGCTGGCCGAGATCGTCCGGTGGCGCGACGGCCTGCCCGGACGCGGCGCCGGCGGAGGCCGTCCGTCCGCCGCGCGACAGGAGTATCTCAAGGTGGCGGCGGCTCGCGGGCTGGACCAGGACGAGGCGAAGCGGGCGCTGGCGGTCTTCGCCGCGGAGTTCCCCGAGATGACCGAGCCGGAAGTCCGCGCCTGGCTCATGGAGAAGTGGCGCGGGTAGGACCCTCCGGCGCTCAGCGATACGGAAGGTGATGACGCATGCCCGAAATCAACGGGGAGACCGCCCCGGGATTCGAAGGAGTGCGGGCGGCGTTCGCCGCCAACCTGGCCGGCGGACGGGAGGCGGGGGCCGCGATCGGCGTCTACCTGAACGGGCGGCAGGTCGTCGATTTGTGGGGCGGCATCGCCGATCCCGTGACCGGCCGCCCCTGGGCCCGCGACACCCTGCAGGTCGTGTTCTCGACCACCAAGGGCGTCACCGCGGCCTGTGCCCACCTGCTGGCCGAGCGGGGCGAGCTCGACCTGGACGCGCCCGTCGCCGACTACTGGCCGGAGTTCGCGGTGAACGGCAAGGAACGCATCCCCGTCCGGTGGTTGCTGACCCACCAGGCCGGCCTGCCCGCCATCGACCACCCGATCACACCGGCACAGGCGATCGCCTGGCATCCGATGGTCGACGCGCTGGCCGCCCAGCGCCCGTGGTGGGAGCCCGGTACCGATCACGGTTACCACGCCCTGACCTATGGCTGGCTGGTGGGCGAGGTGATCCGCCGGGTGACCGGCCGTGGCGTCGGCGCGTTCCTCGCCAAGGAGATCGCCGCCCCGCTCGGCCTGGACCTGTGGATCGGCCTGCCGGAGACCGAGCGGCACCGGGTGAGCCGGATCGTCACCGCTCCGGCCGGCCGGCCCGCCCCGATGGACCTCGACGCCCTGCCCGAGCCCGTGCGCGAGGTGATGAGGGCGTACGCCGACCCGGCTTCGCTGACGATGCGGGCGATGAACGCCGTCACCCCGCCGCTGGACCACAACGACCCCGCCGAGCAGGCCGCGGAGATGCCCTCGACCAACGGCATCTGCACCGCCCGGTCGCTGGCGCGTTTCTACGCCGCGCTCATCGGCGAGGTGGACGGGCATCGCATCCTGGCGCCGGGCACCCTGGCGGCGGCGACCGCCGAGCGGGCGCGGGGCGTCGACCGCGTCCTGCGGGTGCCGGTGCGGATCGGTACCGGGTTCGGCCTGCCGACCCCGGACGCGTTCTGGTTCGGCCCGCGGGCCTTCGGCTTTCCGGGCTTCGGCGGGTCGCTCGGGTTCGCCGACCCGGCGACCGGCCTCGCCTTCGGTTACGTGATGAACAACGTGGCGGACGGCACGCCGGACGATCGGGCCGCCGTTCTCGTCCGCGCCGTCCAGGAGGCGATCGCGACCCGCAGCCGGTAGGGGCCCGGCCGGGCCGAGGCGCCCGGCCGGGTCAGCGGTGGGCGGCCCGGGCGCGGAAGGTGGCGGTCTTGACGCGGTTCTGGCAGGCGGTGGAGCAGAAGCGGCGGGTGCCGTTGCGGGAGACGTCCACGTAGACCCGGTCGCAGCGCGGCGCGGTACACACGCCGAGCCGGTCGTGCAGCTCGCCGCCCAGCACGACGGCCAGCCCGGTGGCGCAGGCGGCGGCCCAGTCGTCGGCCGGGCCGGTGGCGCGGCCGTGGAAGTGCAGGTGCCAGGGCTCGCCGTCGTGGCGGGTCAGCCGCGGGCGGGCCATCGTGCGGTCCAGCACCCGGTTGACCTGCCGGGCGGCGGTGTCCACGTCGCCGGCGGCGACGGCGTCGAAGATCGGCCGCAGCTCGGCGGCCACCCCCACCAGGGCGACCGCCTCGGCGTCGCCGACCGGCTCTCGGGCCCGGCGGGCGCCGGTGCGCACCTGCGGGCCGGCCGCGGTGCGCAGCGCCCCGGTGGCGGCGGTGCGCAATTCCTCGCCCGCCGGCAGCGCGTACGGCCGGCCGCGGTTCTCGCCGGCGGTCAGCGCGTTGACGAGCGCCACCGCCACCGCCACCACCGTGTCGGTGTGACCGTCGAAGTTCATCGCACCCGCCTTCGCCGTCGAATCATGTCACTGGTGAAATCCTAATGGTCCGTCACCTATGTCGTGCCGCGCCGGCGCAGGGCGTGCCGGGGACCGACCCGTGCGGTGGCATACCGGCCGCTCCGGCCGGCATCGTCCGGCGGGCTCGGCCGGGCTCGCCGTGCGCCGCTACTAGAAGGGCCGCGTCGTCGCCTGCCGGACGCCCGCGGGGGATGGCCGCCCGGCGGCGGCCGAGGTGGCCGATTTCGCGTAACTGGTGACAGGGTATTGACCAGGTACGTCTCGCTGGCTAGCGTAACCGTCGAAGTAGAAAAGATCAGTTACCGGGAGGGCTCATGGAGACGGTGTCGCGCACGGTGGCGCAGCGGTGGATCGAGCGCTGGGACCGGCAGCAGGAGGGATATCTGCCGGACCGGGAGGAGCGGTTCACCGTGCTGATCGACGCGGTGGAGGCGGGAACGGCCCGGCCGGACCCCTTGGTGCTCGACCTCGGCTGCGGCCCCGGCTCGCTGAGCGCCCGGCTGCTGGACCGGCTGCCGGCCGCCACCGTGGTGGCGGTGGACGCCGACCCGCTGCTGCTGGCGCTCGGCCGGGCCGGTCACGGGGAGCGGCCGGGCCTGCGGTTCGCCGAGGCCGACCTGCGCGCGCCGGGCTGGGCCGCCGGCCTGGGGCTGCCCCGGCCGGCCGACGCGGCGGTCAGCACGACCGCGCTGCACTGGCTGTCGGAGGAGGGCCTGCGGGTGCTGGCCGCCGAGCTGGCCGGGGTGCTGCGCCCGGGTGGGCTCTTCCTGAACGCCGACCACCTCGGCGTCCAGGACGCCGCCCCCGCGCTGGCCCGGCTGGAGGCCGAGCTGCGCGAGCGGCTGACCCGGCGGCGGTTCGGCGGTGACATGCCCGAGGACTGGCGGCAGTGGTGGGACGGCGTCAACGCCGACCCGGCGCTGGCCGGGCTGGCCGAGCTGCGCCAGAGCACCGGGTCCGCGCACAGCGGCTTCGAATCCCTGCACCTGGCCACGCACGCCGGCGCGCTGCGGGCGGCCGGGTTCGCCGAGGTCGGCACCCTCTGGCAGCACGGGCACGACCGCCTCCTCGCCGCGATCCGCTAATCTGACGAAATAGTGTGAGATTCGCGGTTATTCGCTTTCATCAGGGCGGTGGCACTCCCTAGGGTCGGCGCCATGACAGACACCACCCCGTCCGTCCCGGGGTTCGCCGCCGTACCCGCCCCGGAGTCCACCGCCGCGTTCGCCGCGGCGCTGCCCAAGGTCGAACTGCACATCCATCTGCAGGGTTCCGCCTCGGTGCCGACGGTCCTCGAGCTGAGCCGCCGGCATCCGGGCGGGCCGGTGCCCACCGAGGAGCGGGCGCTGCGCGAGTTCTACGCCTTTCGCGACTTCCCGCACTTCGCCGAGGTGTACGGGGCGGTCAACGCGCTGGTGCGCGAGCCGGAGGACGTCGCGGCGCTGATGACCGGGGCGGCCCGCGACCTGGCCGCCCAGAACGTGCGGTACGTGGAGATGACCGTCACCCCGTATGCCCACCAGATGATGGGCATGCCCAAGAAGGCGATCACCGAGGCGCTGGACATCGCGGCCCGCCAGGCGGCGGCCGGCGGTGTCCAGGTGGGCTACATCTTCGACATCCCCGGCGAGTTCGGCACCGAGGCGGCGCGGGCCACGGCCGATCACGCGCTGACCGAGCCGCCGGAGGCGCTGGTGGGGTTCGGGCTGGGCGGGATCGAGCAGGCGCGGGCCCGCTACCGCGACGCCATCCGCGACGCCTTCGCCGCGGCCACCGCGGCCGGGCTGCACAGCGTGCCGCACGGCGGCGAGATGACCGGTCCCGAGACGATCTGGGAGGTCATCGACGGGCTGGGCGCCGAGCGGATCGGGCACGGAACCTCCTGCCTGGCCGATCCGCGGCTGGTGGCACACCTGCGCGACACCCGGATCCCGCTGGAGGTGTGCCCCACCTCCAACGTGTGCACCGGCCAGGTGCCCGACCTGGCGTCGCACCCGCTGCCGCGGATGCTGGAGGCCGGGCTGTTCGTCACGCTGAACAGCGACGACCCGCCCATGTTCGGCACCACGCTGACCCGGGAGTACCAGGTGGCCGCCGAGACCTTCGGGCTCGGACCGGCCGAGCTGGCCGGCCTGGCGCGCAACGCCGTGCACGCCTCGTACCTCGACGAGGCGGGCAAGCGGGCGGTGCTGGCCGAGATCGACGCCCTGCCGCTTCCGGCCTGAGCCGGTCAGCGGGCCGCGGAGCGCACCAGGGACGCCGGTAGCTTCCCGGCGGCGGCCCGGTCCAGCATGAACAGCGTGCCGGCCCGGCCGCGCGCCCCGGCCGCCGGCACCTGGATCGGACCCGCCCCCTGCAGCGCCAGGTGGACGGCGGTGGCCTTGTCGGCGCCCGCGGCGACCAGCCATACCTCGCGGGCCGCCGCGATGCTCGGCCGGGTCAGCGTGATCCGGGTCGGCGGCGGCTTGGGCGAGCCGTGCACCGCGGTGACCGGCCGCTCGTCGTGCAGCGCGGGCATCTCCGGGAACAGCGACGCCACGTGCCCGTCCGGGCCGACACCGAGCAGCAGCACGTCGAAGGACGGCACCGGACCGTGGTCCTCCGGCCGGGCCGCCGCGGCCAGCTCCTCGGCGTACCAGGCGGCCGACTCCTCCGGGGTGAGACCGGAGTCCGGGCCGGCCATCGGATGCACCCGGGCCGGGTCCACGCCGACCTGGTCGAGCAGCGCCTGGCGGGCGCCGGTCTCGTTGCGCTCGGGGTCGCCGGCCGGCAGGAAGCGCTCGTCGCCCCACCAGATGTCCAGCCGCCGCCAGTCGACCGCGTCGCGCGCCGGGGTGGCGGCGACCGCGGCCAGGGTGGCGATGCCCATGCCGCCGCCGGTCAGCACCAGGTGGGCCGACCCGCGGGCGGCCTGGGCGTCGACCAGCCGGGTGATCAGCCGGGCCGCGACGGCCTGGGCCAGGACGCCGGCGTCCCGGTGTACGAGAACCGTAGGCACACTCACGAGCTTCTTCCGTTCCGTCGATCTGGTTCCTTGCACCGGCCGGGGCCGCGCGGGCTCGGTCGGCCGGGCCGCCTACCGGGTGCGGCGCGGCCTTCTCGCGTGCCGCGGCCGGCGCGGCGCCCGGTACCGCGTCCGCGGACGCGGCGCGGGGGCCTCCTCACCGGTGGTGGCGGTCCGCGACCCCTTTGATGGCCTCCTCGTACACCTCGTCCGGATCGAGCCGGCGCAGCTCCTCGGCCAGCAGCTCGGAGGTGGGCCGGCGGGCCAGCGCGACGTGCCGGTCCGGGCGGCCCGGCCGCTTGAGCGTCGCGGTGCGCGAGTCGTGCCGCTCGATGACGACCTCGCCGTCCGAGATGCGCAGGTGCACGGCGGTCAGCCCGGGGCCGCGCGACTCGCGTACCGAGATGTCGGCGCCCAGCGTCTGCGACAGCCACACCGCGAGCAGTTCGGCGCTCGGATGGCCCGGCTCGGCCTCGACGTACCCGTCCCGCACCTTGCCCACCGGCTGGTCGAACGCGGCGGCCAGCAGGCTGCGCCACGGGGTGATCCGGGTCCAGGCCAGGTCGGTGTCGCCGGGGGAGTAGCCGTCGATGCGCCGCCGGATCGCCGCCAGCGGGTCGGCCGCCGAGCGGGCGTCGGTGACCCGGCGCTGCCCGAACCCGCCGACCGGGTCCTTGCCGGGGATCTCCGGCGCGTCGCCCGGCCACCACACCACCACCGGGATGTCGGGCAGCAGCAGCGGCGACAGCACCGAGTCGGCGTGCCCGGTCAGCTCGCCGTACAGCCGCAGCAGCACCACCTCGCCGGTGGTCATCTCGCCCACCCGCAGCTCGGCGTCCAGCCGGGTCGCCTCCTCCCGCTCCCGCGGGATGACCGCGAGGATCCGGGAGGGGTGCTCGCGCGAGGCCTCCGAGGCCGCGCGCACCGCGTCGTACTGGCGGCTCTCGTCGGACACCACCACCAGGGTCAGCACCATGCCCACCGCGGGGGCGCCGACCTGGTGGCGCAGCCGGGTGAGCTGCGCGGAGATCTCCGAGGCCGTGGTCGACCCCATGAGGAAACTGGTCACAGCGCCTCCCGTGTCACGTCGCGGGCACCGGCACGCGCGCCGGTTCCGCCCCTCACAGCCGCCGCCAGGCGCGGCCGTCGCGGGCCATCATCTCGTCGGCGGACGCCGGGCCGCCGCTGCCCGCGTCGTAGCCCTCGGGCTGGGAGCCGTCGGCCGCCCAGTGCTCCTCGATCGGATCCATGATCATCCAGGACAGCTCGACCTCGCGCTGGTGCGGGAACAGCGGCGGGTCGCCGATGAGGACGTCCAGCAGCAGCCGCTCGTAGGCCTCGGGGGAGGACTCCAGGAAGGCCTCGCCGTAGGCGAAGTCCATGTTGACGTCCCGCACCTCCATGGCGGTGCCCGGCACCTTGGAGCCGAACCGCACGGTCACCCCCTCGTCCGGCTGGATCCGGATCACCAGGGCGTTGTGCCCGAGAATCTCGGTGTCGGTCTTGCTGAACGGCAGGTGCGGCGCCCGCTGGAACACCACCGCGACCTCGGTCATCCGGCGGCCGAGCCGCTTTCCGGTGCGCAGGTAGAACGGCACGCCCGCCCACCGCCGGTTGGCGATCTCCAGCCGGACGGCCGCGTAGGTCTCGGTGCGGGAGTCCGGTGGGATGCCGTCCTCCTCCAGGAAGCCGCGGACCGGCACCCCGCCCTGCCAGCCGGAGACGTACTGCCCGCGGGCGGTGCCCAGGGACAGGTCCTCCGGCAGGGTGACCGCCTCCAGCACCTTCTCCTTCTCCCGCCGCAGCGCCGAAGGGCCGAACGCCGTCGGGTCCTCCATGCCGACCAGGGCGAGCAGCTGCAGCAGGTGGTTCTGGATGACGTCCCGGGCCGCGCCGATGCCGTCGTAGTAGCCGGCCCGGCCGCCGACGCCGATGTCCTCGGCCATGGTGATCTGCACGTGGTCGACGTACCGGCGGTTCCAGATCGGCTCGAACAGCGTGTTGGCGAACCGCAGCGCCAGGATGTTCTGGACGGTCTCCTTGCCCAGGTAGTGGTCGATGCGGAACACCGAGTCGGGCTTGAAGGCCGAGTCGACGATGCGGTTGAGCTCGCGGGCGCTCTTCAGGTCGTGGCCGAACGGCTTCTCGATCACCACCCGGCGCCAGGCGCCCTCCGGCGGCCGGGTCAGCCCGGTGCGCTTGAGCTGCTCGATGATCACCGGGAAGTACTTCGGCGGGGTCGAGGTGTAGAAGGCGTAGTTCCCGCCGGTGCCGCGCGTCTCGTCGATCTCCTTCAGCGCCATGGCCAGGGCGTCGAAGGCGCCGTCGTCGTCGAAGGAGCCCGGCACGAAGTGCAGGCCCTCGCAGATCTGCTTCCACACCTCCTCGCGGAAGGGGGTGCGCGCGTGCTCCTTGACGGCGTCGTGGGTGATCTGCGCGAAGTCCTGGGCCGCCCAGTCGCGCCGGGCGAACCCGACCAGCGAGAAGCCCGGCGGCAGCAGCCCCCGGTTGCCCAGGTCGTAGATCGCCGGCAGCAGCTTGCGCTTGGCCAGGTCTCCGGTCACCCCGAACAGCACCAGCACGCACGGCCCGGCCACCCGGGGCAGCCGCTTGTCGCGCGGGTCGCGCAGCGGGTTGGCCTCGGCGACCTCGATCGTGGTGGCGGTGCCGGCCACCGCCTGGGCGGCGGTCCGCGACTCGTCCTGCGCCGCGAGCGACTCGGGCCCGCCGTCCCGTGCCGGGACGTCGAACTCGTGCGCCACCGGCTCGCCGCCCGCCGGTGGCGTGGAACCGGCCGATCCGGTCGGGTCGGTCGAGTTGCTCGGATCGCCGGACGGCGTCGGTCCGTTGCCGGGCTGCGGGCCCGGCCCCTTGCTGTCGTTCATCAAACCTCCCGTGCGGCGGCGAGCAGGTGCCTGACACCGGCCTCGCGATCGGTCAGGTGCAGGCGGACGGCGGGCCGCCCCCGGCCCCGCAGCGCGTCCAGGTCGCCGAGGGCCTGGGCGAGCTGGAGCCGGCCGAGCGTGTAGGGACGGCCGGGGACCGGCAGGTCGTCGGGGACGTCGCCGGTGATCTGCAGGAAGACGCCGTCCTGCGGGCCGCCCTTGTGGTACTGGCCGGTGGAGTGCAGGTAGCGCGGCCCCCAGCCGAAGGTGACCGGGCGGTCGGTCCGCACGGCCAGCAGCCCCTGCAGGGTGGCCGCGTCATGCGCGGCCCAGATGTCGGTGAGCACCTCGAAGGAGGCGTCCGGCGGGACCGGCACCTCGAAGGCGGCCTCCCGGTCCAGGAAGGCCGTCACGGCGAGGTAGCCGCGCTCGGGAATCGCCGAGAGCAGCCAGGTCAGCGCACCGGACAGATCCTTGACGTCGGCGGGCAGGTCGCCGTACGCCTCCACCGGCCCATCCACCAGCACCGGGGCGCCGGTGGGCAGCGGGCCCTCACCCGCCTCGGCCAGGATGCGCGCGGTGCCGTCCTTGGCCTCGGCGACGTTCGGCTGGTCGAAGGGGTCGACGCCGAGCATCCGCCCGGCGATGGCGGTGGCGTACTCCCAGACCAGGAACTGCGCGCCGAGCGGCCCGTCGGCCCGCACCGCGCCGTCGGTCGCGATGCCCGCGACGATCTCGTCCGGCACGCCGGTCGGCTCGCCGCCGGCGACCGGCAGGATGCCCCGGCCCTGCTTGCCGGTCGACTCGGCGACCAGCTGCTCGATCCAGTCCGGCAGGCCGGTGGTGGCCGACAGGCTGGCGTCCAGCACGAGCTTGTCCCGGCCGGCCAGGGCCGCCGCGCCGAGCGCGGCGCCGAGCTCCAGCCCGGGGTTGCCCTCGGGAAGCGCCAGCAGCGGCCGCACCTCGGCGGCCTCGTCCAGCAACCGGGCGACGTCCGCGCCGGCCAGGGCGCTCGGCACCAGGCCGAACGCGCTGAGCGCGCTGTAGCGGCCGCCCACCCGCGGGTCGGCCTGCACCACGGTGTACCCGGACTCGATCCCGGTCTGCTCAAGCGGCGAGCCGGGGTCGGTGACGACCAGGATCCGGGTGGCCGGGTCGATCCCGGCGTCCCGGAAGGCCCGCTCGTACAGGCGGCGGTGCGCGTCGGTCTCCACGGTGGTGCCGCTCTTGCTCGCCAGTACGACCAGGGTGCGCTCCGGCCGGTCGGCCAGTACCCGGCGCACCTGGGCGGGGTCGGTGGTGTCCAGCACGGTCAGCGGCACGTCGGCGGAGGCACAGATCACCTCGGCGGCCAGTGACGAGCCGCCCATCCCCGCCAGGACGACGTGTTCCACCTCCTGCTCGCGGGCCCGCTCGGCGAGTTCGGCCAGCCGCGGCAGCAGCGACCGGGAGGTGGTGGGCAGGTCCAGCCAGCCGAGCCGGTCGGCCGCCTGCGACTCGGCGGCCGGCCCCCACAGCGTGGGATCCCCGGCCGCGAGCGCCTCGGGGACGCCGGCCGCGGCCAGTTCCCGCGCCGCCTCGGCGGCGCGCGCGGCCAGGGCGTCGTCCCCGAACGTTATCGATGCTTCCATTCCCCTGTATCTCTCCTCGCGAAGGCCGGCCGCCGGTGCCCCGCCCGGCCCGGTGCGGGCCGGGCGGGGCACCGGTGTGTCAGCGGGCCTTCCGCAGCTCGGTCTCGACGGTGCCGAGCAGCTCGTTCCACGAGGCGACGAACTTCTCCACGCCCTCCTCCTCGAGGGCGCGCACGACGTCGTCGTAGTCGATGCCCACCCGCTTGAGCGCGGCCATGGTGTCCCAGGCCGCCTCGTAGGAGGAGCGGACGGTGTCACCGCTGATCCGCCCGCCCTCGGCGACGGCGTCCAGCGTCTTCTCCGGCATGGTGTTCACCGTGCCGGAGGTCACCAGGTCGTCGACGTACATCGTGGGCGCGTAGTCGGGGTTCTTGACGCCGGTGGACGCCCACAGCGGGCGCTGCGGCCGCGCCCCGGCGGCCTTGAGCGCCTGCCAGCGCGGGCTGTTCATGACCTCCTCGTAGGCGGCGTAGGCCAGCCGGGCGTTGGCGACGGCGGCCTTGCCGCGCAGCTCCAGCGCCTCCGGCGTGCCGATCTTCTCCAGGCGCTTGTCGATCTCGGTGTCGAAGCGGCTGACGAAGAAGGACGCCACCGACTCGATGCCCGACAGGTCCAGCCCGGCCTCCTTGGCCCGCTCCAGGCCGGTCAGCCAGGCGTCCATGACGGCGCGGTAGCGCTCCAGCGAGAAGATCAGCGTGACGTTGACGCTGATGCCCTCGGCGAGGGCGTCGGTGATCGCCGGCAGCCCGGCCAGGGTGGCCGGGATCTTGATGAACAGGTTGGGCCGGTCGACCAGCCACCACAGCGCCCGCGCCTCGGCGAGCGTCTGCTCGCCGCTCTCGTTGGCCAGCCGCGGGTCCACCTCGATGGACACCCGGCCGTCCACCCCGCCGGTGACGTCGTACACCGGGCGCAGCACGTCGGCGGCCCACCGGATGTCATAGGTGGTCACCGCGCGCACCGCCTCGCCGATGTCCACGCCGCGCACCGCCAGGTCGCGCAGCTGCACGTCGTAGGCGTCGCCCTTGCTCAGCGCGGAGGCGAAGATCGTCGGGTTGGAGGTGACCCCGACGACGTTCTTGTCCCGGATCAGGGACTCGAGGTTGCCGGTGCGCAGTCGCTCGCGGCTGATGTCGTCGAGCCAGATCGACACGCCCTGGTCGGTCAGAGCCTTCAGGTTCTCACTCATGTCTGGCATTCCCTAGTTTCCGGTTGTCTGGCCCTTGTCGGCGCCGGTCTTGGCCAGGCTTCCCTTGGCCGCGGCGGCTACACGCTCGGGGGTCAGGCCGAACTGCTCGTACAAGGTCTTGTACGGGGCGGAGGCGCCGAAGTGTTCAAGGCTCACCACTTCTCCCACCTCACCTACGAACCGCGCCCAGCCCAGCGCGATTCCCGCCTCGACGGCGACCCGGGCGCGCACCGCCGGCGGCAGCACCGTCTGGCGGTAGGCGTCGTCCTGGGCGTCGAACCACTCCACGCACGGCATGGACACGACGCGGGTGGGGATGCCCTCGGCCTCCAGCAGCTCGCGGGCGCCGACGGCCAGCTCCACCTCGCTGCCGGTGCCGATGAGGATCACCGCCGGCTGCCCGTTGGAGGCGTCCTGCAGGACGTACCCGCCCTTGGCGACCTTCTCGTGATCGGCGGTGCCCTCGTAGACCGGCAGGTTCTGCCGGGTCAGCGCGAGGGCGGCGGGCCGGTCGGCGTGCTCGAGCACCGCGCGCCAGGCGCCCGCGGTCTCGTTGGCGTCGGCCGGGCGCACCACGTCCAGGCCGGGGATGGCGCGCAGCGCCCACAGGTGCTCGACCGGCTGGTGGGTCGGGCCGTCCTCGCCGAGCCCGATGGAGTCGTGCGTCCACACGTAGGTCACCGGCAGCTTCATCAGCGCGGCCAGCCGCACCGCCGGGCGCATGTAGTCGCTGAACACCAGGAACGTGCCGCCGTAGGGGCGGGTGCCGTCGTGCAGGGCGATGCCGTTGAGGATGGCGCCCATGCCGTGCTCGCGGATGCCGAAGTGCAGCGTGCGGCCGTAGCGGTTCCCCGGGAAGGCCTTGGTCTGGTACTCCTCGGGGATGAAGGACGGCTCGCCCTCCATCGTGGTGTTGTTGGACTCGGCCAGGTCGGCCGAGCCGCCCCACAGCTCCGGCAGTACCGGGGCGAGCGCGGTGAGCACCGCGCCGGACGCCTTGCGGGTGGCGACGGACTTGCCGGTCTCGAAGGACGGCAGCGCCTCCTCCCAGCCGGCCGGCAGCTTGCGGGCGCTCATCCGGTCGAACAGCGCGACCCGCTCGGGGTTGGCGTCCCGCCAGGAGTCGAAGCCCTTGCTCCACTCGGCGTGCAGCGCCCGGCCCCGCTCCACCACCTGGCGGGCGTGCGCGAGCACCTCCTCGGCGACCTGGAAGTTCTTGGCCGGGTCCAGGCCGAGCAGTTCCTTGGTGGCGGCCACCTCGTCGGCGCCGAGCGCCGAGCCGTGGATCTTGCCGGTGTTGCGCTTGTTCGGCGCCGGCCAGCCGATGATGGTGCGCAGCTTGATCAGCGTGGGCCGGTCGGTCTCCTCGACGGCGGCGCGGTAGGCGTCGTACAGCGCCTGCACGTTCTCCACGTAGTCGCCGGTCTCGGTCCAGTCGACGCTGAGCACGTGCCAGCCGTACGCCTCGTAGCGCTTGGCGACGTCCTCCGACAGCGCGATCGCGGTGTCGTCCTCGATGGAGATGTGGTTGGCGTCGTAGATGACGTTGAGGTTGCCGAGCTTCTGGTGGCCGGCGATCGAGCTGACCTCGTGGCTGATGCCCTCCTCGATGTCACCGTCGGAGGCGATCGCCCAGATGCGGTGGTCGAAGGGGCTCTGGCCGGGGGCGGCGTCCGGGTCGAACAGGCCGCGCTCGCGGCGGGCGGCCATCGCCATGCCCACCGCGTTGCCGAGGCCCTGGCCGAGCGGGCCGGTGGTGGTCTCCACCCCGATCGTGTGCCCGTGCTCGGGGTGGCCGGGGGTGAGGCTGCCCCACTGGCGCAGCGAGGCGATGTCGTCCAGCGTCAGGCCGTACCCGGAAAGGTACAGCTGGATGTAGAGGGTGAGGCTGGAGTGGCCGGCCGAAAGGACGAAGCGGTCACGGCCCGTCCACCCGGGGTCGGAGGGATCGTGCCGCAGGACACGCTGGAATAGCAGGTAGGCGGCCGGCGCCAGGCTCATGGCGGTGCCCGGGTGTCCCGAGCCCGCCTTCTCGACCGCGTCCATGGCCAGGGCGCGCACCACGTCGACGGCACGGCGGTCCAGGTCGCCCCACTCAAGTTCTGGCACGAGTTCGCTGCTCAACTGCTCGATCTCCTCATTGCTTTCGGGCGCGCCCGGCGCGTCATGGCGGCCCGGCCGGTCTGGGCTTTCCTCCCCACACCGGACCTTAACGGGTGGATCACCGCACTGTTACTGCGACGCGACATCCGAGGTACGACGCGGATTTTCACTTCTCCGGCGCTGGGTGTTCCTGTTGACCTGCCCGCCGGGCGCGGTCTGGAACGCGATACGCGTCACTTACTTTGCCGCACGCCGGCCGGCGCCGCGGGCCCGGACCCCGGCGACGCGCGGCCCGGAGACCCGCAGGGCAGGGGCAGGCGGCTGTCAGCGCGGCGGGCGGTGCGGCGGGCGGTGCGGCGGGCGGTGCGGCGGGCGGTGCGGCGGGCGGTGCGGCGGGCGGTGCGGCGGGCAGGGCATTCGCCCCCGATGCCGGGACCGACGGCCCCGCGCACTACAGTGATGTGTCATGTTGCCGGCCCGGGCCCGCAGTCAGGGATCCGTTCTGATCAGAGGTTACGCGTTGACCCCGCACCCGCTGGAAGCGCCTTGACGGTGCTGACGACCAAGCCACCGACGGTCCCCCTCTCCGGCGCCCGTCGTTCTCCGCTGGCCACCGTGCGGGCCTACGTCGCGCTGACCAAGCCGCGGATCATCGAGCTGCTGCTGATCACCACGCTGCCGGTGATGTTCCTGGCGGCCGGGGGCCTGCCGCCGCTGTGGACGGCGGTCGCCACCCTGGTGTTCGGCACCCTGTCGGCGGGCAGTGCCAACGCGCTGAACTGCTACATCGACCGGGACATCGACGCGACCATGCGGCGGACCCGCCGGCGGCCGCTGGCCATGGCGGCGGTGGAGCCGCGCAACGCCCTGGTCTTCGGGGTGGTGCTCGGCGCGCTGTCCACCCTCGGCCTGGGCCTGGCGGTGAACTGGCTGGCCGCCGGGCTGTCGCTCGGCGCCATCCTGTTCTACGTCTTCGTCTACTCGATGCTGCTCAAGCGGCGCACCTCGCAGAACGTCGTCTGGGGCGGCATCGCCGGCTGCATGCCGGTGATGATCGGCTGGGCGGGCATCACCGGGCGCCTCGACTGGGCGCCGCTGGTGCTGTTCGGCGTGGTGTTCTTCTGGACGCCGCCGCACACCTGGACGCTGGCCATGCGCTACCGCGACGACTACGCCGCCGCCGAGGTGCCCATGCTGCCGGTGGTGGCCACCGAGCGGCGGGTGGTGTTGGAGAGCATCGCCTACACCTGGGCCACCGTCGCCTGCTCGCTGCTGCTGTGGCCGGTGGCCGGCACCACCCCGCTGTACGGTGCGGCGGCGGTCGTGCTCGGCGCGGTCTGCCTGTGGGAGGCGCACCGGCTGCACGCCCGGCTGCGGGCGGGCAAGACCGGCCTGGCGCTGCGCCCGATGCGGTTCTTCCACTGGTCCAACGCCTACCTGGCGCTGCTGTTCCTCGCCGTGGCGGTCGACTCGCTGCTCTGAGTGCCGCCGGCCGCGTCCTCCCGCTCGGCGAGCACGTCCAGCACCAGGGCCGCGGTCCAGGCGAAGTCGTGGCAGCCGTGCCCGGCCAGGGTGACCGGGTCGAAGTACTCCCGCATGCCGGACCGGGCCACCGCGGCGAGCATCCCGCCGGCCAGCGCGTCCGCCGCCTCCGGCGCCCGGTGCCGCAGCCCGCGCCACAGCAGCCAGCTCAGGTTGATCCAGCTCGGCCCGCGCCAGTAGCGGGCCCGGTCGAAGCCGGGCGAGCCCGGGGCCAGGCTGGGCAGCGTGCCGCCGGCCACGCCGAACCGGTCGAGCGCGGCCCGGGTCAGCTCGGCGGCGATCTCCGGTGGCAGGCCGGGCAGGATCAGCGGGATCAGGCCGGCCGCGCTGCCCGAGTGCAGCGGGCGGCCGGTCCGCGCGTCCCGGGCGTGGAACAGGCCGTCCTGGTACAGGTGCCCGACCATCGCCGCGGTCGCCCGGGCCGCCTCCCGGCGGTGCGGTCCGGGGTCGTGCCCGCATTCGGCGGCGATCTCGGCCAGCGCCGACTCCGCCGCGGCGTACAGGGCGTTGAACAGCGGGTCGGCCACGGCGAAGGCGCCCGCCCGCCGGTAGCCGGTGTCCCGGTAGGCCCGGGCCAGCGCGATGTACCGGCCGTAGTCCCGGTCGGTGGGACGCTCGCCGGCGGCCACGTGCGCCAGGTCGCGGCGCGCGGCGCCGAGCGGCTCGGCGGCGACCGCGGCCAGCGGCCCGTCCCAGGCCGGGCTGTTGTCCATGCCCGACTCCCAGGGATGCACGATCACCAGCAGCCCGTCGGGGGTGCGCCGAGCGGCGCGCAGGAACTCCTGCTGGGCGACCAGGCGCGGGTAGATGCGCCGCAGGAACGCCGGGCAGGGGTCGGCCGCGTGCACCAGCCGGGCGGCCAGGGCGTGCACCGGGGGTTGCACGATGCCGGAGGTGGCCGCGCCGGACGGGGCGCGCGCCGCCCAGAAGTCCGGTCCGGGGAAGTAGGCGTCGGCCGGCACCGCCGGGTCGAACACGATGTGCGGCACCCGGCCGTCCGCCCACTGCGCGCCGAACAGGGTGGCCAGCTCCAGCCGGGCCCGGCGCGGCGCCCAGCGGGCGTTACCGATCGCGATGAACGCCGAGTCCCAGCTCCACTGGTGCGGGTACAGCCCGCGGGACGGCACGGTGTGCGCGCCGTGCCAGCCGGCGGCCAGCACTCGCACCGCGGCCCGGCGGATCCCGTCGGCGGCGGTCCCGGCCGGTCCGGCTGCCGGGGCGGTCACAGGTACCCGCGCAGGAACGCGGCGGTGCGGGTGAGCGCGGCAACCGGCTCGCCGCGCAGCCGGCACTCCAGCGCCAGGTGCCCGTCGTAGCCGATGGCGTCCAGCACGGCCAGGTGCGCCGCCCAGTCGATGTGGCCGGTGCCCGGCTGGTTGCGGTTGGACTCGCTGACCTGGACGTGGCCCAGGTACGGCGCGGCGTCCGCCAGCGCGCCGCACGGGTCGTCCTCCTCGATGTTCATGTGGTAGGTGTCCGCGGTGATCCGGACCGCGGGGGAGGCGCACAGCGCCGCGGCCTGCGCCAGCGTGTTGACCATGTGGTTCTCGTACCGGTTCAGCGGCTCCAGCATGATCAGCACGCCGTGATGGGCGGCCCGCTCGCCGAGGACGGCCAGCGCCTCGGCGAGCACCTCGCGGTCCTCCTCCGGCGGGCGCGGCGGGGTGAACGGCGGCAGCCGCAGCGAGAACTGGCCCCAGGAGGCGGGCGTGGTGACCCCGACGCAGCCGAGTTCCCCGGCGACCGCGAGCTGCGAGCTCAGCTGCCGCACCGCGTCGGCGCGCCGCCCGGCGTCGAAGTCGCCGATGAAGTGCGTCATGTCCACGCAGATCGTCGGCATGACCACCCCGCCGGCGAGCGCGCGGCGCAGCTCCGGCAGCCGGGCCTCCAGCGCCAGATCGCCGCCGCCGCGCAGCTCCAGCGCGTCGAATCCGGCCCGTAGCGCGATCTCGAACTTCTCCGGCAGCGAGTCGCCGGGAACCAGGTTCTCCTGGACGGCGAGCCTCATCCGGCGTCGCCGTCCGGGAAGGCGAACACGACCTGCAGCGCCTCGGCGGGCGAGCGGTCCAGGCGCGCGAACGCCTCGGGGGCGTCGGCGGCGTCCACCACGTGGGACACCAATGCGGCGGTGTTCACCTCGCCGGCCAGCGCCAGGTCCATGAACGTGCGCTGCAGCCGTTCGACGTCCCAGCGGTGCGCGAGGGTCACCGGCACCGCGCCGATCTGCGAGGAGACCAGCTGCACCTGGTTGTGGTGGAATTCCTCGCCCAGGCGCAGCCCGGTGCCCTCTCCCTGGTAGAAACCGGCCGCCACCACCCGGCCGCCGCGGCGGACCGCGCGGATCGCCTCGTGCAGCGCGGCGTGGCTGCCGCTCAGCTCGATCGCCACGTCCGCGCCGCCGGAGCCGTCCCGCAGCACCTCGGCGCAGGACGCGGCCCGCACGTCGACGACCATCGCCGCGCCGAAACGCTTGGCCAGCCCCAGCCGGGTCTCGATCGCGTCCGCGGCCACCACGCGGGCTCCGCTGAGCACCGCCAGCCGGGTGGCCAGCAGCCCGATCACCCCCTGCCCGAACACCGCGACCTGGTCGCCGAGCCGCAGGCCCGCGGCGTGCACCGCGTTCAGCGCGATGGCGCCGACCCGGGCGAACACGCCGATCAGCGGGTCGGTGCCCGGCGGCAGCACCCGGCCGGCCAGCCCGGCCGCGGGCAGCACCGCCTCGGCGCGGTGGCCCCACGAGCCCCACACCAGGCTGCCGAGGGGCGGCCCGGCGACGTCGGGCGCCGCTTCGACCACCCGGCCGACCTCCTGGTAGCCCCAGCCGGTCAGCGGATAGGCGTGGGTGACGCCGTCCATGAACAACCGGCGCGCGGGGTCCCAGCGCCGGCTGAGGTAGGGGTTGGTGCCCCGGTAGGCGGTCAGCTCGGTACCGGTGGACACCCCCGAGTACAGGGTGCGGACCCGCACGCTGCCCGGAGCCAGCGCGGCGGGCGGTTCGCTGGTCACGGTGACCCGGCCAGGGCGCTCGATGGTGACGACGTCCATCACCTTATGTCTCCTTTTCCGGCAAAAGATGGACTCTTGTAATTGAAGTACAACCTACTTTAAGAAGGTAATCAACACTAAGACGCCGAGATGTCATGGGTTGTCCAGGCTTAACCGGGGTAATGGCCGTTTCACCGCCCTACCAGGAGTGTCGCAATGCCGAAGAAGACCACCGCCGTTCTCTCCCTGTCCTTGCTCGTGCTTCCTCTGGCCGCCTGTGGCGGCGGCGACGAGGAGGGCGGGCAGGCCGCCGGTCCGGGCACCGTGACGGTGTGGACCCAGGAGAACCTGCCCGACCGGATGAACGTGCAGAAGGAGATCGCCGCCGAGTTCACCCAGAAGACCGGGATCAAGGTCGACCTGGTCGGGGTCGCCGAGGACCAGTTCAGCCAGGTCGTCACCGCCGCCGCGGCGGCCGGTGACCTGCCGGACGTCATCGGCGCGCTGTCGCTCGGCGGGGTGCGGGAGCTGGAGGCCAACGACCTCCTCGACACCGAGACCCCCGCCAAGGTCATCGACGGGCTCGGCCGGGACACCTTCGCCAAGCGGGCGCTGGAACTGGACGGGGCCGGCGGCAAGCCGCTCGCGGTGCCGAGCGACGGGTGGGCGCAGCTGATCCTCTACCGCAAGGACCTGTTCGAGAAGGCCGGGCTGCAGCCACCGGACACCTACGAGGCCCTCACGGCCGCCGCCGAGAAGCTGAACACCGGCGGCACCGCCGGCATCACCCTCGCCGTCGCGCCCAAGGACTCCTTCACCGCGCAGAGCTTCGAGCACGTCGCGCTGGCCAACGGCTGCGAGATGGTCGACGGCTCGGGCAACGTCACCCTGGACTCCCCGCAGTGCGCCCGCGCCTTCGACTTCTACGCCGGGCTGGCGAAGAACTACTCGGTGAAGGGCAAGCAGGACGTCGACTCCACCCGGGCCACCTACTTCGCCGGCAAGGCCGCGATGACCATCTGGTCGTCGTTCATCCTCGACGAGATGGCCGGCCTGCGCAACGACGCGCTGCCGAGCTGCGAGAAGTGCAAGGGCGACAAGGAGTGGCTGGCCAAGAACACCGGTGTGGTCACCGCGCTCAAGGGCCCGGACGGGCAGCCGGCCCAGTACGGCGAGATCGTCTCCTGGGCGGTCACCCGGGACGCGAACAAGGACAACGCCGCCAAGTTCATCAGCTTCATGATGAACGAGGGCTACGAGCGCTGGATCGGCATGGCCCCGGAGGGCAAGTTCCCCACCCGGACCACCCTGGCCGACAAGTGGGACGCGCTGCCGGCCGGCGTCGACACCAAGAAGCCGCTGTCGGAGGTCTACCCGGCCGAGGTCCTGGACGCGTTGCGCAAGAGCCCGGAGACCATCGCCCGCTGGGGCATCCCGCAGGGCCAGGGCAAGCTGGTCGGCGCCGCGATGGGCGAGCTGCCGGTGCCCAAGGCGCTCAGCGAGGCCGTCGCCGGCTCGCTCACCGGCCAGGCCGCCGCGGCCCAGGCCAAGTCCGGGGTGGAGACGATCAAGCGCGGCATCCGATGACCAGCAGTACCGACGCCGGGCCCGGCACCCCCGCCGGGCCCGCCGCCCCCCGCCCCGCCGCGCCGGCGCCGGCCGCCCCGCCCCGCGGCGGCTCGCTGCGCAGGCAGGAGGCGCGGGCCGGCCTGCTGCTGCTGTCGCCGACCCTGATCATCACGCTGGTCGTCGTGGTCGTCCCGCTGCTGTGGGCGGTCATGCTGGCCTTCCAGGACGCCCGGCTGATCAACATCCGGCGGACCGGCCTGTTCGGCAACTACACCCTGGAGAACTTCGGCTACGTCATCGCCCAGCCGGGCTTCTGGTCGTCGCTGGTCACCACGCTGATCTACACGGTCGCCGGCACCGCGCTGTCCATCGTGATCGGGCTGGTCGCCGCGCTCGCGCTGCGCGACCGGTTTCGCGGCCGCACGCTCGTCCGGGCGTCCATCCTGATCCCCTACGTCGCGCCGGTGGTGGCCGCCGCCTTCCTATGGGAGGTGATGCTGAACCCGCAGTACGGCATCGTGAACACCTGGCTCGGCGAGCCGATCGCCTTCCTCACCCAGCAGGAGGGCACCTTCCTCGGCGTCCGGGTGCCGGTGGCGCTGCTCACCGTGATCGCCTTCGAGGCCTGGCGGTACTTCCCGTTCGCCTTCCTGTTCATCATGGCGCGGCTGCAGGCCCTGCCGCCCGACCTGGAGGAGGCCGCGGTGGTGGACGGCGCCACCCCCACCCAGCGCTTCCGTTACGTGGTCCTGCCGCAGCTGCTGCGGGTGGTCGCGCTGCTGTCGGTGCTGCGGTTCGTGTTCACCTTCACCAAGTTCGACGACGTCTACCTGCTCACCGGCGGCGGCGCGGGCACCGAGGTGGTCAGCGTGCGGGTCTTCGACTTCCTGACCGGCCGCAACGACATCGGCGCCTCGGCCGCCCAGGCCCTGGTGCTGGCCGCGGTGCTGGTGGTCTTCCTGGCCGTCTACCTGAAGTTCTTCGCCGGAGAGAAGGAGGACCGGGCATGACCTCGGCGACCGGGCCGGCGCCGCTCAGCCGGGACCGCGTGGAGCGCGGCGTGCTGCGCGTGCTGCGGCCGGTGGTCATCGCGGTGCTGTTCGCGGTGACCGCGTTCCCCTTCCTGTACATGCTGATGCTCTCGGTGCGCGACATCCAGGAGCTCATCCTGGACCCTGGGTCGCTGTGGCCGCAGAGCTTCACGCTGTCCACCTACGCCGACGTGCTGGGCCGGCAGGGCTTCCTCACCTTCATCCGCAACAGCGCGATCGTCGCGGTCACCTCCGTCGCGGTCACCATGCTGATCTCCATCCCGGGCGCGTACGCCGTCGCCCGGCTGCGGTTCTTCGGCCGCCGGCAGGTGCACTTCCTGTTTCTGGCGGTCTACCTGTTCCCGGCGATCATCCTGGCCATCCCGCTGTTCGTGCTGTTCACCATGCTCGGGCTGCGCGGCTCGCTGATCGGGCTGATCCTGGTCTACATCGCCCAGACCGTCCCGGTCACCGTCTACATGCTGCGCAACTACTTCGAGTCGGTGCCGCCCAGCGTGGAGGAGGCCGCGTCCATCGACGGGTGCGGCCGGATCGAGACCATCTGGCGGGTGGTGCTGCCGCTGTCCAAGCCCGCGCTGATGGCCACCGGCCTGTACAGCTTCATGATCGCCTGGAACGAGTTCCTGTTCGCCCTGCTGTTCCTGGTGGAGAAGCGGGACAGCTGGACGGTGTCGCTCGGGCTGTCCCAGCTCGCGGGCAGCATCGAGATCCCCACCACCGTTCTCATGGCAGGATCGGTGGTCCTGACGCTGCCGATCGTGCTGATCTTCTTCGCGAGCGAGCGGTTGCTGACCGAGGGGCTGACCGTGGGCGCGGAGAAGGGATAGCGGTGAGCTAGGTGACGCTGACGGCGGGGCAGGCCCTGCAGCTCGTCCGGCAGGGCACCTGCCGGACCCGCAAGGAGCTGATCGAGCACACCGGGCTGTCACGCTCCACGGTGACCGACCGCGTCGACCGGCTGATCGCGGCCGGCTACCTGCGCGAGGCGGGTGTCGGGCGCTCCGGTGGCGGCCGCCCGCCCGCCATGCTGACCGTCGGCTCGCCCGGCCAGCTGGTGCTCGCCGCCGACCTCGGCGCCACGCACGCCACGGTCGCGGTCACCGACCTGGCCGGCGAGCCGCTCGCCGTGGAGCGCCTCGCCCTGCGCATCGCGCTCGGCCCCGGGCCGGTGCTCGCCCGGGTCCAGGAGGCCTTCGGCCGGCTGCTGGAGGCGGCCGGCCGGGAGGACGCCCGGGTGGTCGGCGTCGGCGTCGACCTGCCCGGCTCGATCGACCCGGCCACCGGCCAGGTGATCAAGTCGTTCGCCATGCCCGGCTGGGACGACCACCCGATCCGCGAGGACCTGGCCGCCGGCCGCGAGGTGCCGGTCGTGGTGGAGAACGACGCCAAGGCGATGGCCCTCGGCGAGTGGCGGGCCTCCTGGCGGGACTGCCCGTCCCTGCTGCTGGTGAAGGTCTCCACCGGCATCGGCGCCGGCATCGTGCTGGCCGGCGACATCTACCACGGCACCGACCAGGCGGCGGGCAACATCGGGCACGTCCGGTCCGGCGACTCCGGCGACCGGGTCTGCACCTGCGGCTCGCGCGGCTGCGTCGCCTCGGTGGCCTCCGGCCAGGCCATCGCCGACGACCTCGGTGTGGCCGGCAGCCGGGAGGTGGTCGAGCTCGTCCAGGCGGCGGACCCGGCGGCCATCGCCCGGGTCGGGGAGGCCGGCCGGACGCTCGGCGTGGTGCTGGCCACCGCCGTCAACCTGCTGAACCCCGGCGTCCTGGTGCTGGCCGGGGACATGGCCGAGACCGGTGAGCACTACCTGACCGGCATCCGGGAGGCCGTCTACCGGCACAGCCTGCCCTACGTCACCCGCAATCTGCAGATCGTCACCGGCCGGCTCGGCGACCTGGCCGGAGTGGTGGGCACCGCGTCGCTGGTGGCCGACCAGGTGCTCTCCGCCGGGGCGGTCGACGCGGCGCTGCGCTGACCGGGTGTGGATCCGGGTAATCCGGGAATGCCGCATATCCACGGCGGGGTCTGACGGGGTGATCAGGTGACGAGGGCGGACAAGCCGCATCATGGGCGGGCGGACAACTCGTGCCCGGTCGATTACGCTCGCCACCATGACCGGCCTTGATCCCCGCCGGGCGCTCAACGAGCGCCCGTCCGTCGGACTGATCATCGGGCTCGTCCTGGCGGGCATCTGTGCCCTGGTGTCGTTCTCCTTCGACATCTTCAACGGCGATCCCGTCCAGTTCTTCATCGCGCTCACCCTGGCGCTGGCCCCGGTGCCGCTGCTGCTGGCCGGCCTGCTCGCCCTGGACCGGATGGAGCCGGAGCCGCGCAAGGACCTGGCGTTCGCCTTCATGTGGGGCGCGGGGATCGCCGTGCTGGTGGCCGGGGTCCTCAACAGCCTGGGCCTGCGGTACGTGACCCTGGCCCTGCAGGACCCGGCCGGGGCCCGCGACCTGGTCGCCACCCTCGGCGCGCCGGTGGTGGAGGAGACCATCAAGGGCCTGGTCCTGCTCGGCCTGCTGCGCTGGCGCCGCCACGAGCTGGACGGCGTCACCGACGGCATCATCTACGCCGGCATGGTCGGCCTCGGCTTCGCCATGAGCGAGAACGTCAGCTACTACATCATGGCCCAGGACCAGAACGGCCTGCAGGGCCTGGCGGTCACCGTGGTGCTTCGCGGCGTGCTGTCACCGTTCGCCCACCCGCTGTTCACCTCCATGATCGGCATAGCGGTCGCCTACGCCGCCCAGCGCCGCGGCCCGGTCCGCGGCGGCGTCATCGTGGCGGGCTGGCTCGGCGCGATGCTGCTGCACGGCATCTGGAACGGCTTCACCTCCTACGCCGGGCTGCTCGGGCTGGCCCTGGCCTACGTCCTGCTGATGGCCCTGTTCTTCACCGAACTCGGCCTGATCGTGCGGGACCGGCGCCGCATCGCCGGCCTCCTGCAGCGTCACCTGCCGGCCTACGGGGGCCTCGGCCTGGTCACCGGCGCCGACATCCACATGCTGTCCACCCTGCACGGCCGGCGCCAGGCCCGCCAGTGGGCCCGCGCCCACGGCGGCGCGCCCGGCCTGCGCGCCATGCGCGACTACCAGGTCGCCGCCACCGAGCTCGGCCTGCTGCACGAACGCGGCAACCACGGCACCATCACCCCCGACGACTTCGAGAACCGGCGCGGCGACCTGCTGGCCTGCATGAGCGCCGCCAAGTCCGCCTTCCCCGTCCCCGCGCCCTACCAGGCGCCGGCCGCCCAGGGCACGGCCCCGCCGGGGTACGCGCCCGGGCACGACCCCCGGCACGCCTCCGCCTACCCGCCGCCCGCCGCCTACCCGCCGGGACCCGGGCCGGGGCCGGGCGCCCCGCCCGGCTGGCCGCCCGGTGACCGGCGGCCGCCGGCCGGGTGGCAGGGCGCGCCCGGCGACCGGCCGGCGCCGTCGGTGCCTCCCGGGCCCCCGGGACCTTCGGGACCGCCGTGGCCGGGGGGCGACGGTCGGCCGGAACACCGCTGACCGCCCGGCGATTGCCCGCCCGGCGATCACATGTTTCAATCGCGGTACGCGGATGCCGGTGGCGGGGCCATGCCACCCGCTGACGCATGCCCCCATGTGCCGTTCCGTGCCGTTGTGTGCTTCTTCTGTGCTCCTTCGTGTTCCCGCCGGCGTCACCGTCCGGTGTGGCCCCGGTCCGCCGCCTGCCGCGCGGCGGCGCCCCGAAGTGGAATAGAGGACTTCACCATGAGAACCACTCGCCAGGCGGTCGCCCTCGCCGCGCTCGCGGCGCTGGCCGCCACCGGCGGCTGCGCGGCGGCCGGCGCCGGCGGATCCGCCGCCGCCCCGGCCTCCTCCGCCCCCCTTGCCTCCTCCGCCGCGCCGTCCCCGCCGCCCACCCCGGCCGCCTCCCCGCCTCCGGTGACCTCCTGCGAGGCCGGCGTGCGCCTCACCCGGTTCCGCCCCGGCCGGTTCGAGGCGGAGGTGACCATCGAGAACACCGGCGCCGCCCCGCTCAACCAGTGGTACGTCCAGTGGATGATGCCGATGGGCATCACCATGACGCGGGCGTGGCACGGGATGAAGATGCAGAGCGGGCCGGTCGGCATGATCCACGCGCCGGAGAGCAGCCCGCGCCTCGCGCCGGGGAAGAAGGCGTCGGCGCGCTTCACCGCCACCCTGAAGAAGGGCGAGGATCGCCCCCGGTTCACCGACGTCACCTGCGGCTGACCGGCGCCCTGGCCCGGACCGCGGCGAAAGTTTCAGGTGTCGCGCCGAACGGAGGCGGTGGTGACCTGCGTCTTCGCCGGCGGCCGGTCCGTAGGGCGCACGCGGTGCTACAGCACCGGGCCGCCGGCGGGGTAGGGTCCGGCCCACCGTTTGGGAGCGCTCCCATTTGACCGTTCCGAATCGAGCAGGAGGTGACGCCACACGGACGCTGCCCCGGCGACCGCGTATGTTGCCGTGGTCCGCGGGCTTGCTCGCGCATCGCTCGCGGACATCGAAGGGATGTTCCGTACGGCCGGTGCCTGGCCGTACCACAGATATCTCGCCGGGCGGGGCCCGGCGGCGGACGTGCCTGCCCGCCGCCTCCCGCCCGGGCTTCGCCGTGCCCGGCGGTCACCGGCCGGCGCGCAGGGCCCGCTCCAGCGCCGTCTCCCGCGGCCCGGGGAACCGGGCCGGTGAATCGAGCAGCACCGCGTCCAGCACGGCCTTGGCGTTCGCGCCGAACTCCCGCAGCGCGTACACCCAGGTCTGCACCGGCCACCGGGCGGCCGAGTCGTCTCCGACCCCGAAGGCGTCCAGGCCGGCGGTGCGGCAGAGCGTCACGGCCCGGGGCAGGTGGAAGGCCTGGGTGATCACGGTGACGCGGCGTGCCCCGAACACGTCGCGCGCCCGCACGCACGAATCCCAGGTGTCGAAACCGGCATAGTCCAGCACCATCGCCCGCGCGGGCACCCCGCGGCGCACCAGGTGGTCACGCATCACCGTCGGCTCGTCGTACCCGGGCCGGCCGTTGTCCCCCGACAGCAGCAGCACCCGCACCCGGCCCGCCCGGAACAGGGCCGCGGCGACGTCCAGCCGGGCGGCCAGCATCGGCGTCGGGACGCCGTGCCACAGTCCGGCGCCGAGCACCAGCCCGACCGGGGCCGCCGGCACGGCCCGCGCCCACTCCGGGCCGGTCCACGCGATACGGCGGTGGCCGGAGCTCGCCAGCCACGCCCAGGTCATCGGGGCCAGCGCCAGCACGCTCAGCGCGACGGCCGCCTGGAAGGCGCGCCGCCGGGCCCGGCGGGACCAGCGGTGCGGCAGTGGAATCGAGGGCATGCCCTCTCAGACGCCCAGCGGGCGCACCGGGTTCGGCGGATCCGCCGCGTCCGCCGCCTCCGTCGGATCGGCCGGCGTTCGCGGCGCGTCCGCCGGATTTCCCAGGACGGCGTCGCCGGCCGCCGCGGGCACCGGGCCGCGCGAGCGCATCAGGAAGACCACCCGCAGCGTGGCCACCCACACCAGCCCGGCGCCCAGGACGTGCATCCCGACCAGCAGCGCCGGCACGGCGAGGAAGTACTGCACGAAGCCGATGACCCCCTGGCCTAGCTCCACCCCGAGCAGCACCAGCGCGCCGCGCCGGGCCCGCCCGGGCGAGTCGCTGACGTGCAGCGCGAACAGCAGGGCGAACGTCATGCCCAGCACCACCCACACCAGGTCGGCGTGGACGCGGGCGACCGTCTCGATGTCGAGGTCGAAGCGGGAGGCGGCCTCGTCGCCGGAGTGCGGGCCGGTGCCCGTCACCACGACGCCCACCACCAGCAGGACGAACATGGCGGCGGTCAGCACGAAGCCGAGCGTGCGGATGTCGCGGTGCACCAGCCGGCGCGGCGGCGCGTCGCCCTCGCCGGACCGGGCGTACAGGGCGAACGCCGCGGCGATCATGCCGATCGAGAGCAGGAAGTGCACGCTGACCGTCACCGGGTTCAGCAGGGTGCGCACCACCAGGCCGCCCCACACCGCCTGCACGGCGACCCCGACCGGCTGGATCATCGCGATCCGCACCAGGCCGCGGCGGCGCGGCACCATGCGCAGCACCGCCACCACGCAGCCCACCGCGACGGCCAGCACCACGAAGGCCAGCAGCCGGTTGCCGAACTCGATGGCCATCTTGACCGGGGAGTGCTCGGGGTGCGCGGCGGGCACGAAGCTGCCCGGCGTGCAGCGCGGCCAGGTCGGGCAGCCGAGGCCCGAGCCGGTCAGCCGGACGGCGGCCCCGGTGACGGCGATGCCGACGTTGGCCACCACGCTCGCCAGCGCCCAGCGGCGCAGCGACCCGGGGGTCGGATCCCAGGCGGACCGGAGCAGGCGGGAGCCCAGGCTCCGCGCCCGGTCGAGCGGGGAACCCGAGGGCCGGCCGGCGTGCTGTTCTGCTTCGGTCACGGCACACATGCTAGGCGGCGGGGGCCGCGGTCCCGACCGTGCCCCGGGTGCCCGGCCCGCCGGCCGTGCCCCGGGTGCAGCGGCCCGCCGGCCGGGCCCTGCCGCCCACTGGTCCGCCACATGGACTACCTTTTCATGTACCGGAATATCGTTCATGCTGCCGGAAGGTCTCACCGATGAGTGTCGTGGAGAGCAGGTCCCCGCAGAACCCGGCCGACGTGGTCGCCGCCGTCCCCGCCGCCGGCGCCGCGGGGGTCGCCGCCGCGGCCGCCCGCGCCCGGGAGGCGCACCGGGACTGGGCGGCGCGCAACGCCGCCGAGCGCTCGGCCGCGCTGTCGGCCGCGGCCGACGCGGTCGCCGGCGCGGCAGACGAGCTGGCCGGGCTGGTCGTCCGCGAGGTGGGCAAGCCGGTCACCGAGGCCAGGGGCGAGGTCGCCCGCTCGGTGGCCATCCTGCGTTACTACGCCCAGCAGGTCTACGACCCGGTGGGGGCCGTGCACGAGCCCTCCGGCCGCGGGCTGGCCTACACGCGCCGCCGCCCGCGCGGGGTGGCCGGCCTGATCACCCCGTGGAACTTCCCGCTGGCGATCCCGCTGTGGAAGGCCGCGCCCGCGCTGGCGTTCGGCAACACGGTCGTGCTCAAGCCGGCCCCGCAGGCGGTCGGCTGCGCGCTGCGGCTGGCCGAGCTGCTCGGGCTGCCCGATGGCGTGCTGCGGGTGGTGGCCGGGGACGCCGAGGAGGGCGCGGCACTGGTCGAGGCGGCCAACGTTGTTTCCTTCACCGGTTCGGCGGCGGTGGGCGCGAAGGTCGCGCTCGCCGCCACCCGCCGGGGCGTCCCGGTGCAGGCCGAGATGGGCGGCCAGAACCCGGCCATCGTGCTGCCGGACGCGAACCTGGAGGCGGCCGCCGCGCAGATCGCCGCCGCCGCGTTCGGCTTCGCCGGGCAGAAGTGCACCGCCACCAAGCGGGTGATCGCCGTGGGCAACGGTGCCGAGGTGCGCGAGGCACTGGTCGCCGCGACCGCCAAGCTCGGCGTGGGCGACCCGGCCGACCCGGGCACCGCCGTCGGCCCGCTGATCGAGGAGGCCGCCCGGGACCGGGTGGTCACCGCCACCACCGGCGGCCGGGTGCTGGCCGGCGGCGAGGTGCTGGACCGGGCCGGCTGGTTCGCCGCGCCGACCGTGGTGGACACCGTCCCGGACGGGCACCTGCTCGCCTGCGACGAGGTGTTCGGCCCGATCTGCCTGGTGCAGGACGCCGGTTCGGTGCCGGAGGCGGTGGCGCTGGCCGACGGCGTCCGCTACGGCCTGGTCTCGGCGGTGTACACCCGGGACCTGGACCGCGCGCTGGAGGTGTCCGAGCGGCTGGCCACCGGCCTGGTCAAGGTGAACGCCCCGACCAGCGGGGTGGACTTCTACCTGCCGTTCGGCGGTGAGAAGGACTCCAGCCAGGGCCCGCGCGAGCAGGGAAAGGCCGCGCGGCATTTCTACACCTCCACCCACACCGTCACCATGGCCCCGGCCGGCTGACCTGGCCCGCCCGGCCGCCGGCGGTGGCGTCGAGGCGGCAGAACGCCCGGCGGGGGCGGGCCGGGCGGGCCGGGCGCGGCGGCGAGGGGAGCGTCGCCGCGCCCGGCGAGCAGGGCGGACCGGCCGGGAGGTCCGGTCCAGATCGGGGGAGGGGGACGGGCCGGGCGGAGGAGGCCCGCCCCCGGGACCCGGGGGCGAGGTGGGGCGTACCGGCGAGGGCCGGCGGGGGGTGGCGGGACGTGCCGGCGGGGGCCGGCGGGGTTGGTACGGGCCGGGCGGGGCGGCCCGGTCCCGGCCGCGGGAGGTGATGGCCGGCCGGCGGGTGGCCGGATGCCGGCCGGGGGAGGTGGCGCGGGGCCGGTGGCCGGCCGGGCGACCGCCCCGGTGGTCGGCTCCGTTTCAGGTGGCCGCCCCGGGATGGTCCCGCCGATGGGGGAGGGGAAGACGGGGGAAGGATCAGGTGGCGCCGGCCAGGACCGGGACGGCGGCGTCGCGGCCGGGCCGTCCGGCGGGCAGGTCGAGCGGAGTGCGCTGCGCGGGGACGCTGCGCCCGTCCGGCAGCAGCTCTCCGGCGTCCTCGAAGACGACCACGCCGTTGCAGAGCAGTCCCCAGCCCTGCTCGGGGTGGAACGCCACCAGCCGCGCGGCGTCGTGGTCGGGCGCGTCCGCGGGCGGGCAGGGAATCTCGTGCTGGCACATGATCGCCACCTCGATCCTTCGATCGCGGGGCCCTCCCCGGGTGCCCGGCGCGCGGCCGGTGGCCGCGTGCGCGTCGCCCGGTGAAGCCGGCCGGACCCGGAGTGGGTCTCTCGCCGCCGGCTCCGGAGAGCCGCTTTCTTCCTCCACCATGCCGCCGTCGCGTCCCGGCGTCATCGCCGCTGGCCTCCATCCGCGAGGTCGGGCCAGCCGGACCGGCGGCATACCGGCCAGCGGGTACGCCGGGCCGCGACCCGTGGCGGCGGCGGACGCGTCCCCTGACGCGCGAGGTCCGCGGGCCGCGATCGGCGGACCGAAAGCGGTCGGCGTGGGCGGCGTGGGCGGTCGGTATGGGCGGTCGGCGGCGCGGAGCGGGGGCGGCCGGAGAGACGGAGCGAGGGCGGCAGCGGGGCGGAGCGAGGGCGGCCGGCGAGGCCCGGCGGGGGCGCCGGCGGGGCGAAGCGGGGCGGCGTCCGGTGGGTCGCCGTCAGGACGTGCGGGTGGCGCCCACCGAGGCGGCCACCACGCAGCCGATGGCCGCCCATTCGCGCATTCGCAGCACCTCGCCGAGCACCAGCAGGCCCACCAGCGCGGCCGCGGCGGGCTCCAGGCTCATCAGGATGCCGAACACCCGCTTGGGCATCCGGCGCAGCGCCTCCAGCTCCAGGCTGTAGGGGATCACCGAGGACAGCAGCCCCACACCGGCGCCGATCAGCAGTGCCCCCGGCGCCAGCAGCGCTGCGCCGCCGGCCGCCACCCCGGCCGGCGCGGCCACCAGCGCCGCGACGATCATGGCGACGGACAGCGAGGACGTCCCGGAGAACCGCTCCCCGGCGGCGGACGCCAGCAGGATGTACCCGGCCCAGCAGGCTCCGGCGAACGCGGCGAACGCCAGCCCGGCCCAGCTCGGCGCCGAACCGCCGCCACCCCAGGGCGCCAGCAGCACGACCCCCGCCCCGGCCAGCACCACCCACAGCAGATCGCGGCGGCGGCGGGAGCCGGCCACCGCGACGGCGAGCGGGCCGAGGAACTCGACGGTCACGCACAGGCCGAGCGGCATCCGGGCCAGCGCCTCGTAGAACGACAGGTTCATCAGGCCGAGCGTCAGCCCGTACCCCGCGACGACGGCCAGGTCGCGCCGGGAGTACCCGCGCAGCCGGGGCCGGGCCACCGCGGCGAGGATCAGCGCCCCGGTGGCGATGCGCAGCACGACCACCGCGCTCGGCGGGAGCTGGGTGAACAGGTTCTTGGCCAGCCCGGCGCCCAGCTGCACCGAGAGGATCCCCAGTATCACCAGGCCGGACGGGGGCACCGCGCCGGCCGCCGCCCGGAGCCGGTCACCGGGGGGCGCGCCGTCGCCGCCGGTCGACCGGATCGCGGCGGACAGGGATCGCACGGTCATGGGGGAACTTCCTGGTCGGCTCGCACCACGGTGCGATCAGCTGGACGGTCGGGTCGGGACGAACGCGGAGGAGGCGTGGTGAGCGCGCAGAAAGCGGATGGTGAGCGCGGCAGGGGGACGGACCCGGCGGGGCGCCGTCACTCCCACCGGAAGGTGCGTGCGGCCAGCGCGATGGTCGCCACCGCCCAGGCGAGCAGCACCAGCAGTTCCCGGACCGGCAGCCCGGCGCCGTGCGCGAGCACCGCGCGCAGCCCGCCGGTCAGCGCGGTGATCGGCAGCAGCTCGACCAGCACCCGCAGCGCGTGCGGGAAGGCGCTCACCGGCACCACGACGCCGCCCAGGCCGAGCATCACCAGGTAGACCAGGTTCGCCGCCGCCAGGGTGGCCTCGGCGCGCAGCGTGCCGGCCATCAGCAGCGCCAGCCCGCTGAAGGCGGCCGTGCCCGCCAGCACCAGCACCAGCGCCCACAGCGGGTCACCCTGCGGCCGCCAGCCCAGGGCCAGCGCGACCGCGGCCAGCACCGCGATCTGCAGCGCCTCCACCGCGACCACCGCCAGCGTCTTGGCCAGCAGCAGCCCGGACCGGGGCAGCGGCGTGGCGCCGAGGCGCTTGAGCACGCCGTAGCGCCGCTCGAACCCGGTGGCGATCGCCTGGCCGGTGAACGCGGTGGACATGACGGCCAGCGCCAGCACGCCGGGGGCGATGAAGTCGACGCGCCGGCCGGGCACCTCCAGCAGCGGGATCGCCGCGAACCCGGCCAGCACCAGCACCGGGATGATCAGCGTGAGCAGCAGTTGCTCGCCGTTGCGCAGCACGGCGCGGATCTCGGCGCCCGCCTGGGCCCGCACCATGCGGGACAGCGGGGCCGCGCCGGGCGCCGGCGTGAAGTCCAGGGCGGTCACCGGGTGGGCCCTTCCGGTCGGGCGGCCCCGGCGCGCGGCGGCGCGGGCGGGGCCTGAGGGCTGGCGGGGGAACGGTGGCGGCTCATCGCAGCTCCCGGCCGGTCAGCTCCAGGAAGACGTCCTCCAGGGTGCGGCGCTCGACGCTCAGGTCGTCGGCCGTCACCCCCTCGGCCGCGCACCAGGCGGTGACGGTGGCCAGCAGTTCGGGGCCGACGTGGCCCTCCACGACGTAGTGGCCGCTCGGCGACTCCTTGGCGGTGCTGCCGACCGGCAGGGCGGTGAGCAGCTCGTCCAGGTCCAGCCCCGGGCGGGCGCGGAACCGCAGCTGCCGCTCGGCGCCGGTCAGCGACCGGGGGGTGCCCTCGGCGACGACGGTGCCGCGGTCGATGATCACGACCTTGTCGGCCAGCCGCTCGGCCTCGTCCATGTGGTGGGTGGTCAGCACCGTCGACACCCCGCGGGCGCGCAGCTCCTCGACCACCGCCCAGCAGGCGTGCCGGGCCTGCGGATCCAGGCCGGCGGTCGGCTCGTCCAGGAAGACCAGCTCCGGACGGCCGATCACCGCGGCCGCCAGCGACAGGCGCTGCTGCTGGCCGCCGGACAGCCGGCGGAACGGCGTGCGGGCGTGCTCGGCCAGCCCCAGCCGGTCCAGCAGCGCACCCGGGTCCAGCGGGTGGGCGTGGAACCGGGCGACCAGCCGCAGCCACTCGCCGGCCCGCACGGCCGGCGGGACGCCGCCGGCCTGGAGCATCACCCCCACCCGGGGCCGCAGCTCGGCGGCCTGCCGGACCGGGTCGCGGCCGAGGACGCGCACGGTGCCCCCGTCGGCCCGCCGGAAACCCTCGCAGATCTCGACGGTGGAGGTCTTGCCCGCGCCGTTGGGCCCGAGGATCGCGGTGACGGCGCCGCGCTCGGCGGTGAGGCTGAGGCCGTCGACCGCCACCGTGCGGCCGTACCGCTTGACCAGCTCGGTGAGCGCCACGGCTGGGGAGTCCATGGGTCGAGTTTATGGAGCGGCGGCGGCGCTCCCGCCGCCGGGCCGCCGGCCGCCGGTCGGGCGGAGGTAAAGGTTGGCCGCGCGTCCGGCCAGGGCGCGCGGCCGGCCGGCGCCCGCCGGGCGGGACGCGAGAGGCTGGCGTCGATCGTGGAGAGTCGATCGTGGGAGGAGTCGCCGCATGCCCGCGCGTACCGGCCACCGGCCCGGCGTGCCCTGCTGGACCGACCTGGCCAGCCCTGACGTGGCCGCGTCGGTGGCCTTCTACGAGCGGCTGTTCGGCTGGCGCGCGGAGTTCGACCCGCGGCCGGAGGCCGGCGGTTACGGCCTGTTCCGGCTGCGCGACAAGCCGGTCGCCGGCATCGGCGCCATCTTCGGCACGCCCGCGGCGGCCGGGTGGAACACCTACCTGGCCACCGAGGACGCCGAGACGATCGCCGGCCTGGTCAAGGAGGCCGGCGGCCTGGTGCGCACCGGTCCCATGCAGGTCTTCGACGACGGGACCATGGCGGTCTTCGAGGATCCGGCGGGCGCGGTCTTCATGGTCTGGCAGGCCGGGCGGCACTTCGGCGCCCAGCTGGTGGACGAGCCGGTGGCGCCGGGCCGGTTCGAGCTGCTCACCCGCGATCCGGCCGGTGCCGAGGCGTTCTACCCGGCGGTGTTCGGCTGGAGCGGGCGCGGTACCACCGAGCCGGCACGGGCCGACCGCGCCGATCGGGCCGCCGGCTGGTCGCTGGACGGCCAGGCAGTCGCCGGGCTGGGCCCGGCCGATGGTGTGCTGCCGGCCGGGGAGAGCGCCCGCTGGCTGGTCCACTTCACCGTCGCCGACTGCGACGCCACCGCGGCGGCGGCCGAGCGGGCGGGCGCCACCGTGCTGCGCGCCCCGCAGGACCGCGGCGGCGACCGCCGCGCCGTGCTGGCCGATCCGCTCGGCGCCGCCTTCGGCCTGCTCGCCCACTGATCGTCCGTCCGTCAGCCACCGGGCCGGGCCGGCACCGGCGGCCCGGCCGGCCGGGTGGCGGCCGACCGCAGTCCCGGCACGAGGAGCAGGGTGACCGCCGCGGACGCCGCCGCCATCACCACGATGGCCGCCCGCGCCGAGGTGAACTGGGCCACCGTGCCGGCCAGCGTGGCGGCGACCGCCTGCATGCCCATCTGGCCGGAGGAGTGCAGCCCCAGCGCCTGCCCGTGCGCCTCGCCGGGCGTCAGCGCCAGCAGCCGTTCCTGCAGCACCAGGCTGGCGGCGAACCCCATGGAGGCCAGCGCGGCCAGCGCCGCGGCGAGCCCCGGTGCCGGGCCGAAGGCGAAGATCAGGTACGGCCCGGCCAGCAGCAGGAGCAACGGCACACCCAGCCGGGGCCGCCGGTGCGGCGGCACGAAGCGGCCGAGCACCGTGTCCCCGGCCAGCATGCCGGCCGCCGCCGCGGCGAACAGCAGGCCTGCCTGGCCCGCCGCGTACGGGACGAACAGCGCCTCGCAGCCCACGATCAGCCCGTTGGGCACCCACAGGGCCAGGAACACGTGCCGGCGGAGCCGCGAGGACCACAGCAGGCGGTTGGCCCGCCAGGTCGCCGCCACCGACGGCCGGCCGGTGGCGCGCGGCGGCCGGGCGCGCAGCCCGGCCCGGGCGACCACCGCCGCGGCGAGGTAGAGCCCGGCGCCGGCCAGCAGCGTGCCGCGCGGGGACAGCACCGCCATGACCAGCGCGCCGGCCGCGAACCCGCAGATCTGCATGGCGCCCACCGACATGTTGAGCACCGAACGCCCGAGCAGGTAGCCCTGCGGGGGCAGGATCTCGCCCAGCAGCCCGTAACGCACCCCGCCGCCCACCGACGCGCCCAGGCCGAGCACCAGGATCACCGCGAGCAGCGCGCCGACCGGCAGGCCGGGCAGGGCGAGCAGGGCGGTGCCGGCGGCGAAGGCGACCGCCAGGCCGGCCAGCGTGGCACGCGGCGGCAGCCGGTCGGCGGCCGACAGCAGGGTGACCGCGCCGATCACCTGGCCGAAAGAGGAGCCGAACATGCTGAGGGCGGCCAGCAGCGGCGAGTCGGTGGCCGCGTAGACGAGCGTGCCGACCGCCAGGCCGCTCACCGTCTTCGCGGCCATCTGGAGGGAGACGGTGGCGAACAGCGGCGCGAACTCCGGCGCGCCGAACAGTTCCCGGTAGGTGCGCATGCGCGCAGCCTGCCGGTGTCCGCGGCGGGGCGCTAAAGTTTCGCCGGCATGCGAAACTCCCTCCGGGGACGACGCCGGGCCACGGCGCGAGGGGAGGCGGTGTCGCGACGGGACGCCCGGGACGTCCGGGACCTCCGGAACGCCCGGGACGCCCGGTGACCTCCGGGCCCCGGGGCGCGGTGCGCGCGGCCGGTGGCCGCCGCCTGCGGCCGGCGCCGCGGCGGGAGCCGCCGGGGGACGGCCACGCGGGCCCGGCCGCGGACGGGGAAAGGCGGGACGGCATGGGGTGGTGGCGGGTGAACGCCGACACGCTGGCCGGCAGCCGGTTCGTGACGTCGCCGCTGGCGGAGGTCACCGCGTGCCTCATCCTGCTGCAGAAGGTCGCCCCCGCCAACGCCGCCGAGCGCCGCTGGCTCGCCGCCCACCTGCCCGCCCATCGGGCGGAGCTGGCCGCCGACCCGCCGGCCGCGCTGCTGCTCCGGGCGGCACTGCGCCCTCGGTGGATCGCCGACTTCCTCATCCCCACGCCGACCGGCGAGGAGGAGACGTTCGAGGCGGAGGTCGCCCGGGTCCGGCGGAGCCCGCCGGAGCAGGTCCAAGCCGACCTCGCGGTGGCGCTCGGCGGCCCGCCGCCCGCGCCGCTGTGCCGCGACGACCTCGCCGAGCGCGCCGCCGCGCTGCTGGAGCGGGTCTGGCGGGAGTCGGTGCGGCCGTACTGGCCGCGCCGCCGCCGGATCCTGCAGGCCGACATCGTGGCGCGGAGCGGCCGGGCGGGCCGGGCGGGCTGGGTGGCGGCGCTGGACGGCATGCGGCCGGGCATGCGCTGGCTGGGGGAGGGCCGGCTGCAGATCAACGCCTACGACTACCCGCCTCGCGACCTCGCCGGCGCCCGGCTGCTGTTCGTCCCGGTCACCGCGGGTCGCGGCTGGGTCTCCTCGCGGGACGGGCGGTTCGCCGTCATGTATCCCTGCGCGGGCGCGCTGGCCGATCCGGACCGGCCGGCGCCGGCGGCGCTCGGCCGGCTGCTCGGCCCGGGCCGGGCGGCGGTGCTGGTGCTGCTGGCCGATCCGCTGAGCACGACCCATCTGGTGGCGCTGACCGGGCAGGGCCTCGGATCGGTCGGCCGGCACCTGAAAGTGCTGCTGGACGCCGGGCTGGTGCACCGGCGCCGCGCGGGCCGCTCGGTGCTCTACTATCGCACTGCCGCCGGTGACGCGCTGGTGCGCGCGCAGCGGCCGGATCCGCCCGCCGATGCCCCCTGACGATCACCGGCTGCCGCGTTCCCCCAGCTTAGGTAAGCCTTACCTGCGTGACGAACCACATTCGGGGTGACCCCGACTCAAGTTGTCCGGCGGGAAGGAATTACGGCACACTGATGTTGTGAAAAACGTGACCGGGATGACGAACGCCGAGAAGGGCGCGGAGCGCGGAACGCGCGCCCGCGTGGCCCGGCTGATCCTGGAGCACGGCCCGATCAACGCCGCCGCGCTGGGCGAGCGGCTCGGGCTGACACCGGCGGGCGTGCGCCGCCACCTGGACGCGCTGCTCGCCGAGGGCATGATCGAGCCTCGCTCGGTCCGGCCCCGCGGCCAGCGGGGCCGCGGCCGCCCCGCGAAGCTGTTCGTGATCACCGATGCCGGGCGCAGCGCCTTCGAGCACGCCTACGACGGCCTGGCCGGCAGCGCGCTGCGCTTCCTGGCCGCCCGCGCGGGCGAGCAGGCGGTCGCCGACTTCGCCCGGTCACAGGTCACTGGCCTGGTCCGGCGGCTGGCCCCGGCGATGCGCGAGGTGCCTGCCGACCAGCGGGTGCGCGTGCTGGCCGAGGCGCTCACCGCCGACGGCTACGCGGCCTCGGCCAGCGAGGCCAAGTCCGGCGGCGAGCAGCTGTGCCAGCACCACTGCCCGGTCGCCCACGTGGCGGCCGAGTTCCCCCAGCTGTGCGAGGCCGAGACCGAGGCGTTCGGGGAGCTGCTCGGCACCCCGGTGCAGCGCCTGGCGACCATCGCCCACGGGGACGGGGTCTGCACGACCCACGTCAGCCCGCGCGCCCTTTCGGCCCAGCGGGCCGGCCCGTCCCCGGGCGCGACCATCAGCCCTTCGCAGACAGCGATCGAGACGAGCAAGGAGACCGGAAGGTGACTGTCACCGACCGCCCGGAGCTTGACGGCCTCGGGAATTACAAGTTCGGCTGGGCCGACCCCGACGTCGCCGGTTCGACGGCGCGCCGCGGCCTGTCCGAGGAGGTCGTGCGCGACATCTCCCGGCTGAAGAACGAGCCGGAGTGGATGCTCGACCTGCGCCTGAAGGGCCTGCGGCTCTTCGGGAAGAAGCCCATGCCCTCCTGGGGCTCGGACCTGACCGGCATCGACTTCGACAACATCAAGTACTTCGTGCGGTCCACCGAGAAGCAGGCCGCGTCCTGGGACGATCTGCCGGCGGACATCAAGAACACCTACGACAAGCTCGGCATCCCCGAGGCGGAGAAGCAGCGGCTGATCGCCGGCGTCGCCGCCCAGTACGAGTCCGAGGTCGTCTATCACAAGATCCGTGAGGACCTCGAGGAGAAGGGCGTCATCTTCCTCGACACCGACACCGGCCTCAAGGAGCACCCCGAGCTGTTCAAGGAGTACTTCGGCTCGGTCATCCCGGTCGGCGACAACAAGTTCGCCGCGCTGAACAGCTCGGTGTGGTCGGGCGGCTCGTTCATCTACGTGCCGCCGAACGTCACCGTCGAGATCCCGCTGCAGGCCTACTTCCGGATCAACACCGAGAACATGGGCCAGTTCGAGCGGACGCTGATCATCGTCGACGAGAACTCCTACGTTCACTACGTCGAGGGCTGCACCGCGCCGATCTACTCCTCCGACTCGCTGCACAGCGCGGTCGTGGAGATCATCGTGAAGAAGAACGCCCGCTGCCGCTACACGACCATCCAGAACTGGTCGAACAACGTCTACAACCTGGTCACCAAGCGCGCCGTCGCCTACGAGGGCGCGACCATGGAGTGGATCGACGGCAACATCGGCTCCAAGGTCACGATGAAGTACCCCGCCGTCTACCTGATGGGCGAGCACGCCAAGGGCGAGACGCTGAGCGTGGCCTTCGCCGGCGAGGGCCAGCACCAGGACGCCGGCGCGAAGATGGTGCACCTGGCGCCGCACACCTCCTCGACCATCGTGTCGAAGTCGGTGGCGCGCGGCGGCGGCCGCACCTCCTACCGCGGCCTGGTCCAGATCGAGGAGGGCGCGGCCGGCTCGGCGTCCACCGTCAAGTGCGACGCGCTGCTCATCGACCAGATCAGCCGCTCCGACACCTACCCCTACGTCGACGTCCGCGAGGACGACGTCTCCATGGGGCACGAGGCGACGGTCTCCAAGGTCTCCGACGACCAGCTGTTCTACCTGATGAGCCGCGGTCTGAACGAGGACGAGGCCATGGCGATGATCGTGCGCGGCTTCGTGGAGCCGATCGCCCGCGAGCTGCCGATGGAGTACGCCCTGGAGCTCAACCGCCTGATCGAGCTGCAGATGGAAGGAGCGGTGGGCTGACCATGGGCCTCGACTCCAAGCCCCGCGCCGCCACCCTGGACGCGACGGGCTCCTACGACCTGGCGGACTTCCCGGTGCCCACCGGCCGCGAGGAGGAGTGGCGGTTCACCCCGCTGTCGCGGCTGCGCGGCCTGCACGACGGCGGCGCCGTGGCGACCGGCGGCGTGCTGGTCGAGGTGGACGCCGCGCCGGAGGTCTCGGTGGAGACCGTCGGCCGCGACGACCCGCGCGTCGGCCGGTCCTTCGTCCCCGCCGACCGGGTGAGCGCCCAGGCGTACGCCTCGTTCGAGAAGGCCACCGTCGTCACGGTGCCCAAGGAGGCGGTGGCCTCCCGGCCGACCGTGATCACCGTGCGCGGCGCCCAGCCGGGCGCGGCCTACGGCCACACCGTGGTCGCCGTCGAGCCGATGGCCGAGGCCGTGGTGGTCCTCGACCACCAGGGCAGCGCCACCTACGCCGACAACGTCGAGTTCGTCGTCGGTGACGGGGCCGCCCTCAAGGTGGTCAGCCTGCAGGACTGGGCGGCCGACGCGGTGCACGTCTCGCACCACCACGCGCGGCTCGGCCGGGACGCGACCTTCCGCGGCTTCGTGGTGACCCTGGGCGGCGACCTGGTCCGCCTGTCGCCGTCGGTGGCCTACACCGGGCGCGGCGGCGACGCCGACCTGTCCGGCCTGTACTTCGTCGACGCCGGCCAGCACCTGGAGCACCGGCTGCTCGTCGACCACACCGTGCCCGACTGCCGCAGCAACGTCGACTACCGCGGCGCGCTGCAGGGCGACGGGGCGCACGCGGTGTGGATCGGCGATGTGATCATCAGGGTCGAGGCCACCGGCACCGACACCTACGAGCTCAACCGCAACCTGATCCTCACCGACGGCGCCCGCGCCGACTCGGTGCCGAACCTGGAGATCCTCACCGGCGAGGTCGCCGGCGCGGGGCACGCCTCGGCGTCCGGCCGGCTGGACGACGAGCACATCTTCTACCTGCAGGCCCGGGGCATCCCGGCCGACGAGGCGCGCCGGCTGGTCGTGCGCGGCTACTTCGCCCAGCTGCTGGAGAAGATCGAGGTTCCGGAGATCCGCGACCGCGTGCTCGCCGCGGTGGAGGCGGAGCTCGCGCGATGACGTTCGTGAAGGTCTGCTCGGTCACCGACGTCCCCGACGGCGGCGTGACCGCCGTCGAGGTGGCCGGCACGCCCGTGGCGCTGGTGCGCCGGGGCGGCGAGGTGTTCGCCCTGCACGACGTGTG
>NZ_BOOU01000055.1 GCF_016863395.1 Sphaerisporangium rufum | reverse complement strand
GGTGCGCCTCAGCGAGGGCGACGTGTACGACGACACGCTGGAGTGCTGGCTGCACGGCTCGTGCTTCGACGTGCGCACCGGCAAGCCGACCGGCCCGCCGGCGACCCGGCCGGTCCCTGTCTACCGAGTGAAGCTCGACGGCGACGACGTGCTCGTCTCGCTCGACGGCGCCGACAATGCCGACAATGGAGAGTCCTAAAGTGTCCACCCTGGAAATCCGTGACCTGCGTGTCGCCGTCGAGGACAAGGAGATCCTGCGCGGCGTCGACCTGACCGTGCGGTCCGGCGAGACCCACGCCCTGATGGGCCCGAACGGCTCGGGCAAATCCACCCTGGCCTACGCCGTCGCCGGCCACCCGAAGTACACCATCACCTCCGGCACGGTCACCCTGGACGGCGAGGACGTGCTGTCGCTGTCGGTGGACGAGCGCGCCCGCGCCGGCCTGTTCCTGGCCATGCAGTACCCCGTCGAGGTGCCCGGCGTCTCGGTGTCGAACTTCCTGCGCAGCGCGGTCACCTCGGTGCGCGGCGAGGCGCCCAAGCTGCGGGTGTTCACCAAGGAGCTCAAGGAGGGCATGGACGCGCTGTCCATCGACGCCTCCTTCGCCCAGCGCAACCTCAACGAGGGGTTCTCCGGCGGCGAGAAGAAGCGCCACGAGATCCTGCAGCTGGAGCTGCTCAAGCCGAAGATCGCCATCCTGGACGAGACCGACTCCGGGCTGGACGTCGACGCGCTGCGCGTGGTGTCCGAGGGCGTCAACCGCTTCACCGCGGGCGGTGAGACCGGCGTGCTGCTGATCACCCACTACACCCGGATCCTGCGCTACGTGAAGCCGGACTTCGTGCACGTCTTCTCCGCCGGCCGGATCGTCGAGGAGGGCGGCCCCGAGCTCGCCGACCGGCTGGAGGCCGAGGGCTACGAGCGCTTCACCAAGGCGAGTGCATGACCGAGACCCTGTTCGACGTGGAGAGGATCAGGAAGGACTTCCCGATCCTCTCCCGCGAGCTGCCCGGCGGCCGGCCGCTGGTCTACCTCGACTCGGGGAATTCCTCGCAGAAGCCGCTGCAGGTGGTGAACGCCATGCGCGACCACCTGGAGCATCACTACAGCAACGTCGGCCGCGCGCTGCACGTGCTCGGCAGCGAGTCCACCGAGGCCTACGAGGGCGCGCGCGACAAGGTGGCGGCGTTCATCGGCGCCCCCTCGCGCGACGAGGTCGTCTTCACCAAGAACGCCTCCGAGGCGCTGAACCTGGTGGCCTACGCCTTCGGCAACCCGCTGGCCGAGGACGAGCGGTTCCGGGTGCGGCCCGGCGACGAGATCCTCATCTCCGAGATGGAGCACCACTCCAACATCGTGCCCTGGCAGCTGGTCGCCCAGCGCACCGGCGCGACGCTGCGCTGGTTCCCGGTCACCGACGAGGGCCGGCTGGACCTGTCCGGCCTCACCGAGCTGGTCAACGAGCGCACGAAGATCGTGTCGATCGTGCACCAGTCCAACGTGCTGGGCACCGTCAACCCGGTCGCCGAGGTGCTGGCCCGGGCCCGCCAGGTGGGCGCGGTGATGATGCTGGACGCCTCCCAGTCGGTGCCGCACCGCCCGGTCGACGTGGCGGCGCTCGGCGTCGACTTCGTGGCGTTCACCGGGCACAAGATGGTCGGCCCGTCCGGCATCGGGGTGCTGTGGGGGCGGCGCGAGGTGCTGGAGGCCATGCCGCCGTTCCTCGGCGGCGGCGAGATGATCGAGGCGGTCTGGATGGACCACTCGACCTACGCCCCGATCCCGCACAAGTTCGAGGCCGGCACCCCGCCGATCGTCGAGGCCGTCGGCCTCGGCGCCGCGGTCGACTACCTGACGTCGGTCGGCATGGACGACATCCGGCGCCACGAGCACGAGCTGACCGAGTACGGCCTGGCCGCGCTCGCCGAGGTGCCGGGGCTGCGCGTGCTCGGCCCGAAGACGGCCGAGGGGCGCGGCGGCACCCTGTCGTTCACCCTGCCCGAGGTGCACCCGCACGACGTCGGGCAGATCCTGGACGACGCGTTCGGCATCGCCGTGCGCGTCGGGCACCACTGCGCCCGCCCGCTGCACCTGCGCTTCGGAATACCGGCGAGCACCCGGGCGTCTATGTACCTGTACAACACCACGGACGAGATCGACGCGCTGGTCCGGGGCCTCCACCACGTCCAGAAGGTGTTCGGATAGACATGATCGCCGAGTCGCTGTACCAGGAGCTGATCCTGGAGCACTACAAGCACCCGCAGGGCCGGGGGCTACGCGAGCCGTACGACGCCGAGGTGCACCACGTGAACCCCACCTGCGGCGACGAGGTCACCATGCGGGTGCGGCTCGGCGACGGCGGCAAGGTCCTGGACGTCTCCTACGACGGGCAGGGCTGCTCGATCAGCCAGGCCGCGGCCTCGGTGCTGCACGAGCTCGCCACCGGGTCCACCGTGGGCGACTCGCTGGCCGTGGTGGACGAGTTCACCCGGCTGATGCAGGGCCGCGGCCAGGTGGAGCCGGACGAGGACGTGCTCGGTGACGCGGTGGCGTTCGCCGGGGTGGCGAAGTATCCGGCCCGGGTGAAATGCGCGTTGCTGGCCTGGATGGCCTTCAAGGACGCGGTGGCGCGGAGCTCGGCATGACCGGCCGGGCACAGCGGAACGACGGCCGCCCCGGTGCGGCCGGTGGACGGCGAGGCGAGGAGACGGCGTGAGCAAGCCAGTGGAGACCCCGACCGGACCCACCGGGTTCGACGGCGAGACGAATCTGGAGGAGGTGCTCGAGGCGCTGAAGGACGTGGTGGACCCCGAGCTCGGCATCAACGTGGTCGACCTCGGCCTGGTGTACGGGGTGAACCTGGACCCGGCCGGCGAGGGTGCTCGCCCGGTCGCCACCATCGACATGACCCTGACCAGCGCCGCCTGCCCGCTGACCGACGTCATCGAGGAGCAGGCGCACTCCGCGCTGGACGGCATGGTCTCCGACGTGAAGATCAACTGGGTCTGGCTGCCGCCGTGGGGGCCGGACAAGATCAGCGACGAGGGCCGCGACCAGCTTCGCATGCTCGGCTTCAACGTCTGAACGCGCCCTCTCGGCCGCTGCCCGGGCACCTGGCCGGCCGTTCCCGCGGCCGGCCTGACCGGCGTGTTTCCCGCCGCATGCCCGGCCCGGCGGTGGATTTTGATCGTTGCTTGACGAGGTTCGGGTAGACTTCCTGTCGAACCCGATGAGCGGTGCTCACCTGTCCTGGTCGATCCCACCGCTCCGGCGTCCAGCCGACGCCCGTTTCTCCCGATACGGCACTGTGCCGTACGACCCCGCACGGCACAGCCGCGCAGCCCGGTACGGCACCGCGCCGTACACCCCGGCCCGTCCTTTCGCAGAAGTGACGTGCCATGTCTCTTCGACCGAAAGGCACCACCCATCGTGACCACCATGCACTCCGCCATGCCCGCCGACGCCCTCGCCGGGCACCCCGACGGCGCGCCCGGCGCGTCCGCCGGGACGGCGGCGCCCGACCAGGGACCGGCGGAGTTCACCCTGCTCGGCCTGCCCCGCCCGCTGGTGACCGCACTGGCCAGGCAGGGCATCAACAGCCCGTTCCCCATCCAGCGGGCCACCATCCCCGACATCCTGGCCGGCCGGCACGTCCTCGGCCGCGGCCAGACCGGGTCGGGCAAGACCCTGGCCTTCGGCCTGCCCACCATGACCCGGATCGCCGGCACCAAGGCCGCGCCCCGCCGCCCGCTCGCCGTCGTGCTCGTGCCGACCCGCGAGCTGGCCATGCAGGTCACCGACGCGCTGGAGCCGCTCGGCCGCGGGCTGTCGCTGCGGATGAAGACGGTCGTCGGCGGCATGTCGATGGGCCGGCAGATCGAGGCGCTGCGGCGCGGCGTCGAGATCGTCGTTGCCACCCCCGGCCGGCTCACCGACCTGATCCAGCAGGGCGAGTGCTCGCTCGCGGACGTCCGGATCACGGTGATCGACGAGGCCGACCACATGTGCGACCTCGGGTTCTTCCCGGTGGTGAGCGCCCTGCTGCAGCAGACTCCCGCCGACGGCCAGCGCCTGCTGTTCTCCGCGACGCTGGACGGCGACGTCGACAAGCTGGTCCGCCGCTTCCTGCGCGAGCCGGTGACCCACTCCCTGGCCCCGGCCACCTCGCCGGTGGACACCATGGAGCACCACGTGCTCCAGGTGACCCGGGACGACAAGTTCCAGATCACCGCCGAGATCGCCAACCGCGCGGGCCGCACGATCATCTTCGTGCGCACCCAGCACGGGGTGGACCGCCTGGTCAAGCAGCTGGCCCGGGTCGGAGTCAAGGCGGGTGGCCTGCACGGCGGCAAGCGGCAGAACCAGCGCACCCGCATCCTCGCCGAGTTCCGCGAGGGCAACATCGGCGTGCTGGTCTGCACCGACGTCGCCGCCCGGGGCATCCACGTCGACGACGTCAGCCTGGTGCTGCACGTGGACCCGCCGGCCGACCACAAGAGCTACCTGCACCGCGGCGGGCGCACCGCCCGGGCGGGGGAGCGGGGCACCGTGCTGACCCTGGTGCTGCCGAACGAGCGCCGTTCCACCGAGACGCTGACCCGGCGGGCCGGGGTGCAGGCGAACCGGCTGAAGGCCACCCCCGGCCACCCGCGGCTGGCCGAGGTCGCCGGTGCCCAGCTGCCGAGCGGCGTGGAGATCCCGGTGTGGGAGCCGGCCGCGCCGGCCGCCAAGCGCCCGCGCCGCGAGGGTGGCCACGGTGGCGAGCGGCGGCCGCGCCGGTTCCACGACCGCGCCGCCCGGGGCGAGGGCGGCCGCGGCGAGCGCCGCGACCCGGCGCAGCACCGGGAGGGGCGGTCGGCCACCGAGCGCCCGGCCGGCCGCGGCTCCGGCCCGCGTGGCGGTCGCGGCGGTCGCGGCTACGGCGGCTGATACGACGGCGACGGCCGACACGGCCGACACGGCCGACACGGCCGACAGGGCGGCTGACGCGCCGGCTGAGCCGCCGGATCAGCCGGCGGCCCGGATGAACAGGGTGGCGATGTCGTCCTTGAGGCGGCCACCCTGGTAGTCCAGCGCCGCCCGGCTTATGATGTCGGCCAGCTCGGGCAGCGGTGCGGTCGCGCCGCCGCGCAGCAGGGACGGCAGCCTGGTCTCGCCGAACATCCGGCCGCCGCCGCGCGCCTCGGCGATGCCGTCGGTGAACAGCATGAGCGTCTCGCCCGGCTCCAGGACGAAGGAGCTGGGCCGCACCTCCGGCTCGGGCAGCACGCCGATCAGCATGCCGGGGCGGCCCGCCTCGCGGACCCGGCCGCGCGGGTCGACCCGTAGCGGGAGCGGGTGGCCGCAGACGGCCATCCGCACCCGGATCCGCCCCTCCTCCGGGCTGAGGGTCAGGTACACCAGCGTGCAGAACCGCTCGGTGCCGTGACCGAGGACCGCCTGGTTCAGCACTTCGGCGACCCGGGCGGGGTCGGGGTCGGCCAGCACGGCCGCCCGGGCGGTGTGCCGGATCAGCGCGGTGAGCGCGGCCGCCTCGGCGTCCTTGCCGCACACGTCGCCGAGCACCACGCCCCAGCGCCCGCCGCCTGCGGCGAACAGGTCGTAGAAGTCCCCGCCCACCTGCGCGTCGCCGGTTGCGGGGTGGTAGCGGGCGGCCAGCTCCACCCCCGGGATGTCCGGCAGCCGCGGCGGCAGCAGGCTCTGCTGCAGGGTGCGGGCGATCTCACGCTGGCGCTCCAGGGCCGCGGTCTTCTCGATGCACGCGGCGGCCAGCTCGGCGAGCTGGATGAGCATCGCCTCGTCGTCCACGGTGAAGTCGCCGCCGTCGCGCTTGTCCGACAGCTGGATGAGGCCGACGTTGCCGCCGGCGGAGTCGACGAGCGGCACGGCGAGCCAGTCACGCAGCGGCGGATGGCGCCCGCCGGCCTGCCCGCACCACGCGGGATGCCCGCGCAGCTCGCCTTGGCCCAGCCGCAGCGGCACGTTGTGCCGGCAGACCTCCGCGTACAGGCCGTCCTCGACCGCGAAGGACTCCGGGTCGCGCCACCTGGCGTACCGGTCCGACAGGGAGATCGCGGTGACCGGGCGGGCCCGGCCGGTGGTGAGCGCGGTCAGCGCCTGGTGGGTGCCGACCAGGGCGCGGGCCTGCTCGGTGACCGTGCCGAGCAGGTCGTCCAGCGACCTGGCCGAGTTGATCTCGACGCTCGCCTGCGCGAGATCCTGCAGCTGGCGGGAGCGGCGGCGGGCGCTTTCGGCCTGCTCGTTCAGCCGGGCCGATTCGGCCGAGTCCAGCAGCAGACGGATCTCCGCCATGGCCGCGGTGGCCAGCTCGCCGAGCGTGCGCAGCTGGTCACCGGTCCAGCGTCGGGGCCGGCGGTCTACCACGCACAGCGCGCCCACGGCCTGGCCGTCCAGGGTGAGCGGCACCGCCAGGTAGGCGCGCATGCCGGTCTGGGTGACCGCCGGGTTGCGGGCGTGGCCGGTCCGGCCGCGGACGTCGCCGATCACGAGCGGGCGGGCCTGCGCCACCACCAGCGGGCAGAAGCCCCAGTCCAGCGGCATGGTCCGGTCGGTGGTGCGCGGGTTCCGGGAGCCGATGTACTGGGTCAGCCGCTGCCGGTCGCCCTCGACCAGGGTGACCAGTACCACGCCGACCTCCAGCAGCCGGGCGGCCAGTCCGGCCGAGCGGTCCAGCGTCTGGCGGGCCAGGGCGCCGACGGCCTGCAGCTGCTCCAGCGCCTTGAGGCGCTCGGGGCTGTTCAGCGCGTCCAGGCAGCGCGGGGTGTCGGCCACCCGGCGGGTGAGCGTCACGGCCGGCTCCCACCGCCGGGCCGCCGGCCCCGGGCCGGGCCGGCCGGCGCGGTCCTCGCGGTCATGTCGATCTCGTCCCCCTGCCGGTGCGCGGGGCTCGCCGGGCCGCGTGCGATAGGGCCGGCCCGCCGGCCGGTGCGCGTCCCTTGAGACCCTGGCCACGAACGCCGTGGCTCTGGCATCCTCTCCGACATCCGCCCGCCCGATCCAGGCAGTTTAACGATTAATGTCCGTATTTTGTGTGTAATGAACGTTTTGCTGGAAGATCGGGATCGGCCGGGGCCGGTGGCGGATCGCCCGTTCCGGAGCGCCCCGCACCTGCCGCGTCCCGGGTACGACTACGCTGGAGCGGCAGGCTCACCGACGCGAGAGAGACGATGAAGACCTTCGAAGAGCTGTTCGCCGAGCTGTCCGAGAAGGCGCGCACCCGACCCGCCGGGTCGGGCACCGTGGCGGCCCTGGACGCCGGTGTGCACGCCATCGGCAAGAAGGTCGTGGAGGAGGCCGCCGAGAGCTGGATGGCGGCCGAGCACGAGTCCACCGACCGGGCCGCCGAGGAGATCTCCCAGCTGCTCTACCACGTGCAGGTTCTCATGATCGCCCGCGGTATCGGGCTGGACGAGGTCTACAAGCATCTCTAGGCCGGCGCCGCGCCGGCCGAGACCCGCCTCGCCCGTCCCGATCCCGCGAAGGATTATCCGACCATGCTCCGTCTCGCCGTACCGAACAAGGGCGCCCTGGCCGAGGCCGCCCACACCATGCTGAACGAAGCGGGGTACCGCCCCCGCAAGGACGCCAAGGAGCTCGTGGTCGTCGACCCCGACAACTCCTGCGAGCTGTTCTTCCTGCGCCCGCGGGACATCGCCGTCTACGTGGGCGAGGGCACGCTGGACGCCGGGATCACCGGCGCCGACATGCTGCTGGACTCCGGCGCCCCCGCCGAGGAGGTCATGCCGCTCGGCTTCGGGGTGTCCACCTTCCGCTTCGCCGCCCGCCCCGGCGCGTTCTCCTCGGTGAAGGACCTGGCGGGCATGCGGGTGGCCACCTCCTACGCCGGCCTGCTCGGCCACCACCTGGCCGACGTCGGCGTCGACGCCCGGGTGATCAAGCTGGACGGTGCGGTGGAGACCGCCATCCGGCTCGGCGTCGCCGACGCGGTCGCCGACGTGGTCGAGACCGGCACCACGCTGCGCAACGTCGGCCTGGAGGTCTTCGGCGAACCGATCGCCCACTCCCAGGGCGTGCTGGTCAAGCGGGCCGGCGCGGCCGAGACGCCCGGGCTGCGGCAGCTCGCCCGCCGGCTGCAGGGCGTGCTGGTCGCCCGCGACTACGTCATGATCGACTACGACATCCGCGCCGAGCGCATCGACGAGGCCATCGCCATCACGCCCGGCATGGAGGGCCCGACCGTCTCCCCGCTGCACCGCGAGGGCTGGGTCGCCGTCCGGGCCATGGTGCCGCGCAAGGGCCACCAGCAGATCATGGACCGGCTGTGGGAGCTCGGCGCCAAGGCCGTGCTGGTCACCGCCATCTTCGCCTGCCGCCTGTGAGGCGGTGAGCCGGTGATGTCCGAGATGACAGATGTCATCCCGGACGCCGGATGAGCGGCACTGCGACCGGAGATCGCGCGCTTTTACGGTTATCGGCATGAACGCGATCGAGCTCAGCGGGGTGCGCAAAAGCTTCGGTGCGGTCCGGGCCGTGGACGGCCTGGACCTCACCATGGAGCCGGGCCGCACCGTCGCCATTCTCGGCCCGAACGGGGCCGGCAAGTCCACCACCATCTCCATGCTGCTCGGCCTGGCCCGCCCCACCGCGGGCACCGTCCGGGTGTTCGGCCACTCGCCGGAGGAGGCGGTGGCCCGCGGCGAGATCGGCGCCATGCTCCAGGAAGGCGCGCTGATCCCCGAGCTCACCGTGCGGGAGACCGTCGACTTCATCCGCCGGCTGTACCCCCGCCCGCTGCCGCTGGAGGAGATCCTGCGGATGGCCGACCTCACCGAACTGGCCGGCCGGCGCGCCGACCGGCTGTCCGGCGGCCAGACCCAGCGGGTCCGCTTCGCGCTGGCCATCGCCGGTGGGCCCCGGCTGCTGGTGCTGGACGAGCCCACCGCCGCGATGGACGTGGAGTCGCGGCGCGCCTTCTGGGAGAGCATGCGCGGCTACGCCTCGGCCGGCCGTACCGTGCTGTTCGCCACGCACTACCTGGAAGAGGCCGACGAGAACTCCGACCGGGTGATCGTCATGGCCCGCGGCCGGCTCGTCGCCGACGGCACCGCCGCCGAGATCAAGGCGGGCGCCGGCGCCGGCGCCGGCACGGTCGCGTTCTCGCTGGGCGACCAGCCCGCCGCCGGGCTGGACGTGCTGCCGGGCGTCACCGCGGTGGACATCCAGGGGGGCACCGTGCGACTGGTCACCGCCGACGTGGACGCCACCGTGGCCGCCCTCTACCGCGGCACCGACCTCGACGTGCGCGATCTCCAGGTCCGCGGGGCCGACCTGGAGGACGCCTTCCTGTCCCTCACCCAGGCCGCGGAGGTCTGACCCATGCTCAACTACGTCAAGCTCGAGGCCACCCGGATGCTGCGCAACAAGCGCTACATCATCTTCGTCGTCGCCTTCCCGGTCGGCTTCTACCTGCTCTACTCCAACCTCTGGGGCGCCCAGGCCGACGAGTCGACCGGCCTGCAGGGCAGGATCTTCCTGCTGGTATCGATGGCCGCCTACGGTGCGCTGGCCGCGTCGATCATGTCCACCGCGGTGCCGTGGGCGCAGGAGCGGCAGGCCGGCTGGCTGCGCCAGCTGCAGATCACCCCGCTGCCCGGCTGGGCCGTCATCGTCACCAAGATGATCACTGCGCTGCTGCTGGTGCTGCCGGCGCTGCTGCTGGTCACGCTGGCCGCGGTGCTCGTGCAGCACGTCAGCCTGTCCGGGCAGCTGCTGGCCGTGATCGCGGCGATGTGGGTGGGCGCCATCCCGTTCGCCGCGCTCGGCCTGACCATCGGCTCGCTGCTGCGGCCGGACACCGCCCAGCCGCTCGCGATGATCTGCATGTTCGGCCTCGCGCTGCTCGGCGGACTGTGGTTCCCTGTCGCCATGCTCCCCGAGACGATGCGGGGCATCGCCCGCGCGCTGCCGTCCTACGACTACGCCGACATCGGCTGGCAGATCGCCGCGGGGAAGGTGCCCGGGACGGCCTCGCTGGCCGGCTGGGTGGCCTGGGCCGTCGTGCTTAGCGCGCTGGCGGTGTTCGCCTTCCGCCGGGCCACCGTGCGAGGCTGACCGTGAGCAGGCTGGCGGAGATACTCAACTTCACCGGCAGCGACCCCCGCCGCACCCGGTGGCGGCGCCTGCTCGGGCTCTCCGTCGGCCTGGTCTACCTGGTCTACCCGGCCGGCGACCTGGTGTCCGGGGCCATCAGCGGGGTGAAGGCCTGCTGGGCGGCCGTCGCGCTGGTCGCGTTCGTGGCCGCCTACGTGGGCACCGCGCTGAGCCCCCGCGACTTCGGGGAGCCGGGCCGGTGGACCCACCCGCTGCTCGGGCTGCTGGTGCTGATGGCGCTGGTCTTCCCGCTCATCTTCGGCGGAGGGTGGCTGGCGCTGCCCATCTACGCCACCGTCGTCATCGGCATGGCGCTGCCCACCCGGGCGGCGCTGCCCGGCGTCGCCGGCATGGCCGGGGTGGTGCTCGCCGACGGCCTGTCCGACGGCGCCGACTCCGACACCCTGTTGATCCTGGTGCTGCAGGTGGTGACCGTGGGCGTGCTGTTCATGAGCGTGCGCAACACCCGGGTCCTGGTGCACCGCCTCCAGCAGGCCCAGGGCGAGGTGGCCCGGCTGGCGGCCGGGGAGGAGCGGCTGCGCATCTCCCGCGACCTGCACGACCTGCTCGGGCACAGCCTGTCGCTGATCGTGCTGAAGAGCGAGCTGGCCGGCCGGCTCGCCGAGCAGGACCCGCCGCGCGCCGTGCGGGAGATCCGCGACGTGGAGGCGGTCGCCCGGCAGGCGCTGGGGGAGGTGCGCGAGGCCGTCACCGGTTACCGGCAGCGCGGCCTGGCCGAGGAGCTGGACGGCGCCCGCACCGCGCTGTGCGCGGCCGGGGTGACCGCCGCCGTCCGCACCACCGGCACGCCGCTGCCCGCCGAACTGGACGGGCTGTTCGCCTGGGCGGTGCGCGAGGGGGTCACCAACGTCGTCCGGCACGCCGGGGCCGGTCGCTGCGACATCACGATCACCTGTACCGAGGAAGCGGCGACCCTGGACATCGAGGACGACGGGCACGCCGCCGGGCCGGTGGAGCCGGGCAGCGGGCTGTGCGGCCTGGCCGAGCGGGTGGACGACGCCGGCGGGTCGATGGAGGCCCGGCCCGGGCCGTCCGGCGGCTTCCGGCTGCGGCTGCGGGTGCCGATCCCGGTGCCGGTTCCGGTGGTGGTGCCGGCCGAGACCACCAGGAGGAGCACGTGATCAGGGTCCTGCTCGCCGAGGACCAGGCGATGGTCCGCGGGGCGCTCGCCTCGCTGCTCGGCCTGGAACCGGACATCGAGGTGGTCGGCGAGGCCGCAACCGGCACCGAGGCGGTCCGGGCGGCCCGCGCCGCCCTGCCGGACGTGGCGCTGCTGGACATCGAGATGCCGGAGATGGACGGCATCGCGGCCGCCGCCGAGATCACCGGCTCGGTGCCCGGCTGCCAGGTGCTGATCCTCACCACCTTCGGCAAGCCGGGCTACCTGCGGCGGGCCATGGAGGCCGGCGCCGCGGCCTTCCTGGTCAAGGACAGCCCGGCCCGGGAACTGGCCGCCGCGATCCGCCGGGTGCTGGCCGGCGAGCGGGTGATCGACCCGGCGCTGGCCGCCGCCGCGCTCAGCGCCGGCCCGAACCCGCTGTCGGCCCGCGAGCGCGACGTGCTCGGGGTGGCGGCCGACGGGGCCACCGTCGGCGACATCGCCCGCCGCCTGCACCTGTCGGAGGGCACCGTGCGCAACTACCTGTCCTCGGCCATCCAGAAGACCCACGCCCGCAACCGCATCGAGGCGGTCCGCCGCGCCCAGGGCCAGGGCTGGCTCTGACCTGCCATGCCCTTCAGCCAGACGATCATCCCTTCGTTCGCCGAGCGGGTCGGTCGTCTCTCTGGTCAGCTCGCTGCTCGCCCGGGTGCTCCTATCTGAGTCGAGATCAGGAGGAGGATGGGGCGAGCTCGAACCAGACCAGGGTGCTGGACGGTCGCCGCTCGAAGCCCCATCGCGACGCCAGATCGTCGACGATCAGAAGCCCTCGGCCTTCGGTCTCGTCGTCGGCGGGCCTGCGCAGGTGCGGGATCTTGGACGAGCCACCGTCCTCGATGGCGACCAGCACGCTGGTGCCCGGGAAGGCCACGGACACCAGGAACTCCTGCTCGATCGCGTGTCGCATCACGTTGGCCGCGAGTTCGCTGGTCAGGAGGATGGCATTGTCCCTGCAGGGGTGTTCTGCACCGAGTAGGCCGGCGACGAACGCGCGGGCGGGCCGCACCTGTGAGGCGCAGGGAGCGAACCGGCGTGAGACTACCGGGATCCCGCCGAATGCTGCCGGGCCGGTGAGCGGCCGCATCCGATCGTCAGTCGCATCCGACTTCCCGGTGCGCGGGGTGGAGCGGAAGAACCCGGTGAGACCGTCCAGAGCGAAAGCCAGCGCGCGAGGACGCATCGCGATCATCGGGACAGTTCCTTTCTGTGAGATAACGTTCTATGTCAGTGCAAAATGGTCAGCGCCGGGTGATGCCACCGCATGACCCTAGATCAAACCGATCGACCGCTTCCGCAGCGCCGGCGGTGGACAGGCCGAGGATGAACGGGCAGCCCAGTTCGATCCGATTCATCCGCAGGACAAGCTCCGCACTGCTCCCCGCCTCCACCAGGGCGAATCGTTCGTGGCACCACCACGGGGCGAGTGCCCACCAGCGCCGTGTCGCGACGCCGAACCACACTCGCCATCCGGTGAAGCTGTGATCGAGTTCCCGAGTGATGCGAAGCGGGTCACCGGATGTGGCCGAATTCATCGCTCTTTGGTCGGTTTCCACGGGCCCACCCGTCCTCAGAAGTTGAAGCATGAGCGCGGAGAGTGTTCAAGCTGTCACGTAGGATGACATGAGATTCGCAATCCTGCAGGAGCTTTCCGCCAGCTTCTTCAACAGTGGGTCGCGCTGTCGCTCCACTCGGTAATCTCGCGAGGTCACCGAAGAGCAGGGAGTGATCACGATGGCCGGCAAGCGAGGGATGACCTTGCGCGCCCAATGGCTTGGCCGCCAGTTGCGAGAACTGCGTGAGGCGGCCGGGCTGACGCTTACCGAAGCCGGCAAGTTCATCCAGCGCGACGGCGGCACCATCAGTCGGCTGGAGACCGGCCTATACCCTGCACGCACTCCCGACGTGGCCGCATTGCTGAATCTCTATGGGGTGTCGGACGAGCAGCGTCGTGAAGGTCTTCTCCGGCTCGCCGCCGATGTCTGGCAGATCGGGTGGTGGGACAGCTACTCCGGCAGCCTGTCACGGAAGATCGTGGACTACGCCTGGCTCGAATCGCGTGCTCGTCACATCAGTTCCTTCGACGCACTCGTGGTCCCTGGACTGCTGCAGACCAGTGGGTACATCGAAGCGGTGATCCGCAGGGCGGACGCGGATCTCATGCTGGAGCAGGTGGCGTCTGGAGTGAGATTCCGTGTGGAGCGTCAGAAGGTCCTCGACAAGCCGGAACCCTTGAGCCTCGAATGTGTACTGGACGAGAGTCTCTTGTATCGGGCCACCGGCGGTCCACAGATCTTGAGTGAGCAGCTCGATCATCTGCTGCTTCTCGTCCAACGCCCCAACATCCAGGTCAGGGTACTGCCGTACTCCGCTGGTGCCCACGTCTCCCCGGAGGGCGCGTTCATGATCTTCGAACTGCCTGAACCATACCCAGAAGTGGCTTTCATGGACACTCCCGCAGGCGGAATCTATGTTGAAGCTGATGAAGTTGAGCGGCTTAAATCGAAGTTGCGGCGTATTCGCCAGCTATCACTGGGTCCGGCCGAATCGATCGGCATGATCCGAGCGGCGGCCGAACGGGTCTTGGGTTCACAGGAGGCAATGAACAGTGGTAACACATGAACACGACGCGCTCGCAGCCTGGCATATCAGCAGTTTCAGTCCGAACGGTGGCTCCAACTGTGTCGAAGCGGGTCCGTTGCTGGACGGGAGCGGACGGATCGCGGTGCGGCACAGCCGGCATCCGGATGGCCCGATGATCATCTACAGTAGGACCGAATGGGATGCCTTCCTGGCTGGCGTCCGTGCCGACGAGTTCACTTTCGGATGAAGCATCGCTGACTACGACGCGGTGCAGGCCAGGTGTTGCCATTGGCCTACACCGCGGGCTCTGGTGATTAGATGGCTACTCCGCGTCGTCGCGCCTCGGCTCGTAGATCTTTGAGGCTGGTGTTATCGGGGAGCCGGTGCCATGCCGACCAGCCGTCCGTTTCTTGCTTGGAGAGGGCCTTGCATGCGGGCGAGGGCTTGGTGAAAGCCTCTCCGTTGGCGAGTTGAAGCCGTCCGTCGGGCAAGACCGTCGCATAGTGCACGCGGCCTAGGCGTGGACGCTTCCACATGAGCCGTTCAGCTGGTTGAAGTAAGCCAGCTTTGATCAGGGGGAGCAGAGCGCCTTCGTCTCTATGGGTGGGCTCGGTTAGAAGTAACCTCCGCAGCACGTCATTAGGTTCTTCGATCCATGCCTTAGCCTGCGCCTGGAGGAAGCTGTAAACTTCCTCGTCTATCTCGATCGTACGCAAGGTCCTTCTCGCCTCCTGTGTCTCTGGGCTGGCCCGGGCTGGCCCGGGCTGGCCTCAAGGTTAGGGTGAACGACCGCTGGGCGCAATCGCAGAGAAGGGCGAACATTGTTCGGAATTTGGGGAGGTCGCCATGGCGCGAGTCAGGGTGCATACACCCCCGTACGTTCACGTCCAGGGAGATGGTGTGCGGGTGATCAAGCCCTGAGCTGTAGGGGGTGAGATCCATGTGACAGAAGACGGCCACTTCGTAATCCTGCGATTCGCTCACATCTACACGAAGGGGACGAAGTGGCCGTCAATGACGTTGTGTCCGCTGCCAGGAAGTGCTTCGAAGACACTGCGGCAACTGCGAGCCCGGACCTGCTGCGCACGGTGATCCGGGAGTTCGCGCAGCGGATGATGGACGCCGGGGTCGAGCGGCTGTGCGAGGCTAGCTACGGCGAGGTCAGCGACCAGCGGGTCACCACCCGCAGCGGCTATCGCAGCAGGCCGCGGGACACCGGCGCCGGGTTCATCGAGCTGGCCGTGCCCCGGCTGCGGTCCGGATCGTACCTCCCGGACTTCTTGCTGGACAAGCGGCGCCGGGCCGTGGCGCTGACCAGCGTGATGGCCACCTCCAACACCGGCTGGTGGGCCCCGAGTTCCATGGAGCTGAATTACCGAATCTCATGTCACGGTGGTGGTGTTCGCGAGCATGAGTTCGGCGATCGTCTGGATCTGGTCGCGGAGACTGGAGAGCGGCGCGGCCAGATCCAGTCGGTGCTCGTACAGGTCGATGGCCAGCCGCCCTCGTAGCCGGTGGTGGACGATGGAACTGCCCTGAGGGCCACCCGCGTAGACGATGTGGCCCTGGAGGCATTCCAGCGCGGCGCAATAAGTGATCACTTGGAAGCGGTAATCACGTGCCTTGTCCGTGTGATCGCTGTATTTGGCATCGATGACGGCCTGGGTCTTTTGTCTAGCGACCCATCGGATATCGGGCTTTATCGTGAGGCTGCTATTTGTGGTGATCTTGACTGCTTCATTGCCGATCCAGGTCCCACCGTGTGAGATGAGGATCTGTTCGAGAGCACGATGGAGGAAGTCCTCGAAAATTTTGTCCATCTGAACGAGTAGTCCGTTCACCACCGGGGAGCCGGAGGCGGGGCGGGTGCCGAACTCCAGCGAGCCACCTCGCAGGATGACATCCGCCAGCCCGAGGACGGTCCGGTAGCGGAGGTTGGCCGGACCGGGCACCCAGCGGGGAACGACACCCGGACGGGAAGGCGAGGCCTGGCGCAACCGCGCCAGCAGGTCACGTAACCGTGCCTCGGCCTTCGGATCGACTCCCGGTAAGGCGAGTAACCGTTCCGTTGCCGCTCGAAGTACCTGCGTCTCCGGCACGTCATTGGTGAATCCCTGGTAGTCCACCTCGACCGGAAACAGCCGGCCGTGGTGGCGGCGAAGCTGGTCGGCCTCACGGATGCGGCCGCGCACCACGGGGAGGGCACGTGACTCGCGCCGGTAACCATGCGGCAGCCCGTGCTTCAACGCGTTGGCTGCGCCTTGCAGGAAGGCGTACGCCATCGCGGCCAGCAGGTCCGGATGCTCGGTGGCCGTCACCTCGCGCTCCTGCCACCCTTGCTGAACCTTGTCGTAGGCGAATCCCAGCAGGAACCAGAGTCGGCTGATACTGATTTTCGGCCGGATGTGCAGTTCAAGATCCGGGAAACGGATGGCTCCTACTTTGAGCAGTGGCTTCACCCGCCATCGGTGCCCGCCCAAGGAGGTGACATCGGCGATCTTGTCCTCCCTTAATCGGCGGGCGGTTTCGGGGGAGAACGTCGCCTCGTCGCCCGCCGTCCCTTCGGTCAGACGGAGGCACGTCATCGGTCGTCCCGGCGCAGGGCTTCAAGGCCGTAATGCTCGGTGGGGTCGATGCCATCGTCGAGATGAAGATCTCGCAAGGCCGGAATGATCTGGGTCCGCCATGCCGACTCCAGACCGGCCGCCCCCGCATAAATGCTCTTACGCATCAGGTATGACGGTCCGATGCGGAAGTCAGGCGTGGCGATCTTGTTGTTGAGCCGGACGAGCAGGTCCGCCGCCTCGGTGTCCAGCCCTTCCCGTTGTAGCCATCTGCGAAGTAGCCCTTTGATGGGCTCCTGGGACGGGTGAAGCTCGACGAAGGAGAAGCGGCGGCGCATCGCCGCGTCCATCGGCACGGTGGACCGGTCGGCGGAGTTCATCGTGCCGATGATGTGCAGGTTCGCCGGGAGGACGAACGCCTCCTCGGGGGAATACTGCGGATAGGCGTGCTCGTGGCGGTATTCGAGCAGGAAGTACAGCTCACCGAAGACCGAAGGAAGGTTGCACCGGTTGAGCTCATCGATGATAAGCACGTACACCTGATCCGGATGACGGTGCGCGGCGGACGCCATGATGCGGAGCGGGCCGTCACGCTTGGTGAGGATCATGCCACCGCTGCCGTCATCACCCGGCCGGTAGCCTTCAAAGAAGTCTTCGTAGGCGTAGTTGGGGTGAAGCTGGATGAGGGCGACATTCTGCTTACGGCCACCGGTGAGATGTTCCGCGAGTCGCTGCGCCAGGTACGTCTTTCCCGTACCGGGCGGTCCGTCCAGGATCAACTGCGGTCGTTCGCGCAGTAACGTGACGCACTCCTGCAGCCATTCCGCCGGGTAGAGGAGATTCTGCGCCAGATCATCGTCCACGTTCGGCAGCTTGAACCGCCGCCGCTCCGGAATCTCCCCGATCAGCGCCATCAGGTCGCCGAGCCGGTCGGTCAACTCCACCACGTCGTAGGGTGCGGAGGCCAGCGCGATCAACTCGGTCGGAAGGTCGTCCCAAGTCAGCGGCTTTTCCAGGGGAATCCACTCGGCGGGGCGTTGAAGATTGGCCAGTCCGCCGGTAGAAGCGGAGAAGCGCGGCGGGCCGGTGATCCGGCCGATGCGGTACTCGGCATCGTCGTTGGTCAGAACCAGATCGCCCTCGTCCATCCGGGACAGGAAGGCGTAGAACTCGGCGACATGCCGGTTCTGCTCACTGTAGGAGAGCGAGCCATAGGTGTCCTGCACTTCGTTCTGGATCTCGGCCCGGGTCACGCCGCCCGGCAGCGGACGGAGCTTGTTCGCCGGCAGAGAGCAGATGCCGTTGCTCGACCACAGGTTCACGAGGTTCCGGCCATCCACCTCGGCCCTGATCAGCCAGGCCCGCCGGCGGACTGCGGGACCGTCGTCGAGCTGGCGTAACTCGGTGACCGTGAGCCGGCGGCCGGCCTCCATCTGCCCGTTGATGTTCTCCAGGCCCTCCGCCTGAAGCGTCTCCAGCCAGCCTCTGTAGGCGGCCGGGTCGCCCGGCGGGAGGTGGCCATCTCTGTTAAGAACTCTGCGCCAGCCCTCCGGACGCTCGGCCTGGAGCAGCGCGGCCAGTTTCTCGGCGTTGACGTTCGCGATCGCCGCGACGTCGTCGACTGCGGCCCAGCTCCCGGCGGGGATCGCTCCCGCCAGCCGCTCGGCGGCGGTGAAGCGGGCCTGGTTCTCTTCCCAGTGGCGGTACTCGACATCCAATCCGACGGCGAAGAGCTCAGGGTCCGGATAGCGGCGGAGGGCCGCGTGCCCCGCGTGGGTGATCGACCACGAGGCCGCGCCTAGATGGATCCAGCCGCACTTGACCAGGATGCCGGCCTTGTAGCGCAGCGCTTGCTCGGCGGCATGCCGGCGTGCTGTGGGTCCGGACCAAGCCGCCACGAACCGCGGCTCTACGTTATGGACGTGCTGCCACGCCTCCTGCGGCGTGAGCGAGCCGGACTCGGCCAGAGCGCGAAGCAGCGCGAACAGCGCCCGGGAGGTTATCTCGTCCGTCGAGGCCATGAGGGCTCCGATCAAGCGGGGGTGCCGGAAGGGTGGAGCAGGGATGACCATGCCAGGCGACCCCGACAGTTTCGGGGTCGAGCGTGCGCGTGCGGTTACCGGGCCGGGTGTCTAGGGCCTTGACCAGGAGGTGGGAGCAGGGACGTCTGGTACGGCTCATGACCGTCCATGGACTCGGTCATGGCGTCGTACACCGCCAGGATCTCCGCTTTGGTGCGAGCGAACCGTTCGGGGTCGTTGCGCTGGAAGGCGCCGAAGCCGTCCATGATGAACTCGACGTCTTCTCTGGCCACGCCGTACAGGTGGAAGTAGGCCGCATCCAGCTCACAGCGGATCGCGAATCGGCGTGCCTCGTCCCAGCGGAACGGTCGTTCTGCGCTTCCCAGGCCCTGGGCGAAGCCTGCCATATTCAGGCTAGTGTAATTAAGCTCTAGTACCCGCTCCGATATCCAGTCATCGAGGTGTACTGCAGCTTGCCATGGACAAGGCTTCTCATAATCTGCGGGCGAGAGCACAGGGATCTGCTTGAAAATGAAGAATGTAAGGGAAGTTCCTGCCATTTTTTGTCGTACGCAATAATCGACCACGAAGGCTGACAAGTTCGCTTGAAGCAAAGCTGAGCGTCGCGGGGTGAAGGCGAGGGGGAACTTATGTCCGACGGCAGTTACCGGTATAGGGGCAACCACGAGGGTGCGCTCGTCGGTGCTGCGGCAGATGTCGCGCCAGCCGAGGAGCCAGGTCCGGTCGGAGTGTACGCCGAGTCGCTGGCGGACCTCGTTTTCGGAAACCCAGTAGCGAGGCTGGACCGCGAAGTCTGGGTCGTCCTTGTCGGTCTGGGCAGGGCGGGGGAGGGTGCCCATCTTGGCCTGGGCGGTCGTTTGCCCGTCGTAGGTGCCGAAGCGGTGGTCGAAGTGATGCACCATCTTGGCCTCGTACAGCGGCAGCATACGCTCGCTGTCTTTCACGTAGACATTACCGTGCAGAGTCCAGCCCTCACGCTCCAGCGCAGAACTTCGACGAAAGCGACGCGAATCGTTGGCCATGTCGAACATGCGAAGAAACGACAGATGCCAAGGATTCTCGGGAGGTGCCTCGCGGATCAGGACGGGCACTCGCCGGTAGATGCCGAAGGTGATCTCGGCGTCGCGCTTGGAGCGGAAGAGTGGCATGGTGCCGGTGTTGGGGTTGACCAGCATGATGTCCTCGGGTGGGAGGATCAGCATCCGGCTGGGCAGGTCGCTCATCCGCCGCGCACCGAAAGCCACGGGTGCCGCTTCCACGCGAGCTTGCGGACCGGCCATGGTGAGCAGGCAGAAACGGACACGGTGATCGACATCACGACTAAGTAGAAAGGCCTCGTTCTCGAATTCCAGGAACGAGGCCAGCGATCCGCTCTTGACCAGGTCACCGAAGAACGGCGCGGTTGTGGCGTCGGTGGCGATACCGGTGGGCAGGACCAGGCCGGCGGCCCCGTCCGGGGAGAGTACGGTGCGGGCCGTCTCGGCGAATACCGAATAGGTGTTGATGTCGCCGTGCCCGGTCAGCGGGTACCGGCCGGAATCCCGCAACAGGTGCGTGATGTCGGCGGAACGACGTACTGCCTCGGCGAACCGCATATGTAGCAGTCGGTCCGCGTCGTCCTCGCTGATCAGAAGATCGTCGATCATTTTCTTGCGGGCAGCGGCGTTAGGCGCCTTGGCGATCTCGGGAGCCCGGACCGCGAAGAACTCCTGTTCCTGGAGTTTCACCCGCTCCCAGGGCGGGTTTCCGAGCACGCAGGAGAAACCACCGGACCAACCATTCGCTGAGCCGTCGCCGCCGTCCGCGTCGAAGACCTCTGGAAACTCCACATACCAGTGGAAGAAGGCATAGGCGTCGGTCAGGTCGGCCAGCAGGCGCGTCTCATCCGGATCGAGCGCGTCCTGCTCGCCGTTGTAGAGCCGGCGCAACGTGGCGGTGGTGATGGAGCGGGGTTCATCGGCCCGTTTCGGCCAGGCGAACGCGGCGCACCATGCGTCGGCGAGCACCTTCTGTCGAAGCCGCTCCTGATCACCCTCCTCGAACTTTCGCAGCGCCTCGGTCCGCTCTCTGAGAGTCTCGATCGGTGCCTCAGATGAGGGAATGATCTTCTTGACCTGGGCGGCGATGCGCTGGTTGCCGACCCGGATGGCCTGATCGCCGAAGGTGAGCATCTCCTGGCCGCCGGACAGCTGCTGGCCCCCTCGCTCGACGGCGTTCGCGGCGCGGAGTTGCGAGGCGAACTTGGCGTCATCGCCCGGCAGCGGCTTGAACGCGTCGTCCGGCACGCCGTTCAGGATCAGCCGAGGGGTGGCGCCGAGCAGCGAGTTCCCGGTCTTGATGTGCCCGTCCAGAAAGGAGAGCGGCTTGCCGGGCTCCACCGACTCCATCCACAGCGACCACTTGGCGATCTCCACCGCGAGCGGGTTGATGTCCACGCCGTACACGCAGGAGCCGATGACCCGCCGCAACGCGTGCCGGACCGCCCGAGGGGTGGGCTGCGGATCCGCCTCGTACAGCTCCGCGTAGCGCTTGGCGATACGACGGGCCGCGGCCACCAGAAAATGTCCGGAGCCGCAGGCGGGATCACAGACCGTGATCTTCAACAGATCGTCGGGAATTCCGGATCGGGCGGCGCGCTCGATGACCGGATCGAGTGCGGAATCGAGCAACGACTCGATCAACGCGGCGGGCGTGTAGAACGATCCGGTGGTCTTGCGCTCGCTGCCCGGCAGTTGCTGGAGGAGGAAGCGGCCGGACCCGGGGTCGAAGTCCGGGCGCAGCTCCAGCAGCGACTCGTACACGCTGCCAAGCTCCTCGGCACCGAGATGCTTGAAGTCCACCGGCATGGCCCGCCCGCGCTCCTCGGTCACCGAGAGCTCGTACACCGCCGCCAGCAGGTCGCTGTTGGAGAGCTCGCAGCGCCGCAGATAGTCAGGCTTCAGTACTGACGGCCGGCTCCGAGGATGATGGGGCGGGAAGAACAGACCCCCGAGCCCGGGGAGGGCCAGTTCGGGAAGCCCTCGGTCGGCACCCAGGGCATCGAGCACGAGGGCGGCCGATCGCCACAGGTCGCTGTGCCGATCGCCCTGCCTGATCCGGGCGAGCCTGCGGAGCCGGCGACTGGAGAAGTACTCGTGGTAGCGGGCCCGGGCCCTGGTGAGGTCCGTGCGCTCCGCTTCGGTCATCGCCTCGTCGTGCTGCAGGAGCAGGACGCCCCGCTCCTCGGCGACGAAGACGAAGAGGAGCTGGTAGACCAGTCTCAGCAGGTCATGACGGTAGTCCTCTGGGGTCAGGGTGCCATCGCTCAGCGCCTTGTCCACAGCGGGGTTCGCCTGCCGGAATCCGCTGCCTAGCAGCTCTATCGCGCGTGCGACGCCGCCGCGGAGCCGCTTGTTGAAGCGGACGCCGGCGTCGATCGCGTACTGCCGCCACTGCTCGAGGCGGCAGTCGGCGGGCGTGGACGGCGCGCCGTCATCGCGGGGGAGCGCCTCGAAGCGGGACTGATGCAGGAAGGCGTACAGCAGGAAGAACTCGCTGTAGGCATTGCCCTCGAAGATGGCTTCGAGGTCGAACTCGATGTAGGAAGAACCGACCAGCGAGGTGGAGTCGCGCATGATGCGCAGGCGCCGGCCGTTGGACAGTATGCCCCACAGGTGGCTGGGAGCGGTGTTGAGGAACTCCTGGAACAGCGATTGTGGTGCGCGCTGCTTGTTGTGCCGCCGGTCGAGGTCCACGTGCCAGCCGACGATGTGAACGGGAACGTGCTCCCAGAGGAAGCCGATCGGATACCCGCGCCCGTCAGCGGTGAGTCCATCGGAGCGGTAGGAAAGACGCCCGAAGCCGAACTCGTCCAGCAGGGCCAGCACCCACCGCTGCCGGGTATGCCGGGTGCCGGGGTTGGACGCGGGAAGTTCCGCGAGTTCGGCCCGGAAGGACTCGTAGACGCCGCGGAGATGCTGCCATTTACGCGCGGCGGCGTCCCCGAGGCGTTCGCCACCGGTCAGATGATAAGCAGCCGGTTTGATGCCGGGAAGTTCGGGATCGCCGGCCCGAACGCGGTTGAGCAGGTCGTTGGGAAACAGCCCGCCAACGATCTGGACGCCGGAGAAGGACGACTCGCTCACCGTGCGCCTCCCGGAAGGTAGACATAGACGCCGAGTACGTCGGCGTCGGGCTGGAATCGCACGGAGAGTCCTTTGACGTACGCGCCGGCCGCGTGCCGGACCCGTCGATGTGCCTCTTCCAGTTCGGCGGCGAACTCGGCGCCGCGCAGTTCAAGCTCGTCCTTGAGCCCGGAGACCTCGCGGATCGCGCGGTCGATGTTCTGCCGGACGATCTCGGGAAGGAGGTTGCCGGCCGGTTCGGCGGCTGCAAGGGCCCGGCATTCAGCGGCCGTCAGGCGTTCCCCGCCCCGGTAGGCGAGCATCCTGGCGTCCTCGGCGACGATCGTCTTCGGCTCCGGGGAGGCGCCATCACCGGGCCGGCGCGGCATTGTCACGTGGAATCGGTAGCGAACCAGCAGCAAGGTCGTCCGGCTCGGCACGGCGGTAGTGGCGATCACCCCTGCCCGCCTGGCAGGGCGTTCTCGCTCGTCCAGCCGTGGGTCCAGCGCGGCGTCCAGCACGTAGCGCGCCAGCCCGGCCACCCCGGGATCGGTACGTACCAGGGCCCGTTCCCCCGGGATGACCGGTGGGTGCGGGCGAAACGGGAGAGGGGGCACTTCGCCGGCCGCCGGGATGCCCAATGCCAGCCGTGCCCCGCTCGGCAGATGGTTCACCTCGGCGATGAAACCGCCGTCGTCGGGTTCGGCCGAGGCCACGTGAGCACCGAGGGCGGACAGGGCGCGCCTGGTGAACCACGCCACATCGTCGGCGCTGCCCAAAGCCCTTCGTACCGCCTCCACCTCGGGCTGGATCTCGTCGAGATCCAGCCCGGACTGGGCGTACTTGGTGATGGCCTTGGACTCGCGTTCGGAACCGTCTCGCCAGCGTTTCTCGACCTCGGCCGTCTGCTGCCACTCCTCGTGGAGTTCCTGCGACTCCTGGGTGAAGTCGAGGTCGAGGAAGGGCTGATCCGGATCTCCTTCGAGGATCTCCTTGAACAGTGCGTTCATCACCGTCTCCGCGCGTTCTGGTACCGGGACCGAAACGCCGGTGGTCTGCCGGATCTCGCGGCTCTTCTTCAGCAGCACGTCCAGGACGATGGGGTCAATGACGTTGTCCGTGCTGTACAGGGTGACCGCCCGGACGATCGGTTTCTGCTGCCCGAACCGATCGACGCGGCCTTCGCGCTGCTCGTGCCGGGTGGGGTTCCACGCGAGGTCGTAGTGGACCACTGCCTGGAAGCCGTCTTGGAGGTTGACGCCTTCGGACAGGCAGTCGGTCGCCACTAGAATCCGCGGGCCGGATGAGGCGGTGAGTCCGGCGATCCGCTCCGCCCGGGCCTCCGGTGGTAGCTGGCCGGTCACCGCGTCCACGGTCACCCGTTGTTTGAAGGCGTGCCCCAGGTGTGTCTTGAGGTACTCGGCCGTCGGGATATAGCGGCAGAACACGATCGGGTTGTAGCCGTTGGCGATCAGACCCTTCACCTGCTTGATCAGCTCCGCCAGCTTGAGATCATCGCGTGGCCCGTGCAGTGCGGCGAAGGCGTCGGCGAAACGGCGCAGTCGCGCCCGGTCCTGCTTCGTCAGGCTGTCGTCGTCGGCCGCGGGCGGCGCGTCCACGCCTTCGAGCGTCTCGTCCTCGATGTCGTCGAGTACCGTGACGCGACCCAGCGCGTCGGCTTCCGTCTCGCTGGCGGCTCCACCGCCGCGGTTCAGCAGGGTCGCGGTGGCTGCGGCTGGGGAGGAGGAGACCGAGCGGAGCAGGCCCAGCGCGGACCACCACCGTGTGCGCCGCGTCAGCGCGCCACCTGCCGTGCGGATCGATTCGCGGGCGTAGGACAGTACTTCACGGGTCAGCCTGCCGTATTCCGCTTGGAGCGGGTAGGCGATGTCCAAGAATTCGCGCTTCTCCGGAAACGGTGTCCGCTGGTCGAGGAACTTGCGGATGTCGTGCCGGCGGCGCTGGACGAAGTGGCGGGCGAGCCGGCTCCGGCCCTGCCGGGTGCGTAGGTCGAGACCGGCCAGCGATGGATCGAGCAGACCGATGAGATCACGAAACGCCTGTTCCTTGCCGCTGTGCGGCGTGGCGGTCACCAGCAGCAGATGGCGCTGTGGTCTTCTGGCGAGCCGCTTGAGCAGCTCGTAACGCAGTTGCCGGTCTCGGGTGCCGCCCCCTACACAGGTATGGGCCTCGTCTACGATGATCAAGTCAGGGGCGGTGGTGACGAACAGGTCCCGGCGCGCCTCGCTCTTGATGAAGTCGGTGGAGACCACGGTCACCGGGTAATGCGCGAAGAAGTCCCGGTCCCTGGGCCTGCGGCTCTCCAGGCGGTCTACCGTGGATCGGAGAACCGTGACGGCGTCAAGGGCGAACTTGTTCCGCAGTTCAGCCGTCCACTGCTCGGCCAGGGCGGGCGAGCACAGCACGCTCAGTCCGGTCGCCGAGCCCTGCTCCAGCAACTCCTTGGCGATCAGGGCCGATTCGATGGTCTTGCCGATGCCGACGTCGTCCCCGATGAGCAGCCGTACTGGATCCATTCGCAGGGCCAGCAGCAGGGGCACCAGCTGGTAGTCGCGGGGCGCCACCGCGATGCCGGCGAGACTGCGGAACGGTCCCGCGCTGCCTCGAAAACCGATCTGCAACGCGGTACGCAGCAGGGCCGCGCTGTCGTTGTCGCCCAACTCGCCGGGATCGGCCGTGGGAACGGGGAAGCTGGCCTCGCCGACCTCATGCGCGAACAGCCCGGTGGTGAACTCGTTGTCGCCATTGAGAGGACGGGCCACCACGAAATCCGGCGTACTGCCCGGTAGCACGACCCAGTCACGGCCGCGGGCGGTCACCAGGGTGCCGGGTTCACGGCTCTTCACCCCGTCTCCCGTCCGGCGCCGAAGATGTTCGGATAGCGTCCCGCGACCACGCGCCACTCCTCGTCATACCGAAAACGGATCACCAGCCAGCCCAGGTCCAGGAGGCGGTCTTCCGCGGCCATGTCACGCTCCATGGCCGACGTGGTGTCGTGATCGGGACCATCCACGAAGACAGCCACGGACCCGCCCGGAAGACGGTACACAAAGTCCGGGCGAGCTCGGGCATCGGAGATCAGCTGTTGGGCCGCGTCAGGCAGACGATAGTCATTCTCTTCGAGGAACGTGAGGAATTCGCGCTCAAGTCCAGTCTGGCTGGCCTCGTGCAGGCAGGCGGCATGCTCGGCCGGACTCTGGCCGGTGCCCCCTCCGGCCTGTACGGCGGCCTTACTGAGCTCCATGAGGTGGTCCACGACGGCCAGGCGGTCGATGACGCGGTGGAAGACCTGGTTGGTGTAGGAGAGCAAGCAGTCATAGCAGCCGCGTTCACAACGTTCGCGAGCACCGGGTGCCCGGTCCAGGTCCGTTCCGGTGTTCGGGTCGATGTGGATGATCTCCAACGCCACCCGGGCGACCTGGGCGAGCAGTCCTTGCTCGGACTGCAGCCTGCGGAGGGCCCCCGCGCCGCCTTCGGCGCTCTCGATGAACAGCATGCGCCCTCGACCGTCCAGGTCGGGAAGATCCTCGCTGGAAAGCTCCGAATCCTCCAGCTGGAAATGCGCCTCCATGCCGCGCTCCAGGGCGTAGCGCAGCGTCACGGCCTCGTCCTGTTTGATGGGCTGCTCGAACCGCAGTACGAGGATGTTCCGATGATCCTCGACAAATGGGACGATGCGTTCAGGGCGTCCGGCGCTGTCGCGCGCGGGGAGGTCGTCATCGTCATCCCCGCTCTTCTCTTTTGCTCGCTTGTCGCTGAGCCACGTGCCGTGTGACGCGTCCAGCCAGAACCCGAGCGGCGCATTACGGGGGCGACGCCGCCGGCCGAGGTTGAGAACTCGCAGCGTCGCGGTGTCACCGTAGACGAGCTCGCCCAGCCGGCGTCCGTCCGGCAGCGCGATCTCGCCTGGAAGCCTGCCGGATCGTGTTCCATGATCGCTGAAGCGGTAGGTCGTCAGCAACTCGAAACCCGCCCTGCGTCGTTCCTCCTCGTCGGAAGAGATCCGAGAGCGGGCGCGCGTGTAGACGGTCTGCATGGGCATAAGGCGTGGCAGGGACTCACCGAGCCGATGGTCGCAGTTCTGACAACGGTCCAGGCCGGGAGTGCGCTCATGCCAGTAACCGCACGCACCGCAGAGCCGGCCCTCCCGGGTCGCGATGGCGCCGGAGTCATCCGAGGGCACCTGGACGCGGGTCACCTCATAGCGCTGGCCCTCGTGATAGATCAGAGCGTTCGGCCCGAACTCCCCGATCGCGATGAACCGAGGCCGCTGCAGGTAGCCGCCGTCCTTCGCCTTCTCCGGGGGGATATAGGCCGCAAGCGGCAACCGGGGGAAGGAGTAACCGGGGAGGAACCCCTCAGAGGCGAGATACCGGTACGTGTAGAAGTCACTGAACGACCGCTCGCTGTCCTCATTGAGGAGAAGCCGCAGCTGGTTCTCGGCCTGAGCCCGGCGTGCCTGAGCGGCTCGCTGCTCGTCACGGCGCATGGATGCGTCGATGACTCGCCTGTGCTGCTCCTCGCGATCGGATATGGCGCTTCGATAGAGCGTCCGCCAGCGATCACAGGCAGCGTCGAATGACGCGGGCGCTCGTCGGACGACGTCCTCTGCCCATTCGTCGTACCACCAAGCGCTCTCGGTGATACCCGTTACTCCAGCAAGGACGGCAAGCGCGCGAGCCAGGCCGTTCCGCTGAGCCCCGGGATCGATTATCTGCGGCATGAGGTCAGCGTGGATCGGTAGCCGGTCGGTTCTACTAAGATCAAGTACCTCCCCCATCCCGCTCCCCAGGCGGGCACCTGTCTCGGCCAGCCAGATCGCGTGCACATGGGAACGTACGAGATCTTCGTTGCACAGATCGAGCCGGGGCGCGATGACTCGGCCTGACACCATCCGCTCCGACCGCCGGAAGTAGTACTGGTCGTGAAAGTTCCCGGTGGCACAGTATGTCGCCACCAAGGCCGGGCGGCCGCTGCGTCCCGCGCGTCCGGAACGTTGCGCGTAGTTGGCCGGCGTCGGTGGCACATTGCGCAGGCCTACGGCGTCGAGTGTCGAGATGTCGACACCGAGTTCCATGGTCGGAGAGCAATACAGCAGAGGCAGCGACCCGTTCCGGAAGGCCGCTTCCCGCTCCTGCCGGTTCTCGTTCGAGACCTGGGCGGTGTGCTCGGCGGCGTGGATCCCCGCGAATTCCTTCGCGTGATCGCGATAAAGGGCACGGAAGAAACGGTTGACCCGCACACCCGCTCGGGGCTTAACGGTCTTCCGCAAGGGATCCAGCACGCCGCTGGTCCCGTCGCCGGCCTGCCAGATGAGGGCTGAGGCCTTCAATCGATAGCCGAGCGCACCGGAAGCACGGTCTTTGGGGGCATCCGACAGCAGGCCGATGTCGGCGAGGGCGGCCAGCAGCCATCCGATGATGATGTCGGCGTCATCGGCGCGGAGGTGGTAGGGCCAGTGCGTGAACTCGGCGTCCCGACAAAGGAACCGCCCGAACGCGGATCGGCCGGTGAGGTAGGGCCCTGATCCGCGCCGCCCTCGTGGAGCCGGCGCCGCATAAGCCGTTCCTATTACCGGGTCGGGGGATTCCTTTGGCAGGGACCATGGGCCGGCCAGCAGTTGATCAGAGTCGTGCTGGAGGCGTTCGAACCCTTCTTTCGTCAGTACCTCGACATCGATCGCCAGTGCACGCCGGATTTCGTCGAGCAGGACCCGGCATACCCATTCTCGGTGCGCGGGTGTGTCGTGTTTCAAGGCAGGGTGCGCCGACTCCCAGAACTCCGGGCGAGCGGACATCTCGGCGAGATCGAGATAGTCGAACCTGATCAAGCCCGTTTGCTCGAGGTTGGGCATGCTCACTCGCCAGCCCCGGGCGAGATCGGTATACAGGCGGTACTCCAGTGCCTGACGGAACGCCTTATCGATCGCTCGCCTCGCACCTGTCAGCGGATTGGCCACCGATGAGTAAGACGTGAGGTCCGCGTCGAGAGCGCCGGCTACTCGCTGGGCGAGGTTCTCGTGGGTCAGGCCCTCCGTCGCGTCCCGGGCTGCTCGGTAGAGGGCGCCTCGCAACTGGGTGACCAGCACGAAGTCGTTCAGATGCCCCGCCTGGAGACTCGCGTCCTGGCGATTGTCCACGAAAGTGAGCAACTTGCGTGCGCTAGGGTCCTCGGCCCCGCGCAGTCCCCGGTACACGCTGGTTCCGATGAGCGTGACGGCGGAGCCGCGACCTTCGTACGCCCAAGTAGCCACCCTGCCGAAGTCCTTGCCGTGGAGTTGCTCGTAGGACACGCCGCAATCCGGGTGCAGGCAGAAGCGGAACTTTCCTGGAATGAACGTGGCGTGCAGGCCGTGATCAGACCCTACCTCCGCGCCACCAGAAGACACGACGACGTTCTTGGGAAGCTGGCGGAGCTTGCTAGGGCGGATTTGAGCTGTATCTCCGTCCCCGGTGATCAGCCAGGTATCCGGCAGTCTGCCCGCGGCCAGGGGTTCGGCGGGCCAGGGGTGCTCCGGGTTGATGTACAAGTAACCGATGTTCTGGTCGTCCCCGGCATTTTCGTCGTTGTGTCCTGGAGTGTAGATTCGTCCTCTAGCGCTCACGGTAACTGAGTAATATTCTTGACCGCATTCCCGGCAGAACACCAATGGGAAGAGCGGCTTGTCGCGTTGGTTCGGCACGCTGACCTGGTACTGGCTTGTGATGTAGCGATCACCGGGTGCCTCGAGGCTCGTGTACACCGTTTCTCCCTTGGAGAGGAACTGGTGCAATCTGAATGCGAACAGTGGTCGCCGTGTGATCGGATCCCGGGCGGCCGAGCCGGCGCGCAGGATCTCCTCCACGGCCACCTGACATCTATCCGCCGGGAGACCGGTGCGATTCGCGAGTACTCCCGCCGCATCCACGATCTTGGTCGGCTTGCGGCGCACGAGTCGATCTGTTCCCGGCTCGACATCAAGCCCGAAGACGGTTTCCACCCAGCATGCGAAGGGATGCGCGGTTAGGTCGGGGTAGGCGAGTTCCTGCCAGTCGTTGGCGAGAATGCTCGCTCGGAGCTCCTCGTCGTCTGGAACATGGTCGAGGGTCGCCCGTTCGAGGGTCTCGCCCACGATCCGGTCGGGGGTGATCTCCGTACCGAAGATCTTCGAGGCGACCTCGGCAACTTCCGCTCGCTGCTCATCGAAGATGTCACTGCTCGCCATGGTGGCGGACGTACCGACGCACTGGACGTCCGGGGCTGCGAGCGTACTTTTCACCCGGCGAATCAAGAGTCCGACGTCCGCTCCTTGCCGCCCTCGGTAGGTGTGCAACTCATCAAGGACCAGAAAGCGCAGCCCCCGAGCCGCCTCCATGAGGACCTGTCGCTCGTAGGGGCGGGTGAGCATGTACTCCAACATCACGTAGTTGGTCAGCAGGATGTCCGGCCGTTCCTGCAGGATCGCCTCACGCTGCTCTGCGCTCTCCTGGCTGGTGTAGCGCGCGTAGCTGACAGGCTCCTGGCCTTTGGGGAATCCGAACTCCAGGTACTTTCTCAATTCCTCCATCTGGCTGTTGGCCAGCGCGTTCATCGGATACACCACGATCGCCTTGATCCGCCCGGGATCCGGATTCCGTAGGACCGAGTCCACGATCGGGACGATGTAGGTCAGGCTCTTTCCTGATCCGGTACCCGTCGTCAGTACGTAGCTGCGACCGTCCCGGGCCAGTTCGACCGCCTCGCGTTGGTGCCGGTACAGGACCAGGGGAGGCCCCGACACCCCGTCCGTGGCCTGTTTGTTGCGGAAGATCGGATCGGTTCCGGGGTGAAGTACTCCGTCGGCGATGAGGTCGGGAATCGAGCCGCCGGTGACGAACCGCGGATTGAGTGAGACCCATGGTTCGGGCCAGCGCGTCTTGAGCGCATGCTCCCGCTCGACATGGGCCGCGATGGCTGGGTCACGGACTTCTACGAAGGAGGAGGTATAAGACTCGTAATCTTCGATGAGTCGTTCGTGAACCTTGAAGACGTCCATACCACCTGCGTTTCCCCGGTCTCCGTGCCAGCGCTAGCACGTTACCGGGGAACCGCGGTGCTACACACCGTGCCGGCCGAGAACGCTGTCGCCCTCCGAGCGCGACGGGGGTCGCGGCCGACGAGGCCGCCGTCTTGAAGAGGAAGGGGCTCAGTTGATCACCTGTTGTGGAGGACCGGAGAGTACATGGTCGACTTGAACCGCCGCGCCCTGATCATGGTGAAGCCCGATGGGGTCGTCCAGCGGATCACCGGAGAACTTCTCGGCTGGCTGGCGCTCCGCGGACTCAGGCCGCTGGCGTTCCGTGAAGTGGTGCTGACCGCCGAACGCCGCCGGTCGCTGTACGCGACCACGCGCACCGGCGGCCGGCTGGACTGGGACCTCAACGCGATCCTCTACACCTTGGGCCCCGTGCACGCCGTCCTGCTGGAGGGGGATCACCCGGCGGGTTTCGACTCGCTCTCTGATTTCGTGTCGCGCGCACTGAAAGGTCACTTCGTGCCCGGCAGAGCGCGGCCCGGCACCATGCGTGGAGCGCTGGGCGCGCTCAATCCCGTCTTCAACCTGGTCCATGCCACCGACAGCACCGACGACCTGGAACGGGAGACGATGGCGTTGTTCGACGAGACCTTGTGTCACGTCGCGGTGCCTCGCGAGGTGCCCTTGCCGGACGCCGTCCGCGCGACTCCGGCGCGCCGAACCCCCCTCTGGACGACCGTCGCCGGGGTGGTCGAGCCCTGGATCGGAAAGGCGAACTGGCCGGACGACCGTGCGGGCCCGTCGGTCCCGGCGCTGCTGGAGGCGCGGAACGCCTGGGACGCGGCACTGGAGAGGCTGCCGGACGCGGGGGAGTCGCTCAAGGGCATCCGCACCGGCGCCACGCCCTACGGCAGTCTCGTCGAACGCCCCGAGTGGGCGTCGTATCTCACTTACACCACCCTCCGTTACCTGGATCTCTGTCTGGAGGGGGCTGCACCGGGTTGAAACCGGGCCGAAGTCGAGGGGGCCGGTTTCAACGCCTGCCTCGCGTCCCGACTCCGGCCCTTCACAAGGCACGCACCCGCGATCGGACCGAAGCCGCCCGCCGTGGCCAGGGTCAGGACTGGGCCGCGGCGGGCGGGGCGGGGACTATTCGATGCTGCAGATGGGGGCTCCGTCGTAGAAGCAGGTCGCGTTCTCGATGCTGGAGAACTTCGTCCAGATCTTGGCGTTCACCCAGTGGCTGCTGGTGCCGCCCCAGCGCTCCACCTTGTACCGGCTTTCCACCATGACGGCGTCGGTGTCCCAGTTGGCGCCGCGGATCTGGTCGTCTGCCTTGCCGGAGGGCAGCCAGTATGTCTTGCACTTGTACAGCTTGCCGCCGTCGACCTGGCAGTTCTCGGTGAGACCGGAGCCGGAGAATGTGGCGATCTTCACGGTGTAGGAGGAGGAGAGCCGGTTGGTCACGTCGCCGTCCAGCGCCCCGGCCTGCGCCCCGGCGGCGTTGACCGCCAGGAGGGGAAGGGCCAGGCCCAGGCCGCCGACGACTCTCCGGATGGTGCGTCGCATGTCCGTCCTTTGCTCGGCTGAATGATCGCCTCAGCAGACTCCGGGCGGCCGGTGCCCGTCAACGGTATTCGGCCCAGATCGAAACCCGCCGATCATGCGCCGCGTTCGGGGGTCCGGACCCGGCCGGGCCCGCCGTCGGCGCCGGAGATCTCGTAGGGTCGGGCCATGACGAGCTTGACGCACGACGAGGCGATCGACCGGGCCCGGCTGGTGAACGTGGAGTCCTACCACGTGGACCTGGACCTGAGCGGGGCGCCGGCCGGCATGCCGTTCGGCTCGGTCACCACGGTGCGGTTCTCTTGCGCCGAGCCGGGGGCGGCCACCTTCGTCGAGCTCAAGCCGGTGGAGGTCCAGGAGATCCGGCTGAACGGCGTGCCCGTCGACCCGGCCGCGCTGGACGGGAACCGGCTGCCGCTGGCCGGCCTGCGCGCCGACAACGAGCTGGTGGTGCGGTGCACCATGGCGTACTCCACCACCGGCGAGGGGGTGCACCGGTTCACCGACCCCGAGGACGGCGAGGTGTACCTGTACGCGCAGGCCTGCCTGGACGACGCCCAGCGGATCTTCGCCTGCTTCGACCAGCCGGACCTGAAGGCCACGATGACCCTGGCGGTGTCGGCGCCGCCGGACTGGACGGTGCGGGCGAACGCCCCCGGCGAGCAGGTGCGCCCCGGCCGGTGGGAGTTCGCCGGCACGCTGCCGCTGTCGACCTACCTGATGACCGTGGTGGCCGGCCCGTACCACACCCGGCAGGCCGAGCACGACGGCATCCCGCTCGCCCTGCTGTGCCGGCGCTCGCTGGCCCCCTACCTGGACAAGGACGCCGAGGAGATCTTCGCGGTCACCGGGGCTTTGCTGGATCACTTCCACGGGCTGTTCGGCATCCGCTACCCGTTCGGCGACTACGTCCAGGCGTTCGTCCCGGAGTTCAACGCCGGCGCGATGGAGAACCCCGGCTGCGTGACCTTCCGCGAGGAGTTCCTGCACCGCTCGGCCGCCACCGACAGCGAGCTCGAACTTCGCACGATGGTCATCGCGCACGAGATGACGCACATGTGGTTCGGTGACCTGGTCACCATGCGCTGGTGGGACGACCTGTGGCTGAACGAGTCGTTCGCCGAGTACATGGGCTGGCGCGCCACCGCCGAGGTCACCCGGTTCACCGGCGCGTGGACGTCGTTCGCCATCGTCCGCAAGAGCGGCGGGTACGCCGCCGACCAGCGCCCCTCCACCCATCCGATCGCCCCCGAGCGGGTCGCCGACACCGAGCAGGCGCTGCTCAACTTCGACGGCATCTCCTACGCCAAGGGCGCCTCCGCGCTGCGCCAGCTGGTCGCCTGGCTGGGGGACGAGGCGTTCTTCGCCGGTCTGCGCGCGTACTTCGCCGCGCACGCCTACGGCAACGCGACGCTGGCCGACCTGCTCGCCGCGCTGTCGGCGGCGAGCGGCCGCGACCTTTCGGCCTGGGCGGACGTCTGGCTGCGCCGGCCGCAGGTCAACACGCTGCGGCCGGAGGCGGTCACCGGCCCGGACGGCCGCTACGGCGAGGTGGCGGTCCGGCAGGCCGCGCCGCCCGGGTATCCGACGCTGCGGCCGCACCGGATCGGTGTCGGCGTCTACGCCGAGGAGGGCGGCCGGGTGACGCTCGCCCACCGGGCCGAGGTCGACCTCGACCCCGAGGCGGACGGGGGCCGCACCCCGGTACCGCAGCTCGCGGGGGTGCCGGCCGGGCGGCTGCTGCTGCTCAACGACGGCGACCTGACGTTCGCGAAGGTCGGCCTGCTGCCGCAGGACCGCGCGGTGCTGGCCGAGGTACTGCCCGCGCTCGCCGACCCGCTGGCCCGGGCGCTCACCTGGGCCGCGGCCATGGAGATGACCCGGGACGCGGAGATGCCCGCCGCCGAGTTCCTGGCACTGGCCGGCGCCGGGCTGCCCGCCGAGGACGACGTCGCGGTATTCGCGCAGATGCTGCGCTTCGCCCGCGAGACGGTGGCCGACCGCCACCTGCCGCCGGCGGCCCGCCCGGCGGCGCTGGCCGCGCTGGCCGGGGCCTGCCAGAACGCGCTGGACGCCGGCCGCCCGGATGCCGGCGGCCGGCGGCTGACCGCGCTGCGCGGCCTGGTGAGCTGCGCCGGCCCCGAACTGATATCGCGGCTGCGCGGCTGGCCGGCCGGCCGGGACGTGCCGGCCGGGCTGGAGATCGACGCCGACCTGCGCTGGGCCATGCTCGGCCGGCTGGTGGTGCTCGACGCGGCCGGCGAGCCGGAGATCGCCGCCGAGTGCGAGCGGGACCGAAGCGCCCGGGGCGCCGAGCACGCCGCCCGCTGCCGCGCCGCGCTGCCCGGAGCCGCCGCCAAGGCCCGCGCCTGGGAGCTGATCGTCGGTGACGGCCCGCTGCGGCTGGTCGCCGCGGTCGCCGGCGGTTTCTGGCATCCCGAGCAGGCGGCGGACACCGCGCCCTACGTCGCCCGGTACTTCGCCGAGATGCCCGCCGTGGCCGCCCGGCGCACCCCGAACGTGGTGCCGGCGCTGGCCCACGCCGCCTACCCCCGGTACGCCGTCACCGCCGAGACCCTGGCCGCGGCCGAGGCGATGATCGCCGTCCCGGACCTGGACCCCGGCCTGCGCCGCGCCGCGATCGACGCCACCGACGACCTGCGCCGCGCCCTCGCCGCCCGCACTCTCACCTGACGGCCCCGGCGGCGTCCCACGCCGAAGCCGGAACAGTGGCCGGTCAGGCGGGGTCCGGGGCCGGCCGTGGTTCGGGGAGGGGCGCCGGGGCGCGGCGGGGGAGCAGCAGCGGGGTCGCCAGCAGCAGCACGCCGGCCACGCCGATGGCGGCGCGCGGGCCGAGCACGCCGCCCAGCACCCCCCACAGGGCGGTCAGCAGCGCGGTGGTGGCCCTGGACGTCACCGTCCAGGCCGACAGCGTGCGGGCGACCCGGCCGGCGGCGGTGCGCTCGAGGCGGCAGGTGGCGGCCAGCGGATTGAAGATCCCGCAGCAGAAGATGAGCCCGAGTTGCAGGCCCATCAGCACCAGCAGCCCCGCGGCGCCCGGTCCGACCAGCGCCAGGCCGAGCGGCCAGATGGCGCGCGCCCATCCGGCCGCGACCAAGACCCGGTGCGGTCCGAACCGGGCGGCCAGCGGCCGGGCCAGCCGCGACGCGACCAGCCCGCCGACGGCGGGCGCGGCGAACGCCAGGCCGTACTGCCAGGGCGCGAACCCCAGGTGGGCGAGCATCAGGACGGCCAGCAGCGCGTCGGCGGCCATCAGCAGGCCGTTGAACAGGGCGGTGTTGAAGAACAGCGGGCGCAGGACGGGGTCGGCGAGGATGTGCCGCCAGCCGTCGAGCAGGTCCCGCGCCCGGAGGCGCCCGGCCGGCCGGCGCGCCGGCCGCGGCTCGCCACCCCCGGTGGCGCCGATGCCGAGGGCCGACAACAGGTAACTGGCCGCGTCGGCCACCACCGTCGCCACCGGGCCGAGCAACCCGATCGCGGCACCGCCCAGCGGCGGTCCGATCATCGTGGTCGTCCAGGTCGTGGACTCCAGCCGGGTATTGGCCACCAGCAGGTCCCCGGGCGGCAGCAGCGTCTTGAGGTAGGCGCCGGAGGCGGCGCGGAAGGTGATGTCGGCCGCCGCGACGACGACCGAGACCGCGAGGAGCCAGGCGAACGAGAGCACGCCGAGCGCGAACGCGGCGGGGATCGTCAGCAGCGCCGCGCACCGCACCAGGTCCGTTCCGATCAGCACCGGGCGCTTGCGGCGGAACTCCACCCACGAGCCCAGCGGTATCGCCGCCGCCGCGCCCACCAGCGCCCCGACCGACGACAGCGCCGCGACCTGCGCCGGCCCGGCGTGCAGCACCTGGATGGCGATCAGCGGGAACGCGCCGAACGCGAGCCATGTGCCAAGCGCGCTGGTCCCGTACGCCGCCCACAGCCAGCCGAACCGCCGCCCCAGCCGGTGCCCGCTCCGCATTCCGCCACCTTCACCCTTCGCCCGTACAACCGATTCGCGATCGCCGACATCAAATCGATCAGCACCATGGCCGGTCAAACAACGGAAACCCCTCACAAGCACAACGGAACGTTGTATCTGTAGGGTGTCCGGGTGGATCTCGACATCGTCCGGACGTTCGTCGCCGCCGCCGGCGCCGGGCAGTTCCAGCAGGCCGCCGCCGAGCTGGCGGTCACCCAGCAGGCCGTCTCCAAGCGGGTCGCCGCGCTGGAGCGCGAACTCGGCGTGCGGCTGTTCGCGCGTACGCCGCGCGGCGCCGAACTCACCATCGACGGGCAGGCGTTCCTGCCGCACGCGCGCGAGCTGCTGCGGGTCGCCGAGCGGGCGGTCGCGTCCGTGCGCGCCGGCGGCCGCCCGCTGCGCGTCGACGTGATCGCCTCACGCCTGGCGGCCTCGGGCCTGATGCGCGGCTTCCACCGCGCGTACCCGGAGATCGAGCTGGACGTGGTGATGCTGCTGGAGATCGACCGGGCCGTGGCCGCCATCCGCTCCGGTGCGATCGACGCGTCCTTCCGCGCCGTCGCCGCGCCCGGCCGCCCGCTGCCCGAGGACATCGCCGCCGTCCGGGTGCTCGACGAGCCGCTCCAACTGCTCACCGGGCCCGCCCACGCGCTGGCGGGCGCCCGGTCGGTGCCGCTCGCCGGTCTCGCCGGGCACCGGATCTGGATGCCCGGCATCGCCCCCGGCACCGAGTGGGCGGCCTATTACGACGACCTCGCCGATGAGTTCGGCCTCACCGTCGAGGCGACCGGTCCGAACTTCGGCTCCGACGCGCTGCTGGACACCATCGCCGACACCCCGGCCCTGGCCACCTTCATGGGGGAGCACACCCGCCTCGTCTGGCCCGCCGGCCACGGCCTGCGCCGCATCCCGGTGACCGACCCGACGCCCGTCTACCCGCACTCGCTGCTGTGGCACCGCGATGACTCCCACCCCGCCCTGGCCACCTTGCGCGCCCATCTCGCCGTCGCAACCGCCGGCCACCCCACCCCAGAAACCTGGGCGCCGGACTGGGTCATCCCGCACCGATCCCCGTACTGATCTCACCCGGAGGCCGCGTCCCGCCGGGTCGGCCGATCAAGCTCATCGCGGTGCGGTGCGGTGCGGTGCGGTGCGGTGCGGTGCGGTGTGGTGTCCGGTGCGCCGGGGATGGGCGGGACCGTCACACCGGGATTTTCCAGCGGTTTCATGAACAACTGGCCAGAGCGCCGCGGAGTTCACCCAGTTTTCTCCGGATATTGGGGAGGAGCCGGGTTCAACACGCGCGGGGGGCGGGTGCGCCGGTGGAGTACTGTCGCCAGGCATGACGGGACGACCGGCGGCGGGCGGCGGGCGATGGGTCTCGGTGGCGCCCGAGCGGCTGGCCGGCTGGCTGCGCGGGTTCGCCGAGCGGCACGGCCCGGCCGAGGCGGTCCTGGTGCGCGCCGGGGCGGGCGGGAAGGACGCGGGGGACGCCTGGGACTTCCGGAACGCCGGAGACCTCAGGGGCCTCGGGGAGCTCGGGGAGCTCGGGGACGTCGTCCGGCTGCGGGCGGCGGACGGCGCGGTCGCCGAATGCCACGTCCCGTTCCCGCCGCTGCGCGGCCCGGGTCCGGGTGGCGCGGGGGGCGCCCTGGTCGAGGCCCTGGTCGCGCATGCGCGGGCCGAGCGGATCGTCGGGGTGCTGCTGGTGCGGCGCGGCGGGTACGCGGCGGGGATCTTCGAGGGCGAGCGGCTGGTGGCGTCCAAGGTCGGCTCGCGCCTGGTGCAGGGGCGCAGCGCGGCCGGTGGCTGGTCGCAGCAGCGGTTCGCCCGGCGCCGGGAGAAGCAGGCCGCCGAGGCGGCCGGCGCCGCCGCGGACGTGGCGGCGCGGGTGCTGGCGCCGCGGGCCGGGGAACTGGCGGCGGTGGTGCTGGGCGGCGACCGGCGCGCGGTCGGCGCGCTGCGCGGCGACCGGCGGCTGGCCGCCGTGTTCGCCTTGGAGACCGGTCCGTTCCTGGACGTGCCCGATCCGCGGCTGGCGGTGCTGCGGGAGACCCCGCGCCGGTTCCGCGCGGTCGCCGTCCGGCTGCTCGACCCGCCGGACTGACCGGCCCGGCCGCGCGGTCCGCCCGGGTCGACCGGCCGGGCGCCCGATTCCGCGCCGACCGGTCCGGCCGCTCGATCCCGGGCCGCTCGATCCCGGGCCGCTCGATCCCGGGCCGCTCGATCGCGCGCCGACCGGTCCGGCGCTCGCCGGGCCGCTCGATCCGGGCCGACCGGCCCGGGCCGCGGGGCCGGGCGGGGACGGAATCGGCGCCGATGCGCGACCGGCCGTACACTAGCCGCATGCGCACTCCCGACTGATCGGCGCGACCGCTTCGCCCGCCGGCCCCGGGCGGCCCGCCGCCGGCGCGTTTCCCCGACCCCGTTCCACTGGGAGTGTTCCCTCATCATGATCATCGCGTCCGACATCGAACTGCGCGCCGGTTCCCGCCTGCTCATCGAGGGGGCGAGTTTCCGCGTCAACCCCGGCGACCGCATCGGCCTGGTGGGCCGCAACGGCGCCGGAAAGACCACCCTGTGCAAGGTGCTGGCGGGCGAGGGCCTTCCGGCGGCCGGCACCGTCGCCACCACCGGCACCGTCGGCTACCTCCCGCAGGATCCGCGGACCGGCGACCTGAGCGTGCTGGCCACCGACCGGATTCTCTCGGCGCGCGGGCTGGACGAGGTGCTGGCCGAGCTGCGCGAGGCCGAGCAGGGCATGTCCTCGGCCGACCAGCGCACCCGTGACCGGGCGGTGCGCGCCTACGGGCGGCTGGAGGACCGGCTGCACGTGCTGGGCGGGTACGCCGCCGAGGCGGAGGCCGCCTCCATCGCCTCTAGTCTCGGGCTGCCCGAGCGGGTGCTCAAGCAGCCGCTGGCGACGCTGTCCGGCGGGCAGCGGCGGCGGGTGGAGCTGGCCCGGATCCTGTTCAGCGGATCGGACACTCTCCTGCTCGACGAGCCGACAAACCACCTCGATGCTGACTCAATCGGGTGGCTTCGTGATTTTTTACGATCGCACCAGGGCGGTTTGATCATTATCAGCCACGATGTCGGGCTTCTTGAAGCGACGGTCAACCGCGTCCTGCACCTGGACGCGAACCGCTGCGTCATCGACACCTACAACGTCGGCTGGACCGCCTATCTCGCCCAGCGGGAGACCGACGAGCGCCGGCGCAAGCGGGAGCGGGCCAACGCCCAGCGCCAGGCCACGCAGCTGCTCTCCCAGGCCGACCGGATGCGCGCCAAGGCCACCAAGGCCCGGGCCGCGCAGGACATGGAGCGGCGGGCCCGGCGGCTGCTGGCCGGCGTGGAGGAGGAGCGCCGGGCCGACAAGGTGGCCAAGCTGCGCTTCCCGGATCCGGCGCCCTGCGGGCGCACGCCGCTGACCGCCACCGGGCTGTCGAAGTCCTACGGCTCGCTGGAGGTCTTCACCGACGTGGACGCGGCGGTCGACCGGGGCAGCAGGGTCGTGGTGCTCGGCCTGAACGGCGCCGGGAAGACCACGCTGCTGCGCCTGCTCGGCGGGATGGAGAAGCCCGACACCGGCGAGGTGCGGCCCGGTCACGGCCTCAAGCTCGGCTACTACGCCCAAGAGCACGAGACCCTGGACGCCGGCCGCACGGTGCTGGAGAACATGCGCTCGGCCGGGCCCGACGTGCCCGACGTCGCGCTGCGCAACGTGCTGGGCTCGTTCCTGTTCTCCGGGGACGACGCCGACAAGCCGGCCGCGGTGCTGTCCGGCGGGGAGAAGACCCGGCTGGCCCTGGCCACGCTGGTGTTGTCGAGCGCGAACGTGCTGCTGCTGGATGAGCCCACCAACAATCTGGACCCCGTGAGCAGGGAGCAGGTGCTGGCCGCGCTAAGATCCTATTCTGGGGCAATTGTCCTAGTCACGCATGATGAGGGAGCAGTTGCGGCTCTACGACCGGATAGGGTGATCTTGCTACCGGACGGAATCGAAGACGCGTGGAGCGAAGAATTTTCCGATCTCGTGGCACTCGCCTGATCTTAATTTGATCGGGTACGGATCTTTTCCCACGGAGTAGGTAGCCGATCCGGCTCAAATGACTGATCATGGCGTGAGTAACGCTGCGGAAGTCTGGCACTACAGGAGGTACTCATGGCCGAGACTCTGAAGAAGGGCACCCGGGTGACCGGGGCCGACCGTGAGAAACTGGCGACCGATCTCAAGAAGCGCTATGCCGCGGGTGAGAGCATCCGCGCGCTGGCCGCTTCCACCGGCAGGTCATACGGGTTCATCCACCGCATCCTCAGCGAGTCCGGAGTGACTCTGCGCGGGCGCGGCGGGGCGACCCGCGGCAAGTCCAAGCGCTGACGGCAAGGTCGCGAACCCGCGACCGCGCGCTCCATCGGCCGGCCGGCTCAGTAGAATCTCGTTCTGGAATGTGGGCGGGGTTCGGGCGGGCGGCACACGGACGGAGCGGGCGATGGCGGACGCGACACTCGGCGCAAGTACGGCGACCACCTCGGCGGGTGGCGGCGCCGGACCGGAGCAGGGCCACGCGCGCGCTGGAGGGGTGCGCGACGGGTCCGGGACGCCGCTCGGTGCGGAGCGGCTCGCGGAGATCGGTCTGCGCTTCGAGGTGGACGGTGAGATCGCGACGGTCAGCCTGGACCGGCCGGAACGGCGCAACGCTCAGACGTTCGCCACCTGGTCGGCCTTGGCCCGGATCGGCAGGACCCTGCCCGATCAGGTGCGGGTCGTCGTGGTCCGAGGCGAGGGGCCGTCCTTCTCGGCGGGCATCGACCTGCGCATGTTCACGCCGGAGGGCGTACCGGGCGAGGGGTCCTTCGCCACGGTGGCCGGCCTGCCCGACGAGGAGGCCGACCGGCGCATCGCCGAGGCCCAGGAGGGCTTCCTGTGGCTGCGGCGGCCGGACATCGTGTCGGTCGCGGCGGTGCAGGGGCACGCGATCGGGGCCGGGTTCCAGCTGGCCCTGGCCTGTGACCTGCGGGTCCTCGCCGATGACGCCAGTTTCCGCATGAAGGAGCCCGCCCTTGGGCTGGTGCCCGACCTGACCGGCACCAAGCCGCTGGTCGAGCTGGTAGGTGTGGCCAGAGCGGTGGAGATCTGCCTCACCGCCCGCGCCGTCGGGGCCGAGGAGGCGCTGCGGCTCGGGCTGGCCCACGCCGTGGTGCCGCGTGACGAGCTGTCCGCGGCCACCGCGGAACTGGCGGGCGCGCTGCTCGCCACCGACCGGGCCGCCGCGACGGCGACCAAGCGGTTGCTCCAGGAGGCGCCGGGCCGCACCCTGGCCGAGCAGTGCGCCGCCGAGCGCGCCGCGCAGGCGGTGCGGATCCGCGCGCTGGCCGGCGGCGGTGCGGCGGGACCGGCCGCCGATTGATCGTTCGCCCACAGCGGACCGGGGAATCGCGCGGCCACCGGCCGTGCTTGGGCCAGTGGAAGACGGGGGCGTGACACCCGGCACGGGGACAGGACCGGCGAAGGGCGACGATGTCGATGATGCACGGGGGATACGGGCCCCAGGTGATGCGGTCGCTGCGGCGCGACAGCTCGGTGACCAAGGAGCGGCTCACCCCCGGCACGGTCCCGCGCATCGGCCGCTACGCCCGGCCCTACCGACGGCACATCGCCGCGTTCCTCGCCCTGGTGGTGCTGGACGCGGTCATCGTGATCGCCAACCCGCTGCTACTGAAGTCGATCATCGACGACGGCATCGTCCCGGCCCGCACCGGCGTGGTGATCGGGCTGTCCCTGCTGATCGCCGGCCTGGCCGTGCTGGACGCCGGGCTCGGGCTGCTGCAGCGGTGGTTCTCCGCGCGCGTCGGTGAGGGACTGATCTACGACCTGCGCACCGAGGTCTTCGACCACGTGCAGCGGATGCCGGTGGCGTTCTTCATGCGGGCCCAGACCGGCGCGCTGGTCTCCCGGCTCAACACCGACGTGATCGGCGCGCAGCGCGCGCTGACCAGCACCCTGTCCTCGGTGGTGTCCAACATCGTCAGCCTGGTCATGGTGCTCGGCGCGATGCTGATCCTGTCCTGGCAGGTCACCCTGATCGCCCTGGTGGTCCTGCCGATCTTCATCCTGCCGGCCCGCTGGGTCGGCCGCCGGATGTCCGGTCTCACCCGCGAGCAGATGCAGCTGGACGCGGACATGAGTTCGGTGATGACCGAACGGTTCAACGTGGCCGGCGCCATGGTGGCCAAGCTGTACGGCCGGCCCGGCGACGAGGCCCGGCACTTCGCCGAGCGGGCCGGCCACGTGCGCGACATCGGCATCACCGTCGGCATGTACGGCACGGTGTTCCGCATCGCGCTCGGCCTGGTCGCCGCCCTGGCCACCGCGCTGGTCTACGGCATGGGCGGGGTGCTGGTGGTCGACGGCGCCTTCGAGATCGGCACGCTGGTCGCGCTGTCGGCGATGCTCATGCGCCTGTACGGGCCGCTGACCAGCCTGTCCAACGTGCACGTGGACGTGATGACCGCGCTGGTCAGCTTCGACCGGGTCTTCGAGGTGCTGGACCTGCGGCCGATGGTCGCCGACGCCCCGGACGCCCGGCCGGTGTCCGGCGGGCCGGTCACCATCGAGTTCGACGGGGTCGGCTTCCGCTACCCGGCCGCCGAGGAGGTCTCGCTGGCCTCGCTGGAGTCGGTGGCCCGGCCGGACACCGGCCCCGGTCCCGAGGTGCTGAAGGACGTCACCTTCACCGCCCGGCCCGGCGAGCTGATCGCCCTGGTCGGCCACTCGGGGGCCGGCAAGACCACCATCACCTCGCTGGTCTCCCGGCTGTACGACGTGACCTCCGGGGCGGTGCGGATCAACGGCCTGGACGTGCGGGAGGCGACCCTGGCCTCGCTGCGCGACACGGTCGGCGTGGTCATGCAGGACGCCCACCTGTTCCACGACACCCTCGGCGCGAACCTGCGCTACGCCCGCCCCGGCGCCACCGACGAGGAGATCTGGGAGGCGCTGCGCGCCGCGCAGGTCGCCGAGCTGGTCGAGGCGCTGCCCGAAGGACTGGACACCGTGGTCGGCGACCGCGGCTACCGGCTGTCCGGCGGGGAGAAGCAGCGGGTGGCGCTGGCCCGGCTGCTGCTGAAGGCACCGCGGGTGGTCGTGCTGGACGAGGCCACCGCACACCTGGACTCGGAGTCGGAGGCCGCGGTGCAGCGGGCCCTGAAGACCGCGCTCGCCGGGCGCACCTCCCTGGTGATCGCGCACCGGCTGTCCACGATCCGCGAGGCCGACACCATCCTTGTGGTGCAGGACGGCCGGGTGGTGGAGCGTGGCGGGCACGAGGAGCTGCTGGCCCTGGGCGGCGCCTACGCCGAGCTGTACCGCACGCAGTTCGAGCACCAGCGGTGAGCCGCCGGCCCGCCGGTCAGCGGTAGCCGAGCCGGGCCAGCTCGCCGGCGGCGATCTTCTCCACCAGCGCCGCGTCGTCCGGCCGCAGCCGGGTGCGCCACCGGCCCACCTTGGGCGCCACCGCGCCGTACAACGCCACCGTCGACACCCGGGTCTCCAGGAACGCCGAGACCGCGGCCATCGTCGCCGCCGGATCGGCGGCCATGTCCTCGTAGCGGACGGTGAGCAGCTGGTCGCGCGGCAGGTCCTGGCGCAGCGCCGCGCTGAGCCGCACCGCGCTGCGCCACCGCAGCGCGCACTTGCCGGCGGTGTCCATCCGCGCCCACTTGTCGCGGTGCTCGGCGGAGTTGACGCCGAGGAACGGGTTGGGGAACTCGGTGTCGTCGCTCAGCATGCTGGTGCGGAACCAGCTGAGGCACGCCCGGTCGGCCAGCATGTCGGCGGCCACGTCCCGGCCGTCCCGGATCAGCTGGACGAACCGGGCGTCGGGAAACGCCTGCAGCAGCACCGGGGCGCTGTACAGCAGGTCGGGGTTGGCATCGCCGAAGCGCACCACCCCGCCCGGCGCCGCGCACGGCCCGCCGCCGGTCACCGCGCCGGCCTCCCGGCACGGCGCCGGGCAGTCCGCGCAGGCCCCCGGCACGATCTGCCAGGCCTCGGCGAGCGCGTCGCGCAGCACGCGCACCGCGCCGCCCCCCTTGCGGCGCATGATGGACGGCCGGCGGGCGAAGGCGTAGACGACGTGGGCGACCGCCGCCCGGCCCATGGTGAGGTGGAACCCCGGGGAGCGTTTCAACGCGCGGCCCAGCAGGTCCGCGCCGGAGTGCGGGGCGCCGACCACGAACACCGGCCGGCGGACCTTGATGCCGTTGACCACGAGAATGTGGGTGGGGGGTCGCATAAGTGAGGACAGTCTGACAGCCTTTGCGAGATGAACGTACCGGCCACGTCCCGCCCGCGGGTGGCACGTGACGCCATCCGGGTAAGACTACTGATTGTGGCGAGCTTTCCAGCCGGCCGGCCCGGCCCGCCGGCCCGCGCGGCCCGCGGAGATCGCGGAGCCGGGGGGTGACCGCGCGGCGGCCCTGGGTGCCCGCCCGGCTGCGGCCGGGGGACACCGTGGCCGTGGTGGCGCCGTCCGGCCCGGTCGACCCGGTGCGGCTGGCCCGCGGCCGGCAGGTGCTCGGCGACCTCGGTCTCACGGTCGTCGTCATGCCGCACGTGCTGCACCGCCGCGGCCACCTGGCCGGCTCGGACGCCGGCCGGGCCGCCGACCTGCAGGAGGCCTGGTGCGACCCGCAGGTGCGCGCGGTGATCTGCGCCCGCGGCGGGTACGGCGCCACCCGGCTGCTCGGCCTGCTCGACTGGCCGGCCATGGCGGCGGCCCGGCCGAAGATCCTGCTCGGCTCCAGCGACGTGACCGCCCTGCACCAGGCGTTCGCCGCGCGGCTCAACGTGGCCACCTGCTTCGGCCCGATGCCCGCCAACGACCTGATCGGCGACCCGGGCCCGGACGGCGAGGCCACCCGGGCCAACCTGCGGGCCGCGCTGATGGCCGACGACGCCCCGGGCCCGGTGGCCGGTGACCGGGTGATCGTGCCCGGCAGGGTGGAGGGGCCGCTGACCGGCGGCAACCTGGCGCTGCTCGCGGCGCTGTGCGGCACCCCCTACGCCATGCGCGCCGAGGGGCGGCCGGTGCTGCTGGAGGACGTCGGCGAGGCCCCGTACCGGGTGGACCGCATGCTCACCCAGCTGTCGCAGGCCGGCTGCCTGGCCGGCGCCACCGGGTTCGCGCTGGGCTCGTGGACCGACTGCGAGGACCCGATGCCGGTGCTGGTCGAGGCGCTGGCCCCGCTCGGCGTGCCGGTGATCGCCGGGTTGCCCATCGGCCACGGCCGGCCGCAGCTGACCGCCTGGCTGGGCGCCGACGCGGTCATCGATACGCAATCGTGCTCGTTGACCTGCCTGTTCCGCGACCCGGCCACGGCACCGTGAACCCTCGTTCGGGGGAAGACGACAGCGTGGTTGGGGGCCTTTCGTGGGCTGGAAGTGGTGGCGCCGGCGGGGGCGGCGGGCGGCCGGGCGGCCGATCGAGGACGTGGATCTCGATTCCCTGCTCGCGCTGGTGGCCGACGGGCTCGGTTACGCGTGCGCCTTCGAGCCCGGCGGCGAGGTCCTGCTGCTGACCGGCCCGCGCCGGGTGCGGGTGCGGCTGACCGGGCTGCGCCGCGAGGCCGGCCGCCGCCCCCGCGAGGACTGGCCGATGCTGGCCGCCGAGCACCTGGCCCGCGCGGTCGCCCGCGACGAGCACCTGCCCGACGCGTGCGAGTACGCGGAGGTCCGCCCGCTGCTGCGCACCGCCGTGCTCGGCGCGGACGCGCTCGGCGAGGAGCGGGTGGTGGGCCGGCACATCGGCGCCGACCTGGTGGAGATCCTGACCGTGTCCGGCCGGCCGGTCCGCCCTGAGGAGGCGTTCTGCTGGCCGGTGCCGCCGGCCGAGGCGCTGGACGCCGCGGCGGAGAACGTGCTGGCCGACGAGCGGCTGAGCACCGAGCGGGTCGACCTGGACGGCACCCCCGCCTTCGTGATGACCGGCTCGGCCAGCGCCGCGGTGCACCTGCGCCGCATCGACCACTACCTGGTCGTCTCGCCGGACGGCGTCATGGTCGCGCTGCCCCGCCCCGGTGAGATGGTCGTGCATCCCATCGGCGGCCTTTCGGTGATGCACGCCATCGAGCGGCTGTGGCTGCTGGCCCGCCACCAGTACCGCACCCGCGACGACGGCCTCAGCCCGCACGTCTACTGGTGGCGGGCCGGCCGGCTCACCCGCATCCAGGCCGACCTGGTGGTCCAGGACGGCCGGCGGCGGCTGGTCGTCGCGCCGCCGCCGGAGTTCGCCCGCCTGCTGGCCGGCTACGCCCGCGGCGCCTGATCCAGCAGGTCGGCGTAGCGGGGCATGCAGCTGGCCCGGGACAGGGTGTGCGCGGTGTGGATCAACGGCACGTGGCTGAAGGCCTGCGGGAAGTTGCCGACCAGCCGCCCATACCGCGGGTCGTACTCCTCCGCCAGCAGCCCCACGTCGTTGCGCAGCGACAGCAGGCGCTCGAACATCTCCACCGCGTCCCGGCGGCGGCCGATCATGGCCTGGGCCTCGGCCAGCCAGAAGCTGCAGGCCAGGAACATCCCCTCGCCGCCGGACAGGCCGTCCACCGAGTTGTCCTGGGCCATCGGGTAGCGCATGACCAGGCCTTCCTCCATCAGCTCGCGCTCCACCGCCGTCACGGTGCCGACCACCCGCGGGTCGCGCGGCGGCAGGAAGCCGGTCTGCGGGATGAGCAGCAGCGCGGCGTCCAGCTCGCGCGAGCCGTAGGACTGGGTGAAGGTCTCGCGGACCGGGTCGTAGCCCTTCTCCAGCACCTCGGCGTGGATGCGGTCGCGCAGCGCCCGCCACCGGTCCACCGGGCCGCTCTGCCCGAAGTGCGACACCTGGCGGATCACCCGGTCGGCGGCCACCCAGGCCATGACCTTGGAGTGCACGAAGTGCCGGCGAGGGCCGCGCACCTCCCAGATCCCCTCGTCCGGCTCGTCCCAGTGCGACTCCAGGAAGTCCATCAGCGACCGCTGGATGGCCCAGGTACGCGACAGGGCGGCCAGCCCCGAGGCCCGGGAGACGAACAGGCAGTTGGTGACCTCGCCGTAGATGTCCAGCTGGAACTGGTCGACCGCGGCGTTGCCGATGCGCACCGGCCGGGACTCCTCGTACCCCTCCAGCCACGGCAGCTCCAGCTCCGGAAGCCGCCGCTCGCCGGCGACCCCGTACATGATCTGCAGGTCCTGCGGCCGGCCGGCGATCGCGCGCAGCAGCCACTCGCGCCAGTCGCGGGCCTCGTCCACATACCCCGCGCACAGCAGCGCGTCCAGCGTCATGGTGGCGTCGCGCAGCCAGCAGTAGCGATAGTCCCAGTTGCGGACCCCGCCGAGGTCCTCCGGCAGCGAGGTGGTGGGCGCGGCCACGATGCCCCCGGTCGGCGCGTACGTCAGGGCCTTGAGGGTGATCAGCGACCGGACGACGGCGTCCCGCCACTGCGGCTCGGTGTGCGGGTCGCAGCGGCCCACCCACTCCTGCCACATCGCCTCGGTCTCCTCCAGCTCGGCGAACGGCTGGATCGGCTCGGGGCTGGGGGAGTGCGAGGGGTGCCAGGTGAACACGAACGGCAGCCGGTCGCCGGCGCTCATCCGGAACGTCGCCCGGTGGGCGTAGTCGCCGCCGCGCAGCGGTACCGGTGACATCAGCCAGGCCGAGTCCGGGCCGCCGATGGCCTGCAGCAGCCCGTCGGTGCGCCGCACCCAGGGCACGATGCGGCCGTAGTCGAAGCGGATGCGGACCTGGGTGGCCATCTCCACGGTGCCCGCCAGGCACTCCACGATGCGGACCAGGTCGGGGTTGGCCTGCCGGGGCGGCATGAAGTCGGTCACCCGGACCGTGCCGTCCTCGGTGTCCCACTCGGTCTCCAGGATCAGCGTGTCCCCCCGGTAGCGGCGCCGGGTGCTGAGCCGGCGGTCGGGGCCGGCCGGACCGATCCACCAGCTGCCGTTGCGCTCGTCGCCGAGCAGGGCGGCGAAGCAGGCGGGGGAGTCGAAACGGGGCAGGCACAGCCAGTCGATCGAACCGTCCCGCCCGACGAGGGCGGCCGACTGCATGTCGCCGATCATGGCGTAGTCCTCGATCCGCATGCCCGTACGCTAGCCGGTTATGCCGCCGCACGTCGGCGCAGGTCAGGGCCTAGGGCGCATCAGCGGCATGAAGAACTGGGTCAGCGGGCCGATGGCCAGCGCGAAGACCACGGTGCCCACCCCCACCGTGCCGCCGAGGATCCAGCCGGCCACCAGCACGGTGACCTCGATCAGGGTGCGGGCGGCCCGGATGGACAGCCCGAGCCGGTGCAGGCCGGTCATCAGGCCGTCGCGCGGCCCCGGCCCGAGGCCGGCGCCGATGTACAGCCCGGTGGCGGCGGCGACGAACACCACGGCCGCCAGCAGGTAGACCCAGCGGACGGCCAGGTTCGCCGGGGTGGGGGCCAGCCAGATCGTCGCGTCGGCGAACAGGCCGAGCAGCACGATGTTGGAGATCGTCCCGATCCCGGGACGCTGGCGCAGCGGGATCCAGAACAGCATCACCGCGGCGCCGACCAGGATGATCCAGGTGCCGATCGACCAGCCGGTCCGCACCGCGAGGCCCTGGTGGAAGACGTCCCAGGGGTCGTTGCCCAGCCGGGACTCCACCTGCAGGCCGATGCCGGCCCCGTACAGGGCCAGCCCGGCGTACAGCCGGGCCAGCCGGCCAGGGAACGAGCCGAGGTCGGGGAGGGAGAGTTCGCTCATAATGGCCCTCATCTTTCCGGCCATTGGCTTGCCGATAAAGGGCCAATAAGGGAAAGTGGCCTTGATGGACCGTTATCTGAGCGCGCCCCAGCTGGCCCGGCTGGTCGGCGTCCCGGCGGGTGCCCGGCCCTACTACCGGGCGCTCGCCGAGGCGGTGCGCGCGCTGATCCTGGACGGCCGGCTGTCGGTCCGGGTGCGGATGCCCGCCGAACGCCACCTGGCGGCCGCCCTCGGGGTGAGCCGCACCACCGTGACCGCCGCCTACGACCGGCTGCGCGCCCAGGGCTACCTGGACAGCCGCCAGGGGTCGGGCAGCTGGACGGCGCTGCCCGGGCCCGGCTCGCTGGGCGTGGAGAACCCCTGGCTGGCCGCCGACGGCGACGGGCTGCTGCCGCTGCACTGCGCGGCGCCGGCCGCCACCGCGCTGCTGCCGGACGCGGTCGCGGCGGCGGCGACCGACCTGCCGTGCCACGGGCTCGGCACCGGCTACGACCCGGTGGGGCTGGCGCCGCTGCGGGCCGCGATCGCCGCCCGCTACACCGCCCGCGGGGTGGCCACCCGACCGGAGCAGATCCTGGTCACCGCGGGCGCCCAGCACGCGATCCACCTGGTCATGACGCTGCTGGCCGGGCCGGGGGACCCGGTGGTGGTGGAGTCGCCGACCTATCCGCACGCGCTGGACGCGGCCCGCACGCGTGGCGTGCGCCTGGTGCCGGCCGGGGTGCCCGACAGCGGCTGGCACCTGGACCTGCTGACCGGGGCCCTCCGCCAGTCCGCCGCCCGCCTCGCCTACCTGATCCCCGACTTCCACAACCCCACCGGGCTGCTGATGTCCGGTGCCGACCGCGCCGCGCTGGTGGCCGCGGCCCGGCGGTACGACACCACGCTGGTGGTGGACGAGAGCTGGGCGGAGCTGGCGCTGGACGCCGGACCGCCGGTCGCGCCGATGGCCGCCCACGACACCGACGGCCGGGTGATCAGTATCGGGTCGGCGTCCAAGCTGTGGTGGGGCGGGCTGCGGATCGGCTGGATCCGCGGCACCGGCGCGCTGGTCCGCCGGCTGGCCCTGCTGCGCGCGTCGGTGGACATCGCCGCCCCGCTGCTGGAGCAGCTGGTGGTGGCCCGGCTGTTCGACCGGATCGAGGAGACCCGGGCCGAGCGCCGCCGCGACTTCACCGCCTCCCGGGACGCCCTGGTCGCGGCGCTGCGCGCCGAGCTGCCCGACTGGCGGTTCACCGTGCCCGCCGGCGGCGGCTTCCTGTGGGTGCGGCTGGACTCGCCGGCGGCCACCCCGCTGGCCGAGACGGCGGCGGCCCAGGGCGTGCGGCTGGCGGCGGGCCCGTGGTTCGGCGTGGACGGCACCCTGGAGCGTTACCTGCGGCTGCCGTTCACCCTGCCGCCCGCCGTGGTGACCGACGCGGTCCGGCGGCTGGCCGCCGCCCGGGCGGCCGGCGCCGGCCCGGCCGGGCGGCCGCCGCGCCCGCCGCTCATCCCGACCCTGTGACCGCCGGCGCGGGCGGCCGGATCTCGCCCATCAGAACGCGCAGCCGCCGGGCGAAGACGAGCAGCACCAGGGACGCGGCGACGGCGATGGCGGCCAGGGTGAGGAAGTAGGCGGGGCGGGACAGGTAGGTGAGCAGGCGCGCGGTCTGGCCGCCCACCGCGTCCCCCACCGCGAAGGACAGGTACCACACGCCGAGCATCTGGCTCTGGAAGGCCCGCGGCGCCAGTTCGACGGTGACCGACAGGCCCACCGGGCTGAGCGCCAGCTCGCCGAACACCTGCACCAGGTAGACCAGGGCCAGCCACCACACCGACACCTTCCCGGCCTGGGCCATGCTCGCCACCAGCGCCATCAGCGCGAAGCTGGCTCCGTTCATGAACAGGCCGAAGGAGAACTTGTGCGCGGCGCCCACCCGGTCGCCGAGCCTCACCCACAGCACCGCGAAGACCGGGACGAGCAACATGATCAGCAGCGGGTTGATCGACTGGGTGGCGGCGGCGGTGATCCGGTGTCCGAACACCGTCAGGTCGGTGCTGGTGGCGGCGAAGTCGTTCAGCACGGTGGGTGCCAGGTCGTAGATCATCCAGAAGATCGCCGCCGCGGCGAACAGCCAGATGTAGGCCTTCATCCGGGAGCGCTCGCCGGTGGTCAGCCCGTGCGCGCCGAGCAGGATGTAGGCGAAGTAGGCGACCGGCACGATCAGGATCAGCACGGTGAGCGCGACGGTGAAGCGGTCCACGGTGAGCGTGCCGCTCGCCGCCCACAGCGCCATGGCCAGCGCGGCCGCCGGGACGGCGGTCCCGGCGACGAGCAGCAGCCGCCGCCGTTCGGCCGGCGTCAGGCGGTGTCCCGGGGCGGTGCCGGCGCCGCGCAGGTGCCGGCCGCCCAGCACGTACTGGGTCAGCCCGAGCGCCATGCCGACCGCCGCCGCGCCGAACCCCAGGTGCCACCGGTCGCCCTTGGCCAGCTCGCCGACCACGTAGGGGGCGATGAACGCGCCGAGGTTGATGCCGAGGTAGAAGAAGGAGAACCCGGCGTCGCGCCGGGCGTTGTCGTCCGGCGGGTACAGCCGGCCGACCATGCCGGCGATGTTGGGCTTGAGCAGGCCGGTGCCGGTCACGATCAGCCCGAGGCCGAGCCAGATCGTCGCCGCCCCGGTCACCGGGACGGCCATGCTGATGTGCCCGGCCATGATGATGACGCCGCCGGCCAGCACCGCTCGGCGGGCGCCGAGGATGCGGTCGGCGATCCACCCGCCGGGCAGCGCCACCAGGTAGACCAGCGCCCCGTACACCCCGACGACCGCGGTGGCGGTGGCCTTGGGCAGGCCGAGCCCGCCGCTCGCCGCGCCGGCGGTGAGGAAGAAGAACAGGATCGCGCGCAGCCCGTAGAAGCTGAACCGCTCCCACATCTCGGTGCCGAACAGCGTGAGCAGGCCGCGCGGATGCCCGAAGATCTTTCTCTCCGGTGCCGCGGATCCGGTCGTGGTGGTCATGCGGGTACGCCCCCGTCCCGATGGCCGTGCACGCGCCGGCGGCCCCCGCCGGCCGGCGCGTGACGAGAAGATGCCGTGTTTTGTGGTTGATATCCGAAAAAGTGGCATTTGACCAAATGGCTGAACGCGCCGCGACGGATCACTCACTCTATGTCATGTCCGGTGGTGGCGAGGCCGCGGTGGGACGCGATATTCGTGGCCGGATCGCCACCTCCTGGGACTTGTCCGGTATCGGCGCGTTGTGGTGCGATGCAGGCCACTCGGCGGAATTTCCAGGGAGGCAGGACATGGGCGGACCCGGAGTAATCGCGGAACGTTCCGAGATCGAGCGGGAGATCGCCGGTCGCACCATCTGCGAGCAGCTACGGGTGACGGCCGAGCGCTTCCCCGACGCGCCCGCCTACTCCGACCCGGCCGGGGACGGCTGGACCACGCTGACCTACGGCCAGGCCCGCGAGCGGGTGCTCGCCATCGCCGCCGGCCTGACCGCGCTCGGCCTGGCCCCCGGCGAGGCGGTCGCGCTCATGATGGTCAACCGCAGCGAGCACGTGCTCGCCGACCTCGGCGCCGTGCACGCCGGCGGGGTCTCCTGCTCGATCTACGCCACCTTCGCCCCCGAGCAGGTCGCCTTCGTCGCGCAGGACGTCGGCGCCCGGATCGCCGTACTCGGCGGCGCCGCCGAGCTGGCCCGCTGGCGGCCGGTGCTGGACCGGCTGCCGGGGCTCCGTAAGATCATCATGCTGGCGGACGTGCCGGACGGTGACCTGTTCATGAGCTGGGCGGACTTCCTGGCGCTCGGCGAGCGCGAGCTGGCCGCCGCCCCCGAGGCCGCCGAGGCGCGCGCCGCGGCGGTCACCTCCGCCGACGTGCTCAGCGTGCTGTACACCTCGGGCACCACCGGCAACCCCAAGGGCGTCCCGCTGACCCACGCCAACATCTTCTACGAGGTGGTGGCCACCGACCGGATGACCGCGCTGCCCGCCCAGGGCGCGCAGATCTCCTACCTCACCTACGCCCACATCGCCGAGCGGGTGCTCAGCCTCTACCTGCCGCTGTTCAAGGTGTCGCACATCCACTTCTGCACCGACCCGGCCGAGCTCGGCGCGGTGCTCGGCCGGGTGAAGCCGGTGCTGTTCTTCGGCGTGCCGCGGGTGTGGGAGAAGATGATGGCCAAGCTGCAGGCCCTGCTGGCCGGGCAGCCGGAGGAGCAGCAGCGCGCCGTCCGGGAGGCGATGGCGGCCGGCCTCGCCTACGTGGAGGCCGGCCAGCACGGCCGCACGCCCGGCCCGGAGGTCACCGCGGCCTACGAGCAGGCCGACGCCGCGCTGCTGTCGATCATCCGGTCGATGATCGGTTTCGACAACGCCGGCTGGCTCGGCACCGCCGCCGCGCCGATGCCCGCCGAGGTCCAGCGGTTCTTCGCCGGCCTCGGGCTGAAGGTGCTCGACGTGTACGGCATGACCGAGACCAGCGGGGCGTTCACCGCCAACGCCATCACCGCCTACAAGCTCGGCACCGTGGGGCGCCCCGGCCCGGGGGTGGAGGTCCGGATCGAACCCGACGGCGAGATCCTCACCCGCAGCCCGGCCAACACCGCGGGTTACCTGAACCGGCCGGAGGCGACCGCCGAACTGTTCGACTCCGACGGCTGGCTGCGCACCGGGGACGTCGGCTCGGTGGACGAGGACGGGTTCGTCAGCATCCTGGACCGCAAGAAGGAGCTGATCATCACCGCGGGCGGCGAGAACATCTCGCCGGCCAACACCGAGAACCTCCTCAAGGAGCACCCGCTCATCGGGCAGGCCCTCGCCTACGGCGACGGGCGGCCCTACGTGGTCGCCATCCTCACCCTGGACGGCGAGCTCGCGCCGGTGTGGGCGCGCGGCCGCGGCATCGAGGCGGCCACCCAGGCCGAGCTGGCCGGGCACCCGGACGTCCTGAAGGAGGTCGAGGCCGCGGTGGCCGCCGCCAACGCGCGGCTCGCCCGGGTGCAGCAGGTCAAGCGCTGGCGGCTGCTGCCGGTGGAGTGGACCGCCGAGACCGAGGAGCTCACCCCGAGCCTGAAGCTCAAGCGGCGGGTCATCCACGCCCGGTACGCCGAGGTCATCGAGGAGCTGTACCGGGACTGACCGGCGCGCCGGGCGCGTCCCGCACGGCGGTGCCGTGGTGTGATCGATCGCATGCGAAAAGTGATCGAACGGCGCGGCCGGCGCTTCGGCCGCCGCGCGCGGTGCACCCGGCCCACCGGATGTCCGGCGCCGGCGGTACGGCCGGATCCCGCCGTCCCGGCCGCCGTCTCCGCCGCCGGGCCGGCCGCCGTGCCGGAGGGCCGGCTCGTCACCGGGCCGGCCGCCGTCCTGATGACCGCGCTGATGACCGCGCTGATGACCGCGTTGGTGAGCGTGCTGGTAAATGTGCTGGGCCCCGGGCCGTTCCCCGGGTCGGGCGCCGCGGCCGAAGCCGCCACGGCGAGCAGGGCGGGTGCTTCGGGGACGACGGCCGCCTCCCGAGCTGCGGGCGCTTCGGGCGCGGCGGATGCCTGGGGACAGGGGCCGCCGCCGGAGGGCCGGCCGGTCATCCGGTCGGTGCGGGTGCTGCCCGCCGCGCCGGTGGCCGGGCCCAAGGGCGCGGCCCGGCTCACCGTGGAGGTGGTGGCCCGGGGGGCCACCGGTCCGTCCGGGGTGACCGTGCGGGTCGAGCCGGCCCGCGGCCGCCGGCCCGCCGGCCGGTCCGGCGCGGCGCCCGAGGCGGGCGGCGGCTGGGAGGTGTGGCGGTTCAACCCGCCGGTCGGCCTCAGCCGGTGGTACCCGGCCGGTCGCTGGCGGGTGGTCGCGACCGCGCGCGGCGCCGGCGGCCGCCGGGCGACCGTGGAGCGCTCGTTCCTGTTCCGCAAGGCCAGCATGCTCAGCGGCGTCCGGCTCACCCGGCTGCCCGGGCGGCCGCGCGCCCTGCGGATGACGGGCATGCTCATGCGGGTGGACCCGAGCGGGCGGTTCGGTTACTGGTCGTTCCCCGGGCAGCGGGTGCTCGTGCAGTTCCGCCGGCACCACGGTGACCGGTGGCGGACCGTGGGGACGGCGCGCACCGACGCGGACGGCTACTTCACCGAACGAGTGAAACGGTCAAAAGGTGCATGGCGTGCTGTATATCGAGGAAACCTCCGTTATGCGACTACTCATACCGGAAGTCGGCGAGCGCCGCATTAGGCCGACAAATGTCCCAACATCCCAGGTGTGGCGGCGATAGTTGCCGATTCGTTATCTTTTATCGCGTTATTTCCTGCAACTTTTTTCTCTCTCGTGACATCTAGGGAGTAGGCCCCCATCCGGGGATGCCTTCTCCACAGGGAGAGGAATTCCGCATGATGCAACGGATCGCCACCGCACTGGTGGCGGTGGCCGTGGGCGCGTCCGCGCTCGCGGCGGCGGGCCCGGCGTTCGCCGAGCCCGCACCGGAGTCCGCGGTCATCGACTCCGTCCGGGTCAGCCCGGACCGGGTCGTGCTCCGCGGGCGGGACCGCGCGGAGGTCACCGCGACGGTCCAGACCACGGGAGCCGAGAAGGTGGAGATCGGCTTCGAGCCCACCGGGAACGGTGGCCGGCCGGACTGCAACCCGTGCACCGGCCGGGCGAAGGCGTCCGCGGGCGGCTCGCCGCAGGTCTGGTCCCGGTCCATCGTGCTGGACCGGGGCGACCCGGACGGCAGATGGCTGGTCAAGGTGAAGGCCACCGGCGAGGACGGCAAGGTGGTCAGCGCCACCGCCTCGTTCCTCGTCCGGCACGAGAACCGGTACCACGGCCCTCGGGCCACCCGGATCGAGCGCTTCAACGCCGCGCCCGAGCCGGTCCGCAAGGGCCGCAAGCTGTCGCTGACCGGCAGCCTGCGGGCCGCACGGTGCCATGACGACCAGTACTGGGACGGTGACACCTTCGTCGTCGGCGGCTCCCGCTGCCGGGACGGCGGCGGCTGGCACCGCTGGCACCAGGTCGGCCGGCAGGACCTCGAGGTGTACTTCCGCCCGTCCGGGTCCGCGCACTGGCGCCACCAGGGTTCGATCGACACCGATGCCGACGGCGACTTCTCCGCCTGGATCCGGGCCTACCGGTCGGGCACCTGGAAGGTCGTCTTCGACGGCTCGCGCGGCCTGACCGGTTCGTCGGCGGCCGACTACGTGAAGGTCGTCCGCTAGCCGGCCCGCTCCGGCCCGGCCCCGCCCGCGCGGCGGCGGCCCGGCGCCCGGTGTCGGAGGGGAGATCCCCGCGATGCCGGGCGCCGGCCCGTTTCCGGCCGCGGTCATTCGCCGGGGTCGCGGGCCAGTTCCAGGGCCGTCAGGTCGACGGCGCTCAGCGTCAGGATGTTGGCGATCCGCTCCAGGTGCATCCCCGCGTCGGCCAGCCGGGTGATGGTGACCGCGGTCCGCAGGAAGACCCGGCCGATGTCCACCTCGTCGACGTCCGGCATGTCGCGGCGGAAGAAGTCGGCGAGCTGCTGGCCCACCTCCCGGTCGGCGTGCACCTGGGGATCGTTCAGGTCGGGGCTGGACAGGATGTCCGCCAGATCCCTGCGCTCGTCGTCGGTGAGCCCGCTCAATGGTCGCCTCCCGCCGGGGATGTCGTCACCCCGGGAGACTATGCCGTCCGGCCGCGGCGCGGAACGGCGCGGGCCTGTCCGGCGGCCGGCGCGGGGACGGCTCGCGGCCCGTCCCCCTCGCCGGCCGAGGCCCGTGGGCGGTCGAGGGGTCAGTCGGACACGGCCTCGACCAGCTTGCGGCGCTGCTGGACGCCGAGGCCGCCGATGCGGCGCTTGTCGTCGACGCCGGCCCGCTCCATCAGCGCGGCCGCCTTGGTCGGGCCGATGCCGGACAGGGCGCGCAGGGCCTGCGACACCTTGATCTTCTTGGCCGTCTCGTCCTCGCGCTTGAGGAGGTCGGCGAGGGTCAGATCGCCGCTCTTCAGCTGGGCGAGGACCTTGGCGCGCGCCTGGCGGGCCTCGGTTGCCTTGACCAGCGCGGCCTGGCGCTGCTCGGGGGTGAGCACGGGGAGGGCCATCAGGTACTCCTTGGCTGGTTCGATGTCATCGGCCGCGGGGGCGCGGCCGCTGGTGCGGTTGGCTGTGTGTTACCCCCACGACGAGCGTTAATCATGGTTCTGCGGCTGATGTCCGGAGTGGGAACCGGCTTCTGTCCTGCGGCGCCACGCCCGGCGGGTCGTTGAATTCGGCCGCGGGGTGTCCGACGATCGACCTGACCGTCAGTGCGGGCGCGTGACAATCTCCCCCGGATCGCCCGATCAAGCGATCAGGAGGAGACGATGGGACGCCGCCTGCTCGCGGCCCTGGTGACGCTCGTGGCGCTGTGCGCGAGCCTGACGCCCGGCGCGGGCGCCACCGCCGAGCCGCCGCCCGCCCGCCAGTACCGTGTCGACGGCCCGGACTCCGCCCGCCAGCGGAGCCTGGTCGCCCGCACCGGAGCCTCGATCGACGAGGTCAGGGCCTCCTCGGTGGTGGTCACCGCCTCCCGGGCCGAGGCGGACCGGATCGCCGGGCTCGGCTACCGGCTGACCGCGCTGCCCGGCCCGCGGCCGCCGCAGCGGCCCCGGCCGCAGGACTTCCCGGGCGAGGACGCCCGTTACCACAACTATCCCGAGCTGAGCGCCGCGGTGGACCGGCTGGTCGCCGCGTCCCCGGCGATCGCGCGCCGGTCCCGCTACGGCACCACCGCGCAGGGCCGCGCGCTGATCGCCGTCAAGATCAGCGACAACGTGGCGGCCGACGAGAACGAGCCCGAGGTGCTGTTCACCGCCCACCAGCACGCCCGCGAGCACCTGACCGTCGAGATGGCCCTCTACCTGATGAACCTGCTCACCACCGGTTACCGGTCCGACCCCCGGATCACCCGCCTGGTGGACTCCCGGGAGATCTGGATCCTGCCCGATCTCAACCCCGACGGCGGCGAGTTCGACATCGCCACCGGCGCCTACCGCTCCTGGCGCAAGAACCGGCAGGCCACCCCCGGTTCCCCCTACATCGGCACCGACCTCAACCGCAACTGGGCCTACCGCTGGGGCTGCTGCCGCGGATCCTCCGCCTCGCCGCCGGACGAGACCTACCGCGGCGCGGCCGCCGAGTCCACTCCGGAGGTGCGCGCGGTGGCCGACTTCGTCCGCGGCCGGGTCGTCGGCGGCCGGCAGCAGATCAAGGCCGCCATCGACTTCCACACCTATAGCGAGTTGGTGCTGTGGCCCTACGGGTACACCTATGGCGACGCCGCGCCCGGGATGAGTCAGGATGACGCGGACGCCTTCGCCGCCCTCGGCCGAAGCATGGCCGACGCCAACGGCTATACCCCGCAGCAGTCCAGCGACCTGTACATCACCGACGGCGGCATCGACGACTGGCTGTGGGGCGCCCACAAGATCTTCGGCTTCACGTTCGAGATGTATCCGAGGACCTTCCTGCCGGGCTTCTACCCGCCCGACGAGCAGATCGTCCCGCAGACCTCGCGCAACAAGGAGGCCGTGCTGCGCCTGCTGGAGTACGCCGACTGCGTGTACCGCATCATCGGCCGGCAGGCGCGGTACTGCTGACACCACCACCCCTATAGGGGGCTGTCGCCCGCCGCCCGGATCGGCCATCGTGGAAGCGAGTGAGCCGTCGGGTGCCGCGTGGGGTGGTGCCGGGAGAGCCGGGAGGGCGAATGGACGACGCGGTGGGAGTGACGGACGTGACCGACGGACCGGAGGCGGCGGGCGCGGTGGATCCACTGGCGGCGGTCACCGGGGCGCACGTCGAGGTGGAGGCCACCCTCGACCTGCCGCCGGAGCGGGTCTGGGAGCTGGTCACCGACGTCGCCCGCGTCCCCGAGTGGAGCCCGGAGTGCTGGAAGACGGAGTGGCTGGACGGCGCGGACGGCGGCGTGCGGGCCGGCCGGCGCTTCGCGGGCAGCAACCGGCGGCAGGACCGCGAGTGGACGGTCACGTGCCTGGTCACCGAGGCCGACGCGCCGCGCGCCTTCGGCTGGTCGGTGCTGGACCGGGCCGAGGACCCCGAGCGGCCCTCCTCGCGCTGGCGCTACGAGCTGGCGCCCGCCGGCCCCGGCCGGACCCTGGTCCGCCACTCGTTCGTGCACGGGCCCGGCGAGAGCGGTCTGCGCGAGATGATGCGCGCCAACCGGGAGATCGCCGCCATCATCCTGGAGGTCCGGCTCGGCGAGCTACGCCGCCACATGACCGACACCCTGCAGGCCATGACCCGCACCTGACGGACAACCGGCGTGGCGGTCGTCGAGGTCGAGGACCACGGCGGTGCCCCGCCCCGGCCGGCTGCTCGCGGCGCCCCCCCAGCAGCGCGCCGCCGCCCGGTGCCGGGTGGCACACCGCCGAGCGCCGGGTGGCGGCCGGTCCGGGTGCCGTCAGGCGCGGGGATTGCGGCGGACGATGGCCGCGTTCAGCGCGGTGGCGAACAGCGTCCAGCCGGCGTAGGGGAGCAACAGCAGCCCGGCGGTCCGGTCGGCGCGCAGCGTCCGCCGGGTCAGCGCGGCGTTGGAGACGTTCAGCGCCACCAACTCGGCCAGTGCCGCCCGCGGTCGCCGCAGCTTGAAGAACAGCGGCGTCCAGGCCGCGTTCAGCGCCAGGTTGACCCCGAGGGCCCGGGCCAGGGCCGGCCGCTCGGCCTCCCCGGCCCGCGACAGCGCCCGCGCCCCGGCGTAGGCGATCAGCACGTACAGCGGCGTCCACACCGCGCCGTAGGCCGGGGGTGGCGGCTGCCATGAGGGCTTGTCCAGCCGCCGGTACCACCGCGACTTCGGATCGGTGGCCAGGCTCCCCGCCACCGCCGTCACCGCCGTCGCCAGCGACGTCTTCACCAGGCTCGACTTCTTCATGCCGTCCCCGTGCCCGCTGACCACCTGATCACACCGATGGCCGAGGCCCATGCGGACAGGGTCTGTCCAGCGACGGCTCTGCCGCGGAAGACCCGTGCAATGCCGCCCTGGCGACCTGCGCAACGGCGATATCCACCCGCCTGGCCGCGGGGTTCGCCCTCGGCGCCACCCCTGCCCGGCGCCTGCGCTATGTGCTCGACAAAAAACCAACTGCAACCGGTCGTCATTCCCTCTTCACTTTCGGAAGCGAGAGCCCGCGTCTACACACTCCTCCAGGAACGGCGTTTAGCTTTGAGGACGGTCACTATAGAGCTTTAGGGCGACGCCTGATTCGGCCCTGTTTCAGACGGGTACGCCACAGTGCCCAAAGCGCGGTAAAAGCGAGGTTAGTCGTCTTTCGCCGAACATCAACGAAGCTGTCGAGCTCTAGGGGCGAGATGAGCTGGGGCGGGACCGCTGCAGCGCTTGATCTTGGCCTCGGCTGGTGGAAACCGGTGACCAGCGCGAGCAATCTGCTCGTGCAGACACTTGGTAAGGAGGCTCGGTGAGGTCAGACTGAATCCTGCCCACGAAGGCCTTGCGCGCATGCGAGCACTTCCATCTATCCTGCTAGCCGGAGGCGTCATGGCACGGGAGAGTGAGCCGATGGGTGATCCGCGCAAGTGGGTGAAGACTGGTTCTTTATGGCTCGCGGCAATGTTATTGGCTGCAGGAGGGCCACTGCTGCTTGCCTGGTTGGCCATCTCCCGCGAGCCGAAACAATGGCATTGGAATGATTGGGTAAATCAATTCACGCAGATTGCTGCGGGAGTGATCTTCTTTGCTCTGGCCTCGTTATTTGGGCGTAAGAGTGAGAAGCGTTCTGAGGCCCTCGCGAACGCTGAGCTGATCACATCGATGGGTATTCTCTCGACGAGCAGCGCGCGTGCCTATGCAGGAAATGACGCACAGGCGATCAGAATCGCGGCAGACGCTCGTGCGGCTCTCCAGCATTACCCGCGAGCCCGATATGAAGAACAGTGTCGACTGATATCGAAAATCGTTGATTCATATAGTGATCTCGTGTTCGGTACTTTCAGTCGCGCGGACGGGCTTCCTCGATCAATATGGGCCGGCTTGCTGGCTGGAGCGGTCGATGTGATTGCCGACGCGCAGCAATTAGCTGATAGGACTGGCCGTCGACATCACAGTCGGAAGCGCCAACTTGTGGACATGGTGGAACATGTCAGATTCGCGATCGACATGGGAGGCGAATTGCGTGAGGCCGATGAGGTGGTGACTCGGACGCCGACCGGGACATCTCCGCCGAGGGATCTCGAAGAAGTGTGGCGCAAGGAATATGGTGGAAGTTCCGAATCGTTGTCACGAGTCTCGCGGCTGGAGGTTCTGTACCGGCGGGAGCTGACAGTGGCACACAACTGGAATGTACTTAAAGAAAATGCTGAGAAGCTGAAGTGCTCCGCTGCGCTACACGACATCTGGGACACGGACGACTGGTTTTCGCCATGGTTTGTGCGACGTCTGGGCAACGGACTGCTTGAAGCGGTGAACGTTGTCGGTCATTCTCTGGCAAACGAACCGGCTCGATTCGATCGGATACCGGATACACCACAGGTGCCTGTTCATCCGATCCCGTTGAAGCATTCCGAAATTCCGCGCGGCATGCGTGACACTACGATCGCGAATCATTGCCGAGTTCTGGAGACGGCCGCCGCGAACACTATATGTGTATTAACCTACCGGGTCAAATGTTTCGACCGGATTCCGCGAAGGATCGTACTCGACGGGAATCACCGGCTGGCTGCCGCACGACGACTTGCCGCCTCGCCGGGAGCGCGGCTGCAACCTATACGTGTGCTGGAATTTCTCATCGACGAACATGAGCGCCTTGACTTGATGATGCCCCCTCCCGAGGATTTCAAGTACTGGAAATGGCATGGCTTCACGCCTGACGTGCAAGTGGTCCGATCGTTTGGGCGACCCATCACCCCGGAGTCGGGTCCTTGGCACACGCCCCCGAATGAGCCTCACTGAGCGATGACGATATTCTCCTTCCTGTGAAGACCAGGGCTGGGACTGTACGGTCCAAACACGAACCGTTGGCTGGACGCCGCGGGAGAAGTCGGTGTCGGAGCCGGTAAGGCGGGTGATGACGGCCGCGTGCAGCCGGTTGGTTGGGTTTAGTGATCATGATGCAGGTGCAGGCAATGTCAGATGGTCGAGTAGGGGCGCCCTTTGCGGTGGGCGTGACCGACGGACCGGAGGCGGCAGGCGCGGTGGATCGGCTGGCGGCGGTCACCGGGGCGCGCGGAGCCGATTAGACATTGATAGACCAATGCCATGAATATGCAGGTGTGGGCTTCGCTGTTCGGTGTGGTGCTGGGCGGGCTGCTGTCATATCTGGCGCAGTTCACCACGGTCCGGGTCGCCGGCCGTAACGAGGAGAGGCGGCAGGCGGCGCAGCGGGCCGAAGCCCGGCGAGCGGAGCGGTTGGAACTTCTGCGGGAGTTCGTCACGATCGCACAGGAGGGCATTCGCGTCGCCGAGGAGCGGGATCAGGCCCCGGACTGGGCCGCCGCGGGAACGCCGGAGTGGTTCGCCGCGGGCCGCAGCGTCATCGACCGCCTCTGGGTGGCCGAGCGCATGATCCAGATCCTGTTCCCGCCGCGGCTGTACCGGCTCGCCCGGACCTATGCGAGCGCGGTGGATCATGTCCTGTGGCGGCTGCCCGATCAGATCGCGGCCGAGGGGTCGATGTGGCACCACCTCCGAGACCCGCAACATGAGTTCCTGGAGGCCGCCCGCACCGAACTGGGCGCACACCCATGATGTGCCCGGGCGCCACGCATGGTGGCCGGCCATTCGAGCACGGCATGGCGTACTCGAAGGGCCAAATCGCCGGATCAATTGATCTTCATGGTGCGGCGAAATCGAATTCGCCCAGTTTGATGCCGGAGATGAAGGCATGCCATTCCGTACGGGTGTAGAGGATGATCGGGCCGTCGGGGTGATGGCTGTGGCGTAGGGCGACTCGTCCGCTGCCATCGGGGAGCGGGCCGGCTTCTACGCAACTTCCGCCGCCGTTGTCGCTCATCGTGCTGATGTGCCACGGGATCCGGGCCACGAGGTTTCGGTCTAACTCGTCACGATTTTCTGTCACGTTCACCGGAGCTCCTCTGCCAGCGAGGCGATGATCCTGGCCGACTGCTCGGGGTCGAGCGTCCGACTTCGCAATTCATCGTACGTACGTACGAAGCGCTGACTGTCCGGAGCTTCCACGTAAATGGCGCCTTTCGGAGTCTCGGCGTACCCCACCTCGGGGAGCGGCTCCGCCATGGTGAAGACGCGGAAGGCGCCGGTGGGGCTGGCGTGCGCTCCGGCGGTGAATGGCAGGACGCGTAGCTCGATGTTCGGCCGCCGGGGTGATCTGGGTCAGTCATCGCCCGGAGGCGCGAGGAGTGACGACTCCTTTGCGCAACGGCCGGATGCGGATGACGAGATCGGGCTAGAGGTGGTTCAAGGGCTGCTCGGAGGGCTGCCCCGGGTGTTCGCCCGCATTCGGGATCAAGGTCACGGGGAGGACGAGCGGTCCGACTTGAGGGTGGTGGCGCTCGGCCTGGCGCTTCCTGACGGTGGCGCCGCCACTGTCGAAGTCGGTGGCAACGGGTTCGGCCGGTGGGGGAGTGCCGAGCGGGCGGCCTGGGTCTTGGGCGGCGAGTGCGTCTGGCTCCGCGGAGCTTGATTTCGCATTCTGGAAGCGGCGCCCGAATCGCCCGGCGGGATCACCGGAGATGTGCGCCGGTGCTGCGATCGGCCGGTAGGGCTTGCGCGGTGGGGCCGGCCGCCTCGGCGGGGGAGGGGGCCGGCTCGTCCGGTGTCAGGCGGGGATCTGCTTCTCGTACCAGGTGTAGTAGATGTAGGTGCTGCCGGGCCCGGTCATCGTGCCGTAGACCTGCCAGAAGGTCATGGCGCCGGGGGTGAAGCGGAAGACCTTGTCGCCGGGCCGGTCGTCGGTGAACACGCTGGTGGACCCGTCGGAGGCCCGGATACGTACCTCGATGGTGAAGGTCTCGGTGTCGGGGATGTCGAGGCAGACCTCGTAGGTGGTCGCCGGCCCGGTGATGTTGTAGATACGGCCGTCCACCGCCCCCCGCTGGAAGTTGGTGGGGATGTAGCTTTCCAGCACCCGGGTGTACCCGCCGGTGGAGCAGTCGACGGCAGGGGTGTCCGCGGACGCGGGACCGGCGCCGGTGAGCATGGCGCCGAAGAGGCCGGTGGCGACGGTGAGAGCGGAGATGGTGCGTTTCATGCTTCTCCTCATCCGTGCGGTGCTCTCCAACCGGGTAGTTGAAGGTTGAATTGATTTTGGGCCGGTCGCCGTACGCCGACAAGGGCGGGCGGTGATCCCGGCACGGGGGAGTCGGACGGCCTGCGTTCCGCCCCTTGTCAGGGAACCTCGCCTGTCCGTGACCCAGGTGAAAGGTTCACGACCACAGTTCGAACGGCTCGTCGACCTCCTGCCCGTCGAGGAGGGGGCCGAGCAGTGCGGGCAGCCGGCCGGGGTAGAAGCGGTCGCCGCTGCCGAGCACCTCGGGCACCGGCCACCAGCGGTGGCCGAAGTAGGCGTCGTGCTCGTAATCCAGGCGCCCTGCCCCGTCGATGTCCGCACCGGGGACGGCCAGGCGCACCGTCGCGACCACCTCGTGCTGCAGCCGCCGGACCGCCCCGTGCCGGAACGAGGAGTGACGCCGCCAGGCCGGCGGCCCGACCTGGCCGGGCGCCACGACGATCCCGGTCTCCTCGCGCAGCTCCCGGACGGCGGCGTCGCGGTAGGTCTCCCCGGGGTCGATGCCACCGCCCGGCAGCTCCCACCAGGTGCCCAGATCGGGATGGTCGGGGTCGCGGGTGTGGAACAGCAGCAGCCGGCCGGCGGTGTCCAGCACGACCACCCGGACCACGTCGCGTTCGACGACCGGCAGGCCGTCATCGGGCAGGGGGCCTCCGCCGCCGGCATCCATGATCATCGTACGGCTCCCTCGGTTTCCGGCCTTGGCGAGCGGCAGTCGATTCGTTCATGCCGGCGCCGGGTGCGGCGACGCCGCCCTGCTCCGCGGCAGGCGGTGCCGGGGAGCTCCTGGTGATCGACTTTGCCGCTATGCGGATCATCCCAGATGCGTGCGTTCGGGACGGGATCCGGTGGACGTTCCCGCCTGGCGAAGCGCCGGTGCGCGGGGCGGCGGATCGGGCTTGGCGGGGGCTGAAGTAAACTTTGCTCCTCCCGTTGATGTGGAAGGACTTCACCACCAGGAGTGGGGCGCCCGGACCGCCCGCGACGCCGCGCCGTGCGGCGGCGGCCCCGGGTCCGGCCTCCGTCGGACGGGAAGCATGCCATGACGCGCACCATGGCGACAAGGCGATCCATGCGCACCCGTACCGACCGAGGAGCCCGATCATGACCCCCGACGCCGCCCTGGACACCTCCGGCTTCGCCGAGCTGGGACTGCGTCCCGAGCTGCTGCGCGCGCTGGCACAGCTGGGCTACGAGGAGCCGACGCCCATCCAGAGCGAGGCGATCCCGCCGCTGATGGCCGGCACCGACCTGCTCGGCCAGGCCGCCACCGGCACCGGCAAGACCGCCGCGTTCGCGCTGCCGATCCTGGCCCGGCTACCGTCCGGCGAGCGCTCGGGCGACCCGTTCGCCCTGGTGCTGGTGCCCACCCGCGAGCTGGCCGTGCAGGTGTCGGAGGCGGTGCACCGTTACGGCCGCGAGCTCGGCACCCGGGTGCTGCCGATCTACGGCGGGCAGCCCATCGGCCGCCAGCTGCGCGAGCTGCAGCGCGGCGTGGACGTCGTGGTCGCCACCCCCGGCCGGGCGCTGGACCACATCGGCCGCAAGACCCTGCGCCTGGACGCGCTGGAGATCGTCGTGCTGGACGAGGCCGACGAGATGCTGGACATGGGCTTCGCCGAGGACATCGAGGCGATCCTCGTGGAGACCCCCGAGAGCCGGCAGACCGTGCTGTTCTCGGCCACCATGCCGCCGCGCATCGACGCCATCGCCCGGCGCCACCTGCGCGAGCCGGTGCGCATCCAGATCGAGCGCGAGTCCACCGCCCCCGGCGAGGCCCCCCGGGTCCGGCAGAGCGCCTACGTGGTGCCCCGGGCGCACAAGCCCGCCGCGCTCGGCCGGGTGCTGGACGTGGAGGCGCCGGAGGCGGCCATCGTCTTCTGCCGCACCCGCGAGGAGGTCGACCACCTCACCGAGACGATGAACGGCCGCGGCTACCGGGCCGAGGCGCTGCACGGCGGCATGGGGCAGGAGCAGCGCGACCGCGTGATGGCCCGGCTGCGCAACGGCACCGCCGACCTGCTGGTCGCCACCGACGTGGCCGCCCGCGGGCTGGACATCGAGCAACTCAGCCACGTGGTCAACTACAACGTCCCCTCCGCGCCGGAGGCCTACGTGCACCGCATCGGCCGGGTCGGCCGGGCCGGCCGCGAGGGCGTGGCGATCACGCTGGCCGAGCCGCGCGAGCACCGCATGCTGAAGACCATCGAGCGGGTCACCAAGAGCGCCATCACCGTCGAGAAGGTGCCCACGGTGGCCGACCTGCGGGCCCGGCGGCTGGAGCTGACCCGCTCGGCGCTGGAGGAGAGCATGCTGGAGGACGACCTGGAGCAGTTCCGGGTCGTGGTGGACACCCTCGCGGACGAGTTCGACCTGGTGGAGATCGCGATGGCCGCGGTCAAGCTCGCGCACGAGGCGAGCGGCGCCGCCGCCGACGAGGAGGAGATCCCCGAGGTGCCGCTGCGCGGCGACCGGGACCGGGGCCGCCGCGAGCCGGCCGGCCGCGGCGAGCGCCGGCCGCGCGCGGTGGCCGGCGGCATGACCCGCATCTTCGTCGGCGCCGGCCGCAGCGCGGGTGTCCGGCCGCGCGACCTGGTCGGCGCGATCGCCGGCGAGTCGCGCCTGGGCGGGCGGGAGATCGGGGCGATCGAGATCGCGGACCGGTTCTCCCTGGTCGAGGTGCCCGACCACGCGGTGGAGGACGTGATCTCCTCGCTGCGGCAGACCACCATCAAGGGCCGTAAGGTCACCGTCCGCCGGGAGCGCTTCGAGCCCCGCTGACGACCGGTGGCGCCCCGCGCCAGGACGGTCCCCGGGGCGCCGGGGGCAAGGCCGCCCGGTGGTCACGCCGGAGGGCCGGCGCGGCCGGTGCTCGGGCCGGTCACCGGCCCCCGCCGGCCGGCCGCCGGTCCTTCGGGAACCGGCTGCCGCCCGTGGCGGTGGGGACGGCGGGACGGCGACCTCGTCCTCCCTCGGCGGTTCGATCCCTGCGTGGGCGCCGGTGTCGCGGGCCCGGGGCGTCAGGCCAGGGCGTTGACGGTGGCGGCGAACACGGCGGGCAGCCGGCGGGCGGCCGGGACGATCAGCCGGGCCGACGCCGGGTGCCGGCGGGCGGCGAGCAGCGCCCCGGTCAGCGCCCGGTGCCGCCGCGACAGCCGCCGCCAGGCCCGCTCGTAGGCCTCCGGGCGCCCGGCCCGCAGGCAGCCGGCCAGCGCCCGCGCCGACAGCACGGCCAGCGAGACGCCCTCGCCGGTGAGCGCGTCCACGTAGCCGGCCGCGTCGCCGACCAGCAGCACCCGCCCGGCCACCCGGGCGCGGGCGCGCTGCCGCATCGGCCCGGCGCCGCGTACCGGGGTGGCCGGCGCGGCGCCGGCCAGCCGGTCCAGCAGCGCCGGGAAGCCGGCCAGGTGCCCGTCGTAGCCGTGCCGTTCCGCGCTGAGCACCGCCACCCCGACCAGCCCGCCGCCCACCGGGGTGACGTACGCCTCGCCGCGCGGCGCCCAGTGCACCTCGACGAACCCCGACCACGGCGGCACCGCGTAGTGCCGGCGCAGGCCGTACCGGCGGTCGCCGCCAGCGGGCAGCTCCAGGCCCAGCCGGCGGCGCAGCGGCGAGTGCAGCCCGTCCGCGGCGACCAGCCACCGGGCCCGCATCCCGGCCGCCCGCACCGAGTCGGGCCCCTGCCGCACGTCCTCCACCCGGCCGGCCTCCACCCGGACGCCCACCTCGGCGGCCCGGGCGTGCAGCGCGGCGTGCAGCGTGGTGCGGCGCACCCCGAGACCCGGGCCGGCCCGGAACGGCGCCTCGGCGCCGCCCCGCGGGTCCAGGTAGCGGATGCCGCGCAGCGGATGCCCGGCCGGCCGGACGCCCAGGGCCGCCAGCGCCGCGGCGCCGGTGGGCATCAGGCCCTCGCCGCAGGCCTTGTCGACCGGTGCCGGCCGCGGCTCCACCACCACGGCCTCCAGGCCGGCCAGCGCGGCGGCGATCGCGGTCGACAGCCCCGCCGGGCCGCCCCCGGCGACCAGGACGTCGATCACGCCGGCGCCTCGCCGGCCACGGCGGCCAGCGCCGCCTCCTCGCAGCGGACGCGCACCACCATGAGCCCGGCGTTGAGCACGGTGAACACCACGGCGGTGACGAACGCGCCGTGCACCAGCGGCAGCGCCGCGCCCTCCACCGCGACCGCCACGTAGTTCGGGTGGCGCAGCCACCCCAGCCGGTAGGGGCCGCGCCGGACCAGCGGCAGCCCCGGCACCACGATGACCTCGGTGTTCCACTGCCGGCCGAGGGAGGTGATGCACCACCAGCGCAGCGCCTGCGCCGCGGCGACCAGCGCGACCATCGGCCAGCCGAGCGCGGGCACGAACGGCCGGTCGGCCAGCGCCGTCTCCAGCAGGCAGCCCGCCAGCAGGCCGGTGTGCAGCACCACCATGAACGGATAGTGGCCGCGGCCGGACACCCGGCCGCCCCGGGCCAGGGCCCAGCGGGTGTTGCGGCGGGCGACGACGAGTTCGGCGAGGCGTTCGGCGCCCACCAGCAGGACCAGGACGAGATACCAGGGCGACATGTCCACCGACGATACGGGAGCGGCGAGGGCCTGGGCCGCCGCCCCGGGCGGCAGGGTCACGCCGCGCCTACCAGCGCAGCAGGACGAGCTCGGAGCAGAAGCCCGGGCCCATCGCGATGAGCAGGCCCGGCGTGCCGGGCGGCGGCGGGCGCAGCGCCAGCGTGTCGCGCAGCACGTGCAGCACCGACGCCGACGACAGGTTGCCCTGCTCGGCCAGGGACCGCCAGGTCAGCTCCAGCGCGCCGTCGGGCAACTCCAGGGTCTCGGCGACCGCCTCCAGCACCTTGGGGCCGCCGGGATGGCACACCCAGGCGGACACGTCCCGCGGGGTCAGCCCGTGCTCGGCGAGGAAGTCCCGCACGTCGCCGGCCAGGTAGGTGCGCACCACCTCCGGGACGCTGGTGTCCAGCACCACCCGGAAGCCGGTGTCGGAGACGTCCCAGCCCATCACCGCCTCGGAGTCGGGATACAGCCGGCCGCGGGAGGCCACCACGGTGGGCCCGGCGGCGGGCGCGCCCTCGCCGGCGGCCCGCTCCGCGCCGCAGGCCACCACCGCCGCCGCGCCGTCGCCGAACAGCGCGCTCGCCACGAAGTTGACCGGCGTGGCGTCGGCCCGCTGCAGGGTGAGCGAGCACAGCTCCACCGACACCAGCACCGCCACGTGGTCCGGCCAGCCGCGCAGGTAGTCGTGCAGGCGGGCGATGCCCGCGGCGCCCGCCACGCAGCCGAGCCCGAAGATCGGGACGCGTTTGACGTCCTGGCGCAGCCCGAGGCGGCCCACCAGCCGGGCGTCCACCGACGGGGCGGCGATCCCGGTCACCGAGGTGAACATGATCATGTCGACGTCACCGGGGGTCAGCCCGGCCGCGGCGAGCGCGGCGGACACCGCCTCCGCGCCGAGATCGACGGCGGCCTCGACGAAGCGGGCGTTGGCCGTGCCGAACCCGTCGAGCTTGGCGTACTCGTCCAGCGGCAGCACCAGGTTGCGGTGCCCGACGCGCGCGGAGGCGTGCAGCCGGTCCAGCAGCCGCCGGTCGGCGCCCTCCGGCAGGCACATGCCGGCGAAGGCGTCGGTGATCTCGGACTGGGGATAGCGGTTCGGGGGAAGGGCACCGCGGACAGCGGCGATCTGCGTCATATGGGATTTCCCGCCTCGCTTTGTTGACGACACCCATGTCATGCCCTTGCCGGGCATGGGCATGCGTGCGGCGGGCGGACGCGCGCGAGCGCCGGCCCGGGGGGAGGGATGGGCCGGCGCTCGCGTGGGGGGTGGGCACGCCACGGCAGGGGAGGCCGTGGCGCCCGGCGGGTCAGGACACCAGGTCGGGAAGTTCGGTGTAGGACTTGCCGCGGACGTACCACTGCAGGTCGGCCGAGTTCTGGCCGGCGGCGGAGGGGAGCCCGGCCCGCAGGTTCACCGCGCTGTTGACCAGACCCCAGTTCAGGCCGCAGCCGCTCGCCTTCGGCACCGCGAACCGGTCGTCCTTGGCGGTGGCCTTGAAGACCGCGATGCCGTCGATCGAGGTGAGGTCGAGCGAGCCGATCTCCGGGTTCAGCACGATCGGCCGGGAGTCGCCGCCGATGTAGCATTTCCCGCCGAGCAGCGGGTGGATCATCCGGATCTTGATGCCGACGCCGGTCGGGAAGATCGGGCCGGCCTCGATCCGCCCGGTGCCCTCGGTCTCGACGTACACGTCGGTGAGCTTGGGCACCTCGAACGGCTTGCCGATCAGCCCGCCGGGCACCTTCATCCGCTCACCCTTGACGGCGCCGAACGCGGCCGCGGTGCCGCCGCCGGCGGTCTTGCCCTGGGCGACGGTGATGCGCAGCGGCGCGGTCAGCGGTTGCTCGATCTTGCCGAGCCGCATGGTGCCGCCGACGGTGATGATGAATATGCAGCTCCAGGTGTCCGGCGTGGCCCCCTTCGGCAGCCGCGGGCAGTCGGCCCAGTCCGCGTCGCTCGGGTGGTAGCCGGGGGCGGCCGCGGCGGCCGGCGCCGGCAGGCCGGCCGCCAGCACGGCGGCCGCGGCGCCGGCGGCGAGCCGCCGGACGAGAACGCTCATGCGCTCCTCCTCGGTCCCACCGCACGCGATGGGGGAGACGGGTACCCGGAAAGGTCGTCCGACCGGTTATATCCGTGTGAAAGCGCACGTTTCTACGCGCGGGACGCAGGGCTTGCCGCCGGTTCTTGTCATCCGCGCGCAACCGCCGGTCCGGGCCGGTGCGGATCCCCGGCGGTGGTGTCGATCCGCGGCATCCTCGTTCGTGTAGACACCGGGAGCCGCCCGCGGGCCGGACGGTGCCGCCACGTCGCCCGGTGCCCGCCGCGGCGGAACATCGATACCTTGAGGAGCTCGGATGGCCGAACCGCGGACCCTGATCACCGGCCGTGGCCTGGTGGAGTCGCCCCGGTGGCACGACGGCCGCCTGTACTTCGCCGACTGGACGGCGGGCGAGGTGATCGCCCTGGAACCGGACGGCACGCCCGAGGTGATCGCCCGGGTGGACTCGCTGCCGCTGTGCATCGCCTGGCTCCCCGGCGGGCGGCTGCTGCTGGTGGACTCCGCCCGCGAGCGGCTGCTGCGCCGGGAGGCCGACGGATCGCTGGTGACCCACGCCGGCCTGGCCGGTCTCGGCGGCGGCTGGAACGACGTCGTCGCCGACGGCCGCGGCGGGGTCTACGTCGACCGCATCGGCTTCGACATGCTCTCCGGCGCCGAACCCGCGCCGGGCGGCGTCGCCTACGTCGGCCCGGACGGCTCGGCGCGCGAGGTCGCCACCGGCCTCACCTTCGCCAACGGCATGGCCCTGACAGCCGACGGCTCGACGCTGATCGTCGCCGACTCCTACGCCGGCCGGCTGATGGGCTACGACGTCGAGCCCGGCGGCGGCCTGTCCGGCGCGCGGGTCTGGGCCGATCTGGGAGGTGGCGTGCCGGACGGCATCTGCCTGGACGCCGAGGGTGCCGTCTGGTACGCCGACGTGCCCAACCGGCGGTGCGTCCGGGTGCGCGAGGGCGGCCGGGTGACGCGGACCGTGGAGCTGGACCGGGGCGGGTTCGCCTGCGAGCTCGGCGGTGCGGACGGCGCGACGCTGTTCATCACCGCGGCCGAATGGCGCGGCGTGCCGGAGATGGTGCCGCCGGGCACCGGGTGCGTGCTGTCCGTCCCGGTCGACGTCCCCGCCGCGCGTCGCTGAGCGCCGCGGCGCGCTCGGCGCTCAGCGTCGCGGCCGCGGCTCCGTCCCGCCGGCCGGCCGGCTCCATCGCGACGGCCGGCCGGCTCCATCGCGACGGCCGGCCAACCGGCCCCGGAGGGAGCCCGGCCCGAGACCGCCGGCCCGGTCAGCCGGCCTCGATGACCGCCTGCAGGAAGTCGCGGGTGCGCTGCTCGCGCGGCTCGCCGAAGATCTGCTCGGGCGGGCCGTCCTCGACGATGCGGCCCCGGTCGAACATCAGCACCCGGTCGGAGATGTCCCGGGCGAAGTGCATCTCGTGGGTGACGCACAGGATGGTCAGCTGCGACTCCTGCGCGATGTCCCGCAGCAGGCACTGCACGCCGGCCACCAGCTCCGGGTCCAGTGCCGAGGTCACCTCGTCCAGCAGCAGGATCTCCGGCTCCATCGCCAGCGCCCGGGCGATGGCCACCCGCTGCTGCTGGCCGCCGGACAGCCGCGCCGGGTGCTCGTGCGCCTTGTCGGCCAGGCCGACCATCTCCAGCAGCTCGGCGCCCCGGGTCTCGGCCTCCTCCCGGGAGCGGCCCAGGGAGCGCACCGGCGCCTCGGTGATGTTGCGCATGACGTCCATGTTGGGGAACAGGTTGAACTGCTGGAACACCATGCCGATCTTGCGGCGGGCGACCCGCAGGTGCTTCTCGTTGGCCGGTACCAGCCCGCCGCGGCCCGGCATGTGGCTGAACGGCCGGCCGTCGACCTCGATCAGGCCGCCGGTGACCCGCTCCAGCGTCATCAGCAGCCGCAGGATGGTGGTCTTGCCCGAGCCGCTCGGCCCGATCAGCGTGACGCGCTCCTTGGCGCGGACGTGGAAGTCCAGGTGGTCCAGCACGGTCAGGTCGCCGAACCGCTTGACCACCTGGTCGAAGCGGATCATCCAGTCGCCGGCCGCCGGCGCGGCGTCGGCGGGGGCGGGCACGGGTTCACGTTCCAAGGCGATGCTCCAAGCGGCGCACGACGAGAGAGGCCGGGATGGCGACGAGCAGGAAGAACAGCCCGGCGATGGTGATGGGTTCGAGGTAGCGGAAGTTCTCGGAGCCGAGCTGGCGGCCCAGGCCGAGGATGTCCACCACGGTGATCAGCGTGAGCTGCGGGGTCTCCTTGAAGATGGCGATCAGGTAGTTGCCCAGCATGGGCAGCACCCGGCGCACCGCCTGCGGCAGCACGACGCTCGTCCAGGTGCGGGGGCGGCTCAGGTTGAGCGCGACGGCCGCCTCCCACTGGCCTTTCGGCACCGAGTCGATGCCCGAGCGGTACACCTCGGCGGTGTAGGCGGCGTAGTGCACGCCGAGCACCACGATGCCGGTGGCCAGCGCGCTCATGCTGATCCCGAGGGCGCTGGGGAAGACGTAGTAGACGAAGAACAGCTGCGCCACCAGCGGCGTGCTGCGGACGAACTCGATGATCAGGCGCACCGGCCCGCGGATGCCCGACCATGGGGCACGCAACCCCAGGGCGAGCACCAGCCCGAGCGCGAACGCGACCAGCGCGCCGGCGAACGTGGCCTGCAGGGTGACCTTCAGGCCGGTGGTCAGCATCTCCGGCGCGATGGAGAGCGCGTAATCCCAGTCCCAGTCCATCAGGCGACCTCCCCCCGCACCGGCACCGGGGGACGCCGGCGACGGCGCCGGGGCAGCAGCGGGGGCGGCTCGCGGCCGACCCGGTGGGCGGCGCGCCGCTCCAGCATCCGCATGATCAGGGTGATTATGAGCGCCAGGAGCAGGTAGATCAGCAGCACCAGGGTCATGACGACCAGCGGCGAGTATCCGGTGTTGCGCAGGGTGCGGCTCTCGGCGATGACGTCGGCCACCGAGATGACCGAGACCAGCGAGGTGGCCTTCAGCAGCTCGATCCACAGGTTGTTCAGCGGCGGCAGCATGGCCACCCACGCCTGCGGCAGGATGATGCGGACCATCCGCTGCACCGGGCCGAAGTTCAGCGCGATGCCCGCCTCCCGCTGCGGCACCGGCACCGCGGCGATCGCGCCCCGCACGACCTCCGAGCCGTAGGCGCCCAGGTTGAGCCCGACCGCGATGACGCCCGCGAACACCGGGTCCAGCCGGTAGCCGGTCAGCGCGGGCATCGCGTAGAAGATCCAGTACATCTGGACGATCACCGCGGTGCCGCGGAAGAACTCCAGGTAGCCGCGGGAGACGCCACGGGCCCAGCGGCTGCCGGAGCAGCCGGCCAGGCCGGCGATGAACGCCAGCGCCAGCGCCACCGGGGTGGCGCCCAGCGCGACCTTGACGGTGACCACGGCGCCGTCCAGCAGGTACGGCAGCACTTCCGCGGCGGTGCCGAGCGGGCCCGGCGCGGTGAAGGAGAGCATCATGAGTCGGTCAGGCCGCGCAGAGCTGCTCGGCGGTCAGCGTCTTGGCGGTCTCGACCTCGGTCTCGCCGAACCCGAACGGCTCGACGATCGGCAGCAGCTTCCCGCCGTCCTGCAGCTTCTTCAGCTCGGTGTCGAACGCCTGCCGCAAGGTGGTGTCGGACGTGCGGAACCCGAAACCGCCCGCGCCGAGCTGCTTCTGGCCGTTCACGACCGGGATGAACCCTTCGGTGACCTCAAGGCCCGCGCCGGCGAAGGAGGGGTTCTCCTTCAATGTCCAGCGCAGCGTGATGGCGGTCAGCGCGACCGCGTCCACCCGGCCGTCGGCGAGCCCTTGCACCGCGTCGTTGGCCTTGGGGTAGACCTTGATCTTGCCGCCGTCCACGCCGGCCGCGTCGGCGTAGCCCTTCTCGGCGGCGCCCTCCAGCACCGCGATGGTGGCCCCGGAGGACTTGACCTTGTCGAAGGAGGTGAGTCCCTTGGGGTTGCCCCGCTCGACCATGAACGCGCTCGCCCCGGCGTAGTCGGGGTTGGAGAAGGCGATCTGCCCGCAGCGCTCGGGGGTGATGAACATCCCGGCGGCGATGAGGTCGTACTGGCCGGCCACCAGGCCGGGGATCAGGGCGCCGAAGGAGTCGACCAGCACCGGTTCCAGCTCGATGGTGCCCAGGCCCTTGAAGATCGCCCGGGCGAGTTCGGGGGCCTCGCCGGTGAGCTTGCCGCTCTTGTCGCGGAAGCCGTAGGGAGCCTCGTTGGCGAAGCCGACCTTGACCCGTCCGGTGGATTTGATCCGCTCCAGGGTGTCGCCGTCGCCGGTGGCGCCGGTACCGCCGGTGCCTTCGGCCTTGCTGCAACCGGCGACCGCCAGCGGGGCCGCGGCCAGCGCGGTGATCAGGGCTCCGGTGCCGCGCATGAAGCCGCGCCGGGTGTAGGGAGTGTCCGCCACTGGTCTCTCGCTCCTCGTTCGTGCTCTCGCTGCTCGTGGTGGGTCGTCTGCTTGTCGGGACGCTGGACACGTACCAGGCCTCCGACCGTAATGAGATCGTCGGAGGATCAAAAATCGCGCAGTCTGTCCGAAATTTGAGTGTCGTCCCAGGTCAGCGTGGCTTACTGGCGCAACAGGGGGCTACCTGGCTTTGCCGGGCTGTAACCGAATCGTTGATAAAACAACCAAGCGATTGCTTGGTTCGTTTTCACACTGGTCACAGAGGGCGGAGAATGCCTCTTTCGCCCTATCCCCGTGGCTTGCCCCGTAAACCCCGGCGGTCCCCCCGATGCGGTCCGCCCGGAACCCCAGTGCGTCCCGGCGGCCGGGGTCGGAGCCAGGGAATCGGCCGCGGGCGCCGATGGTTGGGCGGGGAAGGGGAGATGCGCCACGCCGGGCGCCGCGCCGCGCGGCATAGGCTGGCCATCTGACCGATCACGCCTCGTACGCACGGCTGGGAGGGCACCGGTGCTCGTCGACTCCTTCGGGCGGGTGGCGACCGATCTGCGGGTCTCGCTGACCGACAAGTGCAACCTGCGGTGCGGCTACTGCATGCCGCCGGAAGGGCTCGACTGGCTGCCCAAGCCCGACCTGCTCACCGCGGACGAGATCTGCCGGCTGGTGGAGATCGGCGTGCGGCGGCTCGGGATCACCGAGGTCCGTTACACGGGCGGCGAGCCGCTGCTGCGCCGCGAGCTGACCGAGATCGTCGCCCGCACCACGGCGTTGCGCCCCCGGCCACAGGTGTCGATCACCTCCAACGGCATCGGCCTGGCCCGGCTGGCCGAGCCCCTCGCCGCCGCCGGGCTGGACCGGGTGAACATCTCGCTCGACACCCTGGACCGGCAGACCTTCGTCCGGCTCGCGCACCGCGACCGGTTGCCGGACGTGCTCGCCGGGCTCGCCGCCGCCGAGCGGGCCGGCCTGCGCCCGGTCAAGGTGAACTCGGTGCTGATGCGGGGGGTGAACGAGCACGAGGCGGCCGGGCTGCTGCGCTTCTGCCTGGAGCGCGGCTACGAGCTGCGCTTCATCGAGCAGATGCCCCTGGACGCCCAGCACGGCTGGCGCCGCGACACGATGGTCACCGCGGACGAGATCCTCGGCATGCTGAACGGGCACTTCTCGCTCACTCCCGACGAACCCGGCGAGCGCGGCAGCGCGCCCGCCGAGATCTTCCTGGTGGACGGCGGCCCGGCCCGGGTCGGGGTGATCGGCTCGGTGACCCGCCCGTTCTGCGGCGCCTGCGACCGGGTGCGGCTGACCGCCGACGGCCAGATCCGCAACTGCCTGTTCGCCACCGAGGAGTCCGACCTGCGCGCCGCGCTGCGCGGCAGCGCCTCAGACGACGAGATCGCCGCGCGGTGGACCGCCGCGGTGCGCGGCAAGCGGGCCGGGCACGGCATCGACGATCCGGCGTTCCTGCGGCCGGCCCGTCCCATGTCGGCCATCGGCGGCTGAGGTGGCGCCCCGGCCGGCGTACGACGCGGTGCTGCTGGCCGGCGGCGGCGCGCGCCGGCTCGGCGGTGCCGACAAGCCGGGGCTGCCGGTCGGCGGCCGGCCGCTGGTCGAGCGGGTCGCGGCCGCGGTCCCGCACGCGGCCCGGCTGGTGGTGGTCGGCCCGCCGCGGCCCGGCCTGCCGGGAGCCGAGTTCGCCTGCGAGGATCCGCCGGGCGCCGGCCCGGTGCCCGCGCTGCGGGCCGGGCTGGCGCGGTGCGCGGCTGCGCTGGTGGCGCTGCTCGCCGCCGACCTGCCCTTCCTGCTGCCCGGGCACGTCGCCGCGCTGCGGGCCGCCGTGGGGGAGCGGGCCGGGGCCCTGCTGGTGGACGAGGAGGGCCGGGAGCAGTGGCTGACCGGCGTGTGGCGCCGGGAGCCGCTCGCCGGGGCCCTGGCCGGCTACCGGGGCGGGTCGCTGCGCGGGCTGCTCGGGCCGCTGGAGCCGGTCCGGCTGCGGCTGCCGCCCGGGGGCGACGGGCGGGCGCCATGGTTCGACTGCGACACCATGGCGGACGTCGCGGTGGCCCGGCGGCGGCTGGCCGACGACCTTCCCGACAAAGACGGAAATGTCCGGTAAAGGGGCCAGTAAGGCATTATCGGGAAAATCAGCCACCCGACCGAAAGGAGCATGGTGAACGTACTCGCGGAATGGACGGCGCTGGTCTGCCAGGAACTCGGCATCGACCCGGAGAAACTGGACCGGGATGTGGTACTCGACCTGACCAGGGACGTGGCGCACGGGGTGGCCCGGCCGGCCGCGCCGCTCACCGCCTACCTGCTCGGGCTGGCCCAGGGCGCGGGCACCGCGGGTCCGGACGCGGCCGGGCGGCTCGCGGCGATGGCCCGGGAATGGGCGGCGCCGGCCGCCGGGGAGCAGGTGCCCGGCCGCTGACCGGCGGCGGCCCGGAAACCGAAAAACCCCCGGAAATGGGCGACGCCGGGTGGTTACGGGGGCAAACCACCCGGCGTCGCGTCATCGGCGTTCCGACGGGGGCCCGGAACGCCGGCACGAGCGCTCTGACGGGGGACCAGAGCGCTTGCCTAAAGCGTACACCTACAACCCATGGGGTGCGTCAAGACTTTGTCACGACCCGATCTCGCGTCGGTGCCGTGGTATCTCGCTTTGGTTAGGTGATTCCCCGGCGAAGGGCGAGGGAGCGTCACGGCTCGGCTGGTTCGCCCCGATCACCGCGAAGTACGGCAAGAAGATCGCTCCGGCCACCAGCAGCGCGCGGACCGGCCAGGGCACGCTGAGCACGACGGCCAGCACCAGGCACACCAGCCGGATGCTCATCTGCACGAAATAGATCTTCTCTCGGCGCCCGATGTCGGCCGAGAGGGAGGGGCGGGCGTCGGTGACCTGATGGACGACCGTGCGACGATGCCATACCTTCACCTGTCCCACGGTAGTCCCCGGAGTGTCCGGGCCACCCGCCGGGCGGGGGACCGGCGGCCCGTCATACGATCAAGGCCGGACGGAAGGAGAAGCTGATGAGCGACCGCACCTATCGGGTCACCGAGATCGTCGGCACGTCGCCCGAGAGCATCGACCAGGCGATCCGCAACGGGGTCCGCCGCGCCGCCGAGACGCTGCGCCACCTGGACTGGTTCGAGGTGACCGAGGTACGCGGCCACATCCAGGACGGCGAGATCGGCCACTTCCAGGTCGGCATGAAGGTGGGCTTCCGGCTGGAGGACTCCTGAACCGGCCCGCCCCCGGCGCCGCACGGTGCCGGTGCCGGAGCGACCCGGCACCGGCACGCCCGGTCAGCTGGCCTGGCTGACCGTCGACATGTTGAAGTCGGGCACCCGCACCGGCGGCATGACCGTCCGGGTGAAGTAGTCGTTCCACTCCCGGGGCAGCGTCTGCGCCGAGCGGCCGATCTCGGTGAGCCGGCCCAGCAGGTCGACCGGGCTCTCGTTGAACCGGAAGTTGTTCACCTCGCCGACCACCTCGCCGCCCTCCACCAGGTACACCCCGTCGCGGGTCAGCCCGGTCAGCAGCAGCGACTGCGGATCCACCTCGCGGATGTACCACAGGCAGGTGAGCAGCAGGCCACGCTCGGTGCCGGCCACCATCTCCTCCAGCGACGCGCCGCCCGCCGGCCCCGACATGATCAGGTTGTCGATGGGCGGGGTCACCGCCAGCCCGGTCTGCTCGGCGGAGTGGCGGGTCTGCAGCAGGGCGGCCAGCGAGCCGTCCCTGATCCAGTCGGTCGCCGCCAGCGGCAGCCCGTTGTCGAACACCGACCGCTCGCGGCCGCCGGCGTGCGCGACCACGAACGGCGCGCACTCGACGCCGGCGGCGGCCGGGTCGCTCGCCAGCCGCAGCGGCGAGCCGGACAGCACCTCGCCGACCCGGGTGCCGCCGCCGGGGCGGGAGAACACCGTACGGCCGTCGGCCGCGTCCCGGGCGCCCGCCGACCAGTACAGATAGATCATCAGGTCGGCCACCGAGGACGGCGGCAGCAGCGTCTCGTAGCGGCCGGCCGGCAGGTCCACCCGGCGCTTGGCCCAGCCCAGCCGGCGGGCCAGCCCGTCGTCCAGCGCGGCCACGTCCACGTCGGTGAAGTCGCGAGTGGCGACGCCCGTCCACGCCGAGCGGGCCAGGTCGGCCGACTTGGCGTTCAACTCCAGCCGGCCGGTCGGCTGGTCGTGGCGCAGCCGCAGCCCGGTGGAGGAGCCGAGGAAGGTCGAGGTCATGCTGTGCTCGGCGAAGCCGTACAGCCGCCGGTCGCCGGTCTCGGCCACCGCGAACGCCTCACCGAGCGCCGGGGCGAGCCGCCCGAAGACCTCGATGGAGGTGGTCTCGGCCGGCCGGTCCCAGTCCGCCGACTCCGCCCCGCCCACCAGCGGCCGGGCGTCCTCGGCGGGCGGCGACTGGTGGGAGGCCAGGTCGGCGGCGGTGACCACCTCGGCCAGCTGGTCCGGGCGGACCGCCGAACGCGACACCACGCCGACGCCCCGGCCGGTGATCGAGATGACGGTGAGCTGCGAGGAGCGCGCCACCCCGTTGGTGGTGAGCGTGTTGCCGGCGAAGCGGAGGTTCGCGGTCGACCCCTCGTCGACGATCACGACGCAGTCGTCGGCCTTGCTGAGCGCAAGGGCACGCTCGACGGTCTCCTGAGGAGTCACTTGCCACCCTCCTGAACGGTGTTGAGTATCTTGACCCCGCGGAACAGCGCGGACGGGCATCCGTGGCTCACCGGGGCCACCTGGCCCGGCTGGCCCTTGCCGCAGTTGAAGGCGCCGCCCAGGACGTAGGTCTGCGGGCCGCCCACCGCCTCCATCGAGCGCCAGAAGTCGGTGGTGGTGGCCTGGTAGGCCACATCGCGCACCTGCCCGGTCAGCCGCCCGTCCTCGATGAGGTAGAACCGCTGCCCGGTGAACTGGAAGTTGTACCGCTGCATGTCGATGGACCAGCTCTTGTCGCCCATGACGTAGATGCCGCGCTCCACCCGGGAGATCAGCTCCTCGGTGGACGGGCCGTCCAGCGCCGGTTGCAGCGACACGTTGGCCATCCGCTGGATCGCCACGTGCCCGGGGGAGTCGGCGAACGCGCACCCGTTGGACGGGCCGAGGCCCTTCAGCAGCGCCATCCGCCGGTCCAGCTGGTAGCCCACCAGCCGGCCCTCGCGCACGATGTCGAACTGGCGGGTCGCCACGCCCTCGTCGTCGTAGCCGATCGAGGCCAGGCCGTGCGCGGCGGTGCGGTCGCCGGTCACGTTCATGATCGGCGAGCCGTACTCAAGGGTGCCGAGCTGGTCGAACGTCGCGAAGCTGGTGCCCGCGTAGGCCGCCTCGTAGCCGAGCGCGCGGTCCAGCTCGGTGGCGTGGCCGATCGACTCGTGGATGGTGAGCCACAGGTTGGACGGGTGGACCACCAGGTCGTACGCGCCGGCCGTCACCGATGGCGCCGCGAGCTTCTCCTCCAGCAGCAGCGGCAGGGTGGCCAGCTCGGCCGGGAAGTCCCAGCCGGTGCCGGTCAGGTACTCGTACCCCCGGCCGACCGGCGGGGCCAGGGTGCGCATGTCGTCGAACCGGCCGTCCACCGCCCGCATGACGGTGACCACCGGATGGACGCGCACCCGCTGCTGGGTGGTGTCGGTGCCCGCGGTGTCGGCGTAGAACTTCTGCTCCTTGACCTGCATCAGCGAGGCCGACACGTGATCGACCCGCGGGTCGGCCAGCAGGCCGGCCGACCATTCGCCGAGCAGGGCGGCCTTGTCCTTCATGACCACGTCGAAGGGGTCGACGTCGTACTCCGACACCCAGGTCACCCCGGCGTGCACCGGCTCGGCGGCCAGCTCGACCGGCTCGCGGTTCACCGGCGCCGCCACCTTGGCGACCTCGACCGCCTGGGCGGCCACCGCCGCGGCGGCCTCGGGGGTGAGCTCGATGCCCGCGGCGAACCCCCAGGTGCCGCCGTGCACCACGCGCACGGCGTACCCGAGGTCGTCGGCGTCCATCGACCCCTCCAGGCGGGCGTCGAACAGGTTGAGGCTCTCACCGCGCACCCGCTCCAGCCGGAAGTCGGCGTGCTCGGCGCCGAGTTCGCGGGCACGCTGCAGGGCCGCGTCGGCCAGCCGCCGCAGCGGCAGGGCGAGGAAGTCGGGATCGATCTGGCGCATGTCCACGATCCTAGCCCTGTGATCTTGTACGGCGCGGATAAGGGTTTACCTGCGAGTAGGCGATACCGTCGTGCCATGGCTCGATCAGTACTCGTAACCGGCGGCAACCGCGGCATCGGTCTGGCTATCGCCCGGGAGCTGGCCGCGGCCGGTGACGCCGTGGCCGTCACCTACCGCTCGGGAGAACCCCCCGAAGGGCTCTTCGGCGTCAGGTGCGACGTCACCAGCACCGAGGACGTGGACACCGCGTTCGCCAAGGCGGAGGCCGAGCACGGGCCGGTCGAGGTGGTCGTCGCCAACGCGGGCATCACCCGCGACACCCTCCTGCCGCTGATGAAGGAGGAGATCTTCACCGAGGTCCTGGACACCAACCTGACCGGCGCCTACCGGGTGGCCAAGCGGGCCTGCCGCGGCATGCTGAAGATGCGCCGCGGCCGCATCGTGCTGATCTCCTCGGTCGTCGGGCTGTCCGGCTCGGCGGGGCAGAGCAACTACGCGGCCTCCAAGGCCGGCCTGGTGGGGTTCGCCCGGTCGCTGGCCCGCGAGCTCGGCTCGCGCGGCATCACGGTCAACGTGGTGGCGCCGGGCTTCGTGGAGACCGACATGACGGCCGCGCTGGACGCCGCCCAGCAGGAGGCCATCTTGAAGAACGTGCCGCTCGGCCGGGCCGCGAGCGGCGCCGACATCGCGCGGGCCGTGCGGTTCCTGGCGAGCGACGACGCCGCCTACATCACCGGGGCGGTCGTCCCGGTCGACGGCGGCCTGGGAATGGGGCACTGATCATGGGAATCCTCGACGGCAAGCGGCTGCTGGTCACCGGCGTGCTCACCGACGCGTCCATCGCCTTCTCGGTGGCCCGGCTGGCCCAGCAGGAGGGCGCCACCATCGTGCTCACCGGCTTCGGCCGGCTCAGCCTGGTCGAGCGCATCGCGCGGCGGCTGCCCGACCCGCCGCCGGTCATCGAGCTGGACGTGCAGAACACCGAGCACCTGGACACCCTGGCCGACCGGGTCGGCGAGCACCTCGACGGGCTGGACGGCATCGTCCACTCCATCGGCTTCGCGCCGCAGACCGCCCTCGGCGGCAACTTCCTCAACACCACCTGGGACGACGTCGCGACCGCGCTGCACGTCTCCACCTTCTCCTTCAAGTCGCTGGCGGTGGCCTGCCTGCCGCTGATGAAGGACGGCGGCGCGGTGGTCGGCCTGGACTTCGACGCCAGCAAGGCCTGGCCGGTCTACGACTGGATGGGCGTGGCCAAGGCCGGCCTGGAGTCCTGCTCGCGCTACCTGGCCCGCGACCTGGCCGCGCACGGCATCCGGGTGAACCTGGTCGCGGCCGGCCCGCTGCGCACCATGGCCGCCAAGAGCATCCCCGGCTTCAAGGAGTTCGAGGAGAGCTGGCCGGCCAAGGCGCCGCTCGGCTGGGACCTGGCCGACCCCGAGCCGGCCGCCAAGGCGTGCGTGGCGCTGCTGTCGGACTGGTTCCCGGCGACCACCGGCGAGATCGTGCACGTGGACGGCGGCGTGCACGCCATCGGCGCCTGAACCACCTCGCCGGCCGGACCACCTCGCCGGCCGGTCCGCGCCGCCCCGGCTGGTCCGGCGGTGCCGGGCATCGGCAGGACCCGCACCGGACGTCCGGCCGGCCCGACCAGGCCGACGGGCCGATCGTCGCCAGGTGATCAGGCGGATCGGCGCACGCCCTCCGGCCCCGCCGGCGACAGCGGCGAGCCCGCGCGGCGGGGCGCCGCCGCCCGCGGCAGCCCGCCGAACGGCATCGACGCGGGCGGGCCGCCCTCGCTGCGCGCCTGCAGCACCCGGGCGGCCAGGATCGCCGACAGCAGCAGCGCCGCGGTCAGCGCGGTGCCGGGGATGTCGAACGGCGGGGACGGCCGCAGCGGCGGCCCGCCGAGCGGGCCGGCCAGTACCGGTAGCCGCTGCCCCGGCCACAGTGGCACCATAGGCGGTGTCTCCACGTCGGGGGCCACCGGACGGGCGGACGTCGCGCCCCCCCGCCGTGCCCCGCCGGGCCCCGCCCCGTCCGCCGGCCAGGCGGTGGGTGAGACGGCGGGTGAGATGGCGCCGCCCGGAGGAACCAGGCCGGGCCGGCCGACGTGGTTGGAACGGTCCTTTCCCGGCGCGGCCGCGTCGGCGGCGGAGTCACCTGGCACCTTCCCGGCGCCGGGCCCGTCCCGTCCGGCCGGCGCGGCGGGCGGCGGGCCGCCGGTGGGCGCCGGCGCGGCGGTGGCGGCCGGTGGTGGCGAGGCGACCGGCTCCGGCGTCGCGCCCCGATCACCGAACACGGTGTCGGTGGCGTCGGCCACCGGCTCGTCCACCGTCCGGCCGGTGTCCTTGACGTCCTTCTCGACATCCCGCACGGTCTCCCGCACGGTGTCGCGGACGGTGTCGCGGACGTCGTCCACGGCGTCCCTGACGTTCTCGGTGACGTCCTTGACGGTGTCGGGCGGGCCGTCCGGCGCGCCGGTGGCCGCCGGGGCGGCCGGGGCCGCGGCGGCGATCATGATGACCGGGATGGCCGCCGGGCCCGGCCCGGCCGGCCGGCCGCCCGGGCCGGGCTCCGCCGAGGCCGTTCCGGCCACCGCCGGCGCCGCCCCCCCGCCGAGCGCGAGGGCCAGTGCCCCGGCCGCCACGGCGGTCGTGCTCCTGTGCATGGATCGCCTCCATGTACGTCCTGGGACGACGGGCTCCCCTCCCGGCGTCTCCAAGACCATCTTGTGGCACCAAGCCCGTCTTTCCGAGAAAAGCGACGAAACGGTACCGAGTAGTGATACGCGAGCACGATTCCCGTTCGGGGGCCGGCCGTCCGGCGGCGCGGTCCGCGAGGGCGGCCGGGGCATGGGCGGGGGAGAGCGGCCGTCCCGGGCGGCGGCCGCGGCGGGCGTCGCGGCGGCTCCCGGCCGCCGGAGATCAGGACTGGTCGACGGCCGAGACGTCGTCCAGCGCCTCGCGGATCTCCACCGGCAGGGTCAGGTCCTCGGCCTGCAGCACCCCGCTGAGCTGTGCCCGGTCGCGCGCCCCGACGATGGCCGCCGCCACGCCCGGCTGGTCGCGCACCCAGGACAGCGCGACCGACAGCGGCGAGACCCCGAGCCCCTCGGCGGCGGTGGTCACCGACTCCACCACCCGGCGGCACCGGTCGTTCAGGTACGGCTGGACGAAGTCGGCGAAGTGCGGGGTGGCGGCCCGCGAGTCGGCGGGGATGCCCGTGCGGTACTTGCCGGTCAGCACGCCCCGGCCCAGCGGCGACCAGGCCAGCACCCCGGCCCCCACATGCTCGGCGGCGGCCAGGATCTCCCGCTCGGCGTCCCGCGCCAGCAGCGAGTACTCCACCTGGGCGGCCACGAGCGGCGCCCGGCCGGCCGCCGCGCGCTGCCAGACCCCCGCCGCCGCGAGCTGCCAGCCGGTGTAATTGCACACCCCGGCGTAGATCGTCCGGCCGGTGGAGACCGCGGTGTCCACCGCGGCCAGCGTCTCCTCCAGCGGCACCTCCGGGTCGAACGCGTGCAGCTGCCACAGGTCCACCTCGTCCAGGCCCAGCCGGGCCAGCGAGGCGTCCAGCGCGGCGATCAGCCCCCGCCGCGAGGCGTCCCTGGTGCGCGGACCGTACGGCGTCAGCACGGCCTTGGTGGCGACGACGACCTGCGCGCGCGGCACGCCGTCGCGCAGCAGCCGGCCCAGGAGGCGCTCGGCGTCGCCGCCGGAGTAGACGTCGGCGGTGTCGACCAGCGTGCCGCCCGCGTCGGCGAACATGGCGAGCTGCGCGGCGGCCTCCTCGGCACTGGTGTCACGCCCCCAGGTCATCGTGCCGAGCCCCACCCGCGACACCGACAGGCCGCTGCGGCCCACCAATCGCTGCTCCATGATCCGGCCAGGTTACCGCGTTGGAACGTCCCACCCCCGGCCGCACCCCTCGGACGCGCCCGCTGCCCTAGGCTGGCGCGACTATGGACGCACTGCAAGCGATCGTGCTCGGCGTCGTGCAGGGCCTGACGGAATTCCTGCCGATCTCCAGCTCGGCCCACCTGCTCATCGTGCCCCGGCTGCTCGGGTGGTCCGACCCGGGCGCGGCCTTCACCGCGGTGATCCAGCTCGGCACCATGCTGGCCGTCGTCATCTACTTCTGGCGCGACATCACCCGCATCCTGTGGACCTGGCTGCGCAGCCTGTGGACCCCGGCCCTGCGCGGGGAGACCGACGCGCGGATGGGGTGGTACATCGGCCTCGGCACGGTCCCGCTCGGCGTCCTCGGCCTGGTGTTCAAGGACGCGATCGAGGGGCCGGCCCGCAACCTGTGGCTGAACGCCGCGGTCCTGATCGCCTTCGGACTGGTCCTGCTGCTCGCCGAGCAGGTCGGCCGGCAGCGCGCGCCGATCGACCGCCTCACCCTGCGGGACGGGCTGATCATCGGCGGGTTCCAGGCCCTGGCGCTGGTGCCCGGCGCCTCGCGGTCCGGCTCCACGATCACCGGCGGGCTGTTCCTGGGATTCACCCGGGAGGCCGCGGCCCGCTACTCGTTCCTGCTGTCCATCCCCGCCGTCGTGCTGTCCGGGCTGTTCGAGCTGCGCGACGTCGGCGCGGGCGGCGGCCCCGACCTGCTGCCCACCGCCGTCGCCACCCTGGTCTCCTTCGCCGTCGGCTACGCCTCGATCGCCTGGCTGCTGCGCTACCTCGCCAGGCACTCCACCATGGTCTTCGTCACCTACCGGGTGTTCGCCGGAGCGTTCCTGCTGACGCTGCTGTCCCTTGGGGTGATCACGGCACAATAAGCTGGGATCTGTGACCACTCTGCTCCTGGTGCGGCACGGCCTCACCGACCTGACCGGGCCGGTGCTCGCCGGCTGGACCCCGAAGGTCCATCTGGACGAGCGCGGCCGGGCACAGGCGGCGGCCCTGGCGGAGCGGCTGGCGCCGGTCCGCCTCGACGCGATCGTGTCCAGCCCGCTCGAACGCTGCCGGGAGACCGCCGAGGCGGTCCTGGCCGGCCGGGACGGGCTCACCGTGCAGAGCGACGAGCGGTTCGGCGAGTGCGGCTACGGCGACTGGACCGGCCGCCCGCTCGCGGACCTGGCCAAGGAACCGCTCTGGCGGGTGGTGCAGCAGCACCCGAGCGCCGCGGTCTTCCCGGGCGGGGAGTCGCTGGCCGGCGTGCAGCGCCGCGCGGTCGCCGGGGTACGGCACTGGAACGCCAAGCTGGGCGACGACGCGGTCTACCTGGTGTGCAGCCACGGTGACGTGATCAAGGCGATCGTGGCGGACGCCCTCGGCGTGCACCTCGACCAGTTCCAGCGGATCACCGCCGACCCCGCGTCGCTGACCGTGATCAGGTACACCACCCTGCGGCCGTTCGTCCTCCGGGTGAATGATGTGGGGGGCGGGGTGGAGAATCTCCTACCTCCACCCCCATCGGCCGAGCGTCCGGCGGAGCCGGACGGCGGAGAAATGTCCACCGAGAGCGACGCCGCTGTCGGCGGCGGAGCCGGGACCGCGTAAGGTCGGGCTATGCCGGTCTTCGACTACGATCCGCCAGAGAGGTTCGTGGCCGGTGCCGTGGGGCAACCGGGCTCACGCACCTTCTTTCTGCAAGCCCGTGGTCAGGGGCGCATGACGACGGTGGCGCTGGAGAAGTTCCAGGTCGCGGTGCTGGCCGATCGGCTGGACGAGCTGCTGGACGAGGTGCTGCGCCGCAGCGGCGGCACCGCCCCGGTGCCCGCGATGGCACCGGTGGAGCTGGCCGACAAGGCGCCGCTCGACCTGCCGATCGACGAGGACTTCCGGGTGGGCACCATGGCGCTGGCCTGGGACCCCGACAGCGCCCAGGTCGTCATCGAGGCCAAGGAGGCCACCGATGACGACGAGGACGACGAGGACGTCCTGGCCGAGGATCCCGACTCGGCGGTGCTGCGGGTGCACATCAGCGCCGCGGCGGCCCGTGCGTTCACCCAGCGCGCCCTGGAACTGGTCGCCGCCGGCCGGCCGCCCTGCCCGCTGTGCGCGCAGCCGCTGGATCCCGAAGGTCATATCTGCGTCCGGCTCAACGGCCACCGGGGGGGCCTTACGTGAGTGCGGAGAGCGACCCCCGGCTCAGCAGCATCCCCGGTGCGTCGGGACTGGACGACGACACCGCCCTGCGCCTGCTGCGCGAGGGCACCATCGAGGTCGCCGGCCGGCTGGTCGAGGCGACCAACATGACGCTCTACTGCACCATCCGCCTGGAGGGCCTGACCGCCGAGTGCGTGTACAAGCCGGTGCGCGGCGAGCGGCCGCTGTGGGACTTCCCGGACGGGACGCTGGCGGCCCGCGAGGTCGCGGCCTTCGAGGTGTCGGCGGCCACCGGCTGGCGCATCGTCCCGCCCAGCGTCTACCGCGACGGCCCCTTCGGGCCGGGCATGTGCCAGCTGTGGATCGACGCCGACCCCGAGACCGACCTGATGACGCTGATCCGCGGCCGCAACCCGGCGCTGCGCCGGATGGCGGTCTTCGACGCGGTGGTCAACAACGCCGACCGCAAGGGCGGGCACCTGCTGCCGCTGCCGGACGGCCACGTCTACGGCGTGGACCACGGGGTGTGCTTCTCCGCGGAGGACAAGCTGCGCACCGTGCTGTGGCAGTGGCGCGGCAAGCCGCTGCCGCGCGAGGCGGTCAACGTGCTGGCCCGGCTGGAGCGGGACATCGAGCGCGGCCGGCTCGGGCGGCGGCTGCGCGAGCTGCTCACCCTGCGCGAGGTGGAGGCCACCTGGGAGCGGGTCCGCCGGCTGCTCAGCACCGGCATCCATCCCTTCCCCTCCGACGACTGGCCCGCCATCCCCTGGCCCCCCATCTGAGGTGCCCGCCGCGCGGCGCGGGTGGGAATTCGGCATGACGTGCGGAAGTTGTCCATCTCTACCGATGAGGAGGGAACGGACGTGTGCACGGTCATCGTCGGCTTCGATCCCGGTGCGGAGACGCCGGTGGTGCTCGCCGGGGTCCGGGACGAGCTGGTCACCCGCCCGTGGCGGCCGCCCGCCGCGCACTGGCCGGGCTTTCCCGGGCTGTTCGGCGGCCTCGACCTGTCGGCGGGCGGCACCTGGCTCGCCGCCGACCCGGCGGCCCCGCGGGTGGCGGCGCTGCTGAACGGCGACGGCCGCCCCGCCGACCCGGCCGGCCGGCGCTCCCGCGGCGACCTGCCGCTGCGGACCGCGGCGGCCGGCGTCCCGCCCGAGGTCGACCTGAGCCGCTACGACCCCTTCCACCTGCTGCTGGCCACCCCGGACGCGGTGCGGCTGTGGAGCTGGGACGGCGAGCGGCTGGCCGGCGGCGACCTGCCGCCGGGCGTGCACATGATCGTCAACGCGGGCTGGGCGCGTGGCGATGACCATCCGAGGGTCGCGTACTTCCGCCCGCTGTTCGCCGCGGCGTCGCGCCCCTCGGCGCGGGACGCGGGGAACGGCTCGTGGGATCCGTGGCGGGAGCTGACCTCCGGCGCGGGCCTGGCCGCCGCCGACCCGCGGGCGCTGGTGGTCCGGCGGGAGCTGCCGGGCGGGCAGGTGTGGGGCACCTCATCGCTCACGCTGGCCGCGCTGGCGCCGGGCGCGCTGCGCTATGAGTTCAGCGCGCGCCCGGCCGACGTGTCCGCCTGGTATCCCGTGCTGCCCGCCGGCTGAGCGGGGCGGACGGGCGGCTCAGCAGAGCACGCCGCCCCAGGTGATCGTCACGGTCCGGTCGCCGCCGTTGGAGGTGAACCGCACCACCGAGGTGCTGCAGAACGTCGGGCCGTAGGCGGTGATCACGGTGGAGCCGCCGGCCTTGATCGTGCCGCGGTCCGAGCTGAGCACCGACCCCTCGGTGATCGAGGCCCGCCAGTTCACCGGCCCGCCGCGGGCCTTGAGGGTGATGTTCACGTAGAAGATGAAGTCCGAATCGACCCGGGTCTTCACCGGGGTGACCACCAGCCGCGGCTCCGGGGCCCGCACCGTGCTGGTGCCCCAGCTCGGCACCGCCCGCACCGACTCCATCGGCGGTGACACCGACGGCGAGGGCACCGCGGTGGGCGGCTCGGACGAGGCGGCCTCCGGGGTGCCGCTGACGGCGGGCGGGCTCGGGACCGGCGGGGCGGCGCCCGGGACGTTCCGCGGCGGCCGCTCGCCGGGGTCGCCGCCGGCTCCGAAGGCGAAGGCGAGTGCGAGCAGGCCGCCGGCCGCGCCGATCGCCGCCACCGCCTGGCCGCGGCGCCGGCGGCGGGCCGGCCGGGCCGCCCGCCGCGGCGGGTCGGTCAAAACCAGTTCCGCCGGTCGCGGCGGTGCGGCGACGCCGCCACCCGGGCGCTCGGCCGGGTCGGTGGCGAACTCGGCGGGCGTGGGCAGCGTCCGGTCGCGCGGCCACAGCGGGCTGGAGCTCAGCGGGATGGGGCCCTGGTACTCCCGGGCGCCGGGGCGTCCGGCGGGCGGGGGCGGCATCCGGTACGTCCCGGTGGCGGCGAGCGGGTCGCCGGCCGGCACCGGGGGCGCCGGCGGCGTCCAGTGGTCCCCGGTCATCGACACGATCTCGGCGGGCGTGGCCGGCCCGGCGAAGTCGTCCGGCGGCATGCGGTACTCGCCGGTGGCGGGCATGCCGCGAGGCGCCGGGGTGGGCGGCATGCCGCCGGGCGCCGGGGTGGGCGGGCCGTCGGGTGCGGGCGGCCGGGTCCAGTAGGAGCCGGTGGCGGGCATCCCCTCGGGCAGGGGTACCGGGGTGGGCGGTCCGTCGGGTGCGGGTGGCCGGGTCCAGTAGGAGCCGGTGGCGGGCATCGCCCCGGCGGCCGGAGCCTCCGGCCAGGCGGGTGGTGCGGCCGGCCGGTCGCCGGCCGCCGGCCGGATGACCGGCCCCGGGTCCAGGCGCACGCCCTGCAGCCGTTCCAGCAGCTGCCGGGCCGCCGGGCGCCGGGACGGGGTCTTGTCCAGGCAGGCGGCCACCGCGTCGCGGATCCGGCCGCCGAGCGCCGACAGGTCCGCGGCGCCGTTCAGGATCTGGTCGGCCACCGCCTGCTGGGCGTCCCCGTCGAACGGCGGCCGCCCGGAGGCCGCGAAGATCATGGTGCCGGCCCAGGCGAACATGTCGGCCGCCGGGCCCGAGGAGTCGGCCGCCGTGCCCGCCAGCTGCTCGGGGGCGGTGTACGGCAGCGCCTCGGCCGGCCGGCCGCCCGCCGCGCGGCTCGCCAGCGCGCGGGCCGCGCCCAGGTCGATGAGCCGCGGCCCGTCCGGGCCCATCACCACCGAGGCGGGGCGCAGGTCGCCGTGGTGGCTGCCGGCGTCGTGGATCGAGGCGAGCGCGGCCAGCGTGGCCAGCGCCAGCTCGGCCTGCTCCACCGCCGGGCGCGGCCCCTGCCGGGCCACCAGCTCTCGCAGCGCGGGACCGTCGATGTACTCGCACGCGTAGTACAGCCGGCGCTCGTGCAGGCCGTAGGCGAGCACCCGGGCCACCCGCGGACTGGTCACCCGCTGCGCCTGGCGCAGCTCGGCGCCGAACGCCCGGCGTACCTGGGCGTCCCCCGACAGCTGCCGGTGCAGCAGCTTGACCGCCACCCGATCGCCGGAGGGGGCCTCGGCGGCGTACACGACGCCCTGACCGCCTTCGCCGATCCGCCCGGTGATCACATAGGAGGCGATCTCCCTGGGATCGGCGGGGTCTAACGCCCTGAAAGCCGGCAAGTGCGCTCTCCCTCGGCATGGAATTGCTGAGCCGGACCCCCGACTGTGCGGGAAGATTCTGCCACGGTGGAACGTGACGAAACTAACTTTTCATATCATCAGCAACACTGATTTCTGCTGTCGCAGAATAGACACCGGGCGCATCGCTCCTCAAGACCGCACGGATAGGCTCAGGACCATGCGATCGTGGTCTGCTCCGAAGATGTCCTCCCTGCCCGGCGGCGGCCTCCCGCTGCGGCTGTACGACACCTCGTCCCGACAGATCAGGGAGACGTCCGCGGGGCCGAAGGCCCGGATGTACGTCTGCGGCATCACCCCCTACGACGCCACCCACCTCGGCCACGCCAACACCTACCTGGCGTTCGACCTGGTCAACCGGGTCTGGCGCGACGCGGGGCACCGCGTGCGCTTCTGCCAGAACGCCACCGACGTGGACGACCCGCTGCTCGAGCGCGCCGAGCGGACCGGGGTGGACTGGCGCGATCTCGCCGAGCGGGAGATCCAGCTGTTCCGCACCGACATGGAGGCGCTGCGCGTGCTGCCCCCGGACGACTACGTCGCGGTCACCGAGGTGGTGGACCAGGTCGCCGAGCTCATCCTGCGGCTGAAGGACAAGGGCGCGACCTACGAGGTCGACCGGGACGTCTACTTCTCCACGGCCGCCGCCCCCAAGTTCGGCGCCGTCTCCGGCTACTCCGAGGAGAAGATGCTGGAGCTGTTCGCCGAGCGCGGCGGCGACCCCGCTCGGGCCGGCAAGCGGCATCCGCTCGACTGGCTGCTGTGGCGCGCCGAGCGCCCCGGCGAGCCGTCCTGGCCCTCGCCGCTCGGACCCGGCCGGCCCGGCTGGCACGTCGAGTGCACCACCATCGCGCTCGGCAGCCTCGGCAGCGGGTTCGACGTGTCCGGCGGCGGCTCGGATCTGATCTTCCCGCACCACGAGATGGGCGCGAGCGAAGGCCACGTCGCCACCGGGGAGTGGCCGTTCGCCAAGGCGTACGTGCACGCCGGCATGGTCGCCCTGCACGGAGAGAAGATGTCCAAGTCGCGGGGCAACCTGGTCTTCGTCTCCCGGATGCGGGAACGGCACGACCCGATGGCCGTGCGGCTGGCGCTGCTGGCCCACCACTACCGCGCCGACTGGGAGTGGACCCCCGACCAGATCGACACCGCGGAGCGACGCCTGGCCACCTGGCGGGCGGCGGTATCCGGGCCGGCCGGACCCGACGGCCGGGCGCTGCTGCGGGCGGTCCGCGAACGCCTGGCCGACGACCTGGACGCGCCGGGCGCGCTCGCCGCGGTGGACGCCTGGGCCGCCGGCGCCGCTGCCGGCGACCGCACCGATCCCGGCGCCCCCGCCCTGGTCCGCGCCACCGCCGACACGCTGCTCGGGATCCTGCTCTGAGCGTCCTTCACTCCTCGGGGGCCGCGGGATCGGTGGGCAGCAGGGTGCCGAGCGGGCCGAGGTCGAGGTTGAGGTCGGCCGGGGTCAGGCCGAACCGGTCGCACAGGTCGGTCATCGCCTCCTCCAGCCGCATCAGGGTGAGCCCGAGCGTCTCGACCTGATCGTCGGACAGGTCGCCCTGCTCCATCCGCCGGACGCTCTGCCGCTCGACGAGCTGGCGCACCAGCTCCACCAGGGTGAGCACCAGCCGGGTCAGGTCGCGCTCCACCGACTCGGGGTCGGCCCGGATCCGCCACGGCCGCCCGCCTTCCTCGCCCGGGCCCGCCGGCCCGCCGGGCCCGGGAACCGGGGGAGGCGGCGGGCCGGGGCCGCTCACCGCCGGCTCCACGGCACGCTCGCCTCCGCGGGCCGGTCGGCCCGGCCCGCGGCCGGCCCGGTGCCGCCGCCGGACTCGCGCGGTGTCCCCGCCCCCGTCGCCGTCCCTGTCGCCGTCCCTGTCGCCATCGTGGTCGCGGCCCCTGGTGCCGTCGGCTCCGCCGCCAGGCCGGGTGTCGGCCCGGTGCCGGGCAGCTCCAGCGCCGGGCCGGCGCGGACCGAGACCAGCAGCGCGCGCAGCGAGATGCGGACCAGATCGATGTCGGCGATGGACAGCACGACGTCACCGGTGATCACCACTCCGCCGGCCAGCAGGCGGTCCAGCAGGTCGACCAGGGCGACCCGCTCGGGCGGTACCCGGTACGCCTCGGCCGGTGGTTCATCGCGCATCGCGCGCCGCCTCCCGCCGGTCCGCCACCGCCGGGCGGCCCGGCCGCCGGCCCGCGCCCGGCGCCGCCCGGCCCCGGTCAGCGCGCATCGGGCGGCCCGGCCGCGGTCTCGGTGAACGAGTACGGAGCCCACGGGCCGGTGAGCTCGAACTCCACATCCGGCTCGCGCAGCGCGGCCACGGCGGCGGCGAACTCCGCGCCGCGGTCGGTGTCCACCAGATAGGCCCCGTTAAGCAGCATGATCTCCTGGCGGCCGGACAGCCGTGGGTCCTGTGGCCGGTGCCGGCGGCTCGCCACCGCGACCGCCGACAGCGCTCGGTGCGCCCGTTCGGCGCGCTCGGCCGCGGCCTGCCGCGACCGTTCCCGGACGCGCAGCCCCGCCTGGCGCCGCCGCAGGTACTCCGTCCCCGGTCGTCCGCCGGCCGCGTCGGCCGCGGCACCGCTCGCGTGCTCCGCTTGCGGTGCGGTCGCCGCCCGGCCCGTCTCCGGCGCGGGCGTCCCGGGCCGTCTTCCCGGTACCGCCGCCGTGCCCCGCGCCGACGGGTGCGCCGCGGCCCGGCCCGATCCGGCCGCTCCCTCAGCCGTGGTGTCGTCATGCCGGCCGGCCCCGCCGCCGGGCGCAGCCGGCGTCCCGGCGTCCGGGGCGGCGGCGTACATCTTCACCCCCCACTCCTGGCGGCCCGCGACATCGTCCAGCAGCGCGGCCAGCTCGTCGTGCCGGCGCTCCAGCAGCGCGGTGACCTGCTCGTCGTCGCGGTAGACGGTGACCAGCCGGACCGGCGCGGCGGCCGCCCGCGCGGCGACCGCCGCCACCACCCGGTGGTGGGCACGGGCCGTCTCGCCGAGCCACTCCAGGTCCTCCAGCGAGCGCCGCAGCGGTTCCTCGCCGAACCGGTCGAGCGGCACCGTGCTCACGTAGGCGACCAGCCCGCCGCGGCCAAGGGCCCGGACCGGTGTGCCGGCCACCCCGGGCACCCCGGCCAGGCGGCCCGCGCCGGCCCGCTCCTGCGGCGCCGCCGCCCTGGTCAGGTCCGGCTCGCGCGCGATCGCGTATAGGTAGGTCCCGGTGCCGGCGGCCGGCTCCTGACCCCCGGTGACCGGGCCGGGGTCAGCCATCCCGGTCCTCGCGCCGCCGGCGGGCGGGGGTGCCCGGGTCCTCGCGATGCCGGGATCTTCCCGGCCCGCGGGCCGGTTCGACGGCCTCCCGCCGCCCCGGCTCCTCCTCGGCGAACTCCGCCAGGTCCTCGGCGGCGGCCAGCCGGCGGCGCAGCCGCCGGTTCTCCTCCACCAGGTCGCGCTCGCCCGAGCTCAGCCACGGGTCGTGCTCCCACCAGTCGATGCCGAGCTCGCGGGCGGTGTCCACCGACGCGATGAGCAGCCGCAGCTTGATGGTGAGCAGTTCGATGTCCAGCAGGTTCACCCGGATGTCGCCGACGATCACCACCCCGCGGTCGAGCACCCGTTCCAGGATGTCGCCGAGGTTGCCGCCGGACTCGCGGGCCGCCGGAGCCCGCGCCCCGTACCCGGAGGAGATCGCGCCTCGCGCCGGCTCGGTCATCTCTCACCCCGCCCCGCCCGTGTCGCCTTTGGCACGCTTGAAACTCCGGATCCGGTGATACGACACCAGATCGCCGTCGGCGTCCAGTTCCGCCAGGTAGACGCCGAGCGTGTCGCCGGACGACGGCACCCGGTGGTCCTCCACGACCTCGACCTCGACGGCGAACCCCTCGCCGGACGGCTTCACCGCGATCACGCCCTCGACGTCCTTGCCGGTGAGCTCGCTGATGTGACGCAGGCCGGTCCGGCCGGCGGTCAGCGCGGTGAGGCGGCCGGACCGCCGCCGGGCCGGGGCGCGCCGCCCGGCCGCCGCCCGGTCCTCCTCGTACTCCTCCGGCCCGCCGTACTCGCCGTCCGCCGGCTCCCGCTCGTAGTCGTCGTAGTCGTCGGGCTCGGGACGGGTGCGGGTGCCGCGTGCGGCGGCCTCGCCGGTGCGGTCCTCGCGGCCGCTGCGACTGCCGGGCACTCCCATCACCTTCCTCTCGCCGCCGGGACCGGGCGGGTACCGGCTAGGAGATCATCCGGGCCAGGATCCGCTCGGTGGCCTCGGCCTCCTCCTCGGCGGAGATCTCCCCGGCCTCGCGGGCGCGGGCGACCTCCTCCAGCTGCCGCCGGACCGCCGCCGGGTCGTGCAGCTCCCGGTCGGCCTGCTCCTCGATCAGCTCGGCCAGCCGGACCAGCGCGTGCAGCGGGGCCAGCGGCCAGCCGAAAAGCAGCTTGAACAGGTCCATGGCGCACTCACCGTCCGGTCACCACGAAGTCGTAGGGCGCCTGCGGGCCGATCAGGCGCAGCGTGATCCGCTCCGCCCAATCCCGGCCGAAGTCCTCCAGGGCCTCCTCGAACTCCTGCCGTCGCTCATCGTCGACCAGAATCGCCAGGTGCGCGGCGTCCTCCTCGTGGGTCGGCTCCCGGATCACCACCGCCACCGCGTGCGGTGCCAGCCCTTCGGCGAGCGCGCGGGTGTCGGCGTCCCGCTTGGCCTCGATCGCCTGGTTGATGATCTCACCGAGCCGGATCCGCGCGTCCCAGCTCGCGTCCTCGGGCAGGCCGCGGATCTGCTCGCGCAGCCGGGCCGCCTCCGGGTGCTCGGCCAGCACCTCGCGCAGCACCGCGTCCTCCCGGTAGCGCGCCTTGACCACGAACTGCGCGCGGCCCTCCAGGTCGTCCAGCGCGGCGCGGAACTCGTCGTGGTGCGGCGCCAGCAGCTCGCGGGCGACCGACTCTGTGCCGTCCAGGACCGCGCCGAACCGCATCGGCAGCACCGGGACCTCGGCGGCCACGTCGTCCAGCAGCCGCTGGTGGGCGATCAGATCGTCCGGCCGGCCGAGCGGCCGGGACAGGCGCAGCTCGCTGACCAGGGCGGCCAGTTCGCCGTGCCGGACCAGCCGGATCTCGCCGCCGGCGACGCCGCTGCCCTCAGGAGTGACCTCGACGTCCCCGGGCAGCACGCCGTAGACGTAGCAGGCGGTGGCCTGGGCGGCCGGGGTGGCCGACCGGTCCGGAGCACCGGCGCGGCGGGTCTGGACCCGGCGGCCGGCGGTCTTGGCGCCGCTCTTGCCGCCCGCTCGTCCGGCGGGCGCGGAGGCGCGGGTGGAGCCGGTCATCTCAGTACTCCTCTCGGCTGCGGCGCCGGCGGCGGGGCACCGGTTCCTCGTCCTCTTCGCCGGCGGCGAACTCGCGGAGCTTGTCGCCCGCCGCCTCCAGCGCGCCCTGCGCCACGCCCTTGGTCTTGCCCTTGGCCACCCCCTGCGTCATGTCCTGCATCACCTCGGGCAGCCCTTTCTGCTGTTCGGACAGGTCCAGCCGGTTCACCGCCTGCGCGAACCGCAGGTAGGTGTCGACGCTGGCCACCACGACGCGGGCGTTGATGGTCAGCAGCTCGATGCCCACCAGCGACACGCTGACGTAGGCGTCGATGACCAGGCCCTTGTCCAGGATGGTGTCGATGACGTCGGCCAGGCCGCCGCCCGAGGATGACGGCCGGCCGGCCGCCCCGCCCGCTGAGGGCTGCACGATGGTCATACGCTCGCTCCTTGGTACGGCGGCGGGCGGCACCCGCGGCGCGGGTGCCGCCCCGGCCGCTACTCCTCCCGGGCGCGCCGGCGGGCCGGGCGGCCCTCGCCGCCCCGGGGCCGGCCGCGTCGCGGCGGTTCCTGCTCGCCCCGGCTCTCGGGCCGGCGCCGTGAGGCGCGGGCGGCCTCGCCGCGCCGGCGCCTGGCCGGCTCGGGCTCCGCCGCCTCCTCGTCCTCTTCCTCGTCCTCTTCCTCGGGCTCTTCGCCCTCTTCCGGCTCGAGGTCCTCCTCCTCGGTGGCCTCCGACTCCTCGGTGTCCTCGGCGGCGCCCTCCTCGGGCTCCTCCTCCTCGGGACCGCGGCCCTCGTCCTCCTGCTCCTCACGCAGGGCGGTCTCGTGGTCCTTGACGACCTCGCCCTCGTGGATCACGCCGCGCCAGCCCTCGGCCTCGTCCGGCGCCTGCATGACCTCGCTCATGATGTGCCGCCGGATGTGTTTGAACTCCAGCCGCACCCGGCGTCCCTGGGCGCGCCACCAGTTGCCGATGTACTCGAACATGCCCTTGGGGTTGTACTCCAGGACCAGCAGCACCCTCGTCAGCTCGGGACCGAGCTCGTGGAAGGTGACCGCGCCGTCGACGTAGCCCTTGGCGCCCTTGGACCGCCAGATGATGCGCTCGTCGGGGACCTGCTCGCGGATGGTCGACTCCCAGGTGCGCCGTGACCACCAGATCTTCACCTGCCAGGTGATCTTCTCGTCGCTGTCCTGGACGACCTTCTCCAGCTTCTTGGTGAACTTCGGCCAGTCCTGGAACTGCGTCCAGGTGTTGTAGACCACCCGCACCGGAGCGCCGATGTCGATGCTCTCCACGATGTTGGTGACCTTGAGCTTCTGCTGGCCGCCGCCCTTGCCCCCGCCACCGAAGCCGAGCTTCTCCTTCAGCCCGTCCTTCAGCCCGCCGAGCTTCTTCTTCAGCCCGCCGAACGCGAGTTTGGCGATGCCCTTGGCCCGGCCGCCACCGCCCTCGGCGCCGGCCAGCTGCCCGACCAGCTTGGGGGTGTCGCCGCTGGCGTAGCCGCGCAGCTGCTCGGTCCGGCGCTCGACCTTCTGCGCCACCGCGCCGAGCGCGAGCTTGCCTGCCGTGCCGGCCAGGCCGCGAAGCTGGTCCTTGAGCAGGCCGGACGCCCCCTGCCCGGCCTTACCTGCCGGGTCGGCGCACGTGTCGTTCGCGCGATCCGCCATCGCGCTCACCCTCGCGTCCGGCGCACGGGCCGGGACCGCTTGGCGGGCTGGTCGCGGACGACCCGGCCGCGTGGCGGCTCCTCCTCGTCACCGGGTTCCTCGTCGGGCTCGTCGGGCTCCTCCTCCGCCTCGCCGGTGCGGGCGCGGCCCCGGGACGGCCGCTCGCGCGCGGCGCCACGCCGGGGAGCGGGCTCCTCCTCGGGCTCCTCCTGGTATTCCTCGTCCTCGTACTCGTCGTACTCGTCCTCGTACGGCTCCTCTTCCTCCTGCGGACGGGCCCGGCCGCCGCGGCGGGCGGTGTCGCGCAGCCGGGTCACCCGGCCGCCCGCGGCGCGTGCCGCGCCGCCGGCCCGCTCGGTGGTCTCCTCCAGCCCGGCGGCCACGTCCGCCGCGTGCTGCAGCGCCTCGGCGCGCTCCTGCAGCTTGGTGCTGAGCGAGCCGACCTGCCGGCTGGCGGCCGCCTTGGCGGCCGCCTTGCCCGCCTCGAAGAGCTCGCCACGCACGCTGCCGACGATCTTCTCCAGCTCGGGAGAGGAGCTGACGAGTTTCATTCCCTGCTCCAGCAGGTTGCCGCGGGCGCCGCTCAGCCGCCCGGTGGCGCCGGCGACGGCGAGACCGATCGCGAGCTTGAACCTGCGATGGCGGCCGAGGATGTAGCCGATGGCTACGAACAGGGCTACCTGGGGTCCTTTCACGTTCTCTCTCTCCTTGTCCGCGGCCGGCCCCTCGGTCTCCGGGCGCGGCCGCCTCTGGCTCGCCGGAGGCCCTACCCTCGAAAAATCGTGCACAACACGCACTACTGGAAAAAATGGACATAGCACGCATCGCTCTTCACCGGAAATCGGTCCGGCCGTGACGCGACAACCCCGCAGCTGGAGACAGGGAAGCCGGAGAGGGTGAAGCCGGAGACGGTGAAGCGGTGCGGACGGGCTCAGCCCACGGCGGCCAGGAAGCGGGCCCGCTCCTCCTCCGGCAGCCGGTCGCCGAACAGCACGCCGTCCAGGTGGTCGACCTCGTGCTGCAGCACCCGGGCCAGCGTGCCGATCGCCCGGACGGTGACCGGCTTGCCGTACATGTCACGCCCCCGGGCCACCACCGAGTAGGAACGCTCCAGCGGCCACCACACGCCGGGCGCCGACAGGCACGCCTCGTCGGCGAGCACCGTGCGCTCCGACGGCTCCAGCCGCGGGTTGACCAGGTGCCCGGCCCGGCCGTCCAGCTCGAACACCAGCACGCGCAGCGGCACGCCGATCTGCGGCGCCGCCAGCCCGGCCCGCCCGGCGCCGGCCCGGGTGGTGAGCCGCAGCGCCCGGACCAGCTCGCGCAGCGAGCGGTCGAACGAGGTCACCGGCTCCGCCACGGCGCGCAGCACCGGGTCGGAGTAGAGCCTGATCTGCCGGACGCCGGTCATGCCCTCTCCCGGGGGGTCGTGACGATCGCGCTTGCGTACCCGCTAGGGCATTCCCCGCCGGCCTCGCCGGCAACCCCGGCGGGAACGGGTGTGCGGGACGGCGCCGCGGCACACGTTACGCCCGCGTTGCACCCGTGATGCGTGTGCCTCACATGTTTCGCCGGTGCGTCGAAAGTAACGCCGATATCGGCCGTACGTCTCCGGCCGGTGTCCTCCCGATCGCTAATTTCGACCCCGCTCGACCTCATCGGCCAACAGGGAGGACACCGTGACGGTGGCGGAGGCTACTCAGGCCGCGCCGGCGAAAGGCCGCTGGATAACCGAATGGCGCCCCGACGACCCCGGCTTCTGGGCGTCCACGGGCAGCCGGATCGCCCGGCGCAACCTGGCGTACTCGATCTTCGCCGAGCATCTCGGCTTCACCGTGTGGACCGTCTGGAGCATCGTCGCCGTCAAGCTCGGCGCCTACCGGTTCTCCACCGACCAGCTCTTCTGGCTGGTGTCCCTGCCCAACCTGGTCGGCTCCACGCTGCGCCTGCCCTACACCTTCGCGCCGGCCAGGTTCGGCGGGCGCAACTGGACGGTCTTCAGCGCGCTGGCGCTGCTGGTGCCCGCGGTGCTGCTGGCCGTCGCGGTGAGCGACCCCGGCACCCCATACTGGGCGTTCCTGCTCATCGCGGCCACCGCCGGGCTCGGCGGCGGGAACTTCGCGTCCAGCATGGCGAACATCACCTACTTCTATCCCGAGAAGCGGCAGGGGTGGGCGCTCGGGCTGAACGCCGCGGGCGGCAACATCGGCGTCAGCTCGGTACAGCTCGTCATGCCGCTGGTGATCACCGGGTTCGGGCTGGCCGCCGCCGGGCTGTTCTGGGTGCCGTTCATCCTGGCCGCCGCGGCCTGCGCCTTCTTCGGCATGGACAACCTCGCCTCCGCCCGGGCCGACGTCCGCGCGCAGCTGCGGGTGGGCGGCCGGGCGCAGACCTGGATCATGTCACTGCTCTACATCGGCACCTTCGGCTCCTTCATCGGCTACACCACCGCCTTCCCGCTGCTGATCAAGAGCCAGTTCCCCGAGCACACCGCGAGCGTGACCTGGGCCTTCCTCGGCGCCCTGCTCGGCTCGCTGATCCGCCCGCTCGGCGGCCGGCTGTCGGACCGGCTGGGCGGCGCCCGGGTCACCCTGGTGAACTTCGCGCTGATGGCCGGGGCCGTCGGCATGGTGGCCGCCGGGGTGGCCGCCCACTCGTTCGCGCTGTTCTTCACCGCCTACCTGGTGCTGGTCATGCTGACCGGCGTCGGCAACGGCTCCACCTACCGGATGATCCCCGCGATCTTCACCGCCAAGGCGGTCGCCGGCGTCCCGGCCGGCGACACCGGCGCCTACGCGGCCGCCGCCGCGGCCGGCCGGCGCGACAGCGCCGCGGCGATCGGCATCATCTCCGCGGTCGGCGCGTTCGGCGGCTTCTTCATCAACCGCGGCTTCGGCACCTCCATCGCGGCCACCGGCGGCGCCGGCGCGGCGCTGGTCGCCTTCGCCGGCTTCTACGCGATCTGCGGGGCGGTCACCTGGTTCTGCTACCTGCGCACGATGGGCTCCCGGCTGGCGCCCAGCCTGGCCGCCGCGCGGATCTGAGACCGCCGGGCGGCCGACGGCGTCCGCCCGGCCCGGCACCGGCATGACCACGGTTGGCGCCTTGTAGCACAGAGGTAACAGCAGAGACCCAGCGGCGAAACGGCCCGAAAGGAGCATCGGACCATGCCGATCTCACACTCCCCGCCGGCGGCTGTGATGGCCCCGGCCCACCTGGGGGAGGCGACGCACTGCCCGTACTGCGCCCTGCAGTGCGGCATGAACGTGCGCCGGGACGGCGACGGCGCGATCACCATCACCCCGCGGGACGACGTGCCGGCCAACGCCGGCGCCCTGTGCCAGAAGGGCTGGACGGCCGGGGCGCTGCTCACCGGGGACGCCCGCCTCACCACCCCGCTGGCCCGCGCGGACCGGGCCGCCCGGCTGGAGCCGGTCGGCTACGACGAGGCACTGGACCAGGTCGCCGACCGGCTGCGCGACCTGCGCGAGCGGTACGGGCCGGACGCGGTCGCGGTGTTCGGCGGCGGCGGCCTGACCAACGAGAAGGCCTACCAGCTCGGCAAGTTCGCCCGGGTCGCGCTCGGCACCTCCCAGATCGACTACAACGGCCGGTTCTGCATGTCGTCGGCCGCCGCCGCGGCCGGCCGGGCGTTCGGGCTGGACCGCGGCCTGCCGTTCCCGATCACCGACATCGCCGCGGCCGAGGTCGTGCTGATGGCCGGCGGCAACGTCGCCGAGACCATGCCGCCCTTCATGCGGCACCTGAAGAACACCTTGATCGTGGTGGATCCGCGCGAGACCCGTACCGCCCGGCAGGCCGCCCTGCACCTGAAGATCACCCCGGGCACCGACCTGGCGCTCGCCCTCGGCCTGCTGCACATCGCGCTCACCGAAGGGCACGCCGACCTCGGCTACATCGCCGCCCGCACCGCCGGCTTCGACGCGGTCCGCGCCTCGGTGGCCACCTGGTGGCCCGAACGTGCCGAGCGCGTCACCGGCGTCCCGGCCGCGGCCATGCGCCGCGCGGTGGAGCTGCTCGGCGGCGCCCGCACCGCCATGATCCTCACCGGCCGCGGCGCCGAGCAGCACGCCAAGGGCGCCGACACCGTCACCGGATTCATCAACCTGGCGCTCGCCCTGGGGCTCCCCGGCCGTCCCGGCTCCGGCTACGGCTGCGTCACCGGGCAGGGCAACGGGCAGGGCGGTCGCGAGCACGGCCAGAAGGCCGACCAGCTCCCCGGCTACCGGCGCATCGACGACCCGGCCGCCCGCGCCCACGTCGCCGGGGTCTGGGGCGTGGACCCCGCCGACCTGCCCGGCCCGGGCCGGTCGGCCTACGAACTGCTGGACGCGCTCGGCACCCCCGGCGGCCCGCGGGCGCTGCTGGTGTTCGGCTCCAACCCGGTGGTCTCGGCGCCGCGCGCCCGGCACATCGCCGGCCGGCTGGCCGCGCTGGACCTGCTCGTGGTGGCCGACGTGGTGCTGTCGGAGACCGCGGCGCTGGCCGACGTCGTGCTGCCGGTCACCCAGTGGGCCGAGGAGCACGGCACGATGACCAACCTGGAGGGCCGGGTGCTGCTGCGCCGCCGGGCCGTCGACCCGCCGCCCGGGGTGCGCGGCGACCTGGCGGTGATGGCGGGGCTGGCCGCCCGCCTCGGCCACGGCGCGAAGTTCTCCGCCGACCCGGGCATCGTGTTCGACGAGTTGCGCCGGGCCTCCGCCGGCGGCCCGGCCGACTATTCGGGCATCACCTACGAGCGCATCGCCGCCGAGACCGGCGTCTTCTGGCCGGCGCCGGCCGGCGGGCACCCGGGCACGCCCCGGCCGTTCCTGGACCGGTTCCCCACCCCCGATGGGCGGGCCAGGTTCGTGCCGGTCGGCCACCGTCCACCCGCCGAGGAGGTGGACGACGACTACCCCTACTACCTGACCACCGGCCGGGTGCTCGCCCAGTACCAGAGCGGGGCGCAGACCCGGCGGATCGCCGCCCTCAACGAGGCCGCCCCGGAGACGTTCGTGGAGATGCACCCCGACCTGGCCGCCCGGCTGGGCGTCACCGTCGGCGACCCGGTCCGGATCACCAGCCGCCGCGGCTCCACCGAGGCCGCCGCCCGGGTCACCCCGGCCATCCGGCACGACACGGTGTTCATGCCCTTCCACTGGGAGGGCGCCAACCACCTGACCAACCCGGCGCTGGACCCGCTGTCGCGGATGCCGGAGTTCAAGGTCTGCGCCGTCCACCTGGCGCGCGGCGGCCCGGCGGCGGGCCCGGGACGGGAGCGTGCGGCATGAGGCTGGTCGTCATCGGCAACGGCATGGCCGGGGCCCGGCTGGTGGACGAGGTGCGCGCCCGCGACAAGGACGCCCGCGTCACGGTGTTCGGCGCCGAGACCCGGGCCCCCTACAACCGGGTGCTGCTGTCCAACGTGCTGGCCGGCACCGCCGCGCCCGACCACGTCCGGCTGCCCGAGCCGGCCGCCGGGGTGAGCGTCCGGCTCGGCGTCACCGTCACCGCGATCGACCGCGCCGCCCGCACCGTGCGCACCGCCTGCGGGCAGGTGGAGCCCTACGACGTGCTGGTGCTGGCCACCGGCAGCGAGCCGTTCCTGCCGCCGGTCCCCGGCGTGGAACACGCCATCGCCTTCCGCACCATGGACGACTGCGTGCGCATCCTGCGCAGGGCCGGCACCGCCGAGGCGGCGGTGGTGATCGGCGGCGGCCTGCTCGGGGTGGAGGCCGCCCGCGGCCTGGCCGGGCGCGGCATGCCGGTCACCCTGCTGCACCTGGCCGGCCACCTGATGGACCGGCAGCTGGACGCCGAGGCGGGGCTGGTGCTGGGCGAGGCGCTGGCCGGGCTCGGCGTCACCGTGCGCACCGGGGCCGATGTCACCGCGGTGCGCGCCGACGGGGTGGAGCTCGGCGGCGGCGAGCTGCTGCCCGCCGGGCTGGTCGTCCTGGCGTGCGGCGTCCGGCCGGTCGTCGGCCTGGCCCGGGAGGCCGGCCTCGCGGTGGACCGCGGCGTGGTGGTGGACGACCGGCTGCGCACGAGCGACCCGGCCGTCTACGCCATCGGCGAGTGCGCCCAGCACGACGGCCGGGTCTACGGGCTGGTCGCCCCCGCCTGGGAACAGGCGGTCGTGGTGGCCGACCTGGTCACCGGGGCCGATCCGGCGGCCCGCTACCGCGGGTCGCGACTGGTGACCCGGCTCAAGGCCAGGAGCGTCGAGCTGGCCGCCATGGGCGAGACCCACCTGACCGAGGACGCCGCCGGCCAGGTCGAGGTGGTCCGCTTCACCCACCGCGCCCGCGGGATCTACCGGAAGCTGGTGATCCGCGACGACCGGCTGGTGGGCGCGATCCTGCTCGGCGAGGCGCCCACGGTGGGCACGCTCACCCAGCTGTTCGACCGGGGCGGCCCGCTGCCCGGCGACCCGGCCGGGCTGCTGTTCCCGGGGCTGTCGGCGGCGACGCCCGCCGACAGCCCGGTACGCATGCCGGACTCGGCCCGGGTGTGCGAGTGCAACAACGTGACCAAGGGCCGGATCCGCGCCTGCTGGGAGGACGGCGCCCGCGACCTGGCCGCGGTGACCGCCCGGACCAGGGCGACGACCGGCTGCGGAAGCTGCCGCGACGCGGTGGAGGGCATCATCGGCTGGCTGTGCGAGCAGGAGGAGGTCCACGCGTGAAGATCGTCGTGGCAGGATACGGGCCGGCGGCCCACCGGTTCGCCGACACGCTCACCGGCCGGGGGTTCGCCGGCACCCTCACCGTCATCGGCGAGGAGCCCCGGCACGCCTACGACCGGGTGGCGCTCACCAGCCACCTGTCCGGCCCGCCGGGCACCGTCGACCTGACCTACCCGGAGATCACCGGGATCGGCGCCATCCGGCTCGGCGACCGGGTGACCGCCATCGACCGCGCGGGCCGCGCGGTGACCACCGCCGCCGGCCACCGCGAGCCGTACGACGTGCTGGTGCTGGCCACCGGCTCGGCGCCCTTCGTGCCGCCGGTGCCCGGCGCCGGGCGGGCGTTCGTCTACCGCACCATCGACGACCTGGACGCCATCCGCGCCGCGTCCGCCGGCGCCACCAGCGGCGTGGTCATCGGCGGCGGGCTGCTCGGCCTGGAGGCGGCCGACGCGCTGCGCGGGCTCGGGCTCGCCACCCACGTGGTGGAGATGGCCGGGTGGCTGATGCCCCGCCAGGTCGACGAGGGCGGCGGCGCGGTGCTGCGCGGCCACATCGAGCGGCTCGGCCTGACCGTGCACACCGGGGTCGGCCTGGACCGGATCGAGGATGATCGGGTGGTGCTCGCCGACGGCACCGAGATCCCCGCCGACGTGGTCGTCTTCTCGGCCGGCGTCCGCCCCCGCGACGAGCTGGCCCGCGAATGCGGCCTGGCCGTCGGCCCGCGCGGCGGCGTCGTGGTCGACGAGGGCATGCGCACCAGCGATCCGGCGATCTACGCGATCGGCGAGTGCGCCCTGGCCGGCGGCGCGGTGTACGGCCTGGTCGCGCCGTGTTTCACCATGGCCGAGGTCGCCGCCCGCCGGGTGCTGGGCGAGGACGTCGCGTTCACCGGCGCCGACACCTCGACCAAGCTGAAGCTGCTCGGGGTGGACGTGGCCAGCTTCGGACGGCTGTCGGGAGCGCTGGACGTCACCTACATGGACCCGGTCGGCGGCGTCTACAAGAAGCTGTTCGTCAGCGACGACGCGCGCACCCTGCTCGGCGGGATCTGCGTGGGCGACGCCACCCCGTACACCATGCTGCGCCCGCTGGTCGGCCGGGAGCTCACCGCCTCGCCCAGCGACCTGCTGTTCGCCGGTGCCGGCGCAGCCATGACCGGCGCCGACTTCCCCGACGACGCCCAGGTGTGCTCCTGCAACAACGTGACCCGGGGCGAGATCGGCAAGGCCGTCAGCGACCTGGGCGTCACCGACGTCGCCGGCGTCAAGAAGTGCACCCGGGCCGGCACCAGCTGCGGCAGCTGCGTGCCCACGCTGGCGGCGATCCTCGCCGCCGAGGGCGTCACCCTGTCCAAGGCGCTGTGCGAGCACTTCGACCACAGCCGGCCGGAACTGTTCGACATCGTGCGGGTCCGCGGCATCACCACCTTCTCGCAGCTCATCGCCGAGCACGGCCGGGGTCGCGGCTGTGACATCTGCAAGCCCGTCATCGCCTCCATCCTGGCCTCGCTCGGCGGCGGGCACGTGCTGGAGGGGGAGCAGGCGGCGCTGCAGGACACCAACGACCACTTCCTGGCCAACATCCAGAAGAATGGCACCTACTCGGTGGTGCCCCGCATCCCCGGCGGGGAGATCACCCCGGAGAAGCTCATCGTGATCGGCGAGGTGGCCCGGGACTTCGGCCTGTACACCAAGATCACCGGCGGGCAGCGGATCGACCTGTTCGGCGCCCGGGTGGAGCAGCTGCCGAAGATCTGGCGGCGCCTGGTCGACGCGGGCTTCGAGTCGGGCCACGCCTACGGCAAGGCGCTGCGCACGGTGAAGTCCTGCGTGGGCTCCACCTGGTGCCGGTACGGCGTGCAGGACTCGGTGGGGATGGCGATCGCCCTGGAGCTGCGCTATCGCGGGCTGCGCTCCCCGCACAAGATCAAGTCGGCGGTGTCCGGCTGCGCCCGCGAATGCGCCGAGGCCCGCAGCAAGGACTTCGGCATCATCGCCACCGACAACGGCTGGAACCTCTACGTCGGCGGGAACGGCGGCTTCAAGCCCCGGCACGCCGACCTGCTGGCGAGCGACCTGTCGGACGAGGCGCTGGTGCGCACCATCGACCGGTTCCTGATGTTCTACATCCGCACCGCCGACCGCCTGCAGCGCACCGCGGCCTGGGTGGAGGGCATCGGCCTGGACTACCTGCGCGAAGTGATCATCGATGACTCGCTCGGCATCTGCGCCGACCTGGACGAGGCGATGGCCCGGCACGTCGAAGGCTACTTCGACGAGTGGCGCGCCACCATCGACGACCCCGACAAGATGCGGCGGTTCGTCAGCTTCGTCAACGCGCCCGACGTGCCCGATCCCTCGATCGTCTTCGAGACCGAACGCGACCAGATCAAACCCGTTCTCGTGGAGGTTTCCCGATCATGACACTCGCCCCGCACGCGCCGGCGCCGCCGGCCGCCGCGCGCACCTGGACCCGGGTCTGCGCCTACGCCGACCTCCTGCCCGAGCGCGGCGCCGCCGCCCTGGTGCTCGGCCGGCAGATCGCGCTGTTCCGCACCTTCGACGGCGAGGTGTTCGCCGTCGGCAACCGCGACCCCTTCAGCGGCGCCTACGTCATGTCACGCGGCATCGTCGGCTCGCGCGGCGCGGAGCCGGTGGTGGCCGCGCCCATGCACAAGCAGGTCTTCTCCCTGGTCACCGGGGTCTGCCTGGACGACCCGATGGCGGCGTTGCCGGTCTACCCCGTCCGGGTCGCCGGCGGGGTCGTGGAGATCGACATCGCGACCGCCGGCGAGGTGAGCGCGGCGTGACGCCGTTCCCCGGACCGGCCGCCGGCGGGACGCGATGACCGGCTCGCTGGTGGACGATCCCCCCGCGACCCCGGAGACCGCCCCGGACGCGCTGGCCGGGTTCACCGTCGGCGTGACCGCGACCCGGCGCAGCGAGGAGTTCGCCGCGTTGCTGGAGCGGCGCGGCGCCCGGGTGGTCCGGGCGCCCGCCATCCGGCTGGTGCCGCTCGCCGAGGACGCCGACCTGCTGGCCGCCACCCGCGAGTGCATCGCCGGACCGATCGACGACGTGGTGGTCACCACCGGGGTGGGCTTTCGCGGCTGGATCGCCGCCGCCGAAGGCTGGGGGATGTCCGCCGAGCTGGCCGGGCGGCTGTCGGCCGCCCGGCTGCTGCCGCGCGGCCCCAAGGCCCGCGGCGCGGTACGGGCCGGCGGGTTCACCGACCACTGGACCCCGCCCACGGAGTCCTGCGAGGAGATCAAGGAATATCTCCTCGGCCAGGAGCTGCGCGGGCGGCGCATCGTGGTCCAGCTGCACGGCGAGCCGCTGACCGGGTTCGTCGCCGCGCTGCGCGCGGCCGGCGCCACGGTGATCGAGGTCCCGGTCTACCGATGGCTGCCCTACCGTGACACCTCGCCGCTGCGCCGGCTGATCAGCCAGACGATCTCCGGGGCGGTGGACGCGGTGGCGTTCACCAGCGCCCCCGCCGTGCTGGCCATGCTCGGCGCCGCCCGGGCCGAGAACCTGGAGGAGGAACTGCTCGCCGCGTTCTCCGGGCCGGTGGTGGCGGCCTGCGTCGGCCCGGTCACCGCCGCTCCGCTGACCGGCCGCGGCGTGCCGGTCATCCAGCCCGACCGCTCGCGGCTGGGCGCGCTCGCCCGCGCCCTGGCCCGGCACCTGCCCGAACACGCCGTCACCCGGGTGGTGGCCGGCGGCCACGACCTGGAGATCCGCGGGCACGCGGTCGCGGTCGGCGGCGAGCTCAAACCGCTGCCGCCGGCGCCGATGGCGGTGCTCAAGCGCCTCGCCGAGCGGCCGGGGCACGTGGTGGGCCGCGCCGAGCTGCGCACCGTGCTGCCCGGCGGCCCGGCGCGCGACCCGGCCGAGCACGCCGTCGAGATGGCGATCACCCGGCTGCGGCGCGCCCTCGGCCCGCCCGGCATCGTGGAGACCGTGGTCAAGCGCGGCTACCGCCTGGCCTGCGACCGGGGCGAGGCCGGATGAGCGCCGGCCAGGACGCGGCAGGACGCGGTAGGACGCGGCCGCCGCCGCTCAGCCGGCCGGCAGCACCGCCGGATCCGGCGCCAGCCGCAGCCCGCGCACGATGCCCGCGGCGGCCTCGTCCCTGGACACGCCTCGGGCCGCACCGGTGAACGCCTCGTCGTAGGCGTGCCGGAAGCAGCCCGCCAGCAGCAGCGCGGCGGTCGCCGCCGGATCGACGTCCGGCGCCACCCGGCCGAGCCGCTGCTCGGCGGCCAGGTAGCCGGCCAGCGGCGCGATCTCCACACCCGGGCCCAGGCCGGCCTCGCGCAGCGCCTCCCGGAAGCGCACGGTCACCGCGGGGGAGACGAACGCCGGCATCGCCGCCGCCTGTACTTCGGCGTAGTAGGCGATTCCCGCCCGCGCCACCGGCAGCAGGTTGCCGTCCACCCGGCCGCGGCCGGCCAGATGCAGCAGGTCGTCCAGGACGTGCAGCCAGACGGGCAACCGGTCCTGCAGCAGGGCCAGGAACATCTCGACCGCACGCGCCGGGCTGGTGCCGCCGAGTTGCGGGTGGGCCGGCTCGTCGCCGCCGTGCCGCCGCATGGCGAGGGCCATGTCCAGCACGCGCCGGCGGGCGTCCTGTGCCCGGGCGTGCGGATCCGAATACGGGGTCGCCAGGGGGATCCCAAGGTGCGCAGTCACATGAGTAGGGTCGGCATCCGGCCGGTGCGGTTCACGATGTTTGCGGAGTCGTGTTTCTCTCCGTTATCGAATCGTTGCCGCGCGTGGCCGGATGCGTCCCGAATATCCCGCCGAAGCGGCAATACCGCCCATCAGTTGAAAAAGCCGCCTAAACGGCCAAAGCCCTACTTCTCATCGTCGGTGTCGCGGTGCCGCAGGTAACGCTCGAACTCCGCGGCGATCGCGTCACCGCTCGCCTCGGGCAACTCGGCGGCGTCCTTTCGCTCCTCCAGCTCGCGGACGTACTCGGCCACCTCCGAGTCCTGGGCGGCGAGCTCGTCCACGCCGTGCTCCCAGGCCTGGGCCTCCTCCGGCAGCTCGCCGAGCGGCATCGGGATGTCCAGCACGTCCTCCATCCGGCGCAGCAGCGCCAGGGTGGCCTTGGGGTTCGGCGGCTGGGCCACGTAGTGCGGCACCGACGCCCACAGCGACACCGTGGTGACGCCGGCCGTGCCGAAGTGCTGCTGCAGTACCCCGACGATGCCCGTAGGCCCCTCGTACCGGGTGACCTCCAGGTTCAGCGAGCGGGCGATGCCGGGGTCGCTCACCGCGCCCACGATCGGCACCGGCCGGGTGTGCGGTGAGTCGTTCAGCAGCGCGCCGAGCAGCACCGCGGTCTCCACGCCCAGCTCCAGGCAGACGCCCACGATCTCCGAGCAGAAGGTGCGCCAGCGCATGTTCGGCTCGATGCCGCGCAGCAGCACCACGTCCCGCGAGCTGCCGGGCGGGCGGGCCACCAGCAGCCGGGTGGTCGGCCACACGATCGACCTGGTGACCCCGTCGCCGAGCTCCACCATCGGCCGGGTCACCTGGAAGTCGTAGTAGTCCTCCGGGTCCAGCTCGACCAGCGGGGTGGCCTTCCACTGCGTCTCCAGATGCGACAGAGCGCCGCTCGACGCCTCGCCCGCGTCGTTCCAGCCTTCGAACGCGGCGATCAGCACCGGGTCGACGAGCTCGGGAAGTCCTTCGAGCTCGATCACGCGCCGCCTCCTCCTCACCTGGGCGGAGGGGCCTGCCGGCTCGCGAAGGCGCCCTCCGGGCCGCCGGCGGCGGCCTTGTGCCTGACTAAGACTATTCGTTGACGGGCCTTCAGTGTCACCGAGCGGGCGCAGCCTGCCCGGGGTGGACAGCCGGTGCGTCCTTCACCGGCGGCGAAGGCGCCCGTTGCCCCGGCTTGACCGGCCCTTGTGCGGGCCGGGCGGCGCGTCGCCCGGCCGGGCCGCCCGCCGGCCGGGCGTGTCCTTGATCGCCCCGCCGGCCCGCACCCGGATACCGGCCGTCCAGCCCGGATAGGCTTGGGCACATGACCACGATGACCTCTTTCCGCCGCGCACTGGCCGAGCGAGTCCTT
>NZ_BOOU01000054.1 GCF_016863395.1 Sphaerisporangium rufum | reverse complement strand
GTCCCTGCTGCCCGCCGGTCCCCGGCTCCGCCGCGGCGGAGCCGGGGACCGGCGCGTGTCCGGGCCCGGGATGATCAGGAGATTCTGGTTGAATGGCCGCGGTGAAGGGACGACTGATCCTGGCGGCCGCCGCGCTCCTGGCGGTCACCTCGCCCGCCCCGGTGCGGGAGGGGCGGCCGGAGCTGGCGGTGATGACGTGGAACACCTGCGCCGGCACCAACTCCGACTGCGGCCTGTACCGGGCGGACGCCGCCACCCTCGGCGAGACGGTCGCCCGGTACGCCACCGACCGGCCGATCCGGCCCGGGGTGATCCTGCTGCAGGAGTTCTGCACCGGGGCCGACGACGCGCTGCGGCGGGCACTCACCGCGCGCACCGGCCGGAGCTGGAGCGTGCGGTCCTGGGCGCTACCGGGTGCGGACGGCGCCCCCTACCTCTGCCACCCGGACCGGGCCGGCCGGCCGCGCGGCGCGGCGAGCATCGTGCTGGCGGTCGCCGACGAACCGGTAACCTTCCAGGTGTTCCCGCTGCCATCCCCGCCCTGGTACGTCGGGCGGGCCGTGCTGTGCGCCACCCTCCCGGGCCGCAAGGTCCGGGTGTGCGGCACCCACCTGTCGTCCGGGCGCGCCGACGACGATCGCCAGCCGGGCGCCCCCTATCGGACCCGGCAGGTCACCGAACTGATGGCGCACGCCGCGGTGCCCGGCTACCGGTCCGTCTTCGGCGGCGACCTGAACATCGCCCCGCCGGACAGCGGGGACGGCACCGCCGCCGCCCGCCGGGCCATCGCCCCCGCCTACCGCGCCTACCAGGAGTGCGACCGGCGCGGCACCGCCCGCACCGGGCAGTGGACGCACCGCAACCAGGCCGGCACAAAGAAGCTCGACTACCTCTTCGCCCCGCACGGCACCCGGGTCCGCTGCGACCTGGCCCCGCTCACCCCGCTGTCCGACCACCGCCCCCTCTACCTCCGGGTGTCCTTCTGACGATGACCGGACCATCACACGTCGTATGGAAGCTTGGGAACCTTGATCGTGGTCGACGTCATACCTGTCAGCATGCCGAGGAAGGGGTGACGCTGCCGCTCGTTCGCTGGGTTCAGGGCGACTCACGGCGGGCGCGGGCGCGGCGCTTGCCCTCGTGCATGGCCTGCACGCGGGCGACCGGGATGGTGTGCCCCTCGGCGATCAGGTCGGCCGGCAGGCGCTGCGGCGCCGGCATCGCCGCCGCCCACGGGTCGCCCTCGCCGAGGGCCGCGACCGCGGTGCGGACGGTGAAGTCGCCCGGCGCCACCCGGTCCAGGTCCGACCAGGCCACCGGGAAGGACACCGGCACCCCCGGCCGGACGCGCGGGCTGTAGGCGGCGACCACGGTGGCCCCGCCGGCCCGGGTGGAGTCCAGGAACACCTTGCCGCCGCGGTCCTCCCGGATGAAGGCGGTGGTGGCCAGCGCCGGGTCCAGCCGCTCGGCCCGGGCGGCCAGCGCCCGGGTGGCGGCCGCCACGTCCGCCATGTCCGCCTCCGCCTCGACCGGCACGAACACGTGCAGGCCCTTGGCGCCGCTGGTCTTCACCGCGCCGGCCAGCCCGGCGCCGGCGAGCGCCTGCCGCACCAGCAGCGCCGCGCCGACCGCCGCCCGGAACCCGTCGCCGGGCGGCGGGTCCAGGTCCAGCACCAGGTGGGTGGGGTGTGCCTCCCGGCCGGCCAGGGTCAGCCCCGGGTGGTACTCCACCGCCCGCTGCCCGGCCAGCCACAGCAGCGTGCGGCGGTCGTCGCACAGCACGTAGGAGATCTCCCGCCGCGACGTCTCCGCCCACACCTTAACGGTGCGCACCCACGGCGGCGCGTTCTTGGACACGTTCTTCTGCATGAACGGGGCCTGACCCGCGCGCACCCGGACCACCGACAGCGGGCGGCCGCGCAGCGCCGGGACGATCCGGCCGGACACCGCGTCCAGGTAGTCCACCAGCTCGCGCTTGGTGACGCCGGCGTCGTCGAACAGCGGCCGGTCCAGATTGGTGAGGGTCACGCCCTCCCGCACCTCTTCGCTGGTCACCACCCCACCCTGCCACACCGGCCCGACAGAACACCGGCCGGTGCGAGGCGGAATGGGACCGGACCCCGAGGAGGGCGGGAGCCGGTCGCTCCCGCGAAGTGGCCGGGCGCCGGCGCGGATCGCCGCACGCGCGCCGGGACGGCCGCCCGGCCCGTCCGATCTCCCCGGCGCGCCGCAGGAGCCTCGCGGTGACGGGGGGTGCGGCGGGCGGCCGGAGAAGGTCGCGGTTCCGGCGGACGGGCCCCGCGGAGGGTGGGGCCCGGCCGCCGGAACGTCGGGCCGTACGCGAGGCCCTACCCTGTCGGCGGGACTGGGTAGAGCCGATCCTGGCAGGTTACGGTCAGTCCGTGTTGTCGATGCGTGCACACCGGATTGCCGATACGCGCCCGGCCGGCGATGCCGGCGATGCCGGCGCCCGGAACCGTGGCGCGGCGTGGTGCCCGGGACTCCTGGCCATCGGCGTCGACCCGCCCGGTACCACTCGGTGTCCGTTCCGGTCGCTCAGCGTGGTGTCTGCTGGTGGAAGGCCAGCCGCCAGCCGGCCGGCCGGCGCACATACAGGCTGCTCATCAGGGCCGAGTACTCCGGGGAACCGTCCCGCCGGGCGACCACGCCGTAGGTGACCAGCGCCGTGCCTTCCGCCGGATGCCGAACCTGCATGTCGTCCAGTTCGTAGGATGCCCAAGGAGGCCCGGACATGGACTTCACGGCCGTCCCCCGGTCGGCCACCGACAGGCCGCCGGGAAGCAGCATGACGACCTCCCGGTCCAGCACCTCTTGGTAGAACGCGGCGGCGGTCTCCCCGCTGGTCGCCAGCGCCCGCCACCCCTGCTCCTCCAACTCCATCGGCTCGTCCCGTTCCATCAGGGTCACCGCCTCTCCTGATCGATCTCTCCTGATCGATCGCTCTTGCCGTTCTCGCCCCCTACCCCGGTTCTGCGGGATCACCACATCCGAACCGGCGGGCACCTGCTCGCCCCGGCCGGCGACCCGTGCTGCGCGACAGCATCCTGATCACCTGGCGCCCGGCGAAGTGGGACGTCCCGCCCGCACCACCGCCCGCCGCTACCCGGGCCGGCCGGGGGCGGGCAGGGCGGCCAGGGCGAGGTGCCAGGGGAAGGCGGCGATGTCGTCAGGGGTGCCGCCTGGCACCTCCGGCCCGGAGCCGTCCGGGCCGGACAGCACGGTCACCCCCTCGGCGCGCAGCCGTCCGACGGCGTCGCGGAACGGGATCCGCCCGGCCAGCGCGGCGTTGACGTAGGGGAGCACCACGATCGGGATGCCGAGCCCGGGCGCCTCGGCGAGCAGCCCGAGCGCGTAGGTGTCGGCGATGCCGGCCGCGAACTTGTTGACCGTGTTGTAGGTGGCCGGCGCCACCACGATGGCGTCCGGGCGGGGCGGCTTCGGCTCGCTAGGCCTGCGGTACCGGCTGCGCACCGGCCGCCCGGTACGTGCCTCCAGCGCGGCCACGTCCACGAAGTCCACCGCGGACGGAGTGGCGACCACCTGCACGGTCCACCCGGCGTCCTGGGCGAGCGCGACGAGCCGGCCGGCGTCCGGCGCCGGACCGGCCGCGCACACGATGAGGTAGAGGCTGCTGCTCATGCCACCACCTTCCCGGGTCCGGCCCCGCCCCCGCCAGCACGTTGGGGCGAGGACCACCCCTGCCCACCGGGCGGGTCGCACGGTGCGCGGCGCTCGCACCGTGGTCGCGGTCAGCGCTGGCGGGATGCGGCGTACCGGGCCGGCGGCACCGAGACGTGCCGCCGGAAGTGCCGGGTGAGGTGCGCCTGGTCGTAGAAGCCGGTTCGCACCGCGACGTCGGCCGCCGGCTCGCCGGCCAGCAGGCGCTTGCGCGCCAGCTCGATCCGCGCCCCGGTGACGTAGGCGTAGGGGGAGACGCCGAACCGCCGCCGGAAGCTCCGCACCAGGTGCGGGACCGTCCGGCCGAACAGCCGGGCCGCGTCGGCGAGCACGACCTTCTCGGTGACGTGCTCGTCCAGGTAGGCGCGCAGCCGCTCGGCCAGCGCCGGCTCCGGCTCCAGGTCCGCCGCACCGCGCCGCTCCAGGTGCCGGCGCAGCCGGTCGGCGATCATGGCCAGCCGGGTCTCCACGTCCAGGAGGTCGGGATCGGCCAGCCGGTCGTGCAGGCGGCTCAGCGCGGCCCGCAGCTCCGGGTCGAACAGGGTGGAACCGTCCACCGCCGGCCCGACCAGATCGGCGGGCAGGAAGCCGGCGTCCAGGTAGAGGTTGCGCTTGCGGAACCCGCCGTGCCGCTCGGCGGGGTAACCGTCGTGCACGACCCCCGGCGGCAGCACCGAGACGGCGGCGCCGGCCGCCCCGTGGTGGCGGGTGTCCAGGTCGTAACGCAGCGCCCCGGCATCGACGATCAGCACGGTCCAGGTGTCGTGGCAGTGCCTCGGGTAGCGGTAGCCGACGATGCGGGCGTGGAAGATCTCCGAGATGCCGGGCACCGGCGGGCGCCAGGCCGTCACGCGGCACGAGTCGGGCATGTCCTCCTCGTCCACATCAACATCGTACAAGCGCCCTCCGGCCCCGGTCGGGAAGACTCGTGGCCATGAACACCGAACCCATCAACCTGACCAAGGCGCTGGCCTCGTTCGACGAGGTCTACAGCCCGCGGATCGTCGCGCGGATGAACGACTACGACGTGCGGATCGCGCACACCGAAGGCGAGCACGTCTGGCATGTCCACCAGGACACCGACGAGTTCTTCCTGGTGCTGGACGGCCGGTTCGACATCGCCCTGCGCGACGCCGGTGGCCGCGAGACCACCGTGACGCTGAACCAGGGCGACGTCTACGTGGTGCCGAAGGGCACCGAGCACAAGCCGTCGTCGCCCGGCGGGTCCATCCTGATGTTCGAGCCGTCCGGCACGCTGACCACCGGGGACCACCACGAGGGCGAGCTCCCTGACCATGTGGACAGCACCACCGGCCACGAGATGTGACCTAGCTCACATCCTGCTGCGCGAACAATGAGGGCGTGTCCGGGCGAAAGCCGGTGAACATCAACCGGACGGGAGCGCCATGTGATCGCAGATGACCCCGGCAGGCCCGACGACGCCGAAGTGATACGCCGGTCCGCCGACGACCCGGAGGCCTTCGCCGGCCTCTTCGACCGGCACGCCGCCGCGCTGCACCGGTACGTGGCGCGGCGGCTCGGCGCCTCGCTCGCCGACGACGTCGTCTCCGACGTCTTCCTGGCCGCCTTCCGGCGGCGCCGCCGCTACGAACCCGCATACCCCGACGCCCGCCCCTGGCTGTACGGCATCGCCGCCAACCTGATCCGGCGGCACCACCGGACCGAGATCCGCTCCTACCGTGCGCTGGCCCGGGCCGGCGCCGGGCAACTCGCCGAACCGGCCGCCGACCGGGTCGACGACCGGGTCGCCGCCCAGCAGGCCGGCCTGGCCGCCGCGCTCGCCGAGCTGCCGGCCGCCGACCGCGAGGTGCTGCTGCTGATCGCCTGGGCGGACATGACCTACGAGGAGGTGTCCCGCGCGCTGGACGTCCCGATGGGGACGGTCAAGTCCCGCCTGCACCGCGCCCGGGCCCGGACCAGCCGCGCCCTCGGCGGCGCCGATCCCACCCAGAACCGGGAGGAGGCCTTCCCATGGACGACCTGAAGATGCTGCGCGAGCTGCGCGCCGACGTCCCCGAACCCGGCCCGGAGTGGCTGGTCCCCGCCCGGCGGGACCTGCTACAGCGCGTGCGGGCCCGCCGCCGGATACCGGCCCGCCCGTTGCTGGCGATCGCCGCGCTCGGCGCCGCCGCCGCGGTCACCGTCACCGTGGTCCAGCCGGACCGGCCGTTCGACGGCCGGCGCGGGGTGCCCGCGGTCGTCCAGCTCGACGCCCGCGTCGTGCTGGCCAACGCCGCCAAGGTGGCCGCCCGCCGCACCCCGGGCGAGACGCCCCGTCCAACCCAGTGGCAGTACACCAGGCAGGTCGTCCGGCAGCAGAACGACGAGGCGCCGGAGATCCAGGAGCACTGGATCCGCTACGACGGCAAGCAGATCATGTCGGAGGGCAGGGTCGAGGACGTGCCCCCCGACCCCGGGGACGACGACCTGTCACCCCGGCAGTACGACGAGAAGCTACGCGAGCTGCCCACCGATCCCCGGCGGCTGCTGGCCAAGGTGACCGGTGACCGCCACTGGATCGACTATCCCAAGGAGGAGGCCGGGGTGTTCACCGAGCCGCCCGCCGAGCGTGGCTTCCGGGTCATCGGTCTCTACCTGAGCCGGTACGGCGTGATGCCCCCCAAGCTGGAGGCCGCCATGTTCCGGGCCCTGGCGCTGATCCCCGGCGTGCATGTCGACAAGGACATCGCCGACGCCGACGGCCGGCGCGGCATCGGCGTCCGGCTGGACACGGGCAGTCCCGACCCGCTCACCCGCGAATACCTGATCCTGGACCCGGACACCTACCGGTACCTGGGCGAACGAAAGGTCCTGCTCCGCGACGAGTACGTCCCCGGCGAGAGCGATCCGCTGGGACGCCAGGGCGATGAATGGGCCAGCGCTCTGCTCGTCTCGCGGATCGTCGACCACCCCGGCGACCGCTCCTGACCGCGGCCCCGCCGGCCGCACGCGGACCGGCCGGCGGGGGCGGCGGAGGCCGGCGGATCGTCCGGCTCGCCGTCGAGGACGTCGTCCATCGGGGCCGGCCGGGGGCGGCCGGAATCGCGACCACCACCCGTCAACGGCGCGATGGGCGGAGCCGGGCGGGCTCTGGACGGCGGGACCTTGACAGTGCCGGTCGCCGGGATCAGGATGCGCTCGAACCGCCCTTCCCCCCGTGCGTCCCGGAGGGATCCATGTCTCCACCCACCCCGCCCCGCCTCACCCCGGCCGGGCCGCCGCCCGCCGCCCGCCCGGCGGCCGACCGGCGTTCCCCCCACCATGGTGACGCCGGCCGGCCGGTATCGCGGGACCGCGGGGGCACCCGCGCCCGATTACAGGTTGACGATCGTGACGTCGGCGATCTCGGAGATGTGCGCGTCGCACTGCGCGGCGGACACGCCGCTGCCGTAGACGATCGGCCCTCGGACGTAGTACGGGCGGCCGTTGAACCGCTCGCAGGTGAGCTGGAGATACCACCCGGACTGGGTGCTGTTCCAGCAGTCGGCGGCCACCCGCCCGATGCCCAGGTTGTAACTGAACCGGCAGTTGGCCGGGTCGACCGTGGCCTCGGCGGGCTGGGCGGCCAGGGTGAGAACGCTCACCGCGCCGATCGCGACGGCGGCGGCACCGGCCCGTGCGCGCAGGACACCGGACATGATCACCTCTCAGTTCTCGACGTGATCCGAACGTATCCGCGCCCGTCCCCGCCGGAGTCTCAGCGAAGTCTCAACCCTCCGCCCCCTGCCGTGGCGGAGGCCGCCAGGCGCGTTCGCGCGGCGCTGGCGATGACCGGTGACGAGCATCCGCTGCTGATCGTCAACATCGTGGGCCCGCTCGGTATCGGCAAGACCCGCCTGCTCACGGCGCTGGCCGGCGGGTTCGTGGATCTCGGCCGCTCCCCGGACGCCACCGAGGTCCGCACCGGTCCGGCCCGGACCCGCCCGGGCGGGCTTTCCGGCGGTGGCCGTGCCGGGGACGGGCTCGTTCCGGGCACGCCCACCCTGGCCGGTTCCGCACCGCACGGTTCCGTGCCGCACGAGCCGCCGCCGCTCGCCATCGACGGGGTCGACACCGACCGCCGGGCGGCGGCCGCGGCCCGCTTCCTGGACCGGGCCGGCCGCGGCCGGTTCCTGGTCGCCGGCCGGCTCCCCCTCGCCGCCCGGCCCGGCTGGACGCACCGAGCCGTCGTCACCGTCGAACTCCGGCCGTGGGCGCCGGCCGACATCCGCGAGCTGGCCGCCGCGCTCGGGGTGCCCGGTCCGGAGGCGGCCGAACAGGTCGTCCGGCTCAGCGGCGGCATCCCGCTGATCGCCGAGTCGCTGTGCCGGGCGTTCCGGCGCGCTACCGACCCGGGACCGCCCGGCGCGCTGGCCGATCTGGCCGCCACCGAGGTGCTGAACCGCCTGGCCACCGAGTCACCGGGACCCGGCGCCACGGCGCTGCCGGTCGTGGCCACCGTCGACGGCGCGGACCAGGACCTGCTCGCCGCGCTCGCCCGGGTCCCGTCCGGGGCCTTCACCCGGCTGGGCCGGCTGAGCGTCGTCCGCCCGGACCGTCACGGGCTGACCGTCGCCGAGCCGTACCGGACGCTGCTCGACCTCGCCTACCGCTGGCGGCACCCGGTGCGGCGCGACGAGCTGGCGGTGCGCGGCGCCGCGCACCGGCATCGCCAGCTGGCCCGCACCACCGACCCGCCGCTGCGCGCCCGCCTCACCGACCAGGTCCTGTACCTGGCCGGTCACGGCCCGGCGCGCCGGGATCTGTTCACCGAGGCGGCCGGCGCGTTCTCCATCCGGCGCGCCGGCGACGGGGACGCCGAGACGATCGCCCGGCTGATCCGATTATGGGCGGCCACCGAAGGCCTGGCGGCGCGGCTCGCCGAGCGGATGCGCGACCGGTGGCTGGCCGGCACCGACCACGGCTTCCATCTGGTGGTGGACACCGGCGGCCGCTCGGTCGGCATGGCCAACCTGACCCCGCTGATCCCGGATGGCGCCCCGGCTCTCGAACCGCTGCTGCAGCAGCATGCCGGCCCGCTGCTGGACGCCATGAGGTCCGGGTCGGTCGTCGGCATGATGGCCGTCGAGCCGCGGTCCGCCGCCGCCCAGCCGGTGCTCGTCCGGCACATCCTGCGCACCGCAGTCGCGAGCGGCGGGCTGGTGGTGTCCACTCCGTGGGTGCCCTACCAGCGGATCGCGGCGCGCTTCGGGCTGGACCACCTGGGCGACACCCGGCACGACCTGTACCGGTGCGGCCGGCCGAGCGCCCTCTACACCCGTGCCTTCACCCCCCACGACCTGCCGTCATGGCTGCGCGGCATGCAGGGACCGCACCCCGCGGCCGCCTCGCGGCCGGCGGGGCTCGTCCGGGACGCGCTGCGAGATCTGCACCGCCCGGATCGGCTGGCCGCCTCACCGCTGCACGCCCTGTCCGGTCACGGACCGGTGCCGCTCGCCGACCTGCTGCGGCACGCGGTGGACGCGCTCGCCGCCTCGGCCGCCCCCGCGGACGCCGAGGCCGGGCGGATCCTGCGCCTGTACTATCTGCAGCGGGCCGGCGGCCACGACCTCCTCGCCCACCGTCTCCACCTGTCCCGCGCGACCTATTTCCGCCGGTTGGACCACGGCCTCGCCCAGGTCACCGCCATCGTCACCCAGGCGCTGGCCACCCCCGGCCCGCCCGGCTGACGGCCGGCCACCGGACGCCCCCCCGTCCAGTGCCGGCCCGGTGCCGGTCACGACCGGCCGCACCGGCGACCGGCACCGGGTCCGGGTGCAGGCGGCCGGCAGTTCGTGGACGCCCCTGGCCGGGTCATCCGGAACGGGAACAGCACGTACCCGTCCTGGACGGGGCCGCTCAGCCGCCGAAGCCCGGGTCGCCGCCCAGCTGGAGGGCGCCGTTGAGGACCACCGAGGTCAAGGTGAACTCCTTGCCGGCGTTGTTCCACGCGATCGGGGAGGTGGCGCCCTCGACCAGCGCGTCCAGCGGAGGCAGCGCGTCGGGCACGGCGCCGGAGATCCACTCCGGGATCTTCTCCAGCACCGCCGCGATGGCGCCGATGATGCCGCCGGCCACGATCGCGATGACCACCCGGATGATGAGCCGCTTGCCCGCGGTGGCCACGCCGGAGGCCACCAGGCCGGCGACCGCGAGAATCACGTCGGCCGCGATCTCGGTCCCCTGGACCCAGGGCGCCACCGTGGACCAGCTGTTCTCCCGGGGCGGGCGGGTCTCCACGAAGGTCAGCGCCTGGGTGCCGTCGGCCTTCTTGCCGAGCGCCAGCGTCGCGTAGGAGGTGACCTCGGCGTAGGCGTCGATGCCCGGCGAGATGTTGGTCTTCACGTAGGCGTAGGTGGTCAGTTCGGTTTCGTCCAGGCTGACCTGGAAGGTCGTCATCTGCGGGTGGTAGTCGATCAGGGCGACCCGCACCGGGTCGAGCGCCACCGTCCGGGTCGACACGATCTCGCTGGCGTTGTTGGCGACGGCGAACGTTCCCTTCTCCGCCGTGGGGAAGTGGCTCGCGGCGGCGGGCAGCACCATCTTGGTCATGAACCGCTCGGCCGAGATGCTGAACCCGGCGCGGGCTCCGGCCGGCAGCGCTCCGGCGGCCAGCTCGTCCAGCGTGCCGTCGATGTCGCGGCCCTCGGTCATGCACAGCACGCCGAGCAGCGCGTGGTCGGCGTCCTTGGCGTCGGCGTAGGCGTAGGCGGTGTAGGTGGGCTTGAGCCAGGCGAAGGCGCCGCCCGCCGCCGACTCCGCCGCGCCGATGTCGACCGTGGCGAAGACGTGCTCGAACCTGGCGAGGTTGGCGTCGCACCACTGCTGCAGCAGCTGCTTCAGCGCGTTGTCCAGGCCGTCGCTGCGCGCCGGCGAGGTGTAGGTCACCGCGGACACCTCGACCACCGGGTCGTCGAGGGACCCGCCCTTGGTGCGGATCCGCAGTTCCTTCGCCCCCGGCCCGGATTCCCCCGAGTCGGGCAGGTAGAGCAGGCGGACCAGCGCGTACGCCACCCCGCCGGTGACCTCGACGGTGTTGCCGTTGCTGGTCAGGGTGGCGGTGAACGGCAGGTGCATGCGGACGTTCGTGCCGGAGCCGGCGCCGGTGGCCAGCGACCAGGCGCCGAAGGTGCCGGTGCCGTCGATCTCGCCGCTGAAGACCGACGCCGGGATCCGGGCGTCCCACTTCTCAGGGGAGGTGCCGCGCGCGGCGATGGCCCGGTTGACGTCGGTCAGCCGGACGGCGAACGTCGTGTCCCAGCCGTTGGTGTGGAAGGTGACGTTGGAGGCGGCCCGTGTGGTCCGGACGCGGGCCGCGCCGGGCGTGTCCCGGCCGGCGACCTCGCGCGCGTCGCGCAGTTCGAGGTGCAGCAGCCGGTCCTGGTCGAAACCGAGCGGTACCTGGAGCGTCATGGCTCTCCTCACGAGATCGATGATGATCGGCCCGGATCCGGGCCGGATGTTCATGGCCGGCCCGCCGCGCACGTCCGCGGCGGGCCGGGTGGTGGACGGCGGTCAGGCCAGCCGGCCGCCGACCGCGAACCCGCCGTCCAGCTCGGCCCGCTCGACGGCGATGGCGCGGGCCCCGCACCACCGCACGGCCCGGCCGCTCCACCGCTCCAGCCCGGCCGGCCCGCGCCGCGAGCCGAGGACGGCGGTGAGGTCATCGGTGATGATCGTCACCACCAACCGGGTGATCGCCTCGACCAGCGGCCCGCCGAGCACGAACCACAGGGGGATGTCCGCGGTGGACCCGCTCTGCGGGGTTCCGTGCGGGGTGAAGGCGATGGTGCCGGCCGCCGGGTCGAAGACCAGCCGCGACCGCCCGGTCACCCAGTAGGTCATCGAGATGCCGGCCTTGAGGTCGCAGTCGCCCTCGACCCGGACCGCCAGGTCGCCGCCGACCACCCGGGCCGACAGGTAGGTCACCCGGGGCGTGTACCAGATCGCCCCCTCCTTCACCGGCCGGATGCCGAAGGCGGCGGTCTCCCGGATCTCGCCGCGGCCCGGTACGCAGACCAGGTCGGCGGCCGAGGCGTCGCCGCCGAACACCTCGGGCAGGCCGGGCAGCACCACCGCGGCCAGGAATCTCTCCGCCGACATGGCGAACGCGACCTCGGTGCCCGCCTTGAGTAGCGCCGGGTCGACCGTCCGCGGCAGGCCGCCGGCATCCCGGGTGCTCCGGGTGCCGAGCACCGCCAGGTGCCCGGCGTCCCGCTCGGACGGCCTGAGATAGACGTACGCCGGGTGCACCGGCGCCAGCGGGTCGGCCGAGCCCGGGGGCACCAGGTCGACCTCGGCCAGCACCGACGACAGCACCTTGGCGCGCTCGCACAGCGCCGTGGCGATGCCGTTCAGCACGATGCGCCGGCCGAGATCGCCCAGCCGGTCCAGGGATGCCGCCGGGCCGGTCAGCGCCACCGGGGTGACCGCGCCGGGTACCGGGTCGTCCCCGGTCCGCGCGGCCTTGCCCAGCGCGAACACCAGCCGGGCCGGGCCCGGGCCGGTTGCGGCGTCGCGGGGGAGCAGGTCGAGCGAGAGCATGACGACCGCGGTCAGCCCGGCCAGGTCGGCCGTGGCCGGACCGGCCGTGACCTGACCCCGGCCGATCGGCAGCGCCAGGGTGAGCAGGTCACCGGTCCGGCCGGGCAGGATCCGCCAGGCGTCCAGCGTGCCCGAGCCCTGGTAGCGGGTGCCGAAGGTGTCCCCGGCGAAGGCGAACTCGTCGATCAGCTCGCCGGGCCGCGCAGCGAGCATCCGGTTGACGGCCTCGATCGACACCGCGGTGACCGTGTCCCAGCCGGCCAGTTCCATGCTCCGCCTCCGCAATTCATTGGTAGGCCGGAATGAGCATGCGCCCGACGTATCGCCATCCGATTTACGGCGAATATCGGCTTATCGGCCACCATTTCAGTGGTAAATGCGCAGGTGGCAGGTACGAGTTATGGGATCTTGACAGCAGCGGTCGCCTACCCGCTGGCCGCGCTCGCCACCTCGCCGGGCATCGACCGGCGGTGGCGGGCGTTGATCGCCGTCGCGGTGCCGGCGCTCTACCCGCTCTCCTTCCTGATCTGACCCGCCGCGGCGGACCCGTACCGGGCGACGGCGGGGCTCAGCCGAAGCGGAGCTCGGCGGCGTCGTGCGGGTCGGCCGGCCGGTAGGCGACCTGAGGGAACAGCCCGTCGAAGACCGCGGCCCGGTCGAAGTCCATCGCCCGGGTCCGGGCCCGCAGCTCCAGTGCCTGCCGCTCGGCGGCGGGCATGTCCAGCACCACCCGGTCCAGCGCGGCGGCCAGCCCGGCGACGTCCCCCGGGTCGACGATGACCGCGGTGTCGCCGACCGCCTCGGCGGTGCCGCCGGTCACCGTGGTGACGATCGGGCCGCCGCCGGACAGCATCTTCTCGGCCAGCGCGATGCCGAACGTCTCCACGAAGTCCGGTTCGGGGCGGGTCGGCAGCGCGTACGCGGCGCACCCGCGCATCAGCGCCGCCTTCTCCGCGTCGTCCACGTCGGACAGCAGCATGATCCGCTCGTCCGGCCCGGCCAGCGCCCGCACGTCGTCCAGCGCCGGCCCGGTGCCCGCGACGACCAGCTTCACCGCCGACCGGCAGCGGGTTTGGGCGAAGGCATCCAGCAGATCGTAGATCCCCTTGGCCCGGGTCACCCGGGACAGGAACAGCACGTACCCGTCCCGGGTCAGGCCGCGCCGGGCCAGCACCGCGTCCACCTCGGCCGGATCCAGGTCCAGGAAGGCGGCCGAGTCGATCGGCGGGTAGCTGACCGTCACCCGGCGCCGGCACTCCTCGGCGAACGCGGTGCCGCAGTGCGCGTCCACCTGCTCGGCCGCGCCGATGATCTCCTGCCGGGTGTACTCGGACACCGCGACGACCTCGTCGTTGGCCAGGAACGTGGTGAACAGCACGGTCGCCGCGCCGAACCGCCCGTCCCGCAGGCACGAGGCGATCACGTTGGTCACGTCCGAGCCGACCGCCTTGGCCACGGTGTGCACCTCCGGCGCGAACCCGGCCGCCCGCGCCGCCGCCACCGCCTCCACCACCACCGAGGTGTGCGGGGCCAGGTACATCGACAGGCAGATCGTCGGCACCGGCTCGGCGAGCAACTCGACCAGCCGCCCGGTGAGCCCGGCCTGGAACCGGCCGTCCGGCACCCGGTAGTCGCCGACCGGCTCCGGCCGCTCCACGGTGATCCCCGGGCTGTAGGGCAGTAGCCGGTCCAGCGGCTTGAGCGGCAGTCCGGCCGCGCGTAGCGCCGGCACCGGCCAGGTCAGCAGCCGTACGTCGTCGAACCCGCGGGTCAGCGCGGCCTCGGCCAGGTTGCGCGCCTCACCGGAATGGCCGCAGATCACCGGGTCGGCGCGGACCACGATGACGAGCCGGCGGCGGGGGTGGTTCATCGTGGTTCCTCCGGGTTCGGGGGGAGATCGGACAGCGACGGCGGGCGCGGATGTCGTCCCCAGGCCGACGGCTCCGGCCCGAGCCGCAGGTGCAGCCGCCCGCCGCGATGCACGGTCGTCGCGCTCAGGTACGCCGCGGCCAGCGGCTCGCCGTCCAGCGTCGCCGACTGCACGTACCGCACCGGCGGATCGCGGTCGAGGCCGTCGGCGCCGATCGGCGTCTCCCGGTGCCCGCTGGTCTCCACGACGAACTCGCCGCCGCCGACCCGCAGTACGCTGCGCGGGAAGGCGGGCGCGTTCACCAGGAACAGGTTCTGCCCGGCCACCGGGAACAGCCCCAGCGACGCCCAGACGTACCACGAGCTCAGGCCGCCGGAGTCGTCGTTCCCCGGCAGCCCGCCGGGCCCGGTGCCGAACTGCCAGGTCAGCGCCGCGTGCACCACCTCGGCGGTCCGGTCCGGCCGGCCCGCGTAGTGGTAGGCCCACGGCGCCTCCATGTCCGGCTCGTTGTTCAGCCCCTCGAAGCGGTTCAGCGCGTACCCGGCCGCCATCTCCGCCACCGCCGGCCGCCGGCCGGGCTGGACCACCGGCGCGGCGCCGAAGCCGAAGAACCGGTCCAGCATCCCGGCGAACGCCTGGTCGCCGCCGGCCAGCGCGATCCGCGCCGCCATGTCGTGCAGCAGGCGGAACGAGTAGTTCCACTTGCCGCCCTCGTAGAATTCCGAGTCGCGCAGCAGCCCGGTGGCCGGGTCGAACGCGTTCGCCCACTGCCGGCTCCGCTCCGCCAGGTCCTCGGCCAGCCGCCGGTCGTTCAGCGCCCGGGCCACCTGGGCGGTGCAGTGATGGGCGTAGGCCAGGTCCAGAGTGTGCGAGATCGGGTGCACCACCCCGTGCTCGAAGAAGTCCTCCCCGTACAGCCGGCGCAGGTCGTCCACCATGTGGACCAGCGCCCAGTTCCAGTCCAGGCCCGCCCGGCCCAGCGCGTGCGCGTCGGCCAGCGCGGTGTGCACCAGCGCGCTGCCCTGCCGGAAGAACCGGTCCGCGCCGCGCGCCATCCGGTACCCGATCGGGAAGTTGCCCTCCTCCTCGCACACCCGGATCAGCGACTCCAGCAGGTCCACCGCCCGGTCCGGCGCGATCGCCGCCAGCAGCGGCAGCTGGGTCTTGTAGATGTCCCACATGGTGCACACGTCGAACGCGTACGGCCCGGACGCCGGCCAGAACGGGCTCTCGTCGTCGGTCACGCACGGCTTGATCAGCGCGTGGTACAGCGCGGTGCCGAACACCGTGCGGCGGGCCGGCGTGCCGCCCTCGACCTGGACCCGGTCCAGGTGCGCGCCCCAGCGCGTCCGGGTGCGGGTGCGCACCGCGTCGAACGCCGGCCGGCCCTGGCCGCACTCGCGCGCCAGGTTGTCCCGCGCCTGGTCGCAGCCGCGCAGCGAAAACCCCAGTCGCACCTCGATGGCCTGCCCGGCGGCGGCCGGCCCCATGAACATCAGCCCGAACGGGCGCAGCGTGGTGTGCCGGATGCTGTCGAAGTCCAGCCGGGTGCCGCCGTGCACCAGCCGCCGGTCGTACCAGAGCATCTGCCGCCAGCCCGGGCTGTCCACCTCCAGGTACACCGACAGCGGCACGCCCTCCATCACCACCGTGCCCTGCGCCCGGCCGTGGCCCATGCTCTCCACCTGCGCCCGCAGCGGCACCGTCCGGCCCAGCTCGATCGCCAGCCCGCCGCAGGACAGGTCCACCACCACCCGGGCACTGCCGCATTCGGGGAAGGTGTACCGGTGCACGGCCACCTTGGCGCCCACCGTCAGCTCGCAGCGCACCCCGGTGTCCAGCGTCGCCGCGTAGTACCCCGGCTCGGCCACCTCCTCGTGCAGCGGCCAGGCGTCGCCGAGCACGTCCAGCGGCTGCACCATCGGGGTGACCCGCACGTAGTTGTAATACTTGCGGATCGCCCCGGTACCGGACTGCTGGAAATGGGTGAACCCGGACGCCTGCAGCCGGTCGAACAACTCCTCGGGCACGCCCTCGGTGCTCTTGGCGTACCGGCCGTACCCGGTGGGGTAGGCGCCCGAGTAGGCGCAGGCGGACACCATGCCAAGCGGCGAGGTGGCCCCGGGGTGGGTGTTGCCCACCTGCGGTTTCGGCCACCACCAGGTGGCGGCCAGACCGCGCCCCGCGGGCAGGTCGGTCGCCGCCGTACCGATGAATGGATCAACGTGGCCGAAGATGCCCGGACTCTATCCAGCGCACCCCCCACCTTGGGTTTCGTGGAGGTGAACTACTTCTTCCAGCCAGGTCAACGACGCCGGCGGGCCGGCTGGGTGGCCTGGCCGCCCGACCCGTTCGGGCACCCCGCCCAGCGGCGGGCGGGGCTCCCGGGCGATGTACGTTTCATGCGACCGGGTGACGGCCTGGCCGGAAGGCCTTCTCATCGACCCTGGTCACGGCGGAGGAAGGTCGCCACGGCGGCCCGTCGTCGCCGCCGTGGACGTGCGCGGCGGCCGCCGGTCTGGTTGCGACGGCGGTCGAACCGGTACCGTCCGGTCGGGCGTGTCAGGGCATCGAACCTGTTCGGTCGGTGTCGCACTCCGGTCGTTACGCCGGGGTATGCGGCCGGATCGGGCGGGTTGCGAGCGCGGACGCGCTCCAGACCCCGACGAAACCCGTCTCTGGAGCCACATGTCAGGAAATCGCTGGGCGGCCCGCGCACTGCTCGCCACGTCCCTGCTGCTGATCGCCCCCATGACCGCCCTTCCACCGGTCGCCGCGGCGACACCCGCCGCCGGCCCGGCCGCCGCGTCGGGCACGCAGGCCGCCACCGTGCCGCTGACGGACATCAACGTGGTCACCACCCAGGTCGCCTTCGGCCTGCGGCGCCCGGTCGCCATCGCCGCACCCGACGACGGGACGAACCGGCTGTTCATCGTCGAGAAGCGCGGCACCGTGCGGGTCTACCACCCCGACACAGGCCTGGCCGCGGACCCGATCATCGACATCACCGCCTCGGTCGACGAATCCGGCAACGAGCGTGGGCTGCTCGGCATCGCCCTCGCCCCCGACTTCGCACAGAGCCACGTCCTCTACCTGGCGTACACCGCGCTGCCCGACAGCGCGGTGACCCTGGCCCGCTACCGGATGGACGACAAGCGCCTGGAGCCGCTGCTCTCCCAGGAGCACTCCCAGGAGAACAACCACAACGGCGGCCAGCTCACCTTCGGCACCGACGGCTACCTGTACATGAGCATCGGCGACGGCGGCGGCTCCGGCGACCCCTTCGACTCCGGGCAGCGCCTGGACACCTTGCTCGGCAAGATCCTGCGCGTCGACGTGAAGCGGGCCTGCGGCTCGCTGCCCTACTGCATTCCCGCCGACAACCCCTTCGTCGGCCGCGCCGGCGCCCGCGGGGAGATCTGGATGTACGGCGGGCGCAACCCCTGGCGGTTCTCCATCGACCAGGCGGACGGCTCGATGTGGATCGGCGACGTCGGCCAGGGCCGGTGGGAGGAGATCGACCACCTCAAGGCCGGCAAGCAGGCCGGCGCGAACCTCGGCTGGTCCTGCTACGAAGGACTCGAGGTTTTCGACCAGGGCCAGTGCCGCACCGACGTCCAGTACACCAAGCCGGTCTTCACCTACTCGCCCTACACCGGCGGCTGCGCGGTCATCGGCGGACTGGTCTACCGCGGCCGGCAGTACGCCGACCTGGTCGGCGGCACCTACATCGCCACCGACTACTGCTCCTCCACCACGTGGGCGCTCCGCGAGGACGGCAAGGGCGGCTACACCTGGGGCGAGCTCGGCCAGATGCCCACCCAGGTCACCGCGTTCGGCGCCACCCCCAGCGGCGAGTTCTACGTCGTCAACGACCTGCCCGGCGGGCTGCACCGGGTGTCGTTCGAACGGGCCGCGCCGACCTGCCGGGTCAAGGTGAAGGCGCAGACCTGGGGCACCGGCATGACCGTCGACCTCACCATCACCAACACCGGCACCAAGCCGATCGACGGCTGGAACCTGTTCTTCCGGCTGGCCCCGGGGCAGACCGTCGTCTCCGACTGGAACACCGACCTCAGCCAGGGCAGCAACGTCGTCATCGCGACGAACGCCGCGCACAACGGCGCCATCGCCCCCGGCGCCAGCGTCACCATGGGCTACCTGGCCAACCACACCGGCGACGCGTCACTGCCGAGCCACTTCTCCCTCAACAAGGACGCCTGCGCCGTAGGCTGACCGGCGCTCCCCGGTCGGTGCGGTGGCGCCCCGCCCCGCACCGACCGGCCACCGGCGGAACGCCAGGTGAAGATCTCAGTCACCGCCCGGTGGGGGGAGCGCTGCAGGCGCGGCCGGCGGAGGCGGCTGACCGGACCCATGCGTCCACGAGCGCGGATACTTCAGGCCGTCACGAGCGTGTCATGTCCGCGGATGCCATCGTTTCGTGATGCGCTGGTGGAACGTGAAGGACGGCGGGAACAGGACCGGTGATGGGGCTTCAGAGCTTGTGGGGCAGGCTGGGGGTCCTGCGTGACACGCTGCGAACGCAGCTGTGGCTGCTGCCGTCCGTCGGAGTGGGGCTCGCCGTCGCCGCCGGGGTGGGGCTGGCGCGGGTGGACGCGAGAATCGATGACGACCTGCCGGCATGGCTCGCCGGCTACCTGTTCGGCGGAGGCGCCGATGCGGCCCGCAGCGTGCTGGAGGCCATCGCGGGGTCACTGATCACCGTGACCTCGCTGACCTTCTCGCTGACCGTGGTCACCCTTCAGCTGGCCAGCAGCCAATACTCTCCCCGCCTGCTGCGCACCTTCTCCGCTGACCGGCTGGTCCAGCTCACCCTGGCGCTTTTCCTGGCCACCTTCACCTATGCGCTGACGGTGCTGCGCACCGTCCGCGCGCCCGACGAACAACAGGCATTGTTCGTACCGCAGGTCGCGGTGACCACGGGCTTCGTCCTGGCCCTGGTGAGCGTGCTGGCCCTCGTCATGTTCCTCGCCCACCTGGCCCAGGAGATCAGGGTCGAGAGCCTGCTGCGCAAGGTGCACGCGGATGCGGAGAAGACCGTCCGCCGCATCCTGCCCCCACGCCAGGAGGCGTCCGACTCCGCGGGGAGCACCGTGCCGGTCCCGCCCACCGGCGCCCTGCCCTTGCCGTCACCCTCGTCGGGCTTCGTGGTGCGCGTGGACGAGCAGGCGCTGCTGTCGGCCGCGGTGCAGGCCGACGCGGTCGTCTACCTCGACTGCTGCCCGGGAAGCCTGCTGATCGCGGGCACACCGGCCGGGGTGGCCTGGTCGCGCACCGCCGACTCCTTGTCCGGCGAGACCGGCACGGATCTGGCCGCGAAGGTGGCCAAGGCGATCGACAACCGTCCCGAACGCAGCGCGGCACACGACCTGACCTACGGCATCCGCCAGATCGTCGACGTGGCCGTCCGCGCCCTGTCGCCGGGCATCAACGACCCGACCACGGCCGTGCACGCACTTGGACACCTTTCATCTCTGCTTTGTGAGCTGGCCGGCCGGCAACTGGGGCCCCGGCTGCTGACGGACGGCCACGACCGGATCCGGGTGGTGTTGAGCCGGCCCGACTTCGCCGACCTGCTCGACCTGGCGATCCAGCAGCCCCGGCATTACGGCGGGGACGACCCGGCCGTCCTCGCGCAACTGCTGTCCATGCTGCGAGACCTCGCGTGGTGCACCGCCCACTCGCAGCGTCCGGCCATCGCCGACCAGCTGGCCCGGGTACGCCGCCACTTCAGCGAGCGACGCTACGATCCCGGCGAGCTGGCCCACTTCGACGGGCTGGCCAGGCAGGTCGAGGCGGCCCTGGCCGGCCGGTGGACCGTCGCGGGCGGGACGTGCTGAGTACTCCGCGACGCGCCATACCAGCAGCCGGGCGCCCGGTTCCCGAACTCGATCGCGGCGCTCGAACCGGAGCGGGACGCCGGCACCCCCGCCTGGGCCACGGTGCCAGACGACGGGTGTCCCTGATGCCGGAGGAAGGGGCGGTGGCGGTCGGCGCCTTCGCCGTCACGGTCGACGCGCTGGACGCACTGCCTGCCGGCGCCAGGACCGACCACCACGATCGCTTGTGCGTCCGCTTCATGGGGCCGTCACCTGAAGGCTCAGCGCGGTACGAGACGCTCGATCGTGCCCGCGACGCCACGTCTGCTCGGCGGGCCGATGAAGCTCTGGATCAGGCGCCGGGGTGGCAGGGCCGTCTCGCCCGGTTTTCCCCGCTGTCCCCGGTACCAGCCCTCCTGGTTCTCGGTCCGCAGGTGGCGAGCCAGGTGGCGTGGCGGTCGGTGAGGTCCTGGCCGGTCAAGTCGGTACGGCCGAGATCGCGGTAGTTCGGCAGCCACCCGGCCACCTCGCCCTGGGAGCGCTGGAGCGCGAACAGATCCCACAGCTCCCGGTGCGGCACCGCCGTGCCGGCGGCGTCCTGGTAAGCGCGCAGGAACGCGTCGGCGACGTCGGTGCCATGGAGCAGCACCAGGTCCAGCCGGCACCAGCCGACGTCGAACCCGCGCGGCGCCACCGAGGCCCCCGACCAGTCCACCACCCCGGTGAGCCGTCCGTCCGCCCACAGCACGTTGCCCGACCAGTAGTCGAAATGCGTGAGCACCCGCGGCTCCGCGACCAGCTCGGCCCACCGCTCCCGCACCTCGCCGCCGGCCCGCCGGGCGATGTTGGGGAGTTCGGTCACCGCGTCCCGGAACCCGCCCGCCGCGACCGGCGCGCGGTGTATCAAGGCCAGCGCCTGGCCTAGTTGCACGGCCCAGCCGAACGGGTCGGCCGGCATGATGTCCGCCCGGCCCGGCAGCCGGGACAGCAGCACGGCGGGCTCGCCGAACCGCTCACCCGCCGGATCGGCCCCGACCAGGCGTGGTGCCAGGCCGTCCAGCCCGTCCAGTGCGGACAGCACCCGCACCTCCCGGTACGCCGCGTCGTCGCCGGCGGGGTATCGGCGCAGCACCACCTCCGGGTCCGGCCCGGTCAGCCGGACCAGGTGCGTCGCGGCGTGCGTCCCCCCCGCGAGCGCCCGCACCCCGCGCACCTTCCCGCCGCAGACCCCTACCACCCAGTCCAGCACCGCCCCGGACAGCTCCCCATCAGACATCGCGCCAGTCTCGTGGACCCGTTCGCTACCCGGCGACCGATTTTCTCCACCGCTCCCGTGGCCCGTCCGGCGATGAAGCCCTCGTCCTTGAGCACGTTGAGGGTGCGCTGGACGGTCTGGCTGGTGACGCTGTACCGCGCCATGAGCTGCTGGGTGGTCGGCAGGCGCGTGCCGGGCGGAAGATCGCCGGACATGATCAGCGCACGGATCTCGGCCGCGATCTGCTGGTGCCGCGGCCGGCCGTCGGGCTTCTTGGCCATGAGATCAGCTCGTCCGGAAGTGATAGCGGAAGTGGCGTCCCTCGGGGAGCATCGTCATCACCGACGCCTCGAACGGCACGTGACCGGCGGCGAACACGACCCGGAACAGCACGACGACCAGCGTGCCGGCCGCCACCTCAAGGATCTCACCCTCCTCGCCGGTGGCCGGCCGGACCGAGATGTCCTCGTACACCTCGTCGGGAACGTAGCCGAGCCCGGCGAGCAGCGTCGGCGCGCCGCCCCGGATCTTCCGCGCCTCGGCGAGACCGGTGCCGGCGGCGACCGACGCCGGGTAGTAGGAGTCGGTGAGCTCGACCGGACGGTCCTCGACCAGCATGACCCGCCGCCGGACCACGGCGGCCTCGCCGCCGCGCAACCGCAGGGCCTCGGCCACCTGGGCCGGCGGCACGACCTCGGCCACCTCGCGCAGCCGCTGGGAACCCGACCTCCCGGTCACCGCGAGCTCCTCCGACCAGGCGTCCGCCTGCCCGTCGCCGCGAGGTGACAGGTAGGACGCCGAGCTACCGACCCATTCAGGTGGACGGCTCATCGGGCATGACTCCCAAAGCGGCTCGGCCGGCAAGGTGGCAAGCGGACGGCTTCACCTTATCGCGCGGACCAGCTGCGAAAAGTCCCGCAGATCCGCCATTTCGGGTGGTAGCGGATGGCGCCACCGGCAGCAGATACCGCGGTCGAGGACCGCCCGGCCGCCGGGGCCGGTCGGGCGAAAACCGGTTGCCGCGGAGGGCGGGGCAGGGAACCGTGGATGTGCTGACATACAGCACCCGCCATTCCCAGACGTTGCGGCGCCGATTCGCGCCGTAATTCCACGCGCCCATACCCGTTCAAGCGAAGAGAGGGTCTTTGTCCGAACAACCCGCCCGGCCGGACCCCCCGTCCACGGGGACGGCCGGCGTGACCGTGTTCGCCTCGCCCGCGAGCTGGATCGAGTCCGATGCCGTCGCGCAGTGCCATCAGGTAGCCGCCCTTGACGGCATGGTGCACGTCGCCGCCATGCCGGACCTGCACCCCGGCAAGGGCGCCCCCATCGGCGCCGCCATGGCGTCGACCGTCCTGTATCCGTTCCTGGTGGGGTCCGACATCGGCTGCGGCATCGCGGTGTTCCCCGTCAGGCTGAAGCGCGCCGTACCCGAGAAGCTGGCCGCCCGGTTCCCCGACCTCGATCGTGCGCTCGACCCGGAGCGGGACGCCGACGACCCCGCCTGGGCCGTGGTGAAGGGTGACATTCCCGCCGGTCACCTCGAAGGACTCGGCACGGTCGGCCGGGGCAACCACTTCGTCGAGCTGGCGCGGATCGGAACCATCTTCGACCCCGGCCACGCGAGCCGGCTCGAGCTCGCCGCCGGCGACCTGGTTCTCGTCGTGCACAGCGGTTCCCGGGGGCTGGGCGAGCGGATCCTGCGGGCCCACACCGAGGTCCACGGCGCAGGCCCCGCCCCCGATCCCGGCGACTACCTGGCTCAACACGACGACGCCGTACGGTGGGGGTCGCTCAACCGGCGGCTGCTGGCCGCCCGGGTCGCCCACGCGCTGGGGTTCGAGCCCGCCGAGCCGATCGTCGATCAGTGCCACAACCTGGTGGAGATCCGGGACGGGATCTACCTGCACCGAAAGGGCGCGGCGCCGGGTGACGGCCGCGACGTGCTCATCGCCGGTACCCGAGGCACCCCGTCCTACCTGGTGGCCGCGCACGCCGGGGCGCACGCCGGCCACTCCGTGGCGCACGGCGCGGGCCGCAAGATGTCACGCGCGGACGCCCTGCGCCGGGGCCGGGCCAAGCACACGGTCGAGGAGCTGCGCCGCACGCCGGTGGGATCGGTGGTGGTGTGCGGCGATCGCCAGCTCCTGTTCGAGGAGGCGCCGACGGCGTACAAGCGCATCGAGCAGGTCATCGCCGACCTGGTCGAGCATGATCTGGCGACCCCGGTGGCCACCACCGTCCCGCTGGTCACCTACAAGACGCCCGAACAGCGGGACCAGCGCGACCAGCGCGACCAGCGGGACCGGCGGGACCACCGCCGTAAGCGAGGCCGGGCGTGAGCGTCCACCTGCTCCTGTCGGCCGGGCGCGGCCCGCGGGAGTGCGCCTGGGCGCTGGCCGAGCTGCTGCACCGCCTGGAGGCCGACGCCGGCCGGCGGAACGTGGAGACCCGGCGGATCCATGACGTCCCCGGCGACCGTCCCGGCACCTATCGGTCGGTCATGGTCCGGATCACCGGAGCCGGCGCCGAGACGTTCGCCGCCTCGTGGACCGGAACCCTGTGCTGGCAGGCACCCAGCCCCTACCGGGCGAGCACCGGCCGGAAGAACTGGTACGTCATCGCCCGGCCGTGCCAGGTCGACGCCCCGCGCACGACGTTCGCCGAAGCGGACGTCGACATCGTCGCCTGCCGCACCGGCGGCCCCGGCGGCCAGCATCGGAACAAGGCCAGCACGGCGGTACGGGCCACCCACCGGCCCACCGGGATCGTCGTCGTGGTCGACACCGAGCGGCAGTTCAGCCTCAACCGTGGCATCGCCATGCGGTTGCTGCGCGAGCGCATCGAGCAGGGCGACGCGGCGGCCGAGCGCGCCGTCACCACCGCCCGCTGGCACATCCACGACGAACTCGTCCGCGGTAACCCCACCCGCATAGAACGCCCGAAACCTTCGGACCGGGACGTGTCCCCGCACAAACCGGCGGCCGCCGGCGGCGGCGTCCCAGCCGCTCCAGCTACGAGGACCACTAAGCCCTGAGATGGCACCGATCCGGACCTGGCCCGCCCCGGTTCACCGATCGCGCTGGACGCCGCGTGTTCCCTGGTGCGCCGGCTGATGAGGGGGTGATTCGGGTGGCGGTACGATCACGGCGGGCGCGCTTGGCTCGATTTATGTGGCTGCAGACCGCATACTGGGATGAATGAAACGCAACCCAGCCGCAGCCCGGCGAGCCCTGCCCGGAAGCCCCTTCAACGTTCCGACGCCCCCTCCGCCGCCTCTCGAGCACTTCGTCGTAGAGGACCTGGTGAGCCACGACAAGTACGGCCTCGGCCGCGTCATCGGCGTCGATGACGACGTCGCGGTTCTCGTCAGCTTCGGGACGGAGAACTATCGCATCAGCGCCCCCTACACCAAGCTCGTCAAGCTCTGAGACCACCCGGCCGGTTCCTGCGGCGCCGTGCCGCACCGTCTGGTCAGACCAGCGCCGCCACCGGGCCGACCGTCTTCGGCAGGGATGCCGCGCAATCCCGTCTGCCGGGCTCGCTGGATCAGCGGACGCTCCTGGCCGGTAGGCCGAACCACGCCGTGAGCCGCTGGCCGGTGGGGCAGGCGAGTACCAGGTGGCAGGCCGCCGCACGCCGGGTCATCGCGTGGACATCCGCGAGGAACGCCGCATATGACGCTGAACAGGATGGCGTTGCGAAGGTACCGCCACCGAGGGTGACGCCTGGTCACGGTGCTGACGGCCAGGCCGCAGGTTCTTGTCGGCCCTGCCTGATATCGGTTATCGCGTAATGCTTCGTTGACTCATGGAGCTGTGCGATGGCGACGGTCACCTTTCGAGATGAGACGGCAACCGGGAAACCGCTGGCCGAGTTCGAGCTGCCCGCTCTTCCGGAGCGCATCTCGGCCCGCGAGCTGGTACGGCTGCGCGTCCGGGAAGAGGTGGCCCGCCACAACGCCGCGCCGTCGGCCAGGTTCACCGGCCTGGTGCGCCCGTCGGAGACCGAGGTGGCGCTGAACGGCTACCGGACAGGTGCCGGCCGCCGGATCGACTGGGAGAGGCAGGCCGAGATCGCCGAGCGGGCCTTCCAGCACAACGGGTTCGTACTGCTGGTCGGAGACCGCCAGATCGAGGACCTGTCCGAGGTGATCGACCTGACCACCGACCCGGTGGTGTCCTTCATCAAGCTCGTCCCGCTGGTCGGAGGCTGACATGGGGGTGCTCGCCGAGTTCCCGCGCGCTTACGGGAACGTTCACAACCTCGACCAGCCGGCCGTTGACGCTTTTGCCCGGTTCGACGCGGCCTTCGCCGCGGGTGACGGGTTACCCGGGGTGGAAGAGGACCTGCGGATCTTCGGCCGCTGGGCGCAGATGCGGCTCAATCTCGGCCCGGACGGCGGTCACCACCACGATGAACGAGTCCTGAGCCTGACCAGGCTCGTCGCCGATGCCGACATCCCGTGGCAGGTCGCCGACGTCCGGCACCTCTGGCTGGTCGCCGACGTGCTGATGGCCTCGAAGCACACCGACTACGCGGAGCTGTATCGCGTCCCGCTGGCCGCCATCCGCCGCCTCGACTACATCGCCCGTCGCAGCATCCTCGGTGACAAGCTGGACTGGCTCCGCCGCAACCACCCGGTGGTCTGGGACGCGCTGCACGAGCAGCTGGCCGAGGTGCTGACCGAACCCGCCGAGCACGGCCCGGCCGGCGCGGTGCGCAACGTCGTCTGGGATTGCGACGACTTCGCCCGGCACCTGGCCGAGACCTACGGCCCGCGCCTGTCCGCGCCGGAGGTCATGCCGATCCTGCACCACTGGAACACCGCCCGATCTTCCAAGCTGAGCGGCAGGTGGCTGAAGACCGCCGCGAATCTACTGACGCCGCAGGCCGTCGCTCTCGTCCGGGAGATCCTCACCCTGGTCACGGCGCACCGGGAGCAACGTGTCAGCCACCGGGTCGACGGCTACGAGTGGACGACGATCGTCTTCCTGCACGAACGCACCGCCGTACCGGTGCGCGGCATGGTGTGGACCTGCGCGCTGCTCGACGAGCCGTGGGTGGTCCCCCTCCTCGGCGACGTCGCCCTCACCTGCGGAACCGGGATCGGCGGATCGGGTCCCAACTCCCGCAGCGAGATGCTCGCCAACGCGGCGGTGCACGTGCTGGCCCGCCGCGGCGGCCTGGACACCGTCGCGCCGCTGGCCAGGCTGCAGGTCAAGGTCCGCAAGAAGACCGTGCTGACCAACGTGGCGCGCACCCTGGACGCGGTGGCGACGGCGGCCGGGCTGGGCCGCGAGCAGCTGCTGGACCGCACCGTGCCGGACTTCGGCCTCGGCCCGGACGGAGTGCGCGAGGAGCGGATCGGTGACCACCGCGTACGGCTCGGCGTAGACGGCCCCGCCCTGCTGTTCGTCAACGGAGCCGGGAAGACCGTCAAGACGGCGCCGCAGGCCATCCGCAAGGACCCCGCGCTGGCCGAGCTCAGGAGCACCTTGAAGGAGCTGAAGCAGGTGCTTCCCGCCGAGCGGTTCCGGCTGGAGCGGGCGCTCGCGGAAGAACGGACATGGCGCTGGGACGAGGTGACCGCGTTCTTCCTCGACCACCCGGTCACCGGCCCGTACGCCCGCACCTTGATCTGGCAGACCTCGCAGGGGCCGGCCGGGATCCCCGTCCACACCGCCGATGGCTGGGAACTCACCGACCCGTGGGGGCGCAGCGTCCGGCCTGACCCTGGCAGCCAGGTCCGGCTCTGGCACCCGATCCGCGAGAGCGCGGCGGACGTACAGGCCTGGCGCGACCACCTGCTGGAGCACGGGATCCGCCAGCCGTACAAGCAGGCCTTCCGCGAGGTCTACCTGCTGACCCCCGCCGAGGAGCGCACCGGGACCTTCTCCGAACGGTTCACCGGGCACGTGCTGCGCTACGGCCAGGCCAAGGCCCTGCTGAACCAGCGCGGCTGGACCGGCCTGTCGATCGGCCACTGGGACTACGAGTGCGGCGGCGACCAGGGCGAGGCGGTCAAGCACCTGTCCGGGTGGCGGGCCCACTGGGGCATGAACGTGACCGGCGACCCGGAGGCCGACCAGTGGGGCACCGCCTCCTTCTGCCGGAGCGACCGGATCGCCTTCCACCGGGCGGAGAACGCCCCCGGCCGCTACGACGACGGTCACCACGCGGGCGTGCCGCTGGCGGAGGTCCCGCCGCTGGTGCTGTCGGAGGTGCTGCGCGACGCCGACCTGGCGGTGGGCGTCGCGTCGATCGGCCTCGATCCGCGGCGGGTCACCGAGCACGAGGACTACTGGCACTCCTACGGGTTCGGCGAGCTCACCGAGACCGCCCGCACCCGGCGCGACGCGCTGGCCCGGCTGCTGCCCCGGCTGAAGATCGCCGACCGGGCCGAGCTGACCGACCGCTTCCTGCGGGTCCGTGGCGACCTGCGCACGTACCGGATCCACCTGGGGTCGGGCAACATTCTGATGGAGCCCAACGACGCCTACCTGTGCATCGTCCCCGGCCACGACCGCGGCGCCGCCTCGGTCTTCCTGCCCTTCGAGGAGGACGGCGGCATGCTCTCGGTCATCCTGTCCAAGGCGTTCCTGCTGGCCGGCGACACCGCCATCACCGACCCCTCCATCACCCGCCAACTCCACCTCTGACCCGGCCCGTCGCCGGTCCAGGTCAGCCGTACGGGAAGGGGCGTCGTCCAGAGCGTTGGACGGGGCGGCGTGGAGATCGAGGTCGGTCGAGGAGCGTCACGCGCGCAGGACGGTGACCGGGCGGCCGGACGGGGTGGTCGCCTGGTCGAAGTCGCCGCGTTCCTTCCAGGGTGGGGCTTCGGGGCGGCGGTCGAAGATGACCAGGACGCCGGTGGTGAGGGTGAGGCGGTCGAGGTAGCGGTCGAGCTGGGCCAGGCCTTCGGGCAGCGGGTCGTCGGTGCCGGGTCGCCACACCTTCAGTTCCATGGCTTCGCGTTGTATCAGCCGTTCGCCGTCGGGGCCGGTGTAGGGCCAGCGGACGAGGACGTCCAGGCGTTTGGTGCCGGCGGCGTATTCGCGGTCGAGGTAGCCGCCGCCGTTGACCAGGCGGTGCAGGAAGGCCATCAGGATGATCTGGCAGGCGGCCTCGTGGTAGCCCTCCTGCCGGATGAGGACCTCGCCGTGCTCCCGCCAGAACACCACGAACTCCTCCAGCAGGCGGGGCAGGTCGAACCGGCCGTCGGGGAGCACGAGGCTGTGCGGGTCGGCGTGGATGTTCTGCTCGGTCAGCTCGCCCAGCACGCGCAGGATGACCTCCCGGTAGATCGGGTTGGCCACCTGCGGCGGGGGCTTCTGCGTGATCAGGCCGAGATCGCGGGCGTAGGCCAGGTCGCCGGAGTTGTGGCGGTCGATGTAGGTGCCGCCGGCGACGATGGGTTCCATCACCCGCTTCACCCGGGGCTCGTGTAGCCGGGCCGCCAGGGAGTCCAGGTGGACGGCACGCGCCCGGATCAGCCGCTCCTTGGCCTCTTCCACCTGCCCGATGGTGATGGTGCCGGTCACCCCCATCTGGGTGATGATCTCATCGGCGAGGGCGTTGACCAGCCAGGGCTGTCCCTGGGTCAGCTCGAAGATCCGCTCCACCGCGTCCTTGGCGAACTCCTGCCCGGTCACCTGCGTGTGCTGGCCGTACAGCTCGGCGATCTCGTCGGCGGTGAAGTCGCCCAGGCGCAGTGACTCAGCGACGATGTTGAACGGGCCGGGGTCGCCGCCGGAGGCGAGCTTGTAGTCGCGCACGTCACGCAACCCGCACAGCACCACGGAGGCGGGGAACGGATGGCCCTCAGGCCGCGCGTTGTGGCCGTAGCGGAGCTGGCTGAGGATGCTGACCATGCTGTTGCCCTGCAGTGCGTCGATCTCGTCGATGAGGAGCGCCACCCGGCGTGGGCAGCGGCGGCACCACGCGCTGAGCGCCGAACCGAAGCGGGTGCCCGGAGGGGACTGCGGCCAGGAATCCGGCGGTAGCAACTCGTCCGGCCATCCGGACTGCGCGGCGGCCTCGCGCAGGGATTCCAGCAGAATGGACTCCGCCCAGGCGACATCGTCGCCGGCCGACTTGGCGCGCTCGCAGGAGAACGTCAGGGCGGCGAAGTCGCCTTCGGCGGTCAGCTCTGAGGCCAGGGTGCCCAGCATGGTGGTCTTGCCGGTCTGCCGGGGCGCGTGCACCACGAAGTAACGGTCCATCTCGACGAGCGCCCGCGCCTCGGGAAGCCGTGGCGTGGGGGGCAGCATGTAATGGAGCCGCGGACCGCAGGGACCGGTGGTGTTGAAGTACCTTGCCCGGGGTGGCCGCATGGTCACATTCTGCCACCCCCCTGCCGCTCCTGGCCGGCCGCAACCACACCGAGCCGCCGTTCTCCGTTGTCCGCTGCAGCTTGATCGAGATGACGACCTCACTGGGTACGCAGCCGGGTGAACGCTACCCCGATCTTGGTCTGCTCGCAGGTCCGGCCGTTCTCGGCATCAGCCTGGTCGTCCTGTACGCCGGCAACGACAGGAGTCCCTCGCGCCGGTTCAACGCCTTCTCCGTTGCCGGCAGGTCGTTGACCTCGATCTCCGGTATCGCATGGGACGCGTCGATCTGCGATCGCTGCTCGCGACGCGTCACCATCCGGTGCGGTATTTCGTCCAGGCGATGGCGGCGGCGGCCGCTCGGCGCTGGTAGGCGCGGAGGTGGGGGACGGCGGGTGGGGCGGGAAGGCGGCTGGAGCGTGTCCAGTAGCCGGCGAAGGAGGCGGCGTAGCTGGTGATCACGTGTGCCGGGACCAGGTCCCAGGTGGGGATGCCGACCAGCGTCTTCTCCGCTGCTCCTGGTGTATGGCCTGCCATGATCATGTGGGGGATGAGATCGGTGACGTCCTGCCATGCGGCGCCCTGGCAGGGTTGGGCCCAGTCGACGACGTAGGCCGTGCCGTGGTGGGTGATGAGCAGGTTGTCGGGGCGGATGTCGCCGTGGACCAGGGTGTCGCCGTCGGCGTGGGCAGGCCACAGCTCTTCCAGGTCGGCGAGCGCGGGCAGGTGGTGCCGCTCCCATTCGCCGAGGTCCGGTGGCGTCGCGCCGGCCAGCTCGCGCCAGCCGCGTAGCATTCGGGCCCGGCCTGCGGACGCCTGTGGCAGGCCGTCCAGGGGGCAGGGCGTCAGGGTCTCTCCCATGATGGCCAGCGCCGCGGTGACGAGGGGGATGTCGGGCGAGCCGGGGGACAGCCGGGGGTGACGGCCGTGGATGTCGTCGAAGGCGAGGACGAACCATCCCGCGGCGGTGTCGTGCCAGCGCAAGCGCGGGGCCGGTGCGGCGCGGGGGAGCCGGGCGGCGGCGAGCGCTTCGGTGCGGTACTTCGCTGCCAGGACGTGATCGTCCGGGATGGCCTTGACGAACACCCGCTCGCCGCCGGCGAGGCGCAGCCGGGCCGCGACTCCGGGCGTGAAGCCGCCGCCCTGGACTTCAGCTGCGACGACGTCCGCGCCGAGCCGGCCGGCAATGAACTCGCGAAGACCTTCGGGCAGTTCCACCCAGGCGGGGCGGATCGCAGTGGCACCGAGCGGTGGATGGCTGGAGTCGTCGGTTTCTGGCATGGAAGTACCCCTTACACGTACGGACGGATCAGGCGATCACGCCGAGCAGGGGGAGGGCGCTGGGCCTCGATCGCTCCTGCTCGGCGTGGCTAGCTCGCCGTCCGGTGACGTGAAGGGGCATGTCTCTACGGTAGGTCAGTCAGCTCGAGGTGATGCCGATAAGCCTCGATCGAGAGGCGAAGGGCGTCGACGGCCTGCGGAGCGGCGCGGTGGGCAAGTGTGAGGATCCGCTCCAGCGAAGCGGCCAGGGACCCGCTGGTCGGCAGGGAGGGTGCGGTGATCATGGCTTCCAGGTCACGGAGGCAGGACCGGCCGATGGGGGTGACGCTGATGTCGGTGTCGAGGTGGTACCAGCCGTAGAACGCGTTCCGCGGTGACAGGGCGGTCCGGATCAGGGTGCGTGCAGTGGTGGCGAGCATGTGGTGCTCGGCGTAGGCCATGAACCGCTGGCCGCGCAGGATGCGCTTGTGGATCATCCAGGTGAGTACCAGGGCTTCGACGATGAGCTGTTCGCAGGTGAGGGGGGCGGCCAGGCGTGCCTCGACGAACGGGGCGACGGCCGGGTCAGGCGCGGGGTCTCCGGCCTTGTCGTTGCGGTAGACGAGGTGACCGCGGGTGAGCTTGGTGATGGCGGCGATCTTGTCGGTCGGCGCGAGGTACAGGTCGAGCTGGTAGAGCCGGCCGTCATGCTCGATCAGATGGACATAGCCCAAGCCGCCCATCCGGGGCACGATCGTGTCGGGCCAGCCCGGCATGATCGCGCCAAGGGTCGTGGAGGCCAGGGCGTCATGGACGGTCACGAACTCCTCGAACGCCGTGGGGGCGACGCCGACGACGAGGTCCACGTCCGAAAGCCGGTCGGAGGTGCCCCGGGCGATGGAACCGCGGACGAGCATGTGGGTGACGGCAGGGCCGGCCGCCAGGTGCTCGACGATGCGCTCCATGACCGCCAGCTGAACGGGTCGGTTGACGGCGGCGAGTTGGTCGATGGCCTCTGTGCAGGTGGACATGGGCCTCCTTTCAGTTGATGCCGAGCAGGACGGCCTTTTTTTCACGCCAGCCATCGGCGGCGTCGTCATGGCCTATGGCGTCGTACATGTCGGCGATCAGGTCGTAGGCGCGCCCTTCGGGCAGGGTGTGGTCGAAGAACAACCGCAGCAGGTGCTCCTCGGCTGCTTTGGCGTATCCGAGTTGAGCGAGTCTGAGAGCCTGCGCGGCGTGGTGGCGCAGAAGGGCGTCGGTCAGCGGGGGGAGGGGACGCACGCTGCCGGCCGGCAAATACTGGTCGCGGGTGAGGACGGCGAGTTCGGGACTGGCGTAGCAGTCCAAGATCAGGTGGACGCGGGCGGGGCCGAACCGGTTGCACGCGCCGTGCGCGTAGGTCGGAGTGAGCCGCCAGATGTGACCGGCGGCCAGGTGGACGGCCGAGCCGCTGAGGACCAGGTACGCCGAGGAACTCGTGACGATGGGGATGTGGAGGCGGTGCCGTTCCACATCCTTGAGTTCGCCGTAGTCGCGGTGCTCCCATAGGTACGCTGCGGCGTCCAGCCGGGCGATCCGCGCCCACATGAAGTGCAGGCCGAGGTCGGCGAGCAGTTGCCGGGTGGCGGGCATCGCCGCCAGCAGGTCGGTCTCGGTGGGCTCACAGTCGGTGATGGTCACGTCGGTGGCCCTGCCGGTCCGGTTGAGCAGCGACAGTGTCTCCCACCCGCCGGACTGGTACTCACCGTATTCCGCCATCCATCCGGAGGGGACGGTCAGTGCCTCGTGGCGGACGTGTTCGAGCAGGGCATGGTCGACTGCGCCGGCGCAGGCGACCTGTCGCAACAATGAAGTGGTCATCGAGGATCTGCCTTCATCGGTAGGGGGCTGCGCGCGATGTCCCGTATCTGTCGGCCCGGCGGGTACGAGCCGCTCCCCGCGCGAACACCGTGCCGCCGTTGATCTGGTCGGCCTTCTAGGAGCACCGGCCCGTTCATGAGACCGCCTGAGCGGCCCGGTTCTCCTGCTCGACGATCTCCAGAGTGAGCGCCGCCTTGTCGTCGGCATCGACCGTCCGATGCGCGTCGGTCTTCGACTCGGCCTCGCTGAAGGGCCGGTCGCGGGTAGCCCACCAGCGGCCGGTGTCCGAGCGGAAGGCCGACCAGCCATCCGGTACGAGGCTGCTCTCAGGCATGCAACCCGCCCTTGAGGGAGCTGCGTGGGGACGTTGCCGCGCCTCGTCCAGCTCTTCTGCCGACAATCTGACAACCGCTGCAGTCGAAGTGGCGGGAGCCCTTCAGCAGGCTCATCATCAGGTTGCATGTGCCGGCGGAGTCGGGCAGGGTGCGCGTGTCGAGGCGGCGTCCGGTAAGGAGCGCGGCCGTTCGGTGAAGTCGCGTCATCATGACAACGAGTAAACGGGTGATGACCTTCCGCAGTACAGATGACATCCGATGACAGGGAGGTGCTCGTGCCTCGCGCGGTGACCATCACCGGGACCCGATCCACCGATCACCGGCCGCTCGGTGAGTACCAGGCCCTGTTCCGCGAGTGGCTGTTCCCGTTCGCAGCTTCGGGCGTGCGGTTCTACGTCGGAGGTGCGCGCGGCATCGACTCGCTGTCGCTGCTCTGGCTGGCCGCCGAGACCGAGGCGGAACTGGTCGTGGTGGTTCCTGGCACCTTGGCCGGCCAACCGGACGACGCGCGGCAGGCCGTCGCCGTCGTTCGGCGGCAAGGACGACTGGAGGAGCTGATCGAGCTTGACCACCCTGATCATCCCTCGACCGAGGCGTATTTCCATCGCAACCGGTGGATGGTCGATCGCAGCGAGTTCGTCATTGGGTTTCCCCGATCGGGGAGCGAGGGTGGCGGAACGTGGTACACGATCGGCCACGCCGAGCGGCAAGGCAAGGCTCGCCTGATCCTGCCCGTGTAGGACGATCACATGCTGTACTTGGTTCATGACGCAGAAGGACCGGCGTGCGACCCCGCGATCCCTCCGCCTCCTGCGCGAACGGCGTGGCTGGTCGTGGTCTGACCAGGCTCGGGCGATCAGAGACGCCGCCCGCACACTGTCGATCACCCCGGTGGCGCGGCACGGAATCGCCAGCCTGGTCCGCACGATCGCCCGGTGGGAGAGCGAAGACGCCCCCGTGATCCCCGGCGAGCGGTACCAGTTGCTGCTCGCCTACGTGTTCGCACACCGCGGTGACGAAGTGGCTGTCGGGCCCGGCTCGGACTTCGATCACCTCATGTCCCTGCTGCCTTCCTGGGGCGTGCGCGCCGACCGCGTCGCCGAACTGCGCGCCCAGGTGGTCCGCACGGCCACCCCCGGCCACGCACTACTGGCCTTCTTGACCCCAGACCTGGGCCAGACACTGGCTCGCGTCCTGGCCGCGCCGCAGAACCTCACCAATGAGGTCGTCCAGCAGATCGATGATCTGGTCACCGGCATCAACGCTCAGGTCGGCAGCACGCCATTCTCGCGACTCCAGGTCGCCTTGGCGCCGGCGGTCGAGGCTTGCCGGGGCCTGCTCGCCGTCGACCTTCCGGATGTGATGCGGCTGCCATTGGCGCAGGCGGCGGCCAACGCGTTCATGGTGGCGGCGCGGATGGCGTTCGAGAGTCGTGACGATGGCACCTCAGCCGCTCTCTACGCACAGGCGGTGCGGACCGCACGGGATCTGCCTACTTGGGAGCAGGCCGCCATCCGCACCAGCCAAGCCCTGACCATGCTGTACTCCACCCGGGATGTGCCCGCGGCCCGGGGGGTCGCCGACGCGGCCGTACGGGATGCCCGCCGCAGCGACAGCCGGATCATGCGCTCTCGGGCACACGCGCTCCAAGCAGAGCTGGCCGCCCGCGCCGGCCAGGACCGGCACGCACTCGCCGCCCTCCACCTCGCCTGGCAAGAAGTCGACGGTGACGTCAGCTCCGACCCGGCAGCCGGCAGGTTCGGACCGGGATACCTCGACGGGTTCGAAGGAGTGTGCAACCTCCACCTCAACCGGGGCGCGGACGCCGAGCCACAGCTGGCCCGATCACGTGAGTCACTCACGCAGCCCAGGCAAACGGTCCAGCGGGCGATCGTCACCGCCGATCTCGCCCTCGCGCGGCTGCATGCGGAAGGCCCAGAGGCAGCGGCCGTGACATTGCACGCCTGCATCGACCTGGCGGCGGCCACACGAGCACGCGTACCCGCCTTGCGGATCGTGGACGTGCGTAACAGGTTGAAGCCCTGGCGTGGCGAGTCGTTCATCGCCGATCTCGATGAACACCTGCATGAGGAGCTCCTGGCGCGCTGACCGGAGTCCGCATCTCAGCCAACCATGGCCTCATGCCGGCCCATCTGGTGAACAACATGGCGCCATGTTCCGCGCCGGGTTTGATGGACATTGTGGTGCCCTGGGTTCTGTGGAGCTGAATTACCGGCTCATGCCACGGCGGTGGTATTGAGGTGTCTTGCTTAGGGCGGTCATTCGATCACAGTCTGTCACTTCCCGGGCGCCCCGTCTGGCCAGCGGATCGGCGGGTCAGGTGCTTGCGGTAGGTCCGCTCGGCGTAGGGGTCGCCCAGAGCTCCCGATGGTAGGCCAGGTGTCGCAGTTCCAGCCGGTGCCGCGCCACGCGCCGAAGCGGGCCGATCGGCTCGCCGGTCGGAAGGTCGATGGCCACCAGGTCGTCGTTGATCGTGACGGTGCCCTCGTCGAGCAGGACATGGTGGTCGGGACAGAGGCAGAGCACGTTGCCCGGCTCGTCAGGACCATCGTGCGTAGGTCCGGAGAAAGGCGGCCCGATTCGCCGCCGGGACGTCCGTCGGTGGACCTGATGAGGCGGCTCCGCCTTCAGGTGCCGGCCGAGGTGCCTCGGGTGGCGGGCAGGGCCATCGGGGCGAGGCCGAGGGCGGACAGGGCGGCGGCACCGCGGGGGGTGCCGGCGAGGAGGAGGGTTCGGGCGGACTGGTAGGGGCAGCCGGCGGTGTCGAAGGCGGCCGCGGTGGCGAGCAGCCGTTCCTCGTCGTGGTCGAGCAGGGCCTCGGCCCGCTCCACCAAAGCGGAGGCGACCGGGTTGCCGGTCACGACGGTACGGGCCTCGGCCACGCGGTCGCGGGCGTCGGGGCTTCCGGCGAGTACGGCGGCCTCGGTGCGCAGGGCGACGTACCAGTGGTGCCAGATCCAGGTGACCCACTTCCACACCTGCCCGGGCTCGGGGGCCGTCCGCTCCAGCGCCTCGGCCGCCTGCCCGCGGTGCAGCAGGAGGATCGCGTCGAAGACCGCCCCGTAGCCGTAGGTGTGCTCGGGCGGGGTGTCCAGCTCGTCCAGGATCCCCAGCCATTCGCGCTGCGCATCCCCGTCGCCGCGCAAACCGTGGATCATCGCGACGCCGCCCACCGCCGGGCGCAGGAGCGTCCGGGACGGGCTGCCGGCCCGCCGCCACGCGTCGAGGAACCGGACGCTGCCGGTGAGCACCTCGCCGACGTCGCCGGCGAGCGCGTCGACCATCAGCAGCCGGCAGGTGGCGCGATGGCCGACCTCCGCCAGAGAAGGGTGGTCGGCCAGCCGGCGCGCCCAGCGGCGGGCGGCCGGTACGTCGCCCGCGCCGAGGGCGGACTCGGTGGCGATGGCGAGCGCGTCGATCAGCTCGTGGGTGGCGGCGGGAGAGGCCGGCAGGGAGGACAGGAGCGTGATGCGCCGCTGGGCCGTGGCCGCGGTGGCGAACGTGTCGCCGGCCCAGCTCTGCGCGCCGGTGAGCGCGTCGAGTGCGGCCGACTCGGCGAGCGGGTCGCCGGTCCGGCGGGCGAGCTCGACCGCGTGCTCGGCGCGCGCGATCGTCTCGGGTACGGCGTTGCCGGGCGGGCCCTGGACGGCGCCGAACGCGTCGGTGAGCACCGCGGCCTCGGCCAGTGCCACGGCGGCCCGCGCGGCCGGATCGTAGCGGGCCGGGTCGTCGCCCGCCGGTTCGCGCGCCTCGGTGAGCAGCGCGAGCGCCTCCTCGTGGGACGGAAGCCGGACGAACATGGTCGAGAACCGGAACGCGATGGTGGCGGCGCTCGCCAGGTCGGCGGCGGCGCCGGCGGTGTCGCCGGATGCGCGGGCGGCGTCGGCCGCGGCGCGGCGCAGCCGGTACATGTCATCGCCGATGGTCCGGCAGCCGGCCACGGCCGCGGCCTGCCGGAGCATCGACGCCCCGGCGGCGGGGTCGGTGGCGAGCGCGGCGGCCTGCTCGTAGCGCCGCTGGGACTCGCCGGTCAGGTTGCGGGTGAAGGTCAGCTCCGCCAGGTGCCTGGCGAGCTCGTAGGCGTCCGCGCGCCGCTCCGGTCGCTCGGCCGCCCACGCGAGGGCGGCGCGGAGGTCGTCGGCCACCAGGTCGAACCGGGCCCGCCAGTCCTGGCCGGTCACCGCCAGGCCGGCGGCCTTGTCCAGGCACCAGCGCAGGTGCCGGGACCGGGCGCCGGCCAGTTCGCCGGCCTCGTCGAGCCGCTCGGTGCCGTACTGGCGGATGGTCTCCAGCGCCCGGTACTCGGTCCCGGCCGGCGACGCGGTCACCGCCAGCAGGCTCTGTTCGGCGAGCCGGGCCAGTCCGTCGGCGACGACGCCTTCCTCGCCTCCCGCCACCTGCGCGGCCGCGGCGGCGGTGAAGGGCGCCACGAACACCGACACCCGGCGCAGCAACGCCCGGTCGGCCGGGTCCAGCAGGGCATGGCTCCAGTCAAGCGCCGCGCGTACCGAACGGTGCCGCTCGTCGACGCGGGAGCCGCCGGTGAGCATGCGCAGCGGGTGGGACAGGGCGGCGGTGATGCCGTCCAGCCCGAGCGTCGGACAGCGGGCGGCGGCCAGCTCGATCGCCAGCGCCATCCCGTCCAGCCGCTCGCAGATCGCGGCGATCTGGTCGAGCGGCGCGGGATCCGGCGTCCGGCCGGCCGCCGCGGCCCGTTCCAGGAACAACGCGACCGCGTCCGACTCGCCGTCGAGGGACAGCGGCGGGACCGGATAGACCCGTTCGAACGGCACCATCAGCCGGGACCGGCTGGTCGCCAGCACCGTCACCCGGGGGCAGGCCGCGAGCAGCCGTTCGAGGAACGGCGCCACGCCGTCGACGACCTGCTCGCAGTTGTCCAGGACCAGCAGCGCGTGCCGGTCGGCCAGCGCGGCGACCACGGACGCGGTCATGTCGCGGCCGGGCTGCTCGCCGAGGCCGAGCGCCCCGGCGACCGCGGTCGCGATCATGCCTGCGTCGGTGACCGGGACCAGGTCGACGAACCACACCCCGTCGGCGTACGCGCCGGCCACCTCGGCGGCCACCGCCGACGCGAGCCGGGTCTTGCCCACTCCGCCCGGGCCGACGGCGGTGACCTGGCGGCCTGCCTTGACCAGCTCGATCAGCTCGGCGCGCTCGTTCACGCGTCCGATGAACGAGGTCAGCGGGGCGGGCAGGACCGGGGCCGTACGGGACGGGCCGGCGTCCACCGGCTCGGGGGCGCGCCGGGCGAGCGCCCGCCGATCGGGGGCCTCCAGCTTGCGCAGCAGCGAGGAGACGTGGCTCTCCACGGTGCGCACCGAGATGAAGAGCCGGGCCGCTATCTCGGCGTTGCTGAGATGGGCCCCGACCAGCTCCAGCACCTCGGATTCCCGAGCCGAGATTTCCACTTCCGCCGCCACTGTCCCAGTCTGCCGCATCCCCTCCGTGCCGTATCCGTGGCGCGGATCCGTGGTCACCACGGATGTGGGCCGGTGGGGCCGCCAGCGAGGCTGTGACCACGCGAACGACGCGCCCCACGATCACAGGAGCCGACCATGACCGGATCTTCCACCCCGGCGATCAAAACCGTGCTGCACCCCGTGTCCGACCTGGCCAAGGCCAAGGCGGTGTACGCGGCGCTGCTCGGCATCGCGCCGCAGCACGACTCGTCGTACTACGTCGGCTTCGACACCGAGGGCCAGCACATCGGGCTGGTGCCGGGCGGCGGACCGCAGGGCATGACCTCGCCGGTGGCCTACTGGCACGTACCGGACATCGAGGCGAAGCTGGCCGAGCTGACCGCCGCCGGGGCCACCGTGCAGGAGGCCGCGCACGACGTCGGCGGCGGCCGCCTGGTGGCCACCGTGACCGACCTCGACGGCAACGTCCTCGGTGTCCTGCAGGACCGGTGACCACGCCCTCCGCCCGCCGCACGACCGACCCCTCCCGAACAAAGGACCTGCCATGACCTCCTTCGAATCCGTCACCCTGGAAGTCCCCGACCCCACGACCGCGGCGGCCTTCTACCAGGCCGTCGGACTGGGCTCCTACGTGCACGTACGCGCCTCCGACGCGCCGTCGACGGGCTTCCGCGGGTTCGCGCTGTCCCTCGTGACATCCCAGCCGGGCAACGTCGACGCCATCATTGACGCCGCCCTCGAAGCCGGCGCCACGACGCTGAAGCCGGCCACGAAGAGCTTCTGGGGTTACGGCGGCATCGTGCGTGCCCCGGACGGGACCATCTGCAAGATCGCATGCTCGGCTAAGAAGGACACCGGCCCCGCCGCCCGGCAGATCGACCAGGTTGCTCTGCTGCTCGGCGTGGCGGATGTCAAGGCGAGCAAGCGGTTCTACGTCGAGCGCGGCCTGGTCGTGGCCAAGAGCTTCGGCGGCAGGTACGTGGAGTTCGATACCCCGTCGTCGGCCGTCACGCTCGCGCTCTACCCGCGCCGCGCCCTCGCCAAGGACACCGGCGTCCCCCAGGAGGGCTCCGGATCACACCGCCTCACGATCACCGGCGCCGCCACCCCCTTCAGCGACCCCGACGGCTTCCCCTGGGAGGCACGATCAGCCGTTGCCAACTCAGTCGGCAGCTGAGGCGTCGCCGGGAGAGGCGCGGCGATTTCGCCTCTTCCACCGTCGGATTAGAAGTGGACCCCCATCGGGAGGCCCATCATCGTCCTGACCTGCACCGCAAGTTCTCGGCAATCGTTCGGCAGCCAGTCCCATCCCACACATATCCCGCAGCAGCCCCAGCGTCCTAGCTCGGTGAGCCGGGTGGGAGAGTGAGGGGGTGATGTGTCAGGTCGTCCAGGAGCTACCGCTCGACGTGAGCGGCACGTTATGGATAGGGGCGAGTCAACGTCGGTGGTGGCGCCGGTGCTCGCTGGATCTGAAGGCTTCGGGGCTTGGCCAGCGTGGTCCCTGAACCTGGTCATCCTTCGACAAGTCAATTGCGAAAGCCGCGTACACGAGCATAACCTGTGGGTTATGCTCAGCGGGTGCCCTGGGAGATCATCCTGGTCCCTGAGGTCAAGGACTGGTTCATCGAGCTTGATGACGCCAGTGCTGACCAGGTCCGTGCTGCCATTGAGCTGCTCCACGAGCAGGGGCCAGCGATGACCCGACCTCTGTCTGATCGGATTACCGGATCGCGGCTCCACAACCTCAAAGAGCTTCGCCCAGGGTCTGCCGGACGTACGGAGATCCGGATCCTGTACATCTTCGATCCTGCGCGCCAGGCCATCCTGCTCGTGGCGGGCGACAAGTCGGGCAGCTGGAAGACCTGGTATACGGATGCCATCAAACTCGCGGAAGAACGATACGAACGCTACCTGAGCACTCCGGCCGAGGAGATCGAATGACCACCCACTACCGCTGGGAGACTGCTCTCGACCAGCGCCGTACCAGGGACCCCGGTATCGACGCCTCGGAGAGACGTGAAGATGCACAAACTGCGCGCGAAGCATTTGTTCTTGGCTATCACCTGGCACAGATGCGCAAAGCACGCGGACTCACGCAACAGATGGTGGCCCAGTCGATGGGCGTTAGTCAGGTCCGAGTGTCTCGCATGGAAAACGGCGAGCTAGGGCGGATGCAAATGGAGTCCATCAGTGCTTACATCGCAGCTCTGGGTGGTCACCTTGAATTGACTGCAAAGTTCGCAGAGGAGGATGAGGGCGAGCACGTTGATGTAGTCGCGATTAGTCGCGCGATCGTTCATGCTGCCACCCGCCTCTGGTCGGCATCCGACCGCCACTCCCTGCTGCAGCGCATCAGGCTTGAGGACTCTCTGCTATCACGGCAAATAACAGTGCAACTCGAGTCGCTCATGCTCTCTGCCGAAGGACGTATGCGCCCATTGCTCAGCGCAAAATGGGCGGATGTCGACGCCAAAAAAACGGCTTTGCATCACGCATTGATGGCACTCCACACGCGAGAGCTAACGGGGGAAGACATACTATCCGCCATTGATGATCCGGCTAAGTTGGCCCAACTTGCACGGGATGCCTTGGCTGACCCGAACGCACAGCTCGAGCCTTCGGGAGCCCGCTTCTACTCTTTGGTCGTGACGGCCTCTTCCGTACTCGTCGCCGAAATCGCTAGTGCTCTTTCGCGACTCGCCGCTGCAACGCCGGCCCCGAACTATGCCCAGTTTGTCAAGCTAGGGCAAGAGATCGAAGATAATCTGCCGTGGCTGCCTCTCGATACCTTGGGCGTGCCAGAGGGCTACCCTGCAAGCGAGGACTACACCTGGCAGTATCTTCACGCATTCGGCATCCAATTCAACTGGCAGGAGCCATTCGAAGCTGATCGCCGTCTAGCGAATTGCTCGCATGCGGCCTGGGATGCAGTTTGCGGCAGCGTAGAGGTCAAGGTCGGAGACGAGCGGATAACTACTCCTGTAGAATCGCTGCTGCGCCATCCCCGCATTATCGTATTCGGTAGCGCCGGTTCGGGGAAGACTGCACTTCTTGTGCAGCTTGCAATGCTCGCCTCTCGCAGAGGATCTCCACGTGAGGCTGCCTTGTCGGGAACTATTCCCTTTTTTATTAGCTTGAGGGACTATTCCGATAGGAATCTGCCAAGTCCCGAGAAGTTGCTCAACGACAACGCGGCCGCGCTTGCATCGGCTCCTCCGAAGGAATGGGTGCGTTGGCAGCTACGCGCCGGACGAGCTATGGTTTTGCTGGATGGTGCGGACGAAGTGATGAAAGCGCATCGGTCTGCAATTAAGGTGTGGATACGAGATCTTCTAAGACGTCACCCAGACAATCAAGTAGTAATTACATCGCGCCATTCTGCCGTTGATCCTCGCTGGTTGCAGGAGGAGGGATTTGTATACGCATCTGTCGAACCTCTCAACAAGGCCGAACTGTGGAATCTGATCCATTTTCGCCATGCAATTGCAGCTAAGGCTGATGTTACCCTCGCCAATAGAATTCAGGCCTACGAGACGGCTTTGCGCACACAACTCGAAGCGGTTCCAGGCCTGCAGGAACTCGCTACCACTCCGTTGCTGGCAGCGGTTATGAGCAGAGCCAATATGGAGCGAGGTGAATTGCCGGGCCGACTAACGGATCTATATAAGGCTTCGACCGAAGCGCTGCTTAATAGACGTTACTCAACGGTCTCTGCAGTGGCAGGCGGCAGGTCGACACAACTGCTGCAATACCTTGCATGGGTTCTACTAGTACGTGGTCGCGCACAAATCGAGCGAAACATCGCCGAAGACCTCGTCGCACTACGGCTACCATCGGTTTTTCCCTGGCAGCCTACGGCCGCTCCCGTCGATATTCTCGATGCGTTGATCGGTGAGACAGGAGTACTAGACGAATCATCACGAGGCACGATCCACTTCAGGCATCGAGCTATCCAGGATTACCTGGCCGCCAGAGAAGCTGCTGACATCGCTGCCGTTGATCTCCTTGCCGCGAAGGCACATGTTGCTCGTTGGTATGAAGTGATAGTGCTTGCCGCTGAGCAACTAAACCAACCAGGGCGAATCGATCTGCTGAAGCTACTGCTTAAGCGTATTGCTAAACAAGATGAGCGCTCGAGCCGAATCAAACTGGTTGTGATTGCTCTCTTGGAGTCACTGTCAACGATTCCAGCCGAGGTGGCAGAAGAGGTCAACCAGTATGTTGAAGAACTAGTCCCGCCACATAATTTGAGGACAGCTCTTTCGCTGGCGTCAGTCGGAGAACCGCTGCTAGATAAGATGCCCGACACCCTTGCTGGTGCCACAACCGAAAGTGCTAAAGCGACCATAAAGGCTGTGCAGCTGATTAGCGGACGCCGTGCTGTGGAATTGCTTCGCCGGTACTCACAAGATCCACGTCCACCTGTTCGCATCGCAGCCGTCGACGCTTTGAAACCCCTGTCGGCCGAAGACCTAGAGAATTCTTGTCTTAGTTGAGCTTGCATGCCGAATCTGGTGCGGTTTGGAACGCAAGCTCGAATCTTCCCATCGATCATAGAAGTTCGTAAGTCGGCCCCCGGCACCGGAGAATTGTCATCGGTATGTCTGATTGCCGGCTGGCTGGACCAGTAACTCAGGCTGTTCAGCTATGGAACTTGGCGGGCCGGGGCTGAGGTACGAAGTCGGGGCCCTTCGATCGGCTCCGACCAAGTGTGATGGCTGGCCAACCGGGTTGGCGATCATGGTGTTGTATCTGTGCGGTGGCGTGTTCTTTGACGACGGGTACTGGTTGTTCGGGCGGGAGCTGTGTAAGCCGGGCGGCCCGCGTTCCGCCGTTGGCAGGGACCGGCGTCGATGCCGTATGCCTGGCCGGCAGAGCGGGCGACGGTTCGCGCGGCGCCGCGGAGCGCCGTGGCCTTGATAACCCATAAGCACAACTGGGCAACGTAACCAGTAACACCCACATTAGGAGAGCGAGCTCTTCTCTGGCTCCAAGCATAATTTGAGCTGGGGACTGATCGCGGACAGTCCGTGCCAGGCAAGATCGCCCCTCGTATATCCCCCATGGTCGAGCGGGGAGCAGCGCATCATCCAATGGCGAACCCCCTCGAAGATCTGGGGGCTCTCCAGCGCTCAAGAGAGAGCATGGGCCGTCCCGGCTCCACCCCGGGTCGGGTTCCTCTTCAACGTGGATGACTGGAATCGAGCCCGACATAGGTTAGGAATCAGCGGGGGTCTTCCGTATGCGATCGAGCTTGAGGTTGGAGACCGGAGAGCGCTGCTATCCGGCTGAAGTGGTCCATGCCGTCATCTGTCACTCACCGGGTTCGCGGGGGAGGAGGGAGGCCAACTCGGGTGACCCATAGGTCAGGAAAACGAGGTCGCTGTCGCTGCTAGTGTCCCAGATGTCGCGGTCGAATGTCACGGGGACCGGGGCCGTGGGTGGCTGACGCAAATAGTGCTCGCTAGATATCGCGCCGTCGGAAGGTCTGAAGGAAACACGGGCATCGTCACGCGTAAGGAAGAGGTTGTAGATACCGGGGCGTCCGTCGTCTGGGGTCAGCCAGCGGCCTGAGAGAAGGTTGTTTGTAAGCTTGATGGCAAGAACTGGCGGAGTAATGTCTCCTACCAGGTTCGGAGGAGTCTTGATGGTTATGCCGTCATCGGGGGCGCCGAGGTCGTCGGTGCTCACGGGTTGGTTGTTGATGTCCTCGATTTGGGTTCGGATGCTGGCGATCTCGCTGGCGATGACTTCGTCGCTGAGGTCTGCAGCAAGGACGAGGTCTTCGATGACCTTCTCGACAGTGCCTAGGACAGGTGCTGCGCCCCCGACTATGTTGGTGAAGTCGTCGTAGTCCTCCTTGATGCCCTTGTAGACCTGCTCCTCGACAGTGTCTTGGTAGAAGTAGTTGCTGATTTGGAGGTCCTTGTAGGAAGCGCCGATACGGTCGATGCGACCGATGCGCTGCTCGACGCGCATCAGATTCCAGGGCATGTCGTAGTTGATGAGGCGCCCCGACGTCTGCAGGTTGAGGCCCTCGCTCATCGAGTCGGTACCGATGAGGACCTCGATACTGCCGTTGCGGAACCGGTTCTTGATCTCGGCCTTCGTGACCGGTTTCCAATCCCCTGCGACCGGATCGTAAATCTCGCCGCCGCGACCGGAGTAGCAGCCAAGCTTGTTGTAGCCAGCGGCCAAGAGGCGCTCGCGGACGTAGTCCATGGTGTCGGCGTACTGAGTGAAGACCACCGCGGAGTCATACGTCTTGAACGACTCGGCCAGATCCTCGACGAGCTGCTTGGCCTTCGTGTCCTCACCGGTGATGTCGCCGAGGTCGTTGAGGAAGGAACGGAGCTCGCTGATCTCCCCCTTAAGACGGTCGGCGCGGACGTCGAAGGCCTCGGGGTCGAAGAGAGAACCCTCCAGGTCAGCACCATCGTCGTCGGTAAGGAGGGCGGCCGCGCTCTTGCCCTGCTCGAGTACGTCCAAGCGGCGCTGGAGGGACTGCTTGATCGCTTCGAAGGAGGAAGTCAGCCGGCGCCGGTAGACCGTCATGATGAAACCGAGGGCCCTGGTGGCGTTGTCGGACTTATAGGCGTTGTAGTGGCGGCGGATGTACTCCTCGATACGGTCGTACAGCCTCCGCTCGTTCGGCGCTAGCGGGATGAACTCGTCAGTGACGTGTCGATACGGGATGACGACCGAGGCCGGGATGATGCCGGCCTCCTGGTAGGCCCGCATGGTCTTGCGGGTGTTGCGGAAAACTCGATCGCGCATCGGGGTGTGGCGGCGAGCCCACTTATCCATCCACTCCGAGGTGGCATTGGGGAACTGTGCCCTGAGGTCAGGCGAGGGTGGGTTGCCGGCCATCCCGATCACCGTGAACGCGTCGGCCCACCCGAGTGCATCGTTGACCTTCTGCTCCAGTTCGTAGTCGCGATCGGCGAGCGGGTCGGAGAAGTAATCTTCCAGCATGTCGCAGATGAGTTTCCAGCCGCGCCTCTCGGGCGGGTCGCCGAGGTAGGTGAAGTACTGAGTGAAGAAGAACGCCTGCTCGCCCCATTTACCCGGCAGTCCGAGGAGCTCGATGAGATCCCAGGCCTCGTGGGGGTGCATCTGCATCGGGGTCGCCGAAGCAAGGTAGAGCGCACGCCATAGGTCGCGCTTTTTCATCTCCTGGAGCAGCGCGAGTAGGGAGTTCGGTGTGTCGGTCGCCTTGGAGCCGCGGCGGCGGGCGTGGTGGGCCTCATCGACGAGAACGACATCCCACGGTCCGGCGTCGAGGATCTCGGTACGGCGAGCGCGGCGGCGAGCGAGATGGGAGGAGGCAAGCACAATCGGAAAGGCCGACCACGGGTTGGAATTCACGCCAGTCTCGAGGGGCTGGTCGAACCGGTCGACGAAATTGCCCTTGTCGTAGCGGGCGACGTCGAGATTCATCTTCTCGTGGAGCTCTTCCTGCCACTGTTTCATTACCGAGGCCGGCACTAGGAGCAAGGCTTTCCTTGCCCTGCCGGAAGTGAAGAGCTCACGTAGCACCATGCCTGCCTCGACGGTTTTGCCAAGACCGACCTCGTCGGCGAAGAGATAGCCCCGCGGGTACGTCGATACCACCCGATGGATCAACTCGGCCTGATGCGGTAGCGGCTGAGCCCAGGCCGTACCCACGCCAGTCCATGCGGACGCCTTCGGCGCATCTCGGAGAACGACCAGCTCGTCCCAGGCCGTCTGGATATCGACGTCCACCTCGACAGGCGGTGTCTTGTGATCGGCCCCCTCGGGCCTGGGCTGCGGCACGAGAGTGTTGGTGGGAAACGGCGGAGCGTCAGGAGCGTGCTCTATCAGGTGTTCTCGGACGGCGATGGGCAGATCGATGACAGCCCAACCTTTGTCGGGGTGGCCGCGCCAGTGCTGATCAAAGGCTTGCTCCTTGGGCTTTCCGTAGTCCTCCCATGACTCGGCACGCCAGGAGCGGTAGGCGTCGAAGGTCTCGTGGTTCTTCACCCATGCTGTGACCGAGGCATTGTTGGAGCCGCTAAATGCGACCTTGTGGCCGTAACGGTCTGTGAAGATGCCGTACTTGGTATGGAAGTAGCGGCCCGACTCCTTATGGGTAAGCAGGTGGCCATGCTTGTCGACCGGGATGCCGACTCGGATGTGAAGCTGGTTGTGGGCGACCATCCAGGCCAGCACGCTGAGATGCTCGCTCTGCACGATCTTGGTGCCCTCCAGGCCAGGATCAGCCAGTAGACGCTCGGCGATCACATCGTCGAGCGGGATGCCGGAGAGCACCGCGTCCACGTCCTTCTTACTGAGCTGGGCGCCGACGATGAGCCTCATCACGCCGCCACGGGCGATGAAGTACGCCGTGCCCTGCGCGGCAAACTGCAGTTCTGCACCGGACCAGTAGCCGACCGCACGGTCGTAGGCGACGGACCTGGAAAGCAACGGCTCGTAGAACGTCTCAAACGGTGCATCGTTGGGCGAGTACATCGCTTTCAGCGTCACACTCAGGAATGAGTCCTCGGCCGTAGCATAGTCGTGGTCGAAGAGACCATTCTGCACCGGTGCTGCTGGCGTTGCAGCATCGGGAAACAGGGCGTCGTCGTGCTCGGCCAACCTCACTCCATCTCGAAGAGCGCCTCAGGCTTGTCCTCGACCAGCGTGGCTACGTCGGTGGCCTCCGGCAGGGGCACGTCGGGGAAGTAGAGTGTGCACAGGGTGTCGAGGTTCCCTGCCTCGGGGACGACCCACTCTCCCTTAGCCTTGGCGCGCGGCATCGCGTTGACTAGACCTCGCAGGGTCGAGATGAAGCCAGCGTCGTTGGTGTAGCCGTGCTTGTCGAGGAATCGCTTCGCCGCCGGCATGCCATCGTGCTCAGCGATGTACAGGGCCGTGTCGACCGCGTCGATGATGTAGTCGAACGAGGCAGCCTCGGGGCGTACGCCGGGGGCGTGGGAGTCGCTACCGCGCCGCACCCGCTCACTCGGGGTGAGCAGGATGACCTTGCCTGAGGACTTGGAGACCACCTTGGCCCGCTCGAGATCGTCAACGTCGAGCCCACCGACGGCGAGCGCCAAGAGGCGGGCAGTGTCGAAGGGGAACTCGCGGGCAGCGAAGGTGTCCCAGGCCAGCAGCACGAAATCGGTGAGGGTGTCGACCTTCGCCGCTTTCCCGACCAGTCGTGAGCGGCGTAGTTCCACGATCTCTTCGCGTGCCAGGGCGAGGGCTTCCTCAGGGCGCAGCAGCTCGTCGCGACCATCCTCGTCGGGGGTCGAGGAGTAGACCGGCCAGCTCTGCGAGATCACTGACAGGGTGGGGCCGTACGTCGAGAGCAGCAGGTCAACGCCCTCAATTCCGTCGTGTTGGAAACGCATCGCGGCGTCGCGGGCCGCGCGGCGAACGTCCTGCTCGATGTCATCCAGATAGACCTTCGCGACACCCTCTCGATCTTCCCGCTTGCGGCACACCAGCATGATCGTCGACTGGGCTGAGTTGAGAGCTCTGATGTTGAGCCCAACCGCAGTCTCGGTGTTGACCGGCCACGAGGTCTCGATTGTGAATCCTGCCTGTAGAAGGCCCATGCCAAGGGTGTCCCACGCGTTTGCCTTCTTGTGCGTGAACATCACCGAGAGCACACCGTCACTGGCGAGGACTCTGCGGCACTCGGCGAAGATACTGGTCATCTTCGTCTCGTAGTCGAGGTCAGCGAGCTCTTGGCGACGCTTGCCCATCGTCAGAAAACGGGCGATGTTAGCGACGGCCTCGTTGTCCTTATCGGTAAGGTCGTCGTGGAAATAGTCGGGAACCAGCCGGCCGAGAGTACGCCTTTCCCATACGTAGAAGTAGTCGGCCAGTTCCGCGTACATCACGTTGTCGTAGTACGGCGGGTCCATGCACACATGGGTTACGACACCGTCGGGAAGGGCTAGACTTGCACCACTTCCCTGAAGGATGGTCACCTGTCGCGGCAATCGATTATTGACGTCCGCGAGCGAGACACCGGTCTCATCGAGCAGGCGTGCGATTCCACCATAAGCGTCGGTGAGCTGGTTGAGACACCACGAGAAAAGCGCCCGAGCACCCTCGAACTCGGCGAAGGTCCACTTGAATGAGAAATCATGGCGGTCGAAGACGCTGCGCATCTTCTGACGTGAGACGTCCCAAGACGACATGCGCGAGTTCCAGTTCAGAGCCTTGCCCTGCATCAAAGCCAACTGGAACAAGACGTCGGTGGCATCCTCACCGAGTGCCTCGCGGACCTCGGCTTCGAGGCTGGCAAACTCCTCGACGAAGACCCCCTGGACGAGTGCCTGCCGCCGAGTGAACATGTCGGTCCAGTAGGTGAAGCCGTAGGGCCGGATCTCGTGCTTGGGGATCAAGTCAGGGATCGCTTCGCTCGGCAGGATGCCGGTGGCGATCCAGAGGTCCTTAACCTCGGCGTACTTGGCTTCGGCGGCGGCGATGGCGTCGAGGTCTATCTGGTTGGGGGCACGGAAGGTGCGTTCGCCGGACGGCTTGCGGATGGCGACGGCGTAAAGGACCTGCTTCATCTGGCCAACCTGTGCGGCCTTCTTAATACAGTCGCCGTCGATGACGAGGTTGTCGTATGGCGAAATAGCCTTGCCACGGGCGGTAGTGCCAGTGGAAGCGTCGGTCTTGTCGACGTCCCTGCCAAGGACGACCTCGAAGATCGGTTCGGGGAGCGCTACGCCGTCGTACTCGGTAAGCATCCGAACGGCGGCTTCCTTGCCTGTGGTCTTGCGGAGCCACTTATCGGGCAGGAGTGGCACGGAACGGCCCGTACGGGGGCAAGGGATGGCGTTGGCCCAGATGTAGGCGATAACGCTCTCGCCACCCTGGAGTGGGAAGTACTCCTTGAGTCGGCTCTCGACGCGCTTGACAAGGACCTGCCCCCACTTTTCCAGTTCTGGAACCAGGTCGAGCCCCTTGGTCGCGGGAATCTCGACCCCAGCCTTAAGCACGCTAGCGGCGACGCCGTTGAGGTCGTTGGCGACCACCGGGAGCCCAAGGCGGGACGCCGCCCAAGGAATGCTGCCGCCACCGGCCGTCGGGTCGGCCAGCATCGGGAGTTTGCCCCAGGTATGGATGAGCACCGCATGGAGCAGGTCGATGTCCTTGCGCGGGATCGGGTTGCGAAAGGCCTGCTTGTAGCCGTAGCCGTTACCCTCGAGCTTCACGCCGGCGGCGTTGGCAGCGTCGATGACCTTCCGCCCGTACACCGGGTCGCCCCAGATACCGACAAGGTGAAGCAGCCAGCGGCGGTAGGCAGCCTCGTTCTGGAGTTCAGCAGCGTCTGGGAACGTCTCGGCGAGCTCGTCGGACCAGGCTGGTAGGACGCCAGCGAGGGCGACGGCGGCGGAGGCGACGAGGGGGCGGCGGGCCCACCAGATGTGAAGGAAGGAAAGCGGTGGAAGGGCGGAGGCGGCGCCGCGCTCGCGGCGGGACTCGATGCCGAGTTCAGCGACAGGGAGCCAGTCCTCTATGAGGACGCGTGGCTTAGTGCTGCTCAAAGATAGCTCTTTCAGGCGTCGGAGAGGAGGGTGCGGAGGGCCTTGCGGGCGCGATTGGCGTCGATGCCAATGCACTTGGAGTACCAGTAGTAGGTCTCCTCGATGCTCATGGCGTTGATGCCAGTGACGAGTGCACGGACGCGCTCGTGCTTGGCAATGGGCTGGGTGGCCATCAGGATCAGGGCCAGGCGCACGCCGTCGGGTTCGGCTAGCCGAATGGGTGCTTTGCGGGTGAAGGTCAGCACGCTGGGTTGGTGGCCCGATCGCCTCATAGCTGCAAAGAGGGCATCGATGACGCGGCTCGTCTGCTGCGGGGTGAGGGTGACGACGGCCGTGGCAAGGACGGAGCCGGCCTCCCCGTAGGTCTCCTCGATAGTCAGGCCGTAGGTCTCGCCACGGTCGGGGTGCACGATGAGACGGAAATCACGGACGCCCGTGACGGCAGCGAGCCGTCGGCTCGGGACAGTCGCCACGCGCTGGGAGGCGGTCACTTGGTCACCTCTGCAGTCATGCTGGTGCTCTTTATACCGAGCTTTTTGATGACGTCATGGATCTGTGCGAACTGCGGGTCGTTGACGTCGAGTGCCGGGTCAAATCGGAAGGTGAGGGTGAGGTCGCCGACCACCTTCGTGGCGGCGGTGAGCGCTTTCTTGGCGTGGCCATAGGCCACCTGGAAGTCGGCGCGCTCAGCGGTGCCCTGGAACTGGATGCCGCCTCCGGTGAGACCCTTGTACTCTGCGCGGATAGTGGAGCGGACCGCGATGGTCTGCTTCTGTAGCATGCCGAGCGAGGCAACAGCGAGGTCGATGTCGCTCGTGCCAGACGCAGTATCCGCGCTGACCTTCACAGTAAGAGTCTTGATGGCGCGGATCGCATAGTCGGAGACGGCGTCAAGCAGGGTCTGCATGGCCGCGCCGCCGGGGCCGTTCGCGGTGAAGGTCTTGGAGGTGGCGATGCGAGTGGGAACCTCGACACCTATCTCGTCGGCGGCCTCCCGGCTGAGGATGTGGAGGGTGTCGAGGCCCTTGTCCTTGATCGCCGAGGGAGAGAGCGCCCGGACACCGGCGGCAGGCGCGGTGTCGGTGACAACAAACCAGCTGTACTCGCTGGACTGGACTGCGGTGGCTAGCAGGTCGAGCACGTCGGTCTTGGAGGGCTCGCCGCCGCAGACGGCCTCAAGGCGGGTGCGGACGTCAGCGCCGGTGAGCTGGTCGCTGGTGAGCACCGAACGGAGGTCAGTTTGGGTGGGTTTTCGGACCAGCAGGCCGCGCTTCTGTGCCTCGGCCATAGTCATGACCTCGGCGTCGGCGCTGAAGGCGATCGACATACCAGCCTGGTTGTTGGCCGTGTAGGCCTTGCCGCTGGCCGAGTCGTAGTAGACCCAGTGGTCGTGGTTAACGCCGTTGACAATCGCGTCACGCAGCAGGGAAGTATTGCGAACGATGGAGGCCTTGTGGTCGGACCAGAAGTAGTCGGCGATCGCCGCCGTGCTCGTGGCCTCCTTGTTGGCCCAGGTGCGGTTGCGCAGGAAGGAGGCGGTGAACGGGCTGGTACGGATCTTGTCCTCGTCGGTCAGCAGGGTGATGACTGCAGAGGTGGCGTTCTTCGGGTCGCCCTGAGACTGGGCGGGAAGCTCCCGGTGGCGCAGGTAGCCGGTGGCCCTCTCGTCGGCTGGGTAGTAGATGTGCTTGAAGCACCGAGTGACCGCGATGCGGGCCTGGAGACGGGCCTCCTTGTCGTAGGCCTCGACCTTCTTGCGAACCTCCTCGCTGAACTGACCCAGCCGGTGAGTATCGGCGGCGAGGTTGTTGGAGGCGATCAGGGCACGTGCACGGTCCTTGAGCAGGTGGACCTGCTCGGCGTCGGCCAGGGCGAAAACCAGAGAGTTGCGGTATTTGCGCGGCGTACCGACCGAGCCGACCTTGTCGAGCATCTCTATGATTTGTGCCGGTGGTTGGTCGGCGTGGGCCGGGTCGACGGTAACGACATCGTGGTCGAGTACGACCACACGCAGCGCGTCCTTGTCCGCAATCTCAGCAGGGCCTGATGGGAAATGGATCGCGGTGACGCCGCCGTCGTTGGCGAACGCCTTCTGAATCAGGCTATCGACTTCCGCGGCCACCGCGGTGTTAGCGACGTTTCGCTTCTCCGTCTCGATGATGGCGTTGACGTTGGGCTCGATGTTGAAGCGCCAGCGAGCACCGTCGTACGACAGGTGCCAGAAAACCTTCTCCGACTCGGTCAGCGCCTTCTCGAAGATGGTGGCGTCCTCGCCGGGACGCAGGGTACCGACCACCCAATCGTTGCGGCCTGCTCCCGCAGTGGACACCATCTCCAGGGAGTGGGTGAATACGGTGCGGGCTACGCGGGTGGCGTAGGCAGGCTTGCCGGGGAAGACGTCGGTGTCGACGACAGCGGCGTGGGATGCCTTGGAAGCGAAGTCGCCCTTGGCTACGCTCGCGTACTCGGCGCGGCCGAGGCCGTCGGTGAGGTGGTTGAGGACCGGCTCGTTGGAATAGTCGATGTCGCCGACGTTGATGATCGCCGTGTTGTCGTTGGTGGCGTAGATGTTGGCCACGACCTCGGCCAGGAGCTTCAGGGCGCCGCGGGCGCGCTGGAACTCGGTTATGTTGCCCAGGCGCTTGTCGAGGACGCGGACCAGCTCGGGGTGAAACGGATAGCTCTTGGTGACCAAATCGCCATAGGAAACCGGGTGCTCGGCGCCGCCGGCGAGCTGCTCGGCCCTGGCGAGCTTCTCGTACAAGTCCCGGTAAGCGTCCCCGGCTGCCTTGGCGGCCTCCTCGTCGACGGAAACGAAGATGCGCTTCTTGAGGATTTCGCCGATCTCGTTGTCATCGGCCGGCTTGATCACCGCGCTCGGCTGCACCGCGCGGGTCAGCACGTCGCCGATCTCCCGGGCGGCCTTAACTGAGGCGGTGTTCGCGGCGTCGGTTTTCTCCTTCTCTTCACCGGTTAACTCGCTGATCTCGGTGGTCTCCGCACCGAACGCGTTGGTGGTCGCGGCCAGGGTGATGATGACCGAGACCTTGTTGGTCGGATCGGAGGCGACTTCGAAGAGATTGCCGAGGAAGACCGGTATCGCGCCGGCCATGCGTCGTATGTCCTCGCTCCCGGAGGAGGCCACCGCGCGCAGATACTTGGCTATCTCGTCGATGATCACGACTGTCGGTTTGCCACGGAAGGCGGCCCTGATCGTGGCGGTGCCCGGAGCGGTGCGTTGGGTGTCGTTCGCCTCCATCGCTGCGAACGCGTCATCGCCGATCTGGGCAGCCATCTCACCCCACATCGTGTAAGTGCGATGGCCGTTGGTCTCGATACCCGCGGTGGGGTCGAGCGCGTCGCCGACCAGGGCCGCTACTTGGACGGGGCCTTCGGGAAGCAGACTCAGGTCGAGGAACTCAGTGATGTTGGATGGCCGGGCACCCTTGGCGAGGTGGTAGACGGCGGTCAGACCGTGGGTCTTACCGCCACCGAACGAGGTCGTCGGGCGAAGTACGCCGTTTTCCCCCGCGACACCCTTCACTCCGCTCAGGCGACCGAAAGTCTTGGTGAGCAACGTCTTCAGACCGCTCGTGGGGTAGGTCTGCGCGAAGAATGCTTCCGCATCGCCGTACACCGGATAATGCTCCGCGTCGCGGACCACCTTGTCCAGCTGAGCTGCGAAGTGGTTGTCTGCCAACCCGCCTTCGAGGACGTCGTCCCGAGGATGACATACCTCCCGGAGCGGTACCAGATGTGCCACAAGCTTCCACCCCATCGTTACTGATGTGCTCAAGAGGTCCAGGAGGTGAGATTTTCATCAAAGCTCCCGATCCTTGACATGAGATCAGAGGGTGTTCGCACGTGGTAAACCGATGATCAATTTGCGTCTAAGTCGTTATCTGGCACGTCACCCCCTGGGCGAAGTACGAGGCCTGCGGAGCGTCTGAGGCGTAAGTAGTCCCTGATCCTGGCCATGAAACCTGGGTCGCTTGCCGTGCTCGGATGGGCATCGTGCAAGGCCCGTCCCTTCAGATACGCCCGGATCGTCGCCGGCACCGCCCCAGATGCCGCGCGATCACCGAGAGGACCAGCCACCTTTGCGCGAAGCCTGAGCTTCCCAACGTCCCCTTGCGTAGTATCTCGATGGCTTCGAGTGCGTCAGTGACTACATGGTCGGCCAGGTGGTCGACACTGAGTGAGGTGCCCCGGTCGACCCAAATCGCCGAAGAGGACTTCCTTGCTTTCCGGTGGACCTGCTACAAGCAGCACCGCTTCAGGAGGACAGTGCCTCTCACCGCCCGATGCCTGTTGACCTGGGAAAACCATCTATGACTGCGTTTCACTACTTGATCATTACGCGCACACTCCGCGTTTCGCCCTAGCGCTTCAGAGGCACCGAAGGTGTAGAAAGATCTCCGAGGAGTGGCGCGATGGCGCGGGCCGGGCAGGTGACGTCCCCTCGGGTGGTGTAACTCCAGGCTGCTGACGCAAGCCCCGGACATGGGGCGAGCCATCGTGTGACGGTCAGCGAGTTCCCGACCAAAGGTTCTCGCGGAGGACACCACACGATGGCTCTGGATCAGTCTGCCCTGCTCGACCTGTTGGAGTCTTTGAAAGCCGCCGACGCCGACGACGTCATCCGTCACGCTCTGCAAGCAGTTCTGCAGGCGTTGATCGAGGCGGAGGCGACTGCGGTAATCGGCGCCGCCCCGCACCAGCGCACCGAAGGACGCACCACCCACCGCAACGGATACCGGGACCGGCTGCTGACCACCGCGGCCGGGGACCTGGAGCTGAAGATTCCGAAACTGCGGTCGGGGTCGTTTTTCCCCTCGCTGCTGGAACGCCGCCGCCGTATCGACCAGGCCCTGTTCGCGGTGGTGATGGAGGCCTACCTGCACGGGGTGTCCACCCGCAGTGTCGACGACCTGGTCAAAGCCCTCGGCGCCGAGTCTGGCATCTCCAAAAGGAGGTCTCCCGCATCTGCGCCGACCTCGATGGCGAAGTCGCAGCGTTCCGCGACCGCCCCCTTGGCCACACAACCTTTCCCTACGTGTTCTTGGACGCGACCTACTGCAAGGCCCGGGTGAGTCACCGGGTCGTCTCCCAAGCCGTCGTCATCGCCACCGGCGTCTCGGCCGATGGCCGCCGGGAGATCCTCGGCTTCGCCGTCGGAGACTCAGAAGACGGCGCATTCTGGACCGCGTTCCTACGCTCCCTCAAAGCCCGCGGCCTGACCGGAGTGCAGTTGGCCATCTCCGACGCCCACGCCGGCCTGGTCAGCGCCCTGCGGGCGGTCTTCCTCGGCGCAGCCTGGCAACGGTGTCGGGTTCACTGGAGCTGCGCGTAATTAACGTGGTGGGTTTCCCTGTTGGGGAACGGAGGCCAAAAGGGCATCGACAGTTCGGTGTTTCCTCGGGGCTGGTTTGAGGTGGAATCCGTCTTCTTCCAGGAGCAGGCGCACGTCGAGAAGAGCGTTGCCGATGGTGCGGCGGCTCACTTGGAACAGCTCGGCCAACACCTCGCCGGTGCAGACCCGGCGGTGGAAGAGCACGGCGGCCAGCACGCGCTCCGCGTCGCCGATCTTCTGAGGAAAGATGCCGCCGCGGGTGCCCAGCTGGCGGGCGCCGCCTCGTTGTTGGTGACGGCGCCGTTCCACTCGGGCGGCCTGCCGGAGTGCGAGGCGGTCAACGAGTACGGCGAGATCGGTGCGGCTCATGCCGGTCAGGGCAGGGTCGGACAGGGTCTCGGGCAGCAGTTCGCGGCTGCGGGATGCCAGATCCCCGGTGCGCAGATAGGCCAGTAGCTCGTCGGGGGTGCTGAAGAGCAGGGTGGTCGGTTCGATGCTGACCTTGTTCTCCCGCAGCAGCACGCGGGTGTCAGTGATGACTTGGCTCATGGTGCGGTCGTTGATCTCCAACATTTCGCGCAGGACCCGCTGCGAGCACACGCGCCGCTGGTAGAGCAGGGTGACGAGGATGCGATCGCGGCCGTTGAGCAGGGGCTTCTTGCCGTGTGTTCCGGGGCGCTGACGACGTGGTCCACCGCGCGCTTCGTATCGCTGCTGTTCCCATTGGGCCCGCTGGGCCGTGGCCAGCTTTTCGGCCAGGGCATCGAGATCGCCGCTGGTCATGCCGGTCAGCCGCGGGTCGTCCAGCAGTTCCAGCACCGTGGCTCGTTCCGCTGTCGTGAAAGGGACTGGCGCGGCTGTCTGGTCGGTCGGCGCCGGGCGGAGGGTGTAGTTCCAGGTACCACGCACGGGGTGGAGTTCGATTGGCAGGGCCTGCATCCGTGCCTTGCTGATCGCCACGCCGAGCGGATAGGCGTTGAGGTCAAGTTCGGCGTGAATGCGCAGTCCAGTGCGGGTGGTGGTCGACGCGATCGTGTTGACGACGACTTCGTGGCTGGTCAGCGGCCTGCCTCGCCAGTTCATCGTGATCTGAGAGAACAGCCGGTGCTCGATTTTGTTCCACTTCGAAGTGCCGGGAGGGAAGTGGCAGACCGTGATGGCCAGTTGTGTCTCGGCGGCCAGCGCTGCGAGTTCGGCTTTCCAGGCCCGGTAGCGGTAGCTGTTGGAGCCGCCCGCGTCCGCGGTGACCAGCAGCCGGGTCGCGGCCGGATAGTCCAGCCGGCCCCGGGCCTGCCACCAGCGGCGGATCGTGGCGACCGCGAAGGCGGAGGTGTCGTGATCGACGCCGACGCTCACCCAGCCGACATCGGCCGTCAGGTCGTAGACACCGTAGGGGATGGCGGTCTCACCCTTGGGACCGGTGAAGAAGCTGTGGTCCTCAACCTCGATCGGCTCACCCTTGGGGCGCCACTCCCGTCCGGCGTTCGGCAGCCGGCCAAGCATCTCCTTCTTCTTCGCGTCGACGCTGATCACCGGCTCGCCGGCCGCCTGGAACTGTTTGACCTGCTCGTTGATGTAGCGGAACTGGGCGTCCCGGTCCGGATGCTGCTTGCCTTCCAGGGTCTTGGCGGTTCCCTGCAGGCTGAATCCGCTCGCTCGCAGCAGCTTGCCCACGGAACCCGGAGATACCGGATGGCCTTGACGGGCCAGCTCGGCGGCCAGCTTGCGCAGCGACTTTGTGGTCCAGCGCAGCGGCGACATGGGATCACCTCGTTCGTCCGGCTCGACCAGAGCCATCAGCGCCGCCAGCAGCTGCGGATCACGCTCCGTCAGACGCTTACGGCCACCTCCCTGTCTGCGGACACGTCCCCTGCCCAGAGGCGCAGAGCCTGTGTCCAGCTCGAGCAGGCCCCGGCGGACGGTGGTCTCGCTCGCTCCCGCAGCCCGCGCGACGGCGCGGACGCCGCCATGGCCGAGCAGTCCCGCCTCCGTCGCCAGCATCAGCCGCCGCTGCCGCTCGTTGAGATGCGGCAGCAACACGCCGAAACGCACGGCAAGTTGCTGCCGTACCCCCTCCTTGATCCCCATGCCGGATCAACGATCTACCCCGACGAAAGCGACCCCTTGTTTCTGTACGGGCCCACTTCATGCGGAACGTTTTGGCTCGCGTTCCGAAGGGGTCAGCCGAGATGGTCGCCGCCGCGATCCGGACCGTCTTCGCCCAACCGAACGCCGCCACGGTCCGCTCCCAGCTGGCCGCTATCGCTGCCATGCTCGGCCGCCAATTCCCTCCGGTGGAACAGATGCTGCTGGACGCGGCCGACGACGTCACCGCCTTCGCCGACTTCCCCTACCAGCACTGGAAGAAGGTCTGGTCGACCAATCCACTGAAGCGGCTCAACCGCGAGATCAAACGCCGGTCCGACGTCGTTGGCGTCTTCCCCAGCCCCGACGCCCTGGCCCGCCTGGCCGGCGCCGTCCTCGCCGAACACCACGACGAATGGCAAGTCAGCGACCGCCGCTACCTCTCAGAAGGATCCATGGCCCAACTCGCGGCCCCGCCCGAGAATCTAGCCGAACCCCTGGCGGCCACCGCCCTGGCCGCGTCATAGTCACAACGACCCTGCTCGCCGACCACACATGATCAGCTGCGAGTTACACCACCCGGCGGGACATCACCGGCGGGGGCATGGCCATCGCCGGATCGTGGCAGTGCAACAAAGCAACCTTGAGTCCGCGCGTGGCGGACATCTGCTCGTCGTCGGGCTACGCCGACGCGGTGACGAGCATGCCAGCCAGGGTCTCCAAGTGCGCTGGCAAGGCAGACCGCAATCCATGAGCCTTTTTCATCCCGACGTCGCAGGTCAGGAGCCTCGGATAGCGTCCGGTACCTGATCGACAAATAGAGAAGCCCCTGGTAGAAGGGTTGTCGACCAAGATCAACCTATACACCAGAGGCTTCAAGTTGCTGTTGTACCGTGCCGCGCTGCCGTTGTCACATCAGACGCTGTCCTACCTGTCCGGCCTCATCCGCCGCCACCGCAAGACCATCGGTTCGACCTGGCGCCGCCTCAACCCCGGCCGGCAGGCGCTGCTCGTGCTGGTCCACCTGCGCAAAGGGGAAACCCTCAGCGAGGCGGCGGCCGGGTTCGGCGTGGGAACAGCCACCGCCTGGCGCTACATCCACGAGGCTGTCACCCTGCTGGCCCGGCGGGCACCAAGCCTGGACCAGGCATTACGGACCGCCAGACGCGCCGGCTACGCCTTCGTGGTACTCGACGGAACGCTCATCCCGATTGACCGGGTGGCCGCCGACCGGCCGTACTACTCCGGCAAGAACCGGATGCACGGGATGAACATCCAGGTCATCAGCGCTCCCGACGGCACACCGTTATGGACTTCCGGTTCGCTGCCCGGATCGGTACACGATCTGACAGCGGCCCGCATCTGGGGCATCATCCGCCGACTGCAGGCCGCCGGCTTGATCACCCTCGCCGATAAGGCCTACGTCGGCGCAGGTCAGCGCGTCCTGGTGCCGTACAAGGGACGAGGCAAACCGGCCTCCCAGAAGAACGCCAACTCCGCTCACGCCAAGCTCCGCGGACCCGGCGAGCGGGCGAATGCGCAGGTGAAGAGCTGGCGAATCCTGCGAAAGCTACGCTGCTGCCCCCTTCGCGCAGGTCAGCTCGTCAAAGCCATCCTCGTCCTTCAACTACGCGAAGCAGGATGAAAAACGCTCCATGTGTCTGCCACGTCACTGCTTCGTTGATATCCACCAGTGTCCAGAGGCGATGTTAGCCATAGCGCTAGACAGCTATCATTCGGTCATGACCTGGGACGAGAACCAGCATCGAGTGAGTGGTGCGTTTGAGGAGTGGAGAACGTCGACTCAAGATATACGGGCATTCGAATATCTGAGCCTGAAGTGGGCCGAAGAGGGCTTCGGTAAATTAGAGAAGGAGGCTTCGCGTATCGCAGACCAGGAGAATCGCCCTCCGTCGGCCCTTTTCGGAGATCTAGACGTATTCTTCGAAAAGTACGATGAATTGAGTGGAGGCTTGTGGTCTACAGATTATGCCTGGATGATTGAAGCGGCTGCCATCAAAGATATGGTGACTGCTTTCGAGGTGTATGCCGAGAAATCGCTTGATGAAGCTCTTAAACCGTTTAAAATACAGGTGCCTCGCTCGGGAAGATTGCAATCGCCGGGCTGGCGGGAGTTGGTCCGGCTTCATCGACTCATTGGCAATGACCTAAACACCCCTGGCATCAATCGCAGCCGGAATATACGGCATATTCTAACCCATCAACGCGGCGAGTTGCGAACGGTCGAGCTCCGCGCCCAATTCAGCCAGGCAGATCCAGAGCCGCCGAGCGACCTAGATGCTGAGGACTATGGCATGTGGATCGCCACTAACCCTATCCAGTCAACTATCGATCTATCCTCGCATGTAGTCAACGGCATCTCCGACGAGCTAGCCCGGGTGGTCCGAAAAATGGACCCGCGGATATGGGCACTGTCGTGGGGGCGCAACATTCCTGGCGTGGAGGTTGATGTAGGAGAGATTCATAAGGAAATCGAGCGCCAGTGGATCCGCATGCGCAGATAACTAAAGAAGCACTTGGGGGGCAGATTCCAATAGGAGTACTTCGGGAATCGGTCATTTATAATCGGGTGGAGTTACCTCCCTGCGCCATTATTATTAAGAGACTGAGGTCAGAGGTATTTCCGGCCGGAGTGCCCGTGAAGATGGACGCTACTATTGCGAGCTATCCCCCTTCTTCCTATGTAGAATCTCCATGGCTTGGAGTACGTCCTTAACCACGTGGTCGGCCTGATGGTCACCCCCGGGCCAGAGGCCTCGGTCAATCCAGATGGTCCTGAGGCCCGCTGCGCGTCCGCCGGCGATGTCGGCCGTGAGATTATCCCCGACCATCCACCCGCCACCGGCGAGAGTCGTGCCGCAGCGCTGGGCCGCGATCTGAAACAGGGCAGCATTGGGCTTGCGCACTCCTTCGATTCCCGACAGCGCGTAGGCGTCTACGGCCTCGGCCAACCCGGTCTGCTGGATCTTCCCCAGTTGGTTGTCCGCCGTCCCGTTGGTCACGATCGCCACGCGCCACCCAGATTTCCGAAGCTCTGCTAGGCCTTCCAAAACTTCGGGTCGACAGCGCACCAGCTGCGGCATACGCCTTCGGTACTGGCGCCATAGTTCCCAGGCTGGGTGAGGTAGCGTGTAGCGCTCACGTACCTTGGCAAAGAAGAGTTCACGATGCGGAAATCCGGCCCGATCGAGAGCGACCAACCAGTCAATCGTTTCGGAGCCTAGGCGATGCTCACCGGCGAACTCTTCGGCCCACCTTCGAAACGCTTCGTCTAGGTCCACAAGAGTGTTATCTAGGTCGAAGAGCGCAATGGGCTGCATAGAACGATCTTACGGGACTGCGCAGCCAAGCTGCTAACCCTCGCCTCGCAGCGCTGCGCCGCCAGCTCGACTGCTCTTATGGCTAGCTTGCAGCAATGCGGTCAGCCTTAAGGCTTCATCTCAGGCTAGAGCGGGACGTCAATGAAGGTCGCTCCGTCCCAGTAGGCCAAGCTGATTTGTAGTTCAGCAAGCAACGCCCGAAGGTCCTCATGAGGCTCACCGGGGAGGAGGACCGCAAGCCCCGGGTAGCGCGGCTCGACATGCCGACGGTAATCCAAAAGCTGTCCGATAGCCATTCTCACGGCTTCGCGAGTGCAGGTACCTTTCAACTCGTACAGGACATGGCCTTGGGCATCGTACAGGTCGGTGAGGAGGGTGCCGGTGAGCCCCTTGACGGTGATCTGAAACCGCTTAAGATCCCGACCTTGGGCCTTCATAAAGGACTGGAACTGATCAGCGAGCTTGGCTTCACGCCGCTCGGCGGTCGTCTTTGGTGCCGCAGATCGCAAACTCTTCGTCTTTTTGTTCGTCTCTGGTTCTACAATTGCGCTGGTAGTGACGCTTGACGGAACTACAATGGCGCTGGTGGAAGTAGCTGGGGGGATGACGTCGTCTTCGACGTGCTGATACTCGCTGCCAAGGGGCCGCAAGCGAAACACGATTACGCGCCGCATCACGTGATTGCTGTTCGGCGCCTGGCGCATAACGTACGGCTGGATCTGGTCAAGCGCGAAGCGTCCCACGTAGCGGTGACGCTTGGTACCCGTTCCGGGTACGACACCGACGGCTTTGAAGACCTGCAGATCTCTTCCGTCATCGACATGATGCAAGGTCGCACGGTTCCCGGTGCCATGCCGGCCCTCGAAGGTTTGGTCGCCTTCACCGTGCCCGGTGTACTCGAACACTCGGCCGTGCTCGTCTACTTCGGCCAGCCAACCGTCGTAGTATCCGCGAAGTTCCCCTACCTTCGGGTCGGAGTAGAGCAGCACGTTGGGCGTTGTCCTAGAAGGGCAGATCCCCCTTGCGCGCTTCCGCCGAAAATGGGAGCAAGCTGCTCACGTGTCCGAATTTGTCCCGGCTCGAGCTGAATCATGACTCAAGCTTAGAGAAGCCCACCGACAACGGCAGCCACAAAGCCCACCTTCACATCAGAGCAGACGAGCACCTTCGACGTGGTACCCGACAGACAGTTACCGCCCTGGGAGCTTCAGCTGTAGACAGGAGCGTGCCGCTCGTGGGGCCGAATCCACCGGACCACCATGTTAGACAGCAATCTCTCACTCACTCCGAAGTCAGTTCAAACGTCAAATAATCTGATATCTGTACTGCATCATGAGTTTGTCGCCGCACGATCGAGTGCTGCATCGAGATCTTTGAGAAGATAAAGTATTGCCTGAATCTTGTTCCATTCCTCGATTGGCTCAGTCATTGATTTGGCCCGGTTTATCAGACGGTGCGCCGCCTTATTGCGCTCATTGCTAAGATCCTTCAACATGGCGCATAAAACTCCGTCGATGTCTGTTTCGGGTAAGCCGAGTGGTATAACTAGCGCGCGAAGATCCTTGTCGTCCATTCCGTGCGTCTTGTTGACGGTGTTCTCATATGCCGCATGTACCGCGTTTAGGAAGTCGGCGGCCTTTGGAACCTCCGCTGCATTTAGCGGGATTACTCCTTTGTCCCTTTTGATCAAATACCAAAGTGTGAGCGAATGACCGGTGCGCGTAGGTTGCCCTTTAGGTAGTCGATTGAGCCCATGCCGAGCAGCAGCCTTGCAGCGATCCTCAACGTATTGCTCGACTGCAGCACTAGCAAGGAGGCGGAACGAAAGTGCCATTCGATGTTCTTGGCGACTATATTTGTCGTAGTCCTTGCCGGTGACAATCAGGTCAGCCTTAAGCTCATCCAGCATCTGCCCGAGCCACCCTAGCTCTTTCGACGTCATGGGTGGCTGTTATTTCCGAGCTTCTAGGAGCTGAGACGCCCTACCGATGACGGGAAGCTGAACTCCAGTTATCTCTTGGACTTTCGTGCCGTAGCGGATGATGCGTCCGGCAACTGCGACTTCCGTCTTAGTCGTGGACTTAATGCTGTCTTGGAAAACTGGGTCGTTGCTACAAAGTTCTTCAAATGCTTGTCGGAGTTTTGTGGCGTTTTGGCTCACCAATTCCTGTGTCAGGATTGATTCCGCGAAGACTGCGCACATGAGGTCGTATACAGCGACATTGAACCGCGAGATGTAACCAGCTGTCGCGTCATATCGAAAGAATGCTTGCTTTGGGCCGAAGGCAGTCAAGGTCTTATTGATGGCTGCATCGCACGCAGCGGCCATGGCCTGGAATTGATCTCCCCTGAGCTGCCATTCTCTATTTCCCGACTCGCAAGCATCATCGAGAAATTCGCGAAGGTTTCCTGCATACTCTTCGAGTCGATCAAAGAAGGCGATAGTGCGGAGTAGCATCTCGGCGTCACGCATTCGGAAATCGGGTGCCTTAAGTCGGCGAGCCTTCCTAATGGCCTCACTCTCGATAGATCGCTGATTAATCCAGACGGTGAATTCGCCGGGAAATAGTGCTTGGCGCAACTCTTGTGGAGAGAGTGGGACGCTGTATTGATTGAGGCGAACAAATACCTGATAGAGGACTGCAGGTTTACTCCAGTTGCGAACTACTATTGTTCTGACCGGTTGGCTTAGGAGGTTATCGGCCCACTCCCGCTGATCGGGATCGGCTTGGATTTTGGCGAAGGTTTTGCCTTTCAGGTCTTCGAGGAATTGGAGTTTACCCAATCGTAGAGGTTTGAAATGTTCGTCGGGATCGGCGAATTGCTTCATGGTTACCAAACGTTGCTTGCCATCTAGAACAATGAATCTCCCCTTCTGTTTGTCTTCGGCAAGAACGATTTGAGGCACCGGAAGCCCTAGCATCAGAGATTCTATGTAGAGACTTTTGCGTGGCCCATTCCAGGCGTCTCGGCGTTGGAAGGCTGGGTTTATGTCGAAATTATTTCCTATTCGCTCCAAAAGCGAGTGGACGCTCCAGTCAAGAGTGTATGTGACCACTCCCGAGACGTCTTCTGCTGTCAGCTCGTCATATTCGCCCTCCTCCTCTATCTCATCTTCAGAAGCTGGATTCCAGAAATCACCTTGGAGGGAGAACTCGGTGTCCTCTCCGTTATATTCAGTCATTCTCGCGGATTCCTTAAAAACTGAGGGGATCTAGATACTCTCAAGGCTAGGCTTGACGCCGCGGCGGATCAACCAGGATGGCAAGTCTAAGGCGCTGGCCAACCTCCGTGCCCACTAATCGGAGCGGTGCCGTCCGACCGAGGTCCTGCCCCTCGCCGAGGCGGCTCACTGTCTCTCGGAGCTGGCTACCGCCCACTTAGACCGCTACTACGTCTACCTTGCCCGATCCTTACCTCTTCTGGCGATTGGAAGAATTGGCCGGCACCTAGCCACGTTGCTCGATGGCAAGGCGCGACGAAGGAGGGCCGCGGCAGCCGATCACCCCGACCACGTGTGCCGAGAATCGAAGTCAGTGATCGTCACGACCTTAACTGCCTACTGCTGTCGACTGCTCGGGCGCGCGGGGCGGTGCGTGCCCGGACCGGCCGAAGAGCCGCAGCCGGGCACGCAGACTGGCCAGCGCGCCCGGCGGGCCGCGCAGCGGGCCGCCTTTAAGGACGTGGAGAAAGTCCTCATCGAGGGTGATTGGCGGCCTGGTCCTGGGGCGCTTTGGCCGTCTGGGCTGGCCGGTGGTTCACTGGGCTTGTGGTGAGGGCTCGTCGTCCTCGTCCGGATCGTCTTGCCTGGTGATGTGCTCGGGCGGCTGGCCGGTTGCCGGGTCGGCGGCGAAGGTGCCGATGTTCTTGACCGTATAGATGAGGCCCTCGTCCAAGAGTGCATTGATCACCTTGCGGGCTGTCCGGCGGGCGATGCCGAACTCTTCGGCCATGCGAGGTTCGCCGGGGACGGGGTGGCCCGGCTTGTAGACGCCGGCTTTGATGCGGCGGCGCATCTCGGCGAGTACCTGCTCTGACTTGGGCTGATCAGGCCGGAAGTCGATCACATCTCTGACGATAGGAAGCGAACGGTAGGCCCAGGTCACGGGGCGTTACGGGGCGTACCGATCGGCAGGGGTAGGCAAGAGTAGGCAGGTCTGCTTATGATGCCCCGCATGGATGCACCGGAGCGGGACCCCGGGCAGGGGTCCCAGAGTGTTGTTCCGGGCCACCTGGATCTGAGTACGCCCAGTGTGGCGCGGATGTACGACTACTACCTCGGCGGCAAGGACAATCTTCCGGTCGATCGTGAGTGTGCCGAGGAGGTGATCCGCAAGACGCCGCATGTGCGGCTGATGGCGAGGTCGAACCGGGACTTCCTGGGGCGTGCGGTGCGGTTCCTGGCCGGCGAGTGCGGGATCACTCAGTTCCTCGACATCGAAACCGGCCTGCCGACGCAGAGCAACGTTCACCAGGTGGCGCAAGAGATCAATCCGCGGGCGCGTGTGGTGTACGTCGACAATGACCCGCTCGTGCTCGCCCATGCCCGCGCGCTGCTGGCCGACAACCCCAACACCCACGCCATGGCCGGTGACCTTCGAGAGCCGTTGCACATCCTGGGTGATCCGCACGTGCGGGGGGTGCTCATCTTCGGGGAGCCGGTGGCGGTGCTGCTGTGCGCCGTCCTCCACTTCATCCGCGACAGCGAAGACCCCTACGGCATCGTTGACACCTTCATCCGGGCGATGGCGCCTGGCTCGTATCTGTTGGTCTCGCATGCCGAGCAGCGCCGGGCATTGATGCCGGCGAGGGCGGCCTACGATCGGGCGAACGCTCCGGCAGTGCTGCGGACCCTGGTGGAGATCGCGAGCTTCTTCTACGGCCTGCGCCTGGTCGAGCCGGGCGTGGTCTACGTGCCGTTGTGGCGGCCGGACGGCCCGGTGTACACCGACGACCTGCGGGTGCCGGTGCTCGGCGGAATTGGGCGCAAGCCATGATCCCCGGGCTCGCGCCACCTCGGCATCCCGCCATCCGGGCCGCCTACCGGCTGCGGGATGCGCTGGATCGACATGGGATCGCGGCCGACGTCAACGAGGGAGCCGGCCTTGCGCTGGTGTCGGTCTGGTACGACCTGGTGGTCTGGGCCGGTCCCTGCTACCTGTGGTGGGCCGGCGGCGTGTCCCCGGTGACCGGGCGCTTCACCTACCGCTACAGCCCCGCCGATGACCCGGTGACCGCGGCTCGCCGGGTCGCGGATCGGTACCACGAGCTACGCCGGACACGTTCGCCGGACGCGCCTTCCTGGATCGCAGGCCATCCGCTGTGATCGTCGCGCTCGGCGAACGAACCCCTGCGGGTGGGCACGGTCGGCCGCGGCAAGCTGACTGTGCCCACCTGCGGGTGTGCTGGACCTTCGTGTGGCCCTATGGCGGCGTCATGCCGAGTGGGGCCATCTGTGAGGACTGCGGGACGTGGTGGCGGCTGGACCTCATCCCGCCGGCGGTGCTGCTACGTCTTCCCGGTGGGGTGGCGCCGAGTGAAGGGGGCGGCGAGTGAGGGCGTCGTACGCTTCGGCGATCTCGGCGGCGGCCTGGTCGGGGCCGATGCGGTCGGTGTGGAGGCGTAGGTGAAAGAAGCCGTCGTCGGCGTTGGCCTGCAGATCGGTCAATGTCTCATCCCATGCGGTCAAGCGCTGGGCGGTGTCGACGTCCCCGCGGCCCTGGGACCGCTGCCGGCAAACCTGGCGCGGTACCCACAGCAGTACGCGCAACCAGGGGTCCCGGCCGACGAGGGTGCGCAGGTCGGGGATGTTGCCGATGTGGGCAACAGGGATGAGTCCGGTGCCGGTCATGGCCTCGATCTCGGCGCGGTCGATGGCGTAGGTATTGCCGTACCGGTGGGTCTCGGCGACCGTGCGCCCGGACTGGCGCAGCTCGTCCAAGCGGGCCGCGGTGACCAGGTGGTACTCGTCGGCCCGGCCGGTGCCGACCTTCAGTTTGCGCAGCAGGCGAAACCGGGAGTCGAGCCGGTGAAGGGCGCTGGTGGTGGTGCTCTTACCGCTGGCGGGCGGGCCGTAGAGCACGACCCCGGTGGGCGGCGTGGTCACGTGAGGATGCGCTTAAGGGCGTCGCGGGTCTGGTCGGCAAGGCTGATCGCCGCCCCTAGCCGGTTGTCCACCGTCAGGTGTGCGGTCGCCGGCGGGTTGTCGACGTCCAGACCGGCCACGTACTCGTCCCAGTTCGCCAGCTTCCAAGCATCACGGGCGGCGGCGCGGAACTCGATGTACTCGCGCATGGACTCGGGATCACAGCGCACCCAGATCGCCGCGACGTCGATGCCCTTGGCGGCGCACCGGTTCTCCAACCGGGTGAACCATGCCTCATCGCGCAGTTCGGTGATAAACGGGGCCGACAGGATCGCCGAGGTGCCGACGTTGAGGTTGTCCCACGCGGTTTCCATCAGGCACCGGTACTCCAGCGGGCGCACCTCTTTCATGTACAGCTCGGTGTGCCGGTCGTTGGCGTCGCTCCCAAGGGAGATCAGCAGCCGCTCGACCATGGACGGGTCCGTCCAGTCAACGGCTCTGGCCCACTTTCGGTGGTGACGGAAAGTGGTTAGCCGAGCAGGATGCGATGACGGAGGAGCGCGAAGCCGGCTCGCCCGTACATCTGCCTCTTGATCATTTTCGTTTTGGTGTTGACACCTTCGGTGCCGCCGTTGTGGAAAGGGAGGGTGAGGGCGGCGTTGACGGCGGCCCGGTCGTAGTCCAGCCCACGGGTGAAGGCGTGCAGGTGGGGCAGGTCGGCCTGACGCGCTTGTTCAATCCAGTCGGTCAGTAGCTGGCCGTTGCCCGGCTTGGGGTCCAGGAGAGCGGCGAAGTCCCGGACGAGTCCGGCGAGCGTGGTCATCTCGTGGCAGGCGGCGATGGCGGCATCCAACCGCTCGGCGTGGTGGCCGGTGAGCTTGCTCGGTTCGGTAAGAAGAAGGGCGGCCAGACGCTTGGGCGAGATCGCGGGCCGGTCGCATTCGACGCGGCCTTGGTTGATGTAGCGGTAGAGCAGGTTCTGACTGCCGGTGTAGCCGAGCCTCTTGATCTCGACGAGGAGTTGCTGGACGGGAACGGCGGGATCTTCTGCCCGGCGTTCGCGCAGATGGTCGCGGAACGGGTCGACGAGCGTGGGCCGGTACTTCGGCACGCGCACCAGCCGCTCGGGCTCGCTGACCCGGGCATAGCGCTTGACGGTATTGAGCGCCAGGCCCAGACGGCGGGCGCATTCCAGCAGTCCGACACCCTGGCTGAGCAGGGCATGCACCTGCCGCCAGCGCTCGCGTGTAGTGGCTGCTCGCACCCCTTCTTTCGGCGGCGGGCCGGTCTTGCCCCAGCAGATCGAATGCGCGGCGACCTCTTTGACCACGGCTTGGGCCAGGTTGTGCCAGATATGCCAGCGATCACCGATCTGCACCGCTTCGGGCAGGGCGCGACGGATCGCCTCGGCATAGGCGCCGCTGCTGTCCCGGCACACCATCCGCACCCCGGGGTGGGCACGCAGCCACGCCTCCAAGGTGTCGGCCTGACGATCGGCGAGCACATCGATCCGCTCCCGCGTCACCGCGTCGATGATCACGGTGGCGTAGCGGTGTCGTTTGCGGAGCGCGAAGTCGTCCACCCCGATCACCTCCGGCACTGGACGAGCCGGCAGGGGCAAACGCAGCAACGACCGGACCGCGCTCTGCCGCGACATCCTGACTCCCAGCACGGCCAACAGGCGCGATCCAGCTCGCCCGGCCAGCTCCCGCACCACCGCCCCCACCTGCGTGGTCAAGGCGATCGTGCGGCGCTGATACGGCTCAGCCAGCCCAGGCAGCGGCTCCCGGAACGTCTGCCGCTCGCACCCCACCGTCGGACACCTCAGCCGCCGAAACCGCAGCCGCACCAACACCCGCTGCCCGCCAACAGGAACGTCGGCCAGCTGACGATCCACGTAGCCATGCACCCGCCCGACAGCCTCGCAGTCAGGGCACACTACCGGCGTTCCCCGGGACGCGACATGCACCACGATTGCCCCGGCCCCATCCCCGACCTCGGCTTGAACGCTGCCGATGGCCAAGTCAGCGAACTGTGGGAACAGCAGCCCTGGAAGATCCTTTACGTCACACCGGCGTCACGCTGACACAGCACGCCGAGATAACCATGGACCGACACGAGCTATCACGTTCCGTGACCACCGAAAGTGGGCCAGAGCCGAAGACCGTACAGTCCCCACTGGGAGTACGCCGGCCATGGCCTGGCCGCTGGAGAACAGGTCATCGCCAGCTTTCTGACCGGATGCTCTTCCCCTGCTACATCGAGCGATTTTTCCGGGAGTGCTGAATGAGCCGCCGCGACGAGCTGATGGCCGCTCCCGACATCCTCGAAGAACTGGGCGGGATCTCGGTCCGTACCTTCTACCGCTGGCGAGAGATCGGCAAGGCGCCGATGGGCTTCAAGCTGCCTAATGGCGAGATCCGGATTTATCGCAGCGAGTTCTATGCCTGGCTCGAATCTCTCCGGGAGGCTGCGTGAACACCTCCTATGACGTGAAGTTCTGGGACATCCGCCGCAACCAGTCCAGCAGGACCGCCTCCTTTGAGGTGCGCTGGAAGGTTGGCCGGCGGGGGAAATCCAAGAGCTTCCGTACCAAGGGTTTGGCCGAGAGCTTCCTGTCCGACATGCGACAAGCGGCCAAGCGTGGCGAGGCGTTCGAGCTGGAAACCGGCCTGCCCGAGTCGATGATCAAGGCCAAGAACGCGCGAACCTGGCTGCAGTTCGCACAGGCGTACGTCTTGGCCAAGTGGCCTCACTCCGCCGCCAAGTCCCGTGAGGGCCTGACGGACACCATGACAGGCGTCACGCTCGCGCTGCTGCACGACCGTCCGGGCAAGCCCGATACCGCAACGCTGCGGGCGGTCCTTCGCAACCACGTTTTTCTACCCGAAGACCGGCGGGCACGCCTCGATCCTGAGCAGACGGCGGCGATGCGCTGGCTCACTGCAGCTTCGCTGCCCGTCATCGAACTGGAGGAGGCCAAGACCGTGCGTGCTGTGTTGGAGGCGATATCCGTCAACCTCGACGGCACGCGGGCGGCTGACTCTACCTTCCGGCGCAAGCGCGCGGTGTTTCATCACGCGCTGGGCTACGCGGTTGAGCTGGGGGAACTTTCCGCGAATCCGCTGGACCGGGTGAAGTGGAAGCCTGCCAAGATATCGGGCGAGGTAGATCGGCGCGTGGTGGTCAATCCGACGCAGGCTCGGGAGCTCCTGGCGGCGGTCACCTACGTGGGCCGGACCCGCGGAGCGATGCTGGCTGGGATGTTCCCCTGCATGTACTTCGCCGGCCTGCGGCCTGCTGAGGCGGCGGGGCTCCGCGAGAAGGACTGTCACCTTCCCGAAAGCGGGTGGGGCCTGCTGACCTTGGAGGAGACTCGTCCGGAGAGTGGGCGGCAGTTCTCCGACTCGGGCGAGACTCATGATGTTCGTGGGCTGAAGCAGCGTCGGCGCAAGGCCATACGGGATGTACCGATCCCACCTGAGCTGGTGAAGATCCTCCGCGCGCACATCGAGCGGCATGGCGGCGCGGCTGACGGGCGGCTGTTTCGCACTGCGACCGGCGGCGTCTTCTCCACGACGGCTTACACCAAGGTGTGGAAGGAAGCGCGGATGTACGCGCTCACGCCTGATCAGGTTGCGTCGCCTCTGGCCGGTAGACCGTACGACCTGCGGCATGCGGCGGTCTCGCTCTGGCTCAACTCCGGGGTCCCAGCTCCGGACGTCGCTGAGCGGGCGGGGCACAGTGTGGACGTGCTGCTTCGGGTGTACGCCAAGTGCATCGATGGACAGCGAGAGATCGCCAACCAGCGGATAGCGGACGCGCTGACGACCTGAAGACGATCAATCTGCGAAGGGCCACGGGATGACCGTGGCCCTTCGATTTTGTGTGCCTGAGCTGGGCAAACGGCGTGGTTTTCATCCCGCATATATCCCGCAAGCACCCGCCTGGGGCTGCATTCGGTGGCATGTGGCTGCAGGTGGCCATGATCACCGATCAAGAGAAAAGACCAGGTCAGAGGGTAGATGACCTGGTGTGGAGGGCGCGCCCTGCAGGATTCGAACCTGCGACCGTCGGATTAGAAGTCCGATGCTCTATCCAGCTGAGCTAAGGGCGCGAGACTTGGGGCGGTGACCAGCGATGTCGCCGGCCGCGTGGCAGACTAGCATAGCCGCGAACCGATGAAACAGCATCGGATTTGGAGTCTCGCCAGATGGGTAGATCGCCGCTGCTCGCTCACCTCGTCCCGTCCTGGAGGCTGGCGCTGGCCAGTGCCCGCAAGTCGCCCGGCACGATCGAGAGCTACCTGCACACCGCCTCCCTCTTCCTCCAGTATCTCGAGGTTCACGGCCTGCCGGAACAGGTCGGCAAGATCAGCGCGCGGCATGTCCGGGGGTTCCTGGCCGGCCGGCTGAACGGGTGCTGGCTGGACGACCGGCGCACCCGGCCCTGTCCCTGCGGCCAGACCAGGAGCCGCTCGGCGGGCGACACCCACAAGCACTTCCGCAACCTGCGGGTGCTGTTCAACTGGCTGGTGGCCGAGGGGGAGCTGGCCGCCTCGCCGATGGCCAACGTGCAGCCGCCCGCCGTCACCGCCGATCCGATCGAGCCGCTGTCGGACGACGAGCTGGCGCGCATGCTCAAGACGTGCTCCGGCACCTCGTTCGTGGACCGCCGGGACACCGCCATCATCCGGGTGCTGCTGGACAACGGCATCCGCGGCGGCGGCCTGGCCGGCCTGCGCTATCACCCGGCCGACGAGGAGCGGAACGACGTCTATCTCTCCCAGCACCTGCTGCGGATCCGGTTGAAGGGCGGCCGCGCCCATATGGCGCCGATCGGCCGCAAGACGGCGGCGGCCTTGGACCGCTACCTGCGGGCCCGCGCCCGGCACAAGCACGCCGGCAGCCCGTGGCTGTGGCTGCCGGAGCGCGGCGTCACCGCGGCGGGCGGGGACCGGCGGCTGACCAGGACGGGCATCCTGCAGATGCTCAAGCGCCGCGCGAAGGAGGCAGAGATCCCCGGTGTCTACACCCACCGGTTCCGGCACACCATGGCGACCGGCTATCTGGACGCCGGCGGCGATCCCATCGACCTGATGCACATCGGCGGCTGGACGTCGCTGGCCATGGTGCAGCGGTACACCAAGGCCACCGCCGAGCGGCGGGCCCGCGCCGCGCATGCCCGGCTGTCACCGGGGGACCGGATCTAGGGTCTCTTCCAGAGGTGGATCAACATCGCGCGCTGATCCGCCTCGTGGCTCGGGGAGAGCTGGTTGACGCTCGGTGGACGGCGCTTGACGCCCTGCTTCCGAGGGGCATCATGCCCGGCGGGCCGCCGGTGCAGGGCGAACGGCGTCCGCCGAGCCCTGCGGGTCGCGGCCATCGACGCGTGGCGGTGAGTTTCACCGTTTCCGCGCCAGCAGCTGCACTCCGCGCGACCGGTGGCCGTTCATCGTCGCGACGTCGAGCCGATGCTCGTCCACCAGGTCGAACTCCGACAGCAGGGCGCGTAGGTCGGCGATGTCGTGGTGCCGGCACACCGCGCCGTCCTCGGTGGCGAACACTCCGTAGGGGGCGCTGAACCGCTCGGCGTAGGCGGTGTAGCGGGACCGGTTTCGCTCGTCGTCCTGCAGGATCAGATCACTGACGTAGAGCAGCCCACCGGGTGCCAGGACGCGGTTCAGCTCCGCGACGAGTTCCCGTTGCGCCTCGTCATCGGGAATGCACGTCAGCACGGCGAACAGCAGGACGACGTCGAAGCTCGCCGAGGGGCAGGGGAGTGCCGGTGGGGACTCCAGGACCTCGAAGCGCAGGTCGGGCTGCGACCGGCGACCCCGCGCGATCAGTGCGGGAGACAGGTCCACGCCGGACACCTGGGAGAACCCGTGGTCGCTCACTCGGCCATGACCCGGCCGTACCCGCAGCCGTAGTCGAGGATCCGGGTGTTCCGGTTCGCTCCAGCCAGCCAGTCGAGATTCAGCGGATGGGTGAACGTCTTCGTGGCGCCGACACCATCCCAGTACGCGACCTGGTTACCAAGATCCTTCATACGCGTACAGCATACGGATCCTCGACTCGCACCCGGTGGCGCCGCTGCTGGCACAGACCCGGGGCGTACCGCGATGGCCTTGGGCCGTCCGTGACGAATCGGAAGGGGATGCCGACATCCACCTCGCCGTCCGGCGGACGCGGAAAGAAGGCCGGTGAGATGCGAGGGCGATCAGGGCTCGCATCTCACCGTCCGAAGAAACCCGCGAGCGTGCGGCGTATGGTCACTGATCGGCTGATTCGAGGAGGATCTGCGCCAGCTCGCGGGGCTGGGAGAACATCGGCCAGTGCCCGGTGTCCATCTCGACCAGCCCCCAGTGCTCGCCGGGCAGCCAATCGGTCACGTCCTCGCGCTCCTCGCCCCCGGCCGGTCGGCATTGGATGTAGGTCGCCGGGAGCTCGTCAAGCGGCCCGGCCAGCACGGCGGGTTCGGTGAGCGTGGCACCCGGGTGCGGCGTCGAGCCGGCGACGATCCGGGCGATCTGCGCCTCGGTGAGGCCGTGGCCGGCGTAGTGGGACGCGGGCGCGACCGGCCAGAATCCGCCGTTCTCGGCGAGCGATGCCTTGAGTGACGCGCCGCCGTCCGGCCAGTCGGCGGTGAACGCCGCGCCGTCGGCCGGCACGCTGGAGTCGACGAAGACCACGTGGGTCAGGCGGTCGCCGATCCGCTGCGCGGCCTGGCCGGCCGGGATACCCGCGTAGCTGTGCCCCACCAGGACGACGTCGCGCAGGTCCCGGCCTTCGACCTCGGCGACGATGTCCTGGACGTGGGTCTGCTGCCCGGCCGGCACATCCCGCTTGTCGGCGAGACCGGACAGCGTCAGCGGGTGAGCGCGGTGGCCGGCCGCGCGAAGATACGGCACCACCTCGTCCCACGCCCACGCGCCGAGCCGCGCGCCGGCCACCAGTACGAAATCCGCCATGGCCGCACATTAATTGAGCAGCCGGACGATCGTCGGCGACGGCCGGGCTGCGAAGTCCGGTGGACCGAGGCCGGCGGGGTGGAGGCGGGTGCCGGTTTCAAGTTCGTGACTGGAGCCGGCGGGGGTGGCTGCGGGTGCACGTGGGCCCGGTCTTCGGGTACGCGGAAAAGGTGATGCGGTGCGGCGGCCGATTCGCGAGACTTGTCGGCATGGCCGTCGATATCACGCGCATCAATCCTGCCGAGCTTCATCGGACTCCTGGTTATCACCACATTACCGTTGTGGAGGCGGGCCGGACGGCGTTCCTGGCCGGGCAGGTCCCGCTGGACCCCTCAGGAGCGCTGGTGGGGCCGGATGATCTCGAGGCCCAGATCGACCAGGTGGCGGCCAACGCCTTCGCCGCCCTCAGTGCGGTGGGTGCCCAGCCCGATCAGGTCGTCCGTTCGGTGATCTATGTGGTCACTACCGATGTCGCGGTGCTGGGCGCCGCCTGGAAGCGCCTGAACGGTTCGGTCATCGGGCCGGCGTTCACCACCGCGGCCACGCTGCTGGGAGTCGCCCAGCTCGGGTTCACCGGGCAGCTGGTCGAGGTGGACCTCACGGCGGCACTGCCCGGCTGACCGCCACCAGCGCACACCACGTGGTTCGGGCCGCAGGTCATGCCGCCCGGGTGCTCTCGCAGCCGCTGATCACGTGGCCGGCTCTGACGAGGCCGGCCGCCCAGGGACGGTTACGGGATGTCGACCACTTCGACCGTCCACGGGCACGATCCAGCGATCTCCAGGTGGAAGGTGCCCGCCCGGTATTGCGGAGTCGTCTTGTCCGCTGACGCACCCGTCTCGCTGACCAGGAGATCTACGTGCCTGGTCCCGTCCAGCAAGGTGGCCGACATGAAAGCGGAACCGGTCGACGACTGTGAACAGTCGTAGGTGTAGTGCAGAGCCCATGAGGCGTCGACGGTGAACGGCGCGCTGTTCTTCCTGCCGCTGCCGTTGTCGGTGAGCAGCACCTTCCGTTCGCCCGGCGTCGCAGGTGGGGGCTGTGACCGGACACTCTGCCGGGCCGCGTCCGGTGGGACGGAGGTGGCGGTCGGCGCCGACGGGGGAGTGGAGCCGTTCGCGCAGGTGCCTGCGGCCTGTTTCTCGGCGACCATCTGCTCGACGGTCTTGGATCGGTACTCTGCCTGAGTTTCGGCCTCCGGGACGAATCGCCAGCGCCCGTTCTCGTACCTGAAATCGTAGGTGAACGCGGCGATCAGCCGGGTGACCTGCACCTTCGCCGTGTCGCCCTGGACGGTCGCGGACTGGACGGCGTAGCGGATTCCTTGCGCGACGGGCTTGCACAGCTCGAAGAGCCGCACATAGTCCCCTCGAGAGATCAGGTTGTGGGCGTCGCTGCTCCAGCCGTCCCAGAAGGCGCCGTGGTCACCGGCGGCGTAGGAATCGAACAGTGTCTGCGCGGCCGCTCGGGCACCGGCCTCGGTGTCAGGCTGCGGCTCGCCATCGTCGGCCAGGGCGACCCCGGCCAGGTTGGGGTGGTACTCACTCGGGTCGCCGGAGGGCTGGTCGAGAACCAGGACGATGGTGGTGGCGCAGATGGCGATGACCGCTGCCAGCGCGAGCGAGATGGTTAAGAGGATGAGTCGGGGAGTCATGGGTCAGATCCGGTAGCCGCCGATCGTCCCAGCAGGTTTTCTTATGTACCGGATCCGCGACTGCTTCATGACTCCTCGCTAGTGTCGGGGGCGCGTATATGACGCCTCTTCCTGTAGCGAGGTTGACAGCGGAATGTCCGCTACCAGGAAATGCCGGATCGAGATGGATCCGTACCCAGGCGGGACGGTCGTCGGCGGCCCGGACGGCGTGAGCCGAGCCATCGGCAGGCTGCGGCCGGGCGGGTCACGGGGTGTGGGCGGTGAGGCCGATGACCAGCCACATGAACAGGGTGCCGCCGACGGTGGCCAGCAGGGTGGCGCTGGTGGGGTGGTCGGTGGTGTGCGCCTCGGGCAGGATGTCGGCGGTCGCGAGGTAGAGCAGGAACCCGGCGAAGAACCCCAGGTAGCCGGCCAGCATCGGCTCCGGGATGTGCACCAGCAGGGTGAGCGCGGCACCGGCCAGCGGGGCGACGGCGTCCAGCAGGACGAGGGTGAGGGCGAGCCGCCGGGCGTTGCCGTACAGGGTGGTCAGGGTGAAGGTGTTGAAGCCGTCGGTGAAGTCGTGCGCGATGACCGCGATGGCGACGGTGAGGCCGAGCCCCTGACCGGACTGGAAGGCGGCGCCGATGGCGGTGCCGTCGATGAAGCTGTGCACCACCAGGGCGGATCCGGCGCCGAGGCCGACGCCGGCGTGCCGGTGGGCGTGGCCGGCGTAGTGGCCTTGCGGCACCTCGTGCACGGCCAGCGAACGCTCGACCACGTGCACGAGCAGGAACCCGGCCGCCATGGTGACCATGGGCACCGGCACGCCGAGCAGCCGGTCGGCCGACAGTTCGAGGCCTTCGGGGACGAGGTCGAAGGCGACCACGCCGAGCATGACCCCGGCCGCGGCGCCGAGGACGATGTGCCGCCGGTCCTGGACGCGCTGCGCCACGATGCCGCCGAGCAGCGTCGTGACGAAGGCGGCGAAGGCCAGCGCGATCGGCATAGGGATCACCGTAGCCCTCGCCGGACGGTCGGGTCGCCGTGCCGCCATGAGCGATGCCGGTGGTCGCCGCCCGCCCGTGCCTGAGGCGGCACGGCCGGGCCGTGGCCGGCCGCCGGTGGTGCCATCGCGCACAGCGGGGATCGCGGCGCGCCGCCACGGAACCGGGCGGGCCGTGCGGCGAGGCGCGAGTCCCGGGCGGCCGGCCCGCGGGAGAAACCGAGGTGGTTCCAACCGGGCCCGGCGGTGGCCGCGAGGCCGCGTCCGCACCGGACCGTGTGCGGGGTCAGCCGGCGGAGCCGCGGAGGGGGAGGCGGGCGGCGCGGTAGATGTCGTCGATCACCTTCATGTTGGCGATCGCGTCCGCCGGCGGGGTGAGCGGCGGCACGCCGTCCTGGACGGCGGCGAGGAAGGCACGCAGCTGGCCGGTGTAGGTGGGCTCGCCGGGCACCCGCTCGCGCCGCCGGCCGGCGGCGGTCTTGACGGTGAGCAGGTGGAAGAACTGCGGCGCGACGAAGTTGATGATCCGCAGGGATCCGCGCTCGCCCTCGACCCGGGCGCTGACGCTCATCAGCCGGCGCGACCACATGGACGTCTGGACGTGGCCGGTGGCGCCGCCTGGAAAGGCCAGCTCGGCGGTCATCGCTCGGTCGACGCCGGGGGAGCGCAGCAGCGCGGTCGCCGAGGTGACCGACGGTTCGCCCGGTCCGAGGGTGCGCAGGCAGTGCACGGCGTAGCAGCCGGCGTCCATCAGGGCGCCGCCGGCCAGCGGCAGCGAGTACCGGATGTCGGAGAACCTGGGGAGCGGGAAGCAGAACGAGGTGGTGACCCGCCGGATCTCGCCCAGCTCGCCTTCCACGATCTTCCGCGCGCGTTCCATCAGCGGGTGGTAGCGGTAGTGGAACGCCTCCATCACCACCACGCCCGCCGCCTGTGCGGCGTCGGCGACGGCCTGGGCCTCCACCGCGTTGGAGGTGAACGGCTTCTCGCACAGCACGTGCTTGCCGGCCTCGACGGCCTTCAGCGTCCACTCGGCGTGCAGGGCGTTGGGCAGCGGGACGTAGACGGCGTCCAGCGACGGATCGTCCACCAGCTCCTGGTAGGAGCCGTGCACGACGGGGACGCCGTGCTTGCCGGCGAACGCCTCGGCGCGGCCGCGGTCGCGGGCGGCGACCGCGGCCACCTCGACGCCGTCGACGGCCCGCGCCGGTTTGATCAGGGCGGTCGGGGCGATCCGTGCGGCGCCCAGTATTCCGATACGCATGGCGACATACTGCCAACACCGGACTCCATGTGGCATATCACGCTGGCACGGTGACGTGCCGGCCGGCGGGCGCCGCGGGCAGCGGCCGGTCCAGGGGGATCTCCAGGTGCAGGGTCTGGAAGCGGGCGGGATCGCCGTCGCGGGCGTCGAGGACGACCGTCGCCACGGAGCGCCAGAACGCCTCGGCTCCGGCGATCCGGGTGTCGGTGTGCAGGTAGAGGGCCTGGTACGTCGGGGAGGCGGCGACGAACCGCCGGGCCTGCTCGACCATGGCCCTGGCCAGGCCGCGGCGCCGGTGCCCGGGGGAGACGTAGACCCGGAACAGCTGGGCGGTGGCGCCCGCCGGGTAGCGGTCGGCCAGTGCCCGCGGGTGGGCGGGGGCCACGGCCCGGACGGCGGTGGTCCCGACGACCTGGTCGACGGTGGTGGCCACGAACAGGGCGTGCCGGGCGGGTCCGAGGTAGACGCCGTCGAGGTCGACGACGTCCCAGTGCCACTCGGGGCGGTAGCCGTACCCGAACTCGCGGTAGAAGGTGTCGAGCATGACGCCGCGGGCCCCGTCGAGATGCTCGGGAGCGGCGGGGTGAACGCGGTACTCGGACGGGATCATGAGGTGTCCTCCTTGTGATGCGTGCCGGGTGCGTGCGCGTCGGAGCCGGACGTCCGGAGACGCCGGGCGGCGGGGCCGCCGGATGGCGGGTGGCGGGGGGTGACGTCCGTGGACGGATCCAGCGGTTCCAGCCGGCCGCCGGACAGGACGCCGACCCGGTCGGCCAGCCGGGTGGCGACGCCCATGTCGTGACTGATCAGCAGCAGCGCCAGCCCGTCCCGGCGGAGTTCGTCCAGCAGGTCCAGCACGCTCGCCTGGGTGACCGTGTCCAGGCCGGCGGTGATCTCGTCGCAGATCAGCACGTCGGGTGCGGCGAGCAGGGCACGGGCCAGCGCCGCGCGGCGCAGCTCGCCCCCGGAGAGCGCGCCGGGCCGGCGGGCGGTGGTCGCGGCGGGCAGGCCGAGCCGGTCCAGCAGGGCGAGCGCCTCCCGCCCCGCTTCGCCCGCGCCGAGCCCGCGCAGCCGAACCGCGGTGCGGCTCACCTGGGCGGCCACCGGGCGGTGCGGGTCGAAGGAGGCGTGCGCGTCCTGGAAGACGTACTGGACGCGGGCCAGCTCGGCGCGGCTCCGCCGGACCAGGGCCGGCGCGAGCGGCCGGCCGTCGAGCAGCACGGTGCCGGCGGCCGGCCGGTGCAGGCCGGCGATGCAGCGGGCCAGGGTGGTCTTCCCGTCGCCGGAGCGCCCGAGCACCGCCAGGCAGTGGCCGGCGGGCAGCCGCAGCGAGACGTCACTGATGACCGGTGCCGAGCGGTGCCGCGCGGTCAGGCCGGCGACGGCCAGCCGGTCCGGCCCGTCCGGCGCCGGCGCGGACCAGGAGCGCGCCGTCGCCGGCCGGGTGCGGACGTCGCCGGTGTCCGGGCGGGCGGGTGGCCGGGCGGCGAGCAGCCGCCGGGTGTGGGGGTGCCGGGGTCGGGCGAGCACCTCGCCGGCCGGGCCGTGCTCGGCTACCCGGCCGTCGCCGAGCACCATGATCCGGTCGGCGATCTCCTCCACCACGTCGAAGTCGTGGGTGAGCAGCACCACCGCCATTCCCTGGTTCGCCAGGAGGCGCAGCAGGCGGGTGATCTGGTGCTTGGTGACTGGGTCCTGGCCGGTCGTCGGCTCGTCGGCCACGATCACCGAGGGGGAGCGCAGCAGCGCCTGGGCCAGCACCAGCCGCTGCTGCTGGCCGCCGGAGAGCTGGTGCGGGAAGCGGCGTGCCAGCTCCGCCGGCCCGGGCAGCGCGGCCTGCCCCAGCGCCGTGACCACCAGGCTCTCGGCGATCTCCCGGGTCCGGCGCGCGCCGGCGGAGCGGAGCCAGGGCCGGTGGGCGACGGGCCGGCCGGGTGTCTCGCGCCGCCCGGCACCGCTGGTCCCGGCGGCGCCGGCCGCCGACGTGGTGCGGGCCGCCTGCCGGGCGATCTCCCGCAGGACCCCGCCCACCCGGCGTACCGGGTTGAGCACGGACGCGGGGTGCTGCGGCAGGTATCCCACCCGCCCGGTCACCTCGACGGTGCCGGACAGCACGACGCCGGGGGCGTGCTCGCGGAGCAGCGCGCGCCCGATCGTGGTCTTGCCGCTGCCGGACGGGCCGACCAGGGCCAGCACCTGCCCGGCGGGCAGGGCGAAGGTGACGCCGCCGACCAGCGTCCGGCCGCCGGCCGCGGCGGTCAGCGCGTCGACCCGGATCATGCCGGTCTCCGGGTGGCCGGCCGGTCCAGCGCGCACCCGGCCGCCGGCGGGCTCGGCCGAGCCCGGCCGGGCGCCGCGTCCGGCGGGGCGGGACGGGGGAGGTCGCCGTCGGTGTTCGGCGGGGCGGGACGGATGATCTCGTCCTCCGGGTTCAGCCGGGTGAGACGGGTCGGGTCGGGTGCCGTGCCCGGTGGTGTGGGGCGGGCCGGGGTGCTGTGCGCGGCGGGGTGGGTCATGCCGTCCTCCGGGTGCGGATCTGGTCGAACAGCAGGTTGAGCCCGACGGCCAGCGAGACCAGCAGCAGTGCCGGGACGAGCACCGCCTCCGGCCGCACGAACATGCCGGCCCGGTTGCGGTCGACCATCACCGCCCAGTCGGCCGCGTCCGGCGGGACGCCGATGCCGAGGAAGCTCGCGGTCGCGACAAGGTAGAGCGCGCCGACGACGCGGACGCCGAGGTCGGCGAGCAGGGTGCGCAGCATCGAACGCGCGGCGTATCCGGCCCGGCGCCACCAGCCCTCCCCCTGCCCGAGCATCGCCTCCATCACGGGTCCGGCGGCGCTCTCCAGCGCCGCGGCCCGGCAGATCCGGGTGATCTCCGGCAGGTTGATCGCCGCCACGATGGGCACCAGGCCGGGCGGGCCGGGCGGAGCCGCGGCGGCCAGCAGGATGAGCAGCAGCATCGACGGGATCGCCAGCAGCAGGTCCAGCGGGCGCATCAGGAGCTCGTCGAGCAGCCGGCGCCGGGTCATCGCGGCGAGCAGGCCGAGCGGCGCGCCGGCGAGGTAGGCCAGCCCGGTGGCGGCCAGCGCGACCGTGACGACCGCGCGCCCGCCGGACAGCACCTGCCACCACACGTCCCGGCCGACGAAGTCGGTGCCCAGCGGTCCGGTGCCGGCCGCGAAGGGCACCCCGGGCGGGGCCGGCTCGCCGGCCGCCGGCGGGCCGGCGACGGCCAGGGCCAGCGGCACGGCGAGCAGCAGGCCGCCCAGCACCCACCGTGCCCTGCCCGGCCGGCCAGGCGTGGGATCGGGGCCGGTCATCCGGCGCCGTCCGACCGGGGGGCGAGGCGGTAGGCGGCGATGTCGGCGAGCAGGTTGACCGTCACCGTGGTGGCGGCGAAGAGCAGGGCGAGAGCGAGGATCACCGGGACGTCCCGGGCGGCGACCGCACCGGTCAGCGCGCTGCCGAGGCCGGGCACGACGAACACCGCCTCGACGGTGATCACGCCGCCGAGCAGCCAGTCGGTGGTCCGGGCCAGCTGCTGTACGGCCGGGGTCACCGCGTTCGGCAGGGCGTGTGCCCAGCGGACCCGGCGCGGCGCCAGACCCAGCCGGCGGGCGTGCGCGGCGTAGCCGGAACCGAGCGCGTCGATCATGCCGCCGCGGACCAGCCGGCTGATCGAGCAGATCGGCCGGGCCAGCAGGACGAGCACGGGGAGCACCAGCACCGCCGGGTCGGCGAGCAGGTCGCCGCCGGCGCCGATCGCGGTGGGCGGCAGCCAGCCGAGCCGCAGGGCGAACACGGCGCCCAGCACGATGGCGAGGGCGAACTCGGGTACCGCGTACAGCGCGACGCTCGTGCCGCTGATCACCCGGTCCAGGGCGCGGCCCGGCCGGACGGCGGCCGCGACGCCGCCGGCCACGGCCAGCGGTACCAGCAGGAGCAGGGTGATCGCGGCGAGCTGCGCGGTGGGCGGCCCGGATTCGGCGATGAACGCGGCGACCGGGCGTCCGGCGATCATGGAGGTGCCCAGGTCGCCGCGGAGCACGCCGAGCAGCCAGCCGGTGTACCGCTCGGCCGCCGAGCCGGTCAGGCCGAGTTCGTGGCGCAGCCGCGCGACGCGTCCGGGGTCGGGGGCGTCCCCGGCCAGCACGACGGCGGCGTCCCCGGGCAGCGCCTCGGTGAGTGCGAAGACCAGTGCGGTGACCAGCACGATCTGCGCCAGGCCGAGGGACAGGCGTCGCACGACGTAGCCGTGCATGATCATCGGGTCGGCCGGACTTGCCGGGCCACCGGCCCGCTCATGCCAGCCACACCTTGTCGAAGCGCGCCCAGTCCAGCGTGTTGGCCGGCGAGACGGCGATGCCCTGGAGCCCCGGCCGGGCGGCGATCAGCCAGTCGGCGAACCCCCACACCAGGTAGCCGCCTTCGGCGTGCTGCATCCGCTGCATCTCCGCGTAGACGCGGCCGCGGGCACCCGGGTCGGCCAGCGAGACGGCCTTGGCGTACAGCGCGTCGAACTCCGGTCGCCGCCATTTGGTGATGTTGGTGGTGGACGTGGTGAGCAGGCGCTGGGCGAAGTGGGACTCGATGGGCATCGCGCCGGACCGGAAGCAGCACAGGGTGCCCTTGTCGAGCACGTCGGTCCAGTAGGTGTCCTTGTCGCCCATGACGATCTCGGCGGCGAGCCCGGCCCGGCGCAGCTGGCCGGCGAAGACGGTCGCGGACTCCACGAAGCCGCCGGCCGCGGCGGAGGTGTCCAGCCGCACCTTGAGCCCTTCGGCGCCGGCCTTCCTGACCAGCCATCTGGCCCGCTCGGGGTCGTGGGCGCGTTGCGGGATGCCGGCGGCGTAGTGCTGGTAGCCCTTGCCGAACAGGTCGTTCCCCACCTGGCCGTGCCCGGCGAGCACGCTGTCGACCAGCCCGCGCCGGTCGGCGAGCAGGACCATCGCCTCGCGCAGCCGCGGGTCGTCGAACGGCGGCCGGTCCAGCTTCATGGCGAAGGCCTGCATGCCGCTGCCGGGCAGCCGGGTGATCCGCACCCGGGCGTCGTCCTGGTAGGCGCGGGCGGTGGTCGGGGTGACGTCGTGGGCGTAGTCCACCTGCCCGCCGAGCAGCGCGCCGATCCGGGCGGACTCCTCGTTGGCGGTCAGGTACTGCAGCTCGTCGACGTACGGCGCGCCGTCCCAGTGGTCGGGGTTGCGCCGCAGCAGCAGCGAGCGGCCCGGCTGGAACGAGGTGAAGATGAACGGGCCGGAGCCGACCGGCCGGGTGAAGTCCTCGGCGCCGTCCGGGACCACGAACACGCCGAAGGCGGCGAGCAGGTTGGGGAACTCGGCGTAGGGGTGCCTGAGCCGGAACTCGACGGTGCGGTCGTCCACCGCCCGGCTGCCCGGCAGGTCGATCACCGCGAGGCCGGCCCGGGCCCGGAAGGCGCGGCGCGGGTCGGCGATCCGGGCGAAGCTGTACAGCACGTCGGCGGCGCGTACCGGCCTGCCATCGTGGAAGGCGGCCTGGCGCAGGGTGACCCGCCAGGTGGTGAGGGCGGGGTCCGGCTCCCAGCGCTCGGCGAGGCGGGGACGGACCGACAGGTCGGGCCCGTAGTCGGCGAGCTTGTCGAACAGCGCCTTGGACCGGGACGCCTCGACGAACAGGTTGGACAGGTGCGGGTCGAGGGTCTCCTGCCCGCCACCGCCGGCGAAGGCCACCCGCAGCCGGCCGCCCCGGCGAGGCGTGCCGGACGCGGCGGTCCGGGACGTGGCGGTGGTGCCGCAGCCGGTGAGCAGGGCGGCGGACACGCCGGTCGCCGCGCCGAGGAAGGCGCGGCGGTGCACAGAACGCATGGGATCGGTCCTTTCGTGGGCGGCCGTGGTGGTGCCGTCGCACCGGGATCCGACGCCCATGAGAATGGTAACGATTTTCATTTTTAATGCAACCGGTGGGCCGCGCCCGTGCCGGGATCGGGCGATCTCGGTGCCCGATCGCCGGCGCGGGGCTAGAATCGGGCGCCATGTTCGTCGGCACGCGCACGCCCCAGGCGGAGGTGGCGCTGCCCGGGGGCGACATGACCGAGGGCGTCGTGCGGGTGGGCGACACCGTGCGGCGGCCGGTGGGCCGGTACGGCACCGCCGTGCACGCGCTGCTGCGCCATCTGGCGGCCGTCGGCTTCGACCGCGCGCCCCGGCTGCTCGGGGTGGACGAGCGGGGCCGCGAGATCCTCACCTTCCTGCCCGGCCAGGTGCCCACCCGCCCGCTGCCCGGGTACGCGGTGACCGACGGCACCCTGGCCGGCCTGGCGGAGCTGCTGCGCGGCTACCACGACGCGGTCGCCGGGTTCGTCCCGCCGGACGGCGCCAAGTGGGCGCCGGGCGCCACCGACGACGCCGAGCCGGAGCTGGTCGGCCACTGCGACCTCACCCCGGAGAACGTCGTGTTCCGGGACGGCCGGCCGTGGGGGCTCATCGACTTCGACCTGGCCCGGCCGACGACCCGGCTGTTCGACGCGGCGGTCGCGCTGCGCCACTGGGCGCCGATCGCCGACCCGGTGGACCGCGACCCGCGGCAGCTCGATCTGGACGTGGGCGCCCGGCTGCGGCTGTTCTGCGACGCGTACGGCTTCGCGGCCGCCGACCGGCGCCGGCTGCTGGAGGTGAGCCGGCTGCGGTTCGGCCGTTCCTACCAGGCCATGCGGGCGAGCGCCGAGGCCGAGGGCGGGCCGTGGGCCCGCATGTGGGCGGCGGGCGCCGGCGAGCGCATCCGCCGGGCCGCCGCCTGGCTGGACGCCAACTGCGACGACCTGGCCCGCCACCTTCTCTAGGACGGCGCCCGCCTGGGAACCATCGCCGGGCCGATGAATCCGAGCAGATCCGTTGATGGCAGGATTCGCCGGATGAGGATCCTGGACAGGCGGGCGCGGGCGGCCGGGCTGGTGGCGGGGGTGGTGCTGGACGCGGTGTTCGCCGATCCCCGGCACCCGGCGCATCCGGTCGCGGCGTTCGGGCGAGCCGCCGCGGCGGTGGAGCGGCGGCTGTACCGGCGGTCGGTGGCCCGGGGCGCGCTGCACGCCGGGCTGTGCGTGGGGACGGTGGCGCTGCTCGGGGTGGCCGCGGAGCGGGCGACGCGTGGCCGGCCGGCGGCGCGGGCGGCGGTGACGGCGGCGGCCACCTGGGCGGTGCTCGGCGGGACGACGCTGGCCCGGGAGGGCGCGGCGATGGCGGCGGCGCTGCGGGCCGGTGACCTGGCCGCCGCCCGGGAGCGGCTGCCGCACCTCTGCGGGCGCGACCCGTCCGCGCTCGGCCCGGCCGGGCTGGCCCGGGCGACGGTGGAGTCGATCGCGGAGAACACCTCCGACGCGGTGGTGGCGCCGCTGCTGTGGGGGGCGCTGGCCGGGGTGCCCGGATTGCTGGCCTACCGGGCGGTCAACACGCTGGACGCGATGGTCGGGCACCGGTCCGACCGGTACCTGCTGTTCGGCCGGCCGGCGGCCCGGCTGGACGACCTGGCCAACTTCCTGCCGGCCCGGCTGACGGGGGTGCTGGCCTGCGCGCTGGCCCCGGTCGCCGGCGGGTCGCCGCGGGCCGCATGGGAGGCACTGCGCCGGTACGGGCACCGGCATCCCAGCCCGAACGCGGGCCGGTGCGAGGCGGCGTTCGCCGGGGCGCTCGGCGTGCGGCTCGGCGGCCGGAACGTGTACGGCGGCCGGGTGGAGCACCGGCCGGAGCTGGGGGACGGGCCGCCGCCCGCCGTGGCGGACATCGCCAGGTCGGTCCGGCTGGCCCGCGCGGTGAACGCCGCCGCCGCCGTCCTCACCGCCGCCGCCGTCCTGTTCCTGCCCGGACTCGGCCGGATCGGCCGGGTGACGCGGCGGAACGCCGTCGGGGACATGGTTCGGTGAATGCCGTTCGGAAAGGTGGGGGCGTGCGGGGGACGTTGCTGGTGGCGGGGACGGCGTCGGACGCGGGCAAGAGCGTGGTCACCGCGGGCATCTGCCGGTGGCTGGCCCGCCAGGGCGTGCGGGTGGCGCCGTTCAAGGCGCAGAACATGTCGCTGAACTCCTACGTCACCGCCGATGGCGCCGAGATCGGCCGGGCGCAGGCCGCGCAGGCGCGGGCCGCCGGCGTCGAGCCGACCGCCGACATGAACCCGATCCTCCTCAAACCGGGCAGTGACCGGCGCAGCCAGCTGGTGCTGCTCGGCCGCCCGGTGGCCGAGGTGGACGCGACCGGGTACGGCGCGCACCGCGACCGGATGCGCGCCGTCGCGCTGGAATCGTTCGCCCGGTTGCGTGCGGCGTACGACGTGGTGGTGTGCGAGGGCGCGGGCAGCCCGGCGGAGATCAACCTGCGTGCCGGAGACCTGGCCAACATGGGGCTGGCCCGGGCCGCGAATATCCCGGTGGTCGTGGTGGGCGATATCGACCGCGGCGGGGTGTTCGCCGCGCTGTACGGGACGCTGGCGCTGCTGGACGCGGCCGACCAGGCGCTGGTGGCCGGGTTCCTGGTCAACAAGTTCCGCGGCGCGCCGGAGCTGCTCGCGCCCGGGCTCGCCATGCTGGAGCGGCTGACCGGCCGCCCGGTGTACGGGGTGCTGCCGTGGCTGGACACCCTGTGGCTGGACCTGGAGGACTCGCTCGCCCTGGACGGCCGGACCGGCCCTGCGTCCTGGGACGCGCCCGGAGTCGCGGCCGGTGCAGGGTCCCGGCACGGCGCCGGGGCCGGAAGCGGTACGGGGACCGAGGTCGAGACTGCCGCCGGTGCCGGAAAAGGGGCCGGAAACGGGATCGGGGCCGGGGCCGAGTCCGGAAACGAGGTCGGGGTCGGTTCCGGAAAGGGGACCGGAAACGAGATCGGGGCCGGAAGCGGGATCGGGGCCGGAAGCGGGATCGGGGCCGGAAGCGGGATCGGGGGCGGGGGCGGGGGGCTGCGGGTGGCGGTGGTGCGCTACCCGCGGATCTCCAACTTCACCGACCTGGACGCGCTGGCCGCCGAGCCGGGGGTGGCCGTCCGGTTCGTCACCGTCGCGCGGGACGCGGCCGAGATCGAGACGGCCGACCTGGTGGTGCTGCCCGGCTCCCGGGCCACGGTCGCCGACCTGGACTGGCTGCGCCGCACCGGGCTGGCGGGCGCGCTGCTGCGCCGGCGCGGCCCGGTGCTGGGCATCTGCGGCGGCTACCAGATGCTGGCCCGGACGATCGACGACGAGGTGGAGTCGGGCGCCGGCCGGGTGCCGGGGCTCGGCCTGCTGCCCGCGACCGTGACGTTCGGCGCCGAGAAGGTGCTCGGCCGGCCGTCCGGGGCGGCGTACGGGCACCCGGTGGCCGGGTACGAGATCCACCACGGGGTGGTGACGCCGGACGGCGGCGCCGAGCCGTTCCTGGACGGCTGCCGGGCGGGCGCGGTCTGGGGCACGACCTGGCACGGCGCGCTGGAGAACGACGGCTTCCGCCGGGCCTTCCTGGCCGAGGTGGCCGCCGCCGCGGGCCGGACGTTCACCCCGGCGCCGGGGGTGTCGTTCGCCGCGCTGCGCGAGCGGCAGCTGGACGCCCTCGCCGACCTGGTGGCCGGGCACGTGGACACCGCCGCGCTGCTGGCCCTGATCGAGAAGGGTGCGCCGGCCGGGCTGCCGTTCGTGCCGCCCGGTGCGCCGGATGCGGTTGTATGAAGGGATGAGAACCGTGCCGGTGCTGATCTACGACGGCGACTGCGGCTTCTGCCGGTGGTGCGTGGACCTCGGGCACCGCCACCTGCCGGTGATGCCCCGGGTGAGCGCCTGGCAGCGGCTGGACCTGGCCGAGTACGGCCTGACCCGGGACGAGGTGACCACATCGGTGCAGCTCGTCGGCCCGCGCGGGCTGCGGGCCTCCGGCGCGCGGGCCGTCGCGGTGCTGCTGCTGGTGCAGCCGGCCCTGTGGTGGAAGGTCGCCGGCACCGCGATGCTGGTCCCGCCGCTGAGCTGGCTGGCCGCGGCCGGCTACCACCTGGTCGCCCGGTACCGCCACCACCTGCGTGTCCCCGGCGCGCCCGCCTGCGCCGTCCCGCGCGATCGCTGACCCCGGCCGGGTTGCCGGATCCGGGAAGGGAACCGGCCGCGAGGTGTCCGGGAGTGGTCCTACCGGGACTGCCCCCGGCGGCAGCATGATTCCGGCATGACAGCAGTGGTGGAGACCGAGGGGCTGACCAAGTACTACGGTCGGCGCCGCGGCCTGGACGATCTCACGATGGAGATCCGCCCGGGCGAGGTGTTCGGGTACCTCGGCCCGAACGGCGCCGGCAAGACGACCACGATCCGGCTGCTCCTGGACGTGATCCGCCCGAGTCGCGGCACGCTGCGGGTGCTCGGCGGCGATCCGCGCGACCCGCGGGTCCGGGCCCGGATCGGCTACCTGCCGGGCGAGCTGGCCCTGGAGGGCCGGGAGAAGGCCCGCGACTACCTGGAGTTCCTGGCCGGGGTACGCGGCGGGGTGGCCCCGGGCCGGATCGAGGCGCTGGCCGAGCGGCTGGAGGCCGACCTGTCGGTGCGGATGGGGAAGCTCTCCAAGGGCAACAAGCAGAAGGTCGGGCTGATCCAGGCGTTCATGCACGACCCGGAGTTCCTCATCCTGGACGAGCCGACCAGCGGGCTGGACCCGCTGGTGCAGCAGGAGTTCCTGTCGATGGTCCGCGACGCGCGGGCGGGCGGGGCGACGGTGCTGATGTCCTCGCACGTGCTGGCCGAGGTCGAGCACGTCTCCGACCGGGTGGGCATCGTGCGCGGCGGCCGGCTGGTCGCGGTGGAGGACGTGGCGGCGCTGCGGGAGAAGGCGGTGCGCCGGGTGGAGCTGCACTTCGACGCGCCGGTCCCGGCGGAGGCGTTCGCTGACCTGCCCGGGGTACGGGACCTGAAGGTGGAGGGCGCGAGCGTGCGCTGCACGATCGACGGCCGGCCGGACGCGCTGATCAAGGCGGCGGCCCGGTTCACCGTCGTGCACATGGTCTCGGCCGAGCCGGACCTGGAGGAGATCTTCCTGACCTACTACAGCGAGGAGATGCACCATGCCCACGCTGGTGCGTAAGACGTTGCGCGAATACCGCCGCGCGATGATCGGGTGGGCGGTGGGCATCGGCGTCTTCATCGGGATGTACCTGTCGTTCTACCCGCAGATGCACGCCAACCCCGACCTGTACGGCCAGCTCGCCATGTCGAAGTACCCGGAGAACATCCGGTGGATGCTGGGCGGGCTGGAGAGCATCTCCACCGGCGCCGGATTCCTGCAGGCGGTGATCTACCAGCTGTTCGTGCCGATGCTGTTCATCGGGTGCGCGGTGGTGCTGGGCAACCGGGCGGTGGCCGCCCCCGAGGAGTCCGGCACCCTGGAGCTGGCCGTCACCCTGCCGGTGACCCGGCAGCGGCTGCTGCTGGAGCGGTTCGCCGCGCTCGCGCTCGCCCTGCTGGCGGTCTACGCGGTCACGCTGGCCGTGGTGGCCGGGGCCGGGGCCGCGGTGGATCTCGGCGTGGGGTTCGACCGGATCATCACCGCGCACACCGGGCTGCTGCTGCTCGGCCTGTTCTTCGGGGTGCTCACGGTGGCGGTGGGCGCGGCGACCGGGCGCAAGGCGATCGGGCTCGCGGTGGCCGGCGTCTACGCCGTCGCCGGATTCGTGGTGAACGCGCTGTCCCGGGACGTCGAGGGGCTGCGCTGGCTGACCTGGGCGTCGCCGTTCCGCTACTACGCCGCCGGCAACCCGCTGGCGCACGGCTTCCCGCTCGGCGACTACCTGCTGCTGCTCGGCGCCTCGGTGGTGCTGGCGCTGACCGCGGTCCTGGCGTTCGACCGGCGTGATGTGGGTGTGTGATGGACGTTCTCGCTCAGGTGAGCGAGGCGACCGGCGTGCCCGCCGGCCTGCTCGTCGGGCTGCTCCCGGTGCTCGGCGCCGCCCGGACCACCGGGCGGTTGCCGGACCGGGCCGCCCTGGACGCGCTGCGCGCCGCCGGCGCGGCCGCCGCCGAGGACGGCGTGCCGATGCGCCGGCTCGCCGACGCCTGCCTGCTGGCCGCCGAGCCGGCCGCGGCGGACCCGTCGCCGGACCCGTCGGTGGACGCGGCGCTGCTCGGCGCGTTACGCCGGTCGCTGGCCGCCTATTTCGACGGGTACGAGGAGGCGCAGACCCGGGCGATCCGGCTGGAGGAGGCGGCCCGCCGGGCGTTCGTCGACGACCTGCTGCACGGGCGGGCGGACCGGCTGGCCGAGCGGGCCGAGCACTTCGGGCTGCGGCTGGCCGAGGCGTACACGGTGGCGGCGGCCCGGCACGGCACCCCGATCACCGACGGCGACCCGCTGGTCCGCCGGGTGGAGCAGGCGCTGGTCACCCGGTTCGGCTCGCACAACATCCTGGTGGCGGCCCGGGACGGCCTGCTGGTCTGCGTGGCGCCCGCGTCGCTGGCCGCCGCGGTCGGCGAGTTCACCCACCACGTCCGCGCCGGGCTCGACCCGGGCTGGCGGGTGGGGGTGGGCCGGCCGCACCGCGGGCCGGGCGGCGTGGTGACCTCCTACCGGGAGGCCGCCGACGCGATCGGGCTGGGCGACCGGCTGGAACTGCGGCCCCAGGTGCTCAAGGCCGCCGACCTGCTGGTCTTCCCGGTGCTGCTGCGCGACCGGGCCGCGATCGAGGACCTGGTGGCGACCGTGCTCGGCCCGCTGCGCGGCGCCCGGGGCGGGCCGGAGCCGCTGCTGGACACGCTGGCGGCGGTGTTCGCCACCCAGGGCAACCAGACGGCCGCCGCCCGCCGGCTCGGGGTGAGCACCCGGGCGGTCACCTACCGGCTGGAACGCGTCCGGCGGCTCACCGGGTTCTCCCCGGACGACCCGACCCAGCGCTTCACCCTGGAGACCGCCGTCCTCGGCGCCCGGCTGCTCGGCTGGCCGGCGGACGCCCCGCCCTGATCTGCGGGACCGGGTTCGCCGCCGGGCGCGGCGCCCGGGGCGGCCGGCGTGGGTTCCGCCGCCGCGTCGCCGGACGGTCAAGGCATGGACGGTGACCGCGGGGAGCCGCGGATCGCTGGAATCGGCCCCGAAGCAGGGGGAACCGCCGGGAACAGGGACTAGCGGCCCGGCGGTTGGGCACGTGCAGGGGGTCAGGCACCTGTGCCCCCCGCGGCCGTTCACCCCCCGGACGCCCCGAGAGCCGTCCGCCCCTGTTAAGGAGCCGAACACGATGCACGCGATCGTCGTCAGCGAGACCGGCGGATCCGCCGCGCTCGTCCACCGCAAGGCGCCCGACCCCGAACCGGGGCCCGGCGAGGTGCTGGTGGACGTGGCCGCCGCCGGAGTGAACTACATCGACGTGTACCACCGCGAGGGCCGCTATCCGCTGCCGACGCCGTTCATCCCCGGCAGCGAGGGCGCCGGCACCGTGACCGCGGTCGGGCCCGGGGTGACCGACGTCGCCCGGGGCGACCGGGTCGCCTGGGCGGGCGTCCTCGGCGGGTACGCGCAGCAGGCCGTCGTCCCGGCCGAGCGGACCGTCCCGGTGCCGGAGCGGCTGTCCTTCGAGCAGGCGGCGGCGGTCCTGCTGCAGGGCCTCACCGCGCACTTCCTCACCCACTCCTGCTACCAGGTGCGCACCGGCGACGAGGTGCTCGTGCACGCCGCGGCCGGCGGCGTCGGCCTGCTGTTGGTGCAGATGGCCAAGCTGCGCGGCGCCCGGGTCATCGGCACGGTGTCCACCGAGGAGAAGGAGAAGCGGGCCCGGGAGGCCGGCGCCGACGACGTGCTGCGCTACGAGGGCTTCGCCGACGCGGTGCGCGAGCTGACCGGCATCGGCGCGCACGTCGTGTACGACGGGGTCGGCGCTCCCACCTTCGACGGCAGCCTGGCCGCGCTGCGCCCGCGCGGCCTGCTCGCGCTGTACGGGGCGGCCGGCGGGCCGGTGCCGCCGGTCGACCCGCAGCGGCTCAACCAGGGCGGCTCGCTGTTCCTGACCCGGCCGACCATGCACCACTACGTCGCCACCCGCGAGGAGTTGCTCCAGCGGGCCGACGACGTGCTCGGCTGGGCCGCCTCCGGTGCGATCGGCGTGCACGTGCACGGCACCTATCCGCTGGCCGACGCCGCGCGCGCCCACGACGACCTGGAGGCCCGTCGTACCAGCGGCAAGCTCCTGCTCGTCCCCTGACCCGCCACCTCGCGGTCACGCGATCACCTGGACCGCCGGCCGTGGCCTGATGCCCGGTCCGGCGGTCGGGTCAGGTGCTCGCGTCCGCGTGTCCTCCCGCGGTTTCTCGCGGCCGGCCGTTCCGCGGCCGGCGCGCTCCCCGGCCCGGCCGCCCCACCGGCCGGGCCGCCGTCCGTCCGGCCCGGTGAGCGCCGTCCGGCCGGTGTGTGCCGGGAATGTTCCCGGGCCGCGCCGGGTCGGCGATGATTGGGGCTGCCGGATCGCGGCGCGGGAGGGGTACCGCGCGCTCCGGGGCACGAGACGGGAGCTGTCCGACCATGACCGCCACCACGACCGTCCGCGAGCGGGCGCTGAAGTTCCCCGACGGGTTCGTCTGGGGGGCCGCGACGGCGGCCTTCCAGGTGGAGGGGGCGACCGGCGCGGACGGCCGCGGCCCGTCGATCTGGGACACTTTCTGCCGGCGGCCCGGCGCGGTGGCGGGCGGCGCCACCGGGGACACCGCGTGCGACCACTACCACCGGTACGCCGGGGACGTCGCGCTGATGGCCGAGCTGGGCATCGAGGCCTACCGGTTCTCGGTGTCGTGGCCGCGGGTGCAGCCGCCCGGCAGCGGGCCGGCCAACCAGGCGGGGCTGGACTTCTACCAGCGCCTGGTGGACGAGCTGCTGGAGGCCGGCATCGCGCCGTACGCCACCCTCTACCACTGGGACCTGCCCCAGGCGCTGGAGGACGCCGGCGGCTGGACCGCGCGCGACACCGCCCACCGGTTCGCCGACTACGCCCGGCTGGTGTACGACCGGATCGGCGACCGGGTGCACACCTGGCTGACCGTCAACGAGCCGTGGGTGGCGGCCAGCCTCGGCTACGGGGTGGGCGTGCACGCGCCGGGGCGAACCTCGGCGGCCGAGGCGCTGGTCGCCTCGCACCACCTGCTGCTCGCGCACGGCCTGGGCGCTCGGGCGCTGCGCGAGGCGGGCGCCCGGGAGATCGCGCTGACCCTGAACCTGGCGCCGGTGCTCACCCCGGCCCAGGTGCACGACCCGGCCGCGGTGCCGGCCGAGGCGGACGCCGAGGCGGTGGCCCGGGTGGACTGCCTGATCAACCGGCAGTTCCTGGACCCGGTGCTGCGCGGCGAGTACCCCGCCACCACGCTGGACATCATCGAGCGGATCGCCGGGCTCGGCCACATCCGGGACGGCGACCTGGCGGCGATCAACCAGCGGGTCGACCTGCTGGGCATCAACTACTACACGCCGTGCGTGGTGCGGGCCCGGCCCGGCGAGCCGGCCAACCCGGCGTTCCCCGGCACCGAGGGCATCGAGTTCACCGGCGGGCAGGCGCCGACGACCGCCGTCGGCTGGCCGATCGTGCCGACCGCGCTGACCCGGCTGCTGCTGCGGCTGTCGCGCGACTACCCGGGGGTCGGGTTGATCGTCACCGAGAACGGCGCCGCGTTCGAGGACGAGGTGACCGGCGAGCACGTGCACGACGCCGACCGGACCGCGTTCCTGGAGGGCCACCTGCGGGCGGCGCACGCGGCGCTGGAGGCCGGCGCCGACCTGCGCGGTTACCACGTCTGGTCGCTGCTGGACAACTTCGAGTGGGCCGAGGGGTACCGGCCGCGGTTCGGCATCGTGCACGTCGACTTCGCCACCCAGCGGCGCCGGCCCAAGGACAGCGCGCTGTGGTACCGGGACGTGATCGCCCGCGGCGGCCTGGGCTCGCGGCGTCCCCGGCGGCCGACCCTGGAGGAGGTGGCGGCCCGGGCCGGGGTGTCCCGGTCCACGGTGTCCCGGGTGATCAACGGCGAGCGGACGGTGGCGCCGCAGGCCCGGGAGACGGTCATGCACGCCGTCGCCGAGCTCGGCTACGTGCCGAACTCGGCGGCCCGCAGCCTGGTGACCCGGCGCACCGACACCGTCGCGCTGGTCGTGCTGGGCGAGGGGGCGGTGCCGTCCCCGGACGGCGACGACGACCCGGTGTTCGCCGCGGCCGTCCGCTCCGCGGCGCACGCCCTGGAGCGGGCCGGCCGGCAGGTGATCCTGGTGCCGGCCGACTCCGGGGACAGCCGGCGGCGGGCCGAGGGGTACCTGACCGCCGGGCACGCCGACGGCGCGTTGCTGGTGCCGTCCCGGTCCACCGATCCGATGCCCGGCACGCTGGCCGCCGCCGGGGTGCCGGTGGTGGCGCTCGGCCGGCCGCGGGCGGCGGTGCCGTACGTCGAGGCCGACGGGGCGGCCGGGGCGCGGGCCGCGATCCGGCACCTGGTCGCGGCCGGCCGGCGGCGGATCGCCATGATCGCCGGCCCGGTGGAGGGCGTCGCGGTGGACGGCCGGCTGGCCGGGTACCGGGCGGCGCTGCGCGAGGCGGGGCTGCCGGAGCTGGTCGTCTCCGGGGGGCGCACCCGGGCGGCGGGCGCGGCGGCGGCCCGCGGGCTGCTGGCCGGGCACCCGGAGGTGGACGCGGTGTTCGCGGCGAGCGACCTGCCGGCGATCGGCGTGCTGCGCGAGCTGCGCACGGCCGGCCGGCGGGTGCCCGACGACGTCGCGGTGGTGGGGTTCGGCGACGTGGACGCCGCGGCGTACACCACCCCCGCGCTGACCACGGTGCGCGAGGACGTGGCCGGGCAGGCGGTGGCGGCCGTCCGGATGCTGCTGGCCGCCATCGAGGGCGACCCGGTGGCCTCGGCGATCCTGCCGTGCGAGCTGGTGGTCCGCGAGTCCGGCTGACCGCTCCGCGTCGCCGGGCGGCGCCGGGCGGCGGCGGGCCGGCGACCGCGCCAGGCGTGCCGGGCCGGCCCGCGAGCGGGTGCCGGGCCGGCCCGCGACCGGGTCGGCAGGCCGCCGCCCGACCGGGTGCCGGGCCGAGCGTGCGGCTACCGGCCTGGTCGGCGGACGGCGTGGGCCGGGAGCCGGGCGGAAGGGCGGGGCCGGCAGATGACCGGGTCAGTCCTGGTCGGGCGGGCCGGCGGGCCGGCCGGCCCGCTGGCGGGCGAGCGCCCGGCCGATCGCGCGGGCGCCGTCGGGGAAGGCGCCGGGGTTCGGGCCGGCGTAGTTCAGCCGCAGGTAGCGGCCGGTCGGCTCGGCGGGGAACCACTCGTCGCCGGCCGCCACGATGACCCCGGCGGCCTCGCAGTCGCCGGCCAGCCGGGGCAGGTCGGTGGTGTCGGGCAGCCGGACCCACAGGTTGAGCCCGCCCGGTGGCAGCCCTTCCAGCCGGGCGGCGGGCACGTGCTCGGCGAGCGCGCCGGCCAGCAGGTCGCGGCGGGCGGCGAGCTGGTGGCGCAGGCCGCGCAGGTGGGTGCGCCAGGCGGGCTGGGTGACGACGTCGAGTGCCACCGCCTGCAGCAGCCCGCTGACGTACATGGACTCGGCCTGGACGTCGGCGAGGATGCGCTCGCGGGCCGGGCCGCGGGCGACGATCGCGGCGACCCGGACGGCCGGGGACACGATCTTGGTGAGCGAGCGGAGGTAGACCACGTGCCCGCCGTCGTCCCGGGCGGCGACCGGCACCGGGTCGGCGGAGATGCCGAAGCCGTGCGCCCAGTCGTCCTCGATCAGGAACGCGCCGTGCTCGCGCACCAGGTCCAGCACCCGGCCGGCCAGGGCGGGCGGCCACTGGGCGCCGGTGGGGTTGGCGAAGTTGGGCTGGGCGAAGAAGGCGCGGGCCCCGGTCTGCTCGAACGCGCGGGCCAGCGCGTCGGGGTCGGGGCCGTGCGGCCCGCAGGGGACCGGGACGACGCGGACGCCGGCCCGCGCGGCGGCGGCGATCGCCCCCCAGTAGGTCGGCGACTCCAGCAGCAGCGGGCGGTCCGGGCCGACCAGGGCGCGGAAGGCGGTGGCCAGCCCGCTCTGGCTGCCCGGCAGCACCACGACGTCGCCCGGCGCGGGCGGCGCGAGCCCGGCGGGCATCGCGGCCCCGAGCTCGGCGGCGAACCATTCCTGCAGCTCCGGGAGTCCGGCGGCCGGCGGCCTGGCGACGGCGGCGCCGCCGCGGGCCGCGCGGGTGAAGGCGGCTCGGACCAGGCGTTCGGGCAGCAGCTCGCGGTCCGGGTAGCCGGAGTGCAGCGCGATCATGTCGTTCGGGACGGTGCGCAGCGTGATGGACGGCCGCGGCGGGCGGTCGCGCGGCGTGCCGAGGGCGGCGGTCTGCCAGCCGTAGTCGTTCGGGCGGGCGGTGCGCGCCGCCCGGACGAAGGTGCCCACGCCCGGCCGGCTCTCGACCAGCCCCTGGGCCGCCAGCGCGCGCAGCGCCTTCTGCACCGTGACCGGGCTCGCCCCGTACCGCGCGACCAGAGCGCGGGTGGCCGGCAGCCGGGTGCCCGGGGCCGCGGTGGCGATCCAGGAACGGAGATCGGCGGCGATCCGGCCACTGCTATCGTGGTCCATGAAGCTCAATAGTAGCGCTACTCTGCCCGACCGGCCGGTGCTATCGGGGTCCCGGGCCGGGCTGGGCTGGGGCCTGCTCGGGGTGGCCGGGTTCTCGTTCACCGTCCCGTTCACCCGGGTGGCCGTGCAGAGCGGCGCCATCTCGCCGCTGTTCGTGGCCTCCGGCCGGGCGGTGGTGGCCGCGGTGCTCGCCGCCGGGGCGCTGGCGCTGACCGGTCAGCGGCCGCCGCGCGGCGGCCAGTGGGCCCGGCTGGCGGTCGTCGCGGCCGGCGTGGTGGCCGGCTTCCCGCTGCTGACCTCCTTCGCGCTGACCGCCGCCCCGGCCGGCCACAGCGCGGTGGTGATCGCGCTGCTGCCGGCGGCCACCGCGGTCATGGCCGTGCTGCGCGGCGGCGAGCGCCCGCCGCCGGCGTTCTGGGCGATGGCGGCGGCCGGCGCGGCCGTCACGGCCGGGTTCGCCTGGTGGCAGGGCGGCGGCGGGTCCGGCGGTTTGCGCTGGGCCGATCTGCTGCTGCTCGGCGCGGTCGCCGCGGCCGCGGTCGGCTACGCCGAGGGCGGGCTGCTGTCCCGGGAACTCGGCGCCTGGCAGACGATCTCCTGGGCGCTGGTGCTGGCCGCGCCGGTCATGCTCGTGCTGGCCGGGCTGGCGGCGGCGGCCCGGCCGCCGGCCGGGACCCCGGCCGAGTGGGCGGCGTTCGGCTACCTGGGCCTGGTGAGCATGTTCCTCGGCTTCTTCGCCTGGTACCGCGGGCTCGCCATCGGGCCGATCGCCCAGGTCGGCCAGATCCAGCTTGTCCAGCCGGTGCTGGGGGTGAGCTGGGCGGCGCTGCTGCTGGGCGAGCGGATCACCTGGGCCACCGTCCTCGGCGGCCTCGCGGTGATCGGGTGTGCCGGGCTGGCCATCCGAACGCGACAGAAACCCTCCATTCCGGATAAAAGCGATAAATCGACAATCGCCGAATAGTGAGGTTAATAACGTCATATTGACGGCCGAAAGGCGGGCCCATATCGTGATGATCAACGGTAACTGGGTCCCCTAACTTGGCGCCGACCCGCGTCACCGTCCGGACACCGCTGTTTACAGTGCCAGACATGGCCCTCGTTAAGCAGGTCGAACGCTGGAGCGACCCTCCGGGGCGCCGGGCCCGCGGGTCGGCCACCCGGAAAGGACGCCACCGGGTGAGCGCCACCAGGCCCGCCGACCGGGCGGCGCCGGGCGCCGCGGCCGACCGGCCGGCCACCTTCCGCGACGTGTTCGGCGTCGCCGAATACCGGGCGATGTTCGGCGCGGCGCTGCTGTCCTGGGTCGGCGACTATTTCGCCAAGGTGGCGGTGACCTTCCTGGTCTTCCAGGGCACTGGCTCGGTGCTGCTGTCCGCCGCCGGCTTCGCGATCAGCTATCTGCCCTGGGTGGCCGGCGGGCCGGTGCTCGCCGCGCTGGCCGAGCGTTACCCCTACCGCCGGGTCATGATCGTGTGCGACCTGGTCCGGATGGTGCTGATCGGCCTGATGGCGCTGCCCGGCACGCCGCTCGCCGTGCTGCTGCTCCTGCTGCTCGGCGCGTCCCTGCTGACCCCGCCGTTCCAGGCGGCCCGGTCGGCCATGGTGGCGCAGCTGCTCACCGGCGACCGGTACGTGGTCGGCCTGTCGTTCCAGAACATGGCCGGCCAGGCCGCCCAGGTCGCCGGGTACGCCGCGGGCGGCGTGGTGGCCGCGCTCGACGTCCGCACCGGCCTGGTGATCAACGCGGCCACCTTCGCCGCGTCCGCGCTGCTGCTGTGGCGCGGCGTCCGGCCCCGGCCCGCCCCGGCCGCCGCCGCGGCCCGCCGGTCGCTGCTGCGGGAGACCGGCGACGGGCTGCGGCTGGTCTTCGGGCACCGCGTCCTGCGGCCGATCGCCCTGGTGGTGTTCAGCGTCACGGCGATCGTGATCGTCCCCGAAGGGCTCGCCGCCGCCTGGACGCCCGCGTTCGGCGGCGGATCGCAGATCACCGGCCTGCTGATGGCCGCCGCCCCGGTGGGCTGCGTCATCGGCGCCGTGGTCACCCGGCTGACCGGCCCGGAGCGGCGGCTGCGCCTGGTCCGGCCGCTGCTGCTCGCCGGTCCCGCGCTGCTGGTGCCCATCCTGCTGGCGCCGCCGTTCGCGGTGGCCGTGGTGCTGGTGCTGCTGGCCACCGCGGCGGTCAACACGGTGCTCGTCCCGCTGAACGGCCTGTTCGTGCAGATGCTGCCGGACGCCTTCCGCGCCCGCGCGTTCGGGATCATGCAGGGCGGCATCCAGCTCGCGCACGCCGCCGCGGTGCTCGCCGCCGGCGCGCTCGCCGAGCGGGTCGCGGTGCCGGTCGTGATCGGCGGCTGGTCGCTGGCCGGCCTGGCGCTCATGGCGCTCGCCGTCGGCCGGTGGCCGGGCCGCCGGGTCGTCGCCGAGGAGGTCGCCCGCACCACCGCCCTCAACCGGCCGCAGGCCGCCCCCGCCGCCGGCTGAACCCGCCGCCGAGGGTCAGCCGGCCGGGGAGGTGCCGGTCCGGGCGTCGGGGGTGCCGGACACGCTGAAGTCGTCGAACGAAAGCTTCATCGCCGCGTCCGGGGTGGCCGGCACCCGGGCCAGGAAGCCGACGTCGCCGTTCGGCAGCGGCGCCGAGGTGTCGGTGTAGGACTGCACCTCCGCGCCGTTCACCCACATGGTGAGCCGCATCCCCTCGCCGGTCCGGTCGCACTCGGCCTGCAGTCGCACCGGATCCTTGCCGTCCAGCCCGGACACCGGCGCCGGCGGCGGCAGGTCCCCGCCCGCGCCCTTGACGACCCGGCGGATGCGGGCCTTGCCGTCCCCGGTGAGCAGGAACTCGTACCGGGTCGGCTTGTAGGTCTCGTCGGCGGACCGGCACATCAGGCCGTACTCGCCCTGGGTGGACTTCTGGCGCGGGGCGACGGTCACGGCGAGCAGCAGCCGGCCCGGCGTCGTCGGGGTCGGCGTGGCACTCGGGTCGGGGGTGGCGGGCTGGGCCGGCACGAACGGGATGGGCGCCTTCTCCACCCGCTCGGGGTGCTCGGTGTCCACGTCCACCGCGTAGAAGCCACCCGGGGCGTACCCCCAGCTGCTGCCGTCCTCGCCGGTGTAGGTGGATCCGCCCCAGCCGCCGTTGTTGTCGCCGAAATCGTCCTGGTACAGGTAGACCAGGTCGGTCGGCGGCCCGGACGGCAGCAGCGTGCGAACCCCGAGCGTGACGGTGACCGCGACCACCACGGCGGCGGCGATGATGCCGATCAGGCGCAGCCGCCGGGTGGTTCGTGTGCCGGGCTCCGCCGCCCGGCCGGCCGGACTCGCCGGCGCCGGGCCGTACCCGCCCGGCCGGCCCGGGCCGCCCGGACCTTGACCGCCCGGACCACCTGGACCCGGGCCTCCATGGCCTCCCGGACCACCCGGGCCGTAGGCGGTCGCCGCCGGGGCGTGGCTCGCGGGGCCGTATCCGGTGGGAGCTGGGCCGTGCGCGGTGGGGGACGGCCGGGACGGGACGGTCGGCGGCGGGCCGGTCAGGGTGGACGGCGGGCCGGCCAGGGTGGGGTCCTGCCGCCAGGCCGCCGCGACCGACCGCTCGGCCTGCTCCGGCCCGGTCCGGCCGACCATCTGGTCGAGGATCGCCTGGGCGGCCGGCCGCCGCGCCGGGTCCTTGGCCAGGGTGGCGGCCACCAGCGAGCGCAGCGGTTCCTCCAGCCCGGCCAGCGACGGCTCGGTGTTGAGCACCTGGTACATGATCGACGGCATCGAGTCGCCGCCGAACGGCGGGGTGGCGGTGCCGGCGAAGGCGACCAGGCAGCCCCAGGAGAACACGTCGCAGGCGGGGGAGGCCGGCTCGCCGCGCAGCACCTCCGGGGCCATGTACCGGGGCGTGCCGAGCAGCTGCCCGGTGCCGGTGATCCCGCCGAGGGTGTCCAGCGCCCGGGCGATGCCGAAGTCGATCACCCGCGGCCCGACCGGCGAGAGCAGCACGTTGGACGGCTTGAGGTCGCGGTGCACGACGCCGGCCGCGTGGATGGCGGTCAGCGCGGTGGCCACCCCGACGGCCAGCGCGTCCAGGCTGGAACCGCGCAGCGGTCCGGCGTCCCGCACCGCCTCGTGCAGGTTCGGCCCCTCGACGTACTCGGTCACCACGTACAGCTGGTCGCCGTCCAGGTCGGCGTCCAGCACGGCCGCCGTGCAGAACCGGCGCACCCGCCGGGCCGCCTCTGCCTCGCGGCGGAACCGGGTGCGGAACTCCTCGTGCCGGGCGTACTCGGGGTTGATCACCTTGATCGCGGCCGGCTGCCCCGCCGCGTCCCGGCCGAGGTAGACGGTGCCCATCCCGCCGCGGCCCAGCCGGCCGAGCAGCCGGTACCGGCCGATCTGAGGGGGGTCACCGGGACCGAGGTCGTTCAACGTGTCGCCTTTGCCGCTGTCCACCTGTTGGCGGCGCCAGCCTATCGAGATCGGCCCGTGCCGGAACCATGCTCACCCGTCCGGCCGGTACCGGGGTGTGGTGATTTGCCGTCCAGCCCCGGAGAACATATGTTCGAACCAGCACCGTCTTCCCCCGGGTGCCCCATAGTTCCGCGAGCCCGGGAGAAGACCGCCTTGAGCAGAATCTACGGTGATCCCGTCGAGGTGTGGGTGCGGGACGGCGAGCCCGCCCGCTTCGTCTGGCGTGACCGGCTCTACGTCGTGCGCCGGGTCCTGGACCACTGGGTGACCTCCCGCGAGTGGTGGAAGGTCTCCGACACCGACCCCGGCGAGCGCCGGTTCTGGCGGGTCGAGGCCACGCCCGGTGGTGACCCCGGCACCTACGAGCTGCGGTTCGACACCGCCGCCGAGGGCTGGCTGCTGCTGAGGGCGTGGGACTGATGTTCCCCCACCTGCACGTCGCGTCCGCCTACTCGCTGCGGTACGGCTCGGCGTTCCCCGCCGACCTGGCCGGCCGGGCGGCCGGGCACGGCGCCGGCATCCTCGCGCTGACCGACCGCGACGGCATGTACGGCGCGATCAAGCACGTCCAGGCCTGCCACGACGCGGGCATCGCGCCGGTCGTCGGCGTCGACCTGGAACTGCGGCCCGCGGCCGGCGACCCCGGGCGGGCCGGCCCGCCGCTCGCCGGTGCCGGCCCGGCGGCCGCGGCGAGCGGCGGGGAGGACCGGGTCACCGTGCTGGCCCGGTCCGGCGGCTGGGCGCACCTGTGCCGGCTGACCGGCGCCGCGCACGCGGCCGGCCGCCGCGGCGAGCCGTGGGTGACCCGCGAGATGGTCGCCGAGCACGCCGGTGGGCTGCTGGTGCTGCTCGGCCCGCGCTCCGACGTCGGCCGCGCGGTCGCCGGGCGGCGCGACGAGCACGCCCGCGCGCTGCTGCTGGCCTGGCGGGCCGCGGTCCCGGACCTGGCGGTCGAGGTGGTCGACCAGTACGGCCCCGGCCAGGCCGCCACCGCCGCCCGGATGCTCGCGCTGGCCGGCTCGGCCGGGGTGCCCGCCGTGCTGACCAACGCCGTGCGGCACCTGGACGCCGGCGACTACCGGGTCGGCGACGTGCTGGACGCCGCCCGCCGGCTCGTCCCGCTGCACGCCCGGCACCTGGACCACTCCGCCTCGCACGCCTACCTCAAGAGCCCCGCCGAGATGGCCCGGGTGGCCGCGCGGATCTGCGGCGGCGACCCCGGCCGGGCGCGGCGGCTGCTGGCCGCCACCCGGGCGGCCGCCGAGCGGTGCGTCCTGGACCCGCTGGAGGTGCTCGCGCTGCGCGGCGGGCGGGAGCGGCTGCACCTGCCGGAGGTGGCCGGCGATCCGGTGGCCGAGCTGCGCCGCCGCTGCGACGACGGGCTGGCCGCCCGCGGCCTGGCCCGCTCCCGGGAGGCGCGCGACCGGCTGGCCGCCGAGCTGGCGGTGATCGAGAACAAGCGGCTGTCCGCCTATTTCGTCGTGGTGTCCGACATCACCGGCATGATCCGCGAGATGGGGGTGCGCTGCGCCATCCGCGGCTCCGGCGCGGGCAGCCTGGTCAACTACCTGACCCGCATCGGCGAGGTGAACCCGCTGGAGCACGGCCTGCTCATGGAGCGCTTCCTGTCCGAGGGCCGCAAAGGGCTGCCCGACATCGACGTGGACGTGGAGTCGGCCCGCCGGCTGGACTGCTACCAGGCCATCCTGGACCGCTACGGCCCCGAACGGGTGGCCTGCGTGTCCATGATGGAGACCTACCGGGCGCGCAGCGCCATCCGCGACGTCGGCGCGGCCATGGGGCTGCCGCCGCACGAGATCGACGCCATCGCCAAGGCGTTCCCGCACATCCGGGCCCGGCAGATCCGCTCGGCGCTGTCGGACCTGCCGGAGCTGCGCGGCAGCGGCCTGGACGACCAGGCGCTCGCCACGGTGTTCCTGCTCGCCGAGCGGCTGGACGGGTTGCCCCGGCACATCGCGCTGCACCCGTGCGGCGTGCTGGTCGGCAACTCCGGGCTGCGCGACCGCACCCCGGTCGAGCGCAGCCTGCTGGACTTCCCGATGAGCCAGTTCGACAAGGACGACGTCGAGGAGGCCGGCCTGCTCAAGCTGGACGTGCTCGGCGTGCGCATGCAGTCGGCGATGGCCTACGCCCTGGCGGAGATCCGCCGGGTGGACCGCGCGGAGATCGACATCGACCGGGACGTGCCGCGGGACGACCAGGCCACCTACGACATGATCTGCACCGGCCGGACGCTCGGCTGCTTCCAGATCGAGTCGCCCGGCCAGCGCGAGCTGGTGGCCAAGCTGGAACCGCGCACGATGCACGACCTGATCGTGGACATCTCGCTGTTCCGCCCCGGGCCGGTGAACTCCGACATGGTCACCCCCTACCTGGAGGCCCGGCACGGCTGGCGCGAGGCCCGCTACCCGCACCCCGCGCTGCGGCCGGCGCTGGCCGAGACGAACGGCGTCGTCATCTTCCACGAGCAGGTGCTGCGCATCGTGGACGTGATGACCGGCTGCGGCCTGTCGGAGGCCGAGCGGATCCGCCGTGACCTGGCCACCCCCGAGGGCCGGGAGCGGGCCCGCGCCTGGTGGGAGGCCGAGGTGCTGCCCGAGTACGACCGGGAGACCACCGACCGGGCCTGGCAGGTGCTCGACGCGTTCGGCTCGTTCGGGTTCTGCAAGGCGCACGCGGCGGCGTTCGCGCTGCCCACCTACCAGTCGGCCTGGCTGAAGCGGCACCACGCCGCCGCGTTCTTCGCCGGGGTGCTCGCCCACGATCCCGGCATGTATCCGGGCCGGGTGATCCTGGACGAGGCGCGCCAGTGCGGGGTCGCGGTGCTGCCGCTGGACGTCAACGCCTCCGGCCGCGACTGGCAGGTGGAACGCCTGGCCCCGCCCGGCGCCGGCTATGGCCTGCGGGTGCCGTTCTCGGCGGTCAAGGGGATCAGCGAGCCGGAGGTCGAGCGGATGGTCGCCGGCCGGCCCTACACCTCGCTGGCCGACTTCTGGGCGCGGGCCCGCCCGTCCCGCCCGGTCGCCGAGCGGATCATCCAGGCCGGCGGGTTCGACGCCCTCTACGGGCTGCGCCCCGGCGAGCCGCGCTGGCGGCCGGGCGAGCTGACCCGCCGCGACCTGGTCGCGCAGGCCGGCGCGCTGCACCGGGCGTCCGCCACCGGCGTGACCGCGCGCCGGACCGGCCCCGGCCCGCGCACCGGGCCGCGCACCGGCCCGGCACCGGGCACCGGCGCCGGGCCGCCGGGCGGGACGGCCGCGCAGCTCCCGCTAGGGTTCACCGAGCATGTGACGCCCGGCGAGCTGCCCGAGATGACCGAGGCCGAGGCGGTGGCCGCCGAGCTGGACATCCTCGGCCTGGACGTCAGCCGGCACGTGATCGCCTTCTACGACGAGCTGCTGGACGCGCTGGGGGTCGTCCGGGCGCGCGAGCTGCTCAGGATGCGCAACGGCGCGGAGATCCTGGTCGCCGGGGTCAAGGTCGCCACCCAGACCCCGGCGGTGCGCTCCGGGCAGCGGGTGATCTTCACCACCCTGGACGACTCCACCGGCCCGATCGACCTGACCTTCTTCGAGTCGGTGCAGGGGCACTGCGCGGCGACGCTGTTCGGGTCGTGGCTGCTGGTCGCCCGGGGCGCGGTGCGGCGGGTCGGCGCCCGGGCGGTGTCGCTGCGCGCGCTGGACTGCTGGAACCTGGCCGAGCTGGACGAGCTATGGCGCGCCGAGGGCCCGGCGGCGGTGCGGGCCGTCCTCGATGCCGCCCCCGGGCGGTCCGGCGGTGTCGGCGGGCGTCCGGTCGAGTACGGCAACGGCTACCGGCTGTCCCCGTACGCCGACATCGGCCCGGCGCCGGGGCTGCGCACCCCGCCGCGCACCCTGTGGCACGCCAGCCAGGGCAGCTCCGGCCCGCCGGCCGCCTTCCCGCGCCGCCGCACCCTTCCCGCCGGCGGTGACCGGGCGGCCGGGTGAACCCCGTCCTCCGTCCCGGCCGGTCTCACCCCGGGCCGGACCTCGGTCCCGGACCCGCCTGAACCCCAGGCCGGGACCCGGTCCCGGGCCGGGACTTCAGTCGCGGGCCGGGTAGGTGTGCCGGGGGAGGGAACGCAGCGCGGGCAGCAGCTTCAGCCGGGGCGCGATGCCCGACGGGCGGGCGCTCAGCCGGGCGGCGGTCACCTCGCGGACCGTCGCCGCGCACAGCACCGCCGCCAGCACCGCGACCGCGAGCTCGCGCGGCCCGATGCCGGTCAGCGTCCGGCCGCCCGCCGGGTGCGCCAACGGCAGCCGGACGAAGACCAGGAACACCATGGTGAGCCAGGACGCCCACCAGGCGGCGAGCAGCGTCAGCCAGACCGCGTGCCGCTCCCGGCGCAGCCCGGCGTCCCGGCGCAGCGAGTGCAGCAGCAACGCGGGCGCCACCAGATCGACCACCGGCACCAGCCAGGCGAGGGCGATCGCGCCGGGCGCGGCGCCGGCCTGCCGCAGCCAGGCGAAGTAGGAGCAGCCGGCGGCGATCGTCGTGGCCGCCACCAGCAGGATCAGCACGGCGAACCAGGTCGCCGCGCCGGCGACGGCCTGCGTCCCCGGGGCGTGCGGGTCGCCGCCCAGCTCGGCCACCTGCCGTGCGAGCAGCCTGCCCCGCGCCTCCTCGAAGATCACCAAACAGGTCAGGGTGGCGATCTGGGCGGCGAGCGCCAGATAGACGCCGGCGGCCGACCTGCGCACCGCTGATCGGGTATGGCGCATGGCTTCCTCCCTGGCATGCGCTGAAGGTCGTGTTCGCTGCGCGACGTAGCGCGACGCCTGATCTCACTCCTATCCAGCGCGCCTCTCCGTTAATCGACGGGGCGACCGATAAGACCCAAGATCTCCACGTGCGGATCTAGGGTTCTGTTCACGAGACCCCCGGTCCGCCATGCGGCGCTCCCGAGGAGGGTTCCGCCGGACCACCCGGAGAGGAGAAGTGTGATGATCGCCAGGATCTGGCGTGCGACGGCCACCCGGGAGGGCGCGGCGGCCTATCACCGGCACTTCACCACGTCGGTGCTCCCCGAACTGCGCGGCCTCGACGGCCATCGCGGCGCCTACCTGCTCAACCACGACCGCGACGGCCACGTCGACATCGAGGTGATCACCCTGTGGGCCTCGATGGACGCCGTCCGCGGGTTCGCCTCACCCGACGTGGACACCGCCGTCGTGGAACCCGCCGCCCAGGCCGTGCTCGCCGGCTACGACACCACGGTCACCCACCACACCGTCGTCTCCGCCACCACCCGCTCCTGACGGGCGGCCCGCCCGGTCGATCAGCGACCGGACCTGATCGGCCTCGGGGGTGCCGAGGTCGGTGAAGATGGCCAGCGCTTGCCGCCAGTGGTCGACGGCCGCCTGGGGTGCCCGGTCCGGTCCATGGCCGAAGGCGTTCCCCAGCCGCACCAGCGCGCGCGCCTCGCCGAGGCGGTGGCGGATGCGGCCGTGCACGTCGACGGCCCGCCGCGCGTGCTCGATCGCCGCGCCGGGGTCGCCGCGCCGCAGGTGGATCTCGGCCAGCGCCGCGAAGGCCTGGCCTTCCGCGACGGGGTAGCGCACCCGCTCGGCGATGGCCAGCGCGCCTGCCGTGACGTCGTGTGCCTGCTCGAGGTCGCCGCGGTCCATGTGCAGGGCCGAAAGCCCGATGAGCGCCTCCGCTTCGTGGTGGCGGGTCCCCGACTCCCGTGCCAGGTCCAGGCTGCGGCGGTAGTGGTGGAGCGCCCCATCATATCGGCCGACGGCGTGGCAGGCCGCGGCGTAGGAGTTGTACGTGAGACATCTGCTGCGGTCGAGCGAGTGCACGCCCGTCAGGCGCAGGGCCAGGTCGGCCGTTCTCAGCGCCTCGGTCATCCGCCCCAGGTCGTGGTGCACGCCGGAGAGCGTGGCGAGCGCGGCGGCATGGACGTTGAGGTCGCGTGTCTCCAGCGTGAGATCGGCGGATTCCCGCAGGCAGGCGGCGCTGAGCGCGAACTCGCCGAGATCCCGGTAGACCTGGCCGAGCGAGTTCAGCGCGGCGGGGGACCCGGCCGGCATTCCCGCCGACCGCCAGATGGCGATCGCCCGTTCCAGGTGGCCGACGGCGGCGTCGAACCGCCCGCAGTACCGGTCCAGCGTCGCGAGATTGTTGAGGACGGTGGCCTCGTAGATCTCGGAGCCGTTATGGCGCCAGATGTGCAACGCCTGGCGGAAACAATCGTACGACGCCGTCAGGCGGCCGCTCTCCCCATGGATGGTGCCCATGTTCCCGTGCGCCACGGCCTCACCCGCCATCCAGCCGGCGCGCCGGCTCGTCTCCAGTAGATGGTCGAGATGGTCGGTGGCCTCCTTCTGGCGATTCGTCGTGTGGTAGGCGTGCGCGATGCCGAGATGGGCGGCGGCCTGTCCCATCAGGTCGGCGTCCGCGCATGCGGCGGACAACGCGCCCTTCATCACGGTCAGCCATTGCGTCGAGTGCCGGCGCTTGGCGAGGTACCCGCGTAACGCGTCGGCGATGAGCCACCCGGCCCGGCGCGGCCCGTCCTCCGCGGCCCGGACGACCGCGGCATAGAGGTTGAGATGCTCGGCGTCCAGCCAGGACATCGCACCGCGAGGTCCGTCGAAGCGGGCCGGCGACCGGCCGGACGGGTAGACCTCGTCCGGCAACCGCACCATCTGCGGATACAGCAGGCCCGCCGCGGCCTGGGTCATGCCGCGGTAATGCTCGTACAGGCGGTGCACGGCGGCGACGCGCTCGGCCGCGGCGTCCTCTTCGTGCGTGCGTTCGGCCGCGTACGCCTGCAGGAGATCGTGCCAGGTGTAGCGCTCCGGCCGCTGCTCGTCGACCAGGTGCGCCTGGACCAGCTCGCCGAGAAGGCGCCGCCCGCGCTCCTCCGGGATGTCCGCCAGGCGGGCGGCGGCGGCCAGGCCGATGTCCACGCCGGGATGGAGCGCCATCAATCGGAACAGCCGCGCCGCCTCCGGGCTGAGCGTGCGATACGACCAGGAGAACACGGTCCGCGGCTGGATGGTGGGATCGCCGCCGTGGAACGCGTCCAAGAACGTGAGTGCCCCGCCGAGTTCGGCGGCGAGCGTGGCCAGCGGGAAGTGGGCGTTGGCCGCGGCGCGGGCGCACACGATCGCGAGGGCCAGCGGCAGCCGGGCGCACCGCCCGATTATCTCGCCCACCGCTTCGGGCTCGGCCGCGACCCGATCGGAGCCGAGACGGCCGGCGAGCAGCTCACGCCCTTCCGCGGCCGAGAGACGGTCCAGGCCGAGGGGCCGCGCCCCCTCGACGGCCACCAGGCCCGGGAGCCGATCCCGGCTGGTCACCAGGACCAGGCAACCGGGCGATCCCGGAAGCAGCGGGCGCACCTGCTCGGCGTCCTTGGCGTTGTCCAGCACCACCAGCATCCGGCGGTCGGCCACCAGGCTGCGGAAGAGGCCGACCTGGGCCTCGAGGGTGGGGGGAAGCCGCGACGAGGGCACGTCCAGCGCGTCCAGGAAACACGCGATCGCGTCCGCGGGCTCCATCGCCCGGCCGGCCGAGTAGCCACGCAGGTTCAGATAGAGCTGGCCATCGGGGAAGCGGTCGCGCACCCGGTGTGCCCAGTGCACCGCCAGCGTCGTCTTGCCGACGCCGGCGGTGCCGGACAAGGTCACGATGGTCGGGTGCCCGCCGCCGCCCAGCGCGGCGTCCAGCCGGACGAGTTCGTCGCGCCGCCCCACGAAGCCGCGGGCGACGAACGGCAGCTGCGCCGGGACGGCCGGCCGCACGGCCGGCGCCCGCCGGCCGTCATCCGCCGGCGACGGCCGCGGAGCGGATGGCGCTCTCAGGGCGCCGACGGCCGGCGGGCCGCCGGCCGGGCTCTGGCTCGGCGCCGGGGCGTGCCACGGCGGCGCGGCGGGGCCGGGTGCTCCGGCGGCGGGTCCGGCGTCCGGCGGGTCCGGGGCCGGTGTGAGCGCGTCGGGCGCGGCCGGGAAGGCGGGATGCCCGCGCAGCACGCGCAGATGCGCGGCGGCGAGTTCGTGCCCGGGCTGGACGCCCAGCTCCTCGGCGAGCCTGCTGCGGATGTCGCCGAACAGGCGCAGGGCGGCGGCCTGTTCGCCGCCGCCGGCCATCGCCTGCACGAGACGCGCGTGCAGCCCTTCGTGCAGCGGCTCGTCGCGGAGGAGGTCGTGCAGCCGGGCGACGGCCTGCTGGAAACGTCCGCCGGCGAGCGCCAGGTCGGCGAATCGCAGCGCGATCTCCATCCTGCGCCGGTCGAGGGCCACTGCGGCGGGATGGTTACGCAACGCCGAACCGGAGCCGGCCAGGACCGAGCCCCGCCAGCAGCCCAGCGCCTCGCCGAACAGCTCCTCCGCCGACGACAGGTGCCCGGCCACCAGAGCGCCCTTGGCCTGGAGGCACAGATCGCCGAAGCCCAGCAGGTCGAGCTGGCCGGGCTCCACCTCCAGGCGGTAGGCGCCGCCTGCCGAGGTGACGACCGACGCCGAGGGGCCGCGGGCGGCCGTACCCAGTGACCTGCGCAGCGAAGCGACATAGCCCTGGATCAGGTTCAGGTGCGTCCTGGGCGGACGATCGTCCCACAGGACAGCGATGATCTCGTCCCTGGTGATCACCTGCGACGGTTGCATCGCCAGCAGGCCGAGCAGTTCCCGCTGCTTGGCCGCGCCGATGCCGACCGGCGCCTCACCCCGGCGGACGTTGAGCGGGCCGAGAACCGAGATGTGCATCCGGTCGCCGTGCGCCGTCCGGCCGGTGGCCCGGACCCGCGACAGCAGGGTCTCGACCTCCTCGTCGGACAACCGTAACGCCGCCCCCAGCCGCCGCAAGGACGACGGCCGGGGCCGGCCCACCCGGCCCGCCTCGATGTCGCGCAGCGAACGCTCGCTCACCCCTGCCGAGCGGGCCAGTTCCTGCTGGGTGAGCCCGGCGGTGACCCGAAGGTGACGGATCGACTCGCCGAGCAGGGTTTCCACCGGCCGCATCCGAAGCCCCCATACATGCGAACGCCCCTCCGTGATCTGCCGTTGATTCTGCCGCCCGGCCGCCGGTCACCACCCGAAATCGGCCGGCCGTCGGTGCAGAAAGGCATGTCAGGCGGCAGAGTACGGCAATTCCCCTCGGATCGGCTACCGCCGCACCGGCTCCAGATCGCGGCCCGCTGAGGCTGCAGCGGACCGTTCTAACGTTTTTCGCGGCGGCCGACGTCAAAGCCCCAAATCAGCGACCCGAAGTTCGTCGCCGGTTCAGGGTGCGCCAGGACTTCTGGCCGGCCGCGGCCGCGGCCGCTCGAAAGACCATGCCTCCGGCAAAAGGATCCATTCTGTCCGAAACCCGACTTCCGCCCAGTTCCGCCGGCCGGTGCGCCGGAAACTCCGAGAACTCCGAGAACCGACTCCCCAGGACGTCTCCCCACAACCGCTAGGAGCCGACGATGAACAGCATCACCTCCCATGGCCGTGGCCGCATGAGCCGCGTGGTCGCCGTGGCCGCGCTCGCGCTGGCCGGTCTGGCCGTGGCCCCGCCCCTGCCCGCGAGCGCCGCGACCCCGGCGTTCCAGCTTCCCTTCCCCTGCGGCCAGAAATGGCAGCTGAACTCCTGGGGACACGCCCCGGCGCTCGACATGGTCAAGGAACCCGACCAGACCGGCACCAACGGCGCCCTGCTGATCGCCCCCGCCGCGGGCACCGTCAAACAGTCCTTCTACCACTCCAACGCCGGCAACATGATCCAGATCGACCACGGCGGCGGCCACTTCACCACCTACATCCACCTGCAGTCCCGGGCGGTCAGCGTCGGCCAGAAGGTCCAGCAGGGCCAGGCGATCGGACGCGTGGGAGCCACCGGCCCCACGTCGAACGGCACCCCGCACCTGCACTACGAGCAGGCCTACGACGCGAACCACGACGGCTATGCCAGCTGGGGCGAGGCGGGCTCCGAGCGGGTCATCGCGACCTTCAACGGGGTGCAGTACGGCCAGGCCAACAACCGGGAATGGAACAACGTCACCAGTGCCAACGGCTGCGAGACGGCGCCGAGGGAGGGGGCCGTCTACCGGGAGCCGGATGGTTCGATCGCGGTGATCGCGGGTGGGGCGGCGGTGCCGTTCCTGACGATGGCGGAGGTGAACGCGGCCGGGTATGGGAACGCGGTTTCGACGGCGGTGCCGGCGGGGTGGATTCGTAGTCAGCCGTCGGAGCCGCGGGATGGGACGTTCCTGCGCAACAACGCCGATAGTTCGGTGTATGTGGTGGCTGGTGGGGCGAAGTACGGGCTGAGTTATGAGCAGTTCGTGGCGATGGGGAAGCCGGCGTCGGTGAACGTGCCGGTGCGGGTGATCGATGGTTATGGCACCGTGCCGGGCAACGGTACGTATCTGCGTAATCCGGCCGACAGTTCGGTGTATGTGGTGGCCGGTGGGGCGAAGTACGGGCTCAGCTACGAGGAGTACTCGGCGTTGGGCAAGCCGGCGTCGGCCAATGTGCCGGTCGCGATGATCGACCAGCTGGGTGCGGTGCCTTCCGATGGCACCTATCTGCGTAACCCGGCCGACAGTTCGATCTACGTGGTGGCGGGCGGGGCCAGGTACGGGCTGAGTTATGACCAGTGGAACGCACTGGGCAAGCCGGCCTCCACCAACGTGCCGATCGGGTTCGTCAACACGCTGGCCCGCGAGCCCAAGGCGGGGACCTATCTGCGCAACGCCGCCGACAGTTCGGTCTACCTCACCGTCGGCGGTGCCAGGTACGGGCTGAGCTATCCGGAGTACCAGCAGCTGGGCAGCCCCAAGTCGACCAACGTCCCGATCGAGTGGATCAACACCTTCGGCGCGATCCCTCGGGACGGCAGCTACCTGCGCGATGTGGCCGACGACGCCATCTACACCGTGACCGGCGGCAAGAAGCGCGCCCTGACCAACGAGCAGTGGGAGGCCCTCGGCAAGCCCGCCACCACCACCGTCCCCACCGGCCTCCTCACCAAGATCCCCGACGCCTGACCACGGCACCGACCGGGCCCCGGCCGTATCGGCCGGGGCCTTCCGCCGTGCGCCGCCCGCCCATCGGGTGCCGCGACCGGCCGGCGCGGCCCGCCGGACGGCCGCGTCAGCGGATGAGGCCGGACTCCCAGGCCCAGGCGGCGATCTCGACCCGGTTGCGGGCGCCGAGCTTGGCGAAGATGCTGCCCAGGTGCGTCTTCACCGTGGACAGCGAGACGAACAGCTCGGCGGCCACCTCCTGGTTGGTCCGCCCCCGGGCGATCAGCCGCACCACGTCCAGCTCCCGCTCGGTGAGCGGTTCGCGCGGCGGCCGGCCGCGCACCGCGGCGGGCCGGGCCAGGTGCTCCAGCAGGCGCACGGTGACCGACGGCGAGACCAGCGCGTCCCCGTTGGCGGCGGCGCGCACCGCCTCGATGAGCAAGGTCGGGCCGCTGTCCTTCAGCAGGAACCCGCACGCGCCGCCGCGCAGCGCGCCATAGACGTACTCGTCCAGGTCGAAGGTGGTGACGATCACCACCCGCATCGGGTCGGGCACCCCGGGGCCGGCGAGGATCCGGGTCGCCTCCAGGCCGTCCAGCCGGGGCATCCGGATGTCCAGCAGGCAGACGTCCGGGCGCAGCCGGCGGGCCTGCTCGACCGCGGCGACGCCGTCGGCGACGGCCGCGACGACCTCGATGTCCGGCTGGGCGTCCAGGATCATCTGAAAGCCGGTGCGCACCAGCTCCTGGTCGTCGGCGACGAGAACTCTCACCCGGGCGATTCTGCCAGCCCGGCCCGCCCCTTATGTCCAGCAAAGACGGTCTTCGCGGAGCGAATCGTCCTTTCGGCCGATGGCCGGCCCGCCGGATCGAACGGCCGGCCGATCCGCCGCCGGCCGCCCCCGGGCGAGGCTGGGCGGCATGTCGTCAATCGTGCTGGAAGGCCGCGCACTGCGGAAGAGTTTCGGCGCCACGGTCGCGCTCGCCGGGGTGGACGTCACCGTGGGCTCGGGCGAGGCCGTCGCGGTGATGGGCCCGAGCGGCTCGGGCAAGTCCACCCTGCTGCACTGCCTGGCCGGCATCATGCGCCCCGACGCGGGCGAGGTGCGGCTGCTCGGCGAGCGCGTCGACGCGATGGGGGAGCGGGGCCGCAGCGCCCTGCGCCGCACCAGGTTCGGCTTCGTCTTCCAGTTCGGCCAGTTGCTGCCCGAGCTGCCCGCCGAGGAGAACGTCGCGCTGCCGCTCATGCTGGGCGGGACCTCCCGCGGCAAGGCGGTGGCCCGGGCCCGGTCGTGGTTCGGCCCCCTCGGCCTGGCCGGCCTGGAGGCCCGGCGGCCCGGCGAGCTGTCCGGCGGGCAGGCCCAGCGGGTGGCGATCGCGCGTGCGCTGGTCACCGGCCCGGCCGTCGTCTTCGCCGACGAGCCCACCGGCGCGCTGGACCAGGCCACCGGGCACGACACCATGCGGCTGCTGGTGGAGGCCACCCGGGCAGGCGACGCCGCGCTGGTCGTCGTCACCCACGACCCGCAGGTGGCCGCCTGGTGCGGCCGGGTCATCGAGGTCCGCGACGGCCTCATCGTCCCCGCCGGTCCGCGCCCGGCGCCGGGGGAGTTCCCCCCGGGCCCCATCCATCAAGCGTCCGGACCGGCCACCCCGCCGCCCGGCCCGGGCCGCCCGCCGGCCCATCGGCGGTTCGGACCGGCCCATCCGGATCCCGCGCCGGCCCACCCGGCCGGCCCCACAGCCGGCCCGGGTCCCCAGGGCCACCCGGCCGGCCCTTACCCCGGTCCCGGCCCGCAGGGCCACCCGGCGGCGCCGACCCGGGTGCTGCCGGCTCCGCACCACGGCGGCGGGGAGGTCGGGCGATGAAGAGCCTGATCGCACTCACCTGGCGGCTGCTGCGCTGCGGCGGGCGGCGCGGGCTGCTCGGCTCGTCGCTGACCTTCGCCGCCGTCGCGGTGTCCACCGCGCTGCTGCTGTTCGCGATCGCCATCAACTTCGCGTTCGCCGGCCGGGCCGACCGCACCGCCTGGCGCACTCCCGTCGCGGCCACCGGGACCGTCCGGGCGGTGGAGGCGGTCCGGATCGGCTTCGCCGGCGACCGGCCGCTCACCGTGGTGCACCTGGCGGTCACCGAGCCGCGCGGCCTGGCCGCCCCCGCCGGGCTCACCCGGCTGCCCGGACCCGGCGAGACGCTGCTGTCACCCGCGCTGGCCGCCGACCCCGCGCTGCGCGGCCGGGTTCCCGGCCGCCCGGCCGGCACCATCGGCGACCAGGCGCTGCGCTACCCCGGCGAGCTGGTCGCGGTGGCGGGCCACCGGCCCACCGACCCGATCATGAAGGAGAAGTGGCGGGGGAACGACTGGCTCGGTGTCACGGCCACCCCGGTCGCCGACCTGCGCGGCACCCGGGACAACAGCTCGTCGACCTACATCGGCCTGGCCGCGATCGCCGCGGTGCTCATGGCCGTGCCGCTGCTGGTCTTCGGGGGCGCGGCGGCCCGGCTGACCGTGGCCCGGCGCGACCAGCGGCTGGCGGCGCTGCGCCTGGTCGGCGCCACCCCGTGGCAGGTGGTCATGATGACCGTCACCGAGGCGGTGATCACCGGGTTCGGCGGCGCGCTGGCCGGCCTGGTGCTGTACGCGCTGGCCATCCCGCCGCTGACCGGGATCCGGATCACCGGCGGTGGCTGGTTCGCCGGTGACATCTGGCCAGGCGTGCTGCCGGTGGCCGGGGTGCTCGCCGCGGTGCCGCTGCTGGTCGGCCTGTCCGCGGTCATCGGGCTGCGCCGGGTCGTGGTCAGCCCGCTCGGGGTGGCCCGGCGGCAGACCCCGCCCGCCATGCGGTTCGTCCGGGTGCTGGCCCTGGTGGCCGCGCTCGCCGCCACCCCGGCGATGGGCGGCACCACCAGCCTGACCGTGCTGGTGGGCGTGCTCGGCGCCGCGTTCCTCACCCTCAACCTGGCCGGCCCGTGGGGCATCGGCCTGATCGGCCGGATCACCGCCCGCACCGCCCGCCGGCCGGCCGCCCTGCTGGCCGGCCGGCGGCTGGTCGACGACCCCAAGTCGGCGTGGCGCACGGTCAGCGGGGTCGCGCTCACCGGGTTCGTCGCCGGCTTCATCGGCCTGCTCAGCCCGGACTCCTCGATCGCCAGGACCGACGACGTGCTGGGCATGTGGATCCTGCGCGACATCCGGACCGGCACGCTGGTCGTACTGATCGTCTCCTTCCTGGTGGCGATCGTCAGCGCGGGCATCACCGGCGCCTCCTCGGTGCTGGACCGGCGGCAGACCTTCGCGCTGCTGCGGCTGGCCGGCACCCCGCTCGAGGTGCTGGACCGGGCCCGCCGGCTGGAGACGTTGGTCCCGCTCGCCGTGCTCGGCGGCGGCTCGATCGCCACCGGCGTCGTCTGCGCGCTGCCGTTCGCCCGGCTCGGCGTCAGTGCGGCGGGCGCGATCACCTTGGCCTGCTGCGTGGTGGCCGGGTTCGCCGGGGTCCTCGGCGCGGGTGCGCTCAGCCGCCCGCTGCTCCGCTCGGTCACCGCCGACCCCGCCCCCCGCCCGGACTGACCCGCGGCGCCCGACCTCGATAGCGTGCGGGGATGCGAAAGGATGGGATCGGCCGGACGGCGGCGGAGGTCGAGGCGTTCATGGCGGGCCGCACCGGGAAGTCCCGGGTGATGCTGCGGGCGCTGACCGCGGCCGACCAGGACGAGTTCGTCCGGCTCACCCGGGACAGCGCCGGCCTGCACCGGCCGTGGATGTCGCTGCCCGCCACCCCGGCCGACTTCCAGGCCTACCTCGGGCGCTTCGACCACGACACGGCGCAGGGCCTGCTGGTCTGCCTGGCGGACACCGGGGCGATCGCCGGCACGGTGTTCCTCAACAGCATCATCCGCGGCCGCTACCAGAACGCATCCCTGGCCTACGCCGCCTTCTCGCCCACCGCCGGGCAGGGGTACCTGTCGGAAGGGGTCGGGCTGGTGCTCGGGTACGCGTTCGGACGGCTGCGGCTGCACCGGCTGGACGCCCAGATCCAGCCCGGCAACCAGGCGTCGCTGGCGCTCGTCCGGCGGCTCGGTTTCCGGTACGAGGGCCACTCGCCGGACCTGCTGTTCATCGACGGCGCCTGGCAGGACCACGAGAGCTGGGCGATCACCAACACCATGTACGGCCCCGGCCCCTGGCCGCCGCATCCCACCCTCCCCGCCCGCTGACCTGGCCGCTGACCTGGCCACCGTGGCGCCCCGCGGCGCCCGGTCCGCACGGTGGGACCGCGATCGGGTCAGGAGAACCAGACGATCCCCTGCCCGTGCGCCCGGGTCCAGGCCAGCGGGGTCCCGTCCAGCGCGAGCACGTTGTGCCGCGTCTCCTCCGGCGGCGCCGGCAGTACCCGGTAGGGCAGCACGCCCAGGGCCTCGTTGGCGACCCAGTGGCCGGGAAGGCCGGTGACGGTCTCGGCGAACGCCGCCCGCCGTCGCGGCGACAGCAGGTACAGCACCGAACTGTGGAACACCACCAGGGTGGCGCCCGGCGGGGCCTTGGCGGCCAGCGCGGGGAGGTCGTCCACCAGGTCTCCCCGTACCAGCAGCGGGGGGTCGGCCGCGGCGATGGCGGCCGCCGCCCGCAGCCGGGTACGGCGGTGCTCGTGCTCGGGCCAGATGAGGGCGTCCAGCCACCCGAGGTCGCCGGAGTCGGTGACGTCCAGCGGGTTCAGGTCCAGCCCGGCCCGCCACACCACGCGCGGCAGGCCGGCCGGCGGGGTCAGGCCGGCGGCGGCGCAGTCCAGGACCGGCCCGCCGGAACCGACGACGTGATCCCCGTACCGGTAGGTGTACCGGTCCGGGTAGAGGCAGAGCCCGGCCGACGCCCCGACCTCCAGCAGCGCCAGCGGCTGCGGCAGCGCGGCGAGCACCGGCAGCAGGACGGCGCACCGCCCGGCCTCGTTCGTCTGGGTCACCCGGGCGCGGATCTCCGCCTCGACCAGCGGCCAGTTCGCCACCGTGTACTCGTGGAACGCGGCCGGATCCTCCACCGGCCCGCCGAGCAGCCGGACCGAGCCGAACAGCAGGTTCGGCTGCGGCTTGGCCTCGGGCAGCGAGCCGAGCAGGCCCAGCAGCTCCCGGTCCCGCGACACGGCGGCGGCCAGCCGCTCGTACGCGGGGGACACCCCCGCGGCTTCCCGGGCCGCGAATTCCGCATAGATCTCACTGGTCGTCATATCCCATGAAATAACATCCCGGGCTGGTCCGGCCGGACATGAGGGTGCGAGCGAAGTGGTCGTCGCCTTCTGCGGCGAATTGGCCCGTGCCGGAAGCCACCGAGCCTCTTAGGCTGGCCGCCGGTTCTGAGACGAGAGGACGGGGGCGGCGTGGTAGAGGTCGGCAGGCTGCGGCCGGAGGACCGGGACGGCTGGGAGGTCCTGTTCCGCGGGTACATCGACTTCTACCGGCGGGTCGAGCCGGCGGAGATGTACGAGCAGGCGTGGCGGGAGTTCCAGAACGGCTCACGCATGCACGCGCTCGGCGCGCGGATCGACGGGCGGCTCGTCGGCATCGCGCACTTCTTCCCGCACCCCAGCACCTCGGCGCCGGCCACCGACGTCTGCTACCTGCAAGACCTTTTCACCGCACCGGACGTGCGGGGCCAAGGGGTGGGACGGGCGCTGATCGCGGCGGTCGCCGGCTGGGCCCGGGACCGCGGCTGCGGCCGGCTGTACTGGAACACCCACGAGTCGAACACCATTGCCCGCCGCCTCTACGACGCCGTCGCCGAGAACAAGGGCTTCCTCAAGTACCAGATCGACCTGTGACCCGGTCCCGGTCGTCCCGCGTCATCGGGCGATGGTGCCGACGAGCAGCGGGCGGTCGAGGAGATCGCGGGTGAAGGCCACGCCGGTGATCTCGGCGGCCAGCCAGAACGCCCGGACCAGGCCGTTCGCGGAGAGGTCGTCCCAGTCGGCCTCCTGCTCCGACGCGTCCTCGGCCGGCGGATCCGGTCGCAGGCCGGTGGCGCGCATCGGCGCGAGGAGATGGTCGGGCTCGGTGCCGTACCGGTCCTGCGGCGTCGTAGGGGTGAACCAGGTGAGCAGGTCACCGTCGATGGCGTAGGCGAAGCCGTCCTCCGCGTACTCGTGCCGGCCGACCGCCACGAACTCGCAGCCCGCCGACAGCGCGGGCACCACGTCGTGCAGCACCGCCTGCCAGCCCCAGAGTTCGATGGCCACGCTCCAGTCGCCGGCGCGCACCACGCCGACATGGCCGCCGCCGTCGCCACCGCCGGTGGAATCGGCGAAGGCGAGCACCCGCTCGGCGAGCCGCTCGAACGCCATCTCCTCCCCGGCGGCCCCGGCCGGATCGAAGCGCCGGAGAACATCGGCCGGGTCGAGCCCGTGGAAGAACGACACGCAGTAAATGTCGTCCAGCGGGCACTCCGGCCCCTGTAACCACTGGAATTCGGCAGGCACCTTGATCATCGCGCCAGTCTAGGGCGCGTCCTCGCGGGCCGGGCGCACCTCGCGTGAGTGATCAGGTGTGCTCGACCCCGCCCGTCGCCATCGGGACGCCGGTCCGGTGAGGTAGGCCCATACGCGGTGGCCGCCGACCGGGGTGCCCTGAGCGCCGGCGCGGGTGGCCAGCGCGGTCACGATTCCCAGGCCGCGCCCGTGCTCCTGGTGGGTGTCGGGCCGCCCGGCGTCGAAACGCGGGACGCCGCCGCCTCCGGGGTCGGACACCGTGATCAGGACGCCGTCCGCGGCCGGCGCGGTGGCCGGACGGCAGGTGGTCGTGACGGTGATCTCGACGGTGAAGTGGCCGCCGGGCGGCCCGCCACCGGTGTGGCGGACGGCGTTGCCGGCCAGCTCGCCCACGATCAGCTCCGCGTCGTCGGCGAAGCGGGTGCCCGCCAGCAGGAGCCGGGCGAACCTCCGCGCCTCCGGCGCCTGGTCCGGCCGGTTGGGGAAGGTGCGCCGCCAGACGAGGATGTCCGGCCCGGGGTGGCCGGGTTCGCCGTCCGGCTTCGAGCGGAATGGCGGGCCGTCGAGGAGCGTGATCGGATCGGCGGCCGTCCCGGGTTCCTCGTCGAGGTCTTCGAAGGGCATGTCCACAAGCCAGAACCCTGGCCGGTGCCGCCGACCGCGATGATCCCTGCTTACGCCGCCGGCGTCACCCTTGGCGGACGTGGCGATGAGCTGCTCTGATGCGGCCGAGCAGGTGAACCGTGCCCTCGAACGGCGGACGGCGAGCATCACATTTCCCATCGCTCTCGGTTATGGAACCAGTACGCTGAGTGTAATCATCCTTTGCCGAAGCGTGTTCGGGAGGCGTTGCGTGATGCCGGGTGAGGGAACGCAGGTCCTGCTGGAATGCCGGCGGCGCAGCGAGGCGCTGCGCGCCAAGGGGTACACCTTCGAGCAGATCGCCGACCTGTTCGCGGTGTTCCACGACGTGAGCCCGCTCCGCCGGTACCGCTACGCCTACGGGCGCACCGCCGCCGAGGCGGTGGCGCTCTACAACGACCTCGACCCGGCCGGGGCCGCGGCGCTGCGCGAGTCCCGGCTGTACGACTTCGAGCACTGGCCCCGGCGCGGCCAGCGCCCCACCGCGCGCACCGTGGCGCTGTTCGCGCAGGTCTACCGGACCGCCGCCCGGCGGCTGGTCACCGACGAGGTGTACGCCTCCTACAGCCCGCGCGACCGGCGGCTCATCGACGCCACGGATCACCGGCACCTCCCGGCACAGCGAGCCTCTGGCGCCCCGAGCCCGTTCCCCGGCCATGTCACCATGGGGCAGGAAGCAGCGGTACGTGACCCGGTCCCGGCTCCCACCTCGCAGGACTGCGCCGCGCTGCTGCGTGTCCTCGGAGCCGAGGAGGCCGATGTGAAGCGGCGCGACCTGCTGTTCGAGTTGGCCCTGGCGCTCGGCGGCGCACCCGCCGTCGTCCTGCTGCGGCACCTGTCGCCGCCGGAGAAGGACCGGTTGGCGGCGGCGGTGCGCGCCACCGCCCGGGTGGACGCCGGCACGGTGGAGGTGATCGAGAAGCTGACCGTCCGGTGCCGCCGGCTGGACGACGACCACGGTCCGGACACCGTGCTGCCCATCGTGGACGGCCAGCGCCGCCTGGTCGCCGACCTGCTCAGCCGCGCCACCCTGCTCCCTGACCTGCGCAAGCGACTCACCTACGCCTACGCCGAGCTCAGCCAGTTCGCCGGCTGGCTGCACCACGACCTCATGGATCACGCGGGAGCGCGATTGCGCTATCAGGAAGGGCTCGCCGCGGCTCACCAGATCGGTGATCCAACCATGATCGCCTACCTGCACACCTGCCTGAGTTACGTGGCCGTGTTCCGTGGAGAGGCCGGGGAGGCACTGGATCACGTCTTCGCCGCCCAAGGCTGGGCGCGGCGCAGTCCCAGCAATCTCATGCGCTCGGTGCACGCGATGGAACTCGCCCGGGTGCTGGCCCGCCGCGGCGAGACGAACGACAGCGAACGAGCGCTGGCTCAGGCAGCGGCTCTGGTCGAACATCCGCGAACCGAGGACGACCCCACATACCTGTACTGGTTCACGATCGGCCAGGTACAGGCCAGCACGGCGGACTGCCAGTTGTACTGGGGCAGGCCCGATGACGCGATCAATTCCGTGACCCGCACCCTGGCCGCGCCGACGACCTTCAGCCTCGCGCGAGGACACGCCCTGCTGCACTACGCCGAAGCGCTTACCCGGAAGCGCGAGGTGCCCGGCGCGGTGGACAAGATCCGTGGGGCGGCACAGATCACTACCAGGCACAGTTCCGGCCGGCTGGCGGACTCGGTCCGGCAGGCCCGGGCCCGCCTCCAGCCGTGGGCCGGCAACAAGCACGTCCGCACCCTCGACGACGAACTCCGCGCCCTCGGCATCATCACCGCCACCCGGGAGTAGCAGTCGACACGATCGAGGAGGAGTCCCAGCGCCCGCTTACGATCGCGGCCGGCGATAGGTCCGTCTGTGCCTCCGATCACTCGGATGATCTGTACGCCCAGATCACGAATCGGACTCCAGCGGCAGTCTGATCTCGATCGGTCCTCTGAGCCACCACGAGCGACTTTCCAGGGCGACCTCACCTGTGGCCTTTATCGACCGTCGTTCTTCGTGTGCACGAATCGCCAGATGGTAATCGCGCCCGGTCAGACTCATTTTCACTCGTCGGCGATGAGGGCCTAGGTGGCCGTCGATGACGGCCACACCGGCTTCCTGTCCTTCTGCTCTTTCCAGCCGTACGACCTGACCGATGACCTCGTCCTGTTCTATAACAGGGCGTCGCCGCAAGGACTCGCGACCGCTTTCTACGCGTTGCAGTTGTTCCTGAGGCACCACGATTTGATTTGCAATTCCGGCGGGAAGGGACGGCTGCGCAGGAGACCATTTGAACGAGAGGTCGAGAGCACTTAGTCCTTCGTGGTTCCCCATCTTTCCAAGAGAGTCGATGAGCTCGGCACTCGCACCCAGTTGCACCGCATCGTCCAGGCTCAGGCCGGGATCATCCTGTAGCAACTCTTGCGCGGCCTGAAGTCCGGTGGCCAGCGTCGTCATGACGCGACGTGTGTAAGAGCCGACGGGCTCTTCCCTCACGGATTTTGTCTCCAGGATCGACCCGACATCCGTGGCCGGTGGTTCCTCGACCCGGGATCGTCGTGCCGAGCATAGATGGTGATCACGAAGCTGCCCCGCATGGTGTGCCCCATGCGGACTTCCTTGAGGAATTCTGCCGCTGCCTCAGGCTTTCGTCCTCTGTTGGACGCTCGGGGTCGTATTGCGCTGCAAGCCGCTGCCAGCATCATCTGGTTGACGCCGGAAAGTAGACCCTGAGCCTCTTCCAGTGGAATCGAGCCATCAATCGTCGGCTGATCGGCCCGAAGGAGGAGAATGTCGCTCTGGGCTCCTGTGATCTTAAGCTCCAGTGCTTCGCTGCTGGTGAGCTTGTAGATATCGGCTATCGTCTCCAAAGCGTCCGAGAGTCGCGCCCGATAGTCTCTGTAGGCGCGGTTGTACGGAAGCAGGAGACTCGCGTCCTCTCGTTCCGACTCCCAGACCGCAAAGACTCCGTCACGCTTATCGACCTGTTCCCAGCCGGCCACTTTGAGAAAGGCCTCGATCGCAGCGGGGCTGAGGTCGTTCGCAGGCTGGAACGACCTCGCGTCGTCACGCTGTGCAACGCTCACGGCTTGCCTCCATCGCCCACACGCTGAAGTATGCCCAGAAGTTGCTCCACATTGAACACGTTTTCCCTCGGAAGAAGCACGGTCGTCTTCGTCCTGGTCTGAACAGCCGGCGCGTCCTACCAGAGGCGGGCGAGGTGGACGGGATGATCGGTGGAATCGGTTTAGCCTCGTAATTAAGAGAACTGTGCATGGGCGCATACAGGGCGTCCAAAAGCAAGGGATTTGTGCGTACTCGAGAGTATTTGCCGGCGGATGTAGATGTGCTGCCGACCTCCTCGTTGACCGCCAATAGGTTTGATTCTGTTTTGTCGTAGTTTGCGTAGCACTCGATGATGCATTTACCATGCGTGTTCGCCGCCGGAATCCTATCGCCGCACCTCACCCACTGCGTGCGATCCTCAGGAACGGTGCACATGTCTCACCCACGACCAGAAGGGGCACGTCGATGAACATGCAACTGTTCACCGCGTTCCTGCTCGCCGCGCTGGTCATCCAGGTAACGCCCGGCCCGGGCATGCTGTTCATCGTCGCGCTGGGCATGGCCGGCGGGCGGCGGGCGGGCTGGGCCGCCGCCTGCGGTGCCGCCGCCGGGATGCTGGTGCACACCTGTGCGGTGGCGCTCGGCCTGGGGGCGGTGCTCCGAGCGGCCCCGATGGCCATGGACCTGTTGCGGTTCGGTGGTGCCGCCTACCTGTTGTGGCTGGCGGTCCGGGCGTTCCGGACGTCCGACGGCGTACCGGCCGTCCCGGATCGCGCGGCGCCGGAACGGCTGGGGCCGGTGTTCGTGCGCGGCCTGGTCAACAACCTGGCCAATCCGAAGATCGTGCTGTTCTACCTGGCGTTCCTTCCGCAGTTCGTCGACCCGGTCCTGGGGCGGGAGACGGTTCAGCTGTTCGTGCTCGGGCTCGCGTTCCTGGCGCTGGGGCTGGCCGTGGACCTGATCCTCGGTGGTGCCGCCGGCGGCGCCGGGCGCCGCCTGCTCCGGCACCGGGCGGCGCGGCGATGGCTGGACCGGCTGGCCGGCACGGTCTACGGCGTACTGGCGGCCCGGCTGATCCTCAGCGACCCGGCCTGACCGGTCCCGCCGAGGCCACCCCAGGAAGCGCCGGACAGGGACATGGCGAGCAGGGTGGTCCCCGGGCTGTCGCGCCACGACCGGGGCCGCTCGCGGACGCGGCCATGGCGCGCGGGGGACCGCCGCGGGTCCGGCGTCCGGGAGCGACTCCAAATGTGATCACCGAGGCGATGTCCTGCCAAGATCGAGTAGGTCTTGCCAGAGATTTGAATGATCGTTTAAAGTCTTGAACGTGCCGTTAGGAAAGCGGACGTTCATCGAAGAGGCGCGACGGGCTCAGATCATCGAGTGCGCGATCGAGGCCATCGCGACCCTGGGATACACCCGTACGTCGCTGGCGAAGATCGCAGAACTGGCCGAGCTCTCGCCCGGATCGATCTCTTACCATTTCGGGAGCAAGGATGAGCTCATCCAGGCCGTCGTCGCCGAGGTCGCCATGATGGCGACCTCGATGATGGAGCCCGCCATCGTCGCGCAGTCCACGGCGACCGACGCCCTGCGCGTCTACTTCGAGACGAACCTCGCGTTCATGGACCGCCACCGCAAGCCGCTCTTCGCCCTGGTGGAGATCGTCACGCATGCCTGCGGCGGCACCGAGACGCCCGGGCCCTACGCGGCGCAGCACGAGACCGCGCTCCGGGACATCGAGAAGGTGCTGGCCTGGGGCCGGACCACGGGCGAGTTCCGGGAGTTCGACCCGCGTTCGATGGCCATCGCGATCCGCGGGGCGGTGGACGCGGTGCCGGCGGAGCTGCTGCGGAACCCCGACCTCGACCTTGAGCTGCTCGCCCGGGAGCTGGTCACCCTGTTCACCCTCGCCACCCGGAGGCGGCCATGACCGCGGCGCTCGACCTCGCCGGTCTCACCAAGGTCTACGGTGCGAAGACCGCCGTCGACCACCTCGACCTCGCCATCCCGCAGGGGTCCTTCTACGGCCTGGTCGGGCAGAACGGGGCCGGCAAGACGACCACCCTGTCGATGGGAGTCGGGCTGTTGCGCCCGGACGGCGGCACCGCCCGGATCTTCGACATCGATGTCTGGGCGGATTCCGGGCGGCGGGCCAAGGAGCTGGTCGGCGTGCTGCCCGACGGCCTGGCGATGCCCGAGCGGCTGACCGGGCGGGAGGTGCTGACCTACCTTGGCCTGCTCCGAGGCCTGCCCGAGCGGGTGGTGGCCGAGCGGGCGGAGGAACTGCTGGCCCTGCTGGAGCTGGACGCGGCGGAGAACACGCTGGTGGTCGAGTACTCGACCGGCATGCGCAAGAAGATCGGCCTGGCGACGGCGCTGCTGCACGCCCCCCGGCTGCTGGTGCTGGACGAGCCGTTCGAGGCGGTGGACCCGGTGTCGGCGGCGACGATCAAGGAGATCCTGCGCGGGTTCGTGGCGGGCGGCGGCTCGGTGGTGCTGTCCAGCCACGTGATGGCGCTGGTGGAGCAGCTGTGCGACCACGTCGCGGTGATCGACAAGGGCCGGGTCGTCGCGCACGGCACGCTGGCGGAGGTCAGCGGTGCTGGGTCGCTGGAGAAGCGGTTCGTGGAACTCGTCGCGGCCGGTGACGGCGGCGCCGCGAAGGGGTTGTCGTGGCTGTCGAGCTGATCATGGCCCGGATGAAGATCGCCGTCTTGCGGCACTCGATGACCGGCCGGCGCGCCGGGTTCGTCGCGATCGGCGGGATCCTCGGCGCGGCACTGGCGGTCGGCACGATCGTGCTCGCCGTGTCCGCCCCCGCGCTGCTGCCCGCCGCGTACGCCGGGTGGATGCTCGGCTGGATCCTCGGGCCGGTCTTCGCCGGTGGCGGGGACGAGACGCTGCGCCCGGAGTACTTCACCCTGGTGGGCCTGCCGCCGCGGCGGCAGGCCACCGGATTGCTGGTGTCGGCGTTCGTCGGGGTGGCGCCCGTGGTGAGCCTGCTCGCCCTGGTCGGGCTGGTGGTGGAGGGCGCGCGGCACGGCGCCGGTGCCGCACTGGTCGCCCTGCCGGCGGTGGCGTTGCAGCTGGCCGTGTTCGTGCTGCTGTCGAAGGTCGCCGTGGCGGTTCTCGGGATCGTGCTGCGGTCGCGGCTGGGCGCGGTGCCGGCCGGACTGATCAACGGAACGCTGCTGGCGGCGCTCGGACAGGTCTGGGTGTTCCCGGTGGCTTTCGGCGCGAACGGTGGCATGCCGGAGTTCATCCGCTACCTGCCGTCCGGGTGGGGGGTGCTGGCGGTCCAGGGCGAGCCGGGTCAGGCCGTCACGGCGCTGGCCGCGCTGGCGCTGCTGGTGGCCCTGCTGTTGGCCGCCTGGGCCGCGTTGCTGACCAGGCGTACCACCGCCACGAACCGGTCCGGCGGGCGGCCGGGCCGTCGGCCGGGACGCGCGGCGGATCAGGCACCGCGGGCCGGCGCGCGGCCGGCATCGGACGGCTCGACCGGCTCGACCGGCTCGGTCGGTTCCGCCGGCCCGACGGATTCCGGCAGCCCTGCCGGTTCCGCCGGTTCCGCCGGCCGGACGGTGCCGCAGAGCCGGGCCGTGCTGGGCAAGGAACTGCGCACCTGGTCGCGGGACCTCGTCCGCATCCACCAGCTCTCCTTCGCCCTCGCCTACGGCCTGGCGTTCGCCGCGGCGCCGCTCCTGGTCGGCTGGCCGGGCATGCTTCCCTGGGCCGGCCTGATCTTCATCGTGATGGCCGCGGGCATGTCGGCCAACCTGTACGGGAGCGACGGCACCGCCCTCTGGCTGACGATTATGACTCCGGGCGCCGAAGACGTCCGGGGCAGGCAGCTCGCCTGGCTGCTGATCGTCGGCCCGCCCGCCGTCGTGCTGACCGTGGTGCTGACCGCGGCGGTGGACGGCCCGTGGCCGATGATCCTCACGCTGCTGGCGGCGCTGCTCGGCGGCGGGGCCGGGCTGGTACCGCTGGTGTCGGCGTACGGCCTGGTGCCGGGCATCGACCCGCACCGCAGGTCGGGCAACCCGCTGCGCGCCACCGAGGACGAGGGCTCGGCCACCGGCCAGGTGTACGTCGTGCTGGCCCTGTGCGCGCTCACCGCCGCCCCGGCGGGGCTGATCGCCTGGCGATACGGCTGGCCGGGTGTCATCGCGGGCCTGGTCACCGGCGTGCTGTGCGCCTGGGGCTTCGGGCTGCTCGCCCAGCGGCGGCTGACCGCGCAGGGGCCCGAACTGCTGGAGCTGCTGCGAACCGGTCGCCGCCCCGCGACCAAGGCGCGGCCCGACCTCCCCCGGCGCGAACAGATCATCTCCGGCGTCTGCTGGGGCTTCGGCGCGATCCCGCTGTTCCCGCAGGGCGTCGTGCCGGCGATCACCAAGCTGAACGGGAGCGGGACGCGCAGCTGGTTCCTGGCCCTCTACCTGCCTGAGTGGCTGCAGTGGCCGACGATCGTGTTCATGATCTCGCTCGGTCTGGCCATGTACGGCGCCGGCCTGTGGATCTGGCTGCGGCACCGGCGGCACCCTGGTCTGGCGACCGCCGCCTGATGAGCGGCACCCCGGGCCGCCGTGGGGGCGCCGCGCCAGGCGCGGAGGCGCCGGCGGCCCGGCCGGTGGCCGGTCAGGCGGGAGCCGGACTCCACCGGGAGGCGTTCAGCCGCGTCCGCGCCGTCAGCCGAGGACGAGGTCGCGGACCGTACGCAGGGTGGGCTCGTCCCGGGGGCCCATGGCGAGCAGGGTGGTCACCGGGCTGTCGCGCCACGGCTGGAGGCGCTCGCGAATCCGGCCCGCCGGGCCGACCAGCGAGATGCCGTCGGCCAGTTCGTCGGGGATGGCGTGGAACGCCTCGTCCTTGCGCCCGGCCAGGTACAGCTCCTGGATCTTCTGGGCGGCGTCGGCGTAGCCCATCCGGGCGACGATGTCGGCGTGGAAGTTGCGGCTCTTGGCGCCCATTCCGCCGATGTAGAGGGTGAGCATCATCTTCACCCCGTCCAGCGCGGCCCGCACGTCGTCGGTGATGAGCACCATGACCATCGCGGCGATGTCGAACCCCGGGCGGGCGCCGGCCAGCGCGTCCCCGTACATGCGCTCGATCTCGCCGGGCAGCGCGAACAGCGGCAGCCAGCCGTGCGCGATCTCCGCGGCCAGCGCGACGTTCTTCGGGCCCTCGGCGCCGAGGTAGAGCGGGATGTCCGCGCGCAGCGGGTGGGTGATGAGCTTGAGCGGCTTGCCGAGCCCGGTGCCGCCGGGGTGGGGGAGCGGGTAGTGCGGGCCGGCCGAGGTGACCGGCTCCTCCCGGCACCACACCTGGCGCATGATGTCGGCGTACTCGCGGGTGCGGGCCAGCGGGCGCGGGAACGGCACGCCGTACCAGCCCTCCACGACCTGCGGGCCGGAGGCGCCGATCCCGAGCAGCAGCCGGCCGCCGGTGAGGTGGTCCAGGGTCATCGCGGTCATCGCGGTGGCGACCGGGGTGCGCGCGGAGATCTGCGCGACGCTGGTGCCGAGCTTGATCCGGCTGGTCCGGGCGCCGTACCAGGCGAGCGGGGTGAAGGCGTCCGAGCCGTAAGCCTCGGCCGTCCACACCGAGTCGTAGCCGAGCCGCTCGGCGGCCAGCACCGTCTCGGTGGCGTCGTCTGCGTGCCGCTGCCAGTAGCCGAGGTTGAGCCCGAGCCGCAGATCCTCGCCCATCCGCATCCCTTCCCGCGCCGATCACCGTGATTAGAACACGTTCTACCTCCCTGGGTCGAGAAGGTCTCGGTTCTTGGGGACCGTCTTCGCCGGGGACGTGGGCGGTGCGGGCCCCCGGCGAAGACCGCACCGGTCAGCGTGGCGGAGGGGGAGACATGGCGGTCAGGTCGAGCAGCCGGAACTCTTTGGCCGGCCCGGTGATCTCGACGTGGCACATGCCGCCCGCGGCTCCCCCCCGCACGTCCTCCGGATTCGTCTCCTTACCTTCCGGAGCCGGCCGGCAGATCTCGTTCGACTGCAGGGGGCCTGCCCGCCAGCCGGCGAAGGTGCCGTCCGGCGGCGAGGTGATGGCGACTCCGGTCAGGCCGGTCTGGAGTGTCCCGACGACGCTGCCCACCCCGGCGACGTCACCGGTGGCGAGGTCGTAGACCAGGCCGGAGAAGCGCTCGCCGCCGGCGGTCTCGACCAGGTCGCTCACCAGCAGGAACCGGCCCTGCCCGAGTTCGACGCCCCTTTCGAGGGTCGGTTCGGTCAACGGCTTCAACTCCGGGTCGTCCGGCCGGCCGATCACGATGCGGCCGCCGGCCCGGCCGAGGCACCGGTCCGGCGAGCACCGCAAGCCGGTCACCCCCGGGCGCGGGCGCAGGGCGCGCCGGGTGCCGCTCGCCAGGTCGACGAGCAGCGTCTGGTTCTCGTCGCCCAGCGAGGGCGTGGCCACGTCCGCCGCCCACGGCCAGGTGGTCAGGTGCAGGCCGTCCGTCCCGGCGAGCCGTTCGGGAGTGCCGCCGCCCAGCGGCACCCGGTAAACGCCGCCGGAGCGGGTCGACCAGACCAGGTGGTCACCGGCCTCCTGCAGGCGCTCCACGTCCTGATCCTTTCCGGTGAGCACGGCCACTGGCCGCTGTCTGCCACCGTCGCGCGGCATCGCCCACAGCTCGGTCCGTCGCCGCCGGTCGTAGGTGAACTCGCTCCGCCACGCGATATGCCGCTCGCCGGCGACGACGCCGGTGAAGGAACGCCGGATGCCCGGCGAGCTCAGCCGGGCGAACTCGGTACGGACGCCCGACGCGCTGTCGTAGACCTCCAGCCGATCCATCCGGTCCAGCGACGATTCGACACCGAGCAGCACGCGGGTGCGGTCGAGCACCGCCATGATCCGGTAGGGCCGGCCGTCCGCGGCGGTGGCGGGTACGGTCCTGATCGCCCCCGGCCACAGCTCCTCGGCCGGCCGGGCGTCCACCCGCCGGGGAGCGGGCACGGGGGGCGGCGAGCCGGATGCCAGATCCGGGCGGACCATGACCGTGAACCGGTCACCCACCGCGTGGATCGCCGCGGGAGCGGCCACTGCCACCGCGGCGACGGCGGCGGCCACGGCCAGCGTCGTCCGCCGCCGGGCCCGCCGCCGGCGACGGCGCCGGGCCAGTTCCGCGAACAGGCCGGCGGGTTCGGGTGCCGAGTCCGCAACGCGGTGCAGCACCTCGGTGAGGTCCGCTTCGGTACGCCGGCTCATCGCGTCCTCCTCGCCGTCAGTACGACTCCGTCCCGGGAGGTCAGCACCCGGAGTTTCCGTAGCGCCCGGAACGCCTGGCTGCGCACCGTCGCCGGGGTGACCCCCAGCATCCGGGCGATCTGCTCGTCGGAGCGGTCCTCGTAGTAGCGGAGCACGAGCACCGCCCGCTGCCGGCGTGGCAGGGCGCGGATCTCCGCCCACAGGCCCCCATCACCCGCCAGCCGCTCGTCCTGGTAGCCGGTCTCCGGGACGGCGTCCACCAGGCGTTCCCGCCGCCGGCGCCGCCACCAGCTGATGTGCTGGCGCACCATGATCGTCCGGACGTAGCCCTCCGGGTCGTCCTTGCGGCGCACCCGCGACCAGGCGTCACCCAGGCGGAGCAGGGCCTCCTGGACGAGATCGGCCGCGTCGTCGGGATCGCCGGTCAGCACGACCCCGTACCGGTACAGGGCGTGTCCTCTGGAGCGGACGAACTCCTCGAACTCCGCTGTGTCATCCACGTCCCAGGGACGTCCCTCCCGCATCCGCCGTTGCACGCGTCGCCGGAATTGTCGTCCCCCGTGCCGGGACCCCGGAGTCCCGCCGCCAGGACCAGGATCGCCCGGAGCGGCCTTGGAGAACCCGATCGGTCGCGGCCGGGACGCCGCGAACGGTGAACGTGGGCCACCTTCTCAGACCGGCAGGACGCCGGGCCGGGCGGGCCCGGATGATCGCGGTGAAGTAAGGTCGGCTCACGGTTCCCGCTCGTGGTTCGGCGGCGATGGCGCGGACCGGGTCCAGGGAGGTGCGGTGCGGGTCGGGCTGTTCGTCACCTGCGTGAACGACACGCTGTTCCCGGAGACGGGCAAGGCGGTGGTGACCCTGCTGCGCCGGCTCGGCTGCGAGGTCGACTTCCCGATGGCGCAGACCTGCTGCGGGCAGATGCACGTGAACACCGGCTACCGCGACGAGGGGGTGCGGCTGGCCCGCGGCTTCCTGGACGTCTTCGCCGGGTACCAGGCGGTGGTGGTGCCGTCCGGGTCGTGCGCCTCGATGATCCGCGAGCAGTACCCGAAGCTGGCGGCCGGGATGGGCGCGTCCCGGCCCGGTGCCTTCGCGAGCGCGCACGGCGGGCGCTCGCCGTTCGCCCGGGCGGTGGCCGAGGTGACGCCCCGGGTGTACGACCTGGCGGAGTTCCTGGTGGACGTGCTGGACCGCACCGACGTAGGCGCATATTTCCCGCACCGGGTGACGTATCACCCGACGTGTCACTCGCTGCGCGGCCTGCGGGCCGGCGACCGGCCGCTACGGCTGCTGCGCGCAGTGCGCGGCCTGGAGCTGGTCCCGCTGGCCGCCGCCGACGAGTGCTGCGGCTTCGGCGGCACCTTCGCGGTGAAGAACGCCGCCGTCTCGGCCGCCATGTGCGCCGACAAGGTGGCGAACGTGCTGAACACCGGCGCCGAGGTGCTGTGCGCGGCGGACAACTCCTGCCTGATGCACATCGGCGGCACGCTGGCCCGCCAGCGCGCCGGGGTCCGGGTGATGCACCTGGCCGAGATCCTGGCGCAGACGGAGGACGCCCGGTGAGCGGCACCTGGCTCGGCATGCCCGCGTTCCCGCGCAACGCCGAGGCGGCGCTGGGGAACTCCCGGCTGCGCGCCAACCTGCGCAAGGCCACGCACACCATCCGGGCGAGACGCGCGGCCGGCGTGGACGAGATGCCCGGCTGGGCGAAGCTGCGCGCGCGGGGCGCCGCCGTCAAGGACGCCGCGCTGCGCGACCTGGACAAGCACCTGCTGCGCGCCGAGGAGGCCGTCACCACCGCCGGCGGGCGCGTGCACTGGGCCGCGGACGCCGCCGAGGCCAACACCATCGTCACCGAGCTGGTCAAGGCGACCGGCCACCGCGAGGTGGTGAAGGTCAAGTCGATGGCCACCCAGGAGATCGGCCTGAACGAGGCCCTGGCCGCCGAGGGCATCACCGCCTACGAGACCGATCTGGCGGAGCTGATCGTCCAGCTCGGCGACGACCTGCCGTCGCACATCCTGGTGCCCGCCATCCACCGCGGCCGGGCGGAGATCCGGGAGATCTTCCGGGACCGGATGGCCGCCTGGGGCCGCCCGGCGCCGGACGGGCTGGGCGACGACCCGCGCGCGCTGGCCGAGGCCGCGCGGCTGCACCTGCGCGAGCGGTTCCTGGCCAGCAAGGTCGCCGTCTCCGGCGCCAACTTCCTGGTCGCCGAGACCGGCACCCTGGTCGTGCTGGAGTCGGAGGGCAACGGGCGGATGTGCCTGACGCTGCCCGAGACGCTGATCAGCGTGGTGGGCATCGAGAAGATCGTGCCCACCTGGCAGGACCTGGCGGTGTTCCTCGAACTGCTGCCACGCAGCTCCACCGGCGAGCGGATGAACCCCTACACCTCGATGTGGACCGGCGCCGCCGAGGGCCAGGAGTTCCACCTGGTGCTGCTGGACAACGGCCGTACCGGCGTGCTCGCCGACGAGATCGGCCGGCAGGCGCTGCGCTGCATCCGCTGCTCGGCCTGCCTGAACGTCTGCCCGGTGTACGAGCGGGCCGGCGGGCACGCGTACGGGTCGGTGTACCCGGGGCCGATCGGCGCCATCCTCACCCCGCAGCTGCGCGGCACCGCCACCCCGCTGGACGCCTCGCTGCCGTACGCCTCCAGCCTGTGCGGCGCGTGCTACGACGTGTGCCCGGTCGCCATCGACATCCCCGAGGTGCTGGTCCATCTGCGGGCCCGGGTGCCGCACCCGCCGGCCGAACGGGCCGGGCTGGCCGCGGCGGGCTGGCTGCTGGACCGGCCCGGCCGGCTGCGCGCGGCGCAGCGCCTGGCCGGCCGGCTGCGCGGGCTGGTGCCGCGCCGCCGGCTGCCCGGCCCGGGCGCGGCCTGGACCGACACCCGGGACGTGCCGCCGGTGCCCGCCGAGTCGTTCCGCGACTGGTGGCGCCGCACCGGAGGGGAGGACCGGTGACCGGGCGCGGTTCGCGCGAGCGCATCCTGGCTCGCATCCGGGCCGCGACGGCCGGCCTGCCGCCGGTGCCGGACGCCGCCGGGCCGCCGCCGGCGCCGCGGGAGCGTACCGAGGCGGAGATCGTCCGGACGGCCGAGCTGTTCGCCGCGCGGGTGCGCGATTACCGGGCCACGGTGCACCTGGTGGCGCCCGGCGGGGTGCCGGCCGCGGTGGCGGGGGCGCTGGCCGGGCGCGGCGCCCGCCGGGTCGTGCGGCCGGGCGGGTTGCCGGTGGAGTGGCCGGCGGGCGACGGGGTGGAGTTCCTGGCCGACGAGCCGCCGCTCACCGCCGCCGAGCTGGACGCGGCGGACGGCGTGCTCACCGGCTGCGCGGCCGCGGTCGCCGAGACCGGCACCATCGTGCTGGACGCGGGCGCCGGCCAGGGCCGCCGGGCGCTCACCCTGCTGCCCGACTACCACCTGTGCGTGGTGCGGGCCGGCCAGATCGTGCCCGGCGTGCCGGAGGTGCTCGGCCGGCTGGACCCGGCGCGCCCGCTCACCTGGATCAGCGGGCCGTCGGCGACCAGCGACATCGAGCTGGACCGGGTGGAGGGCGTGCACGGCCCGCGCACCCTGGAAGTGATCGTGGAGCTGCCGGCCGTCTGACGCCGCGATCGTCGCCGGCGGCGACGACGATTCCCTGCCCGTCTGCCGTGCCCGTCTGCCATACCCGCCGGCCCGCCATGGCCGGTGGTCCGGTCACCGTGTCCCCGCACGCCTTCGCCCCGATGAAGCCGGTGGCCGGCGCGCCCGTCCCGCCGGAGCCGGGACTCCGGCGATGCCCTCAATGGGACCAGCGGGCAACAACTTGAATGGGAGTTGAGTACTTGCTACTCTTTCCACGAGTTGAACGGGAGGGTGACGATGGACGACCACGACCTGAGCGCGGACCAGGCGCTGCGGGAGATCGGCCGGATGCGCCGGGAGGTGCGGCGCTCGGAGAACTGGGCCGGCCGGCTCTTCCTGGTGGCCGGCCTGGCGGTGATCCTTTACTGGACGGCGATGTTCCTGCTGCCCGACCCGGCCCCCGCCATCGCCGCCGTGCTGTGGGTCGCGCTGACCGGCGCCTCGTTCGTCTACGCCGTCCGGCAGGGAGTGCAGGGTGCCGAGTACCGGCGGCTGGAGTGGCCGGTGACGTTCGCCTGGCTCGCGACGATGGTGGGTGCGGTGCTCTTCGGCGGGTTCCTGCTGCCGGACGAGCCCGCCGGCTGGTGGGTGGCGGCCGCGCTGGCGGTGGCGCTGTGCACCGCCGTCCCGCCGCTGTGGGCGGCGTGGTGGCTGCTCCGGCGGAAAGCGGAGCGGTGAGCGGCAACGGCTCCCACCCCCGGCACGCGCTGGACCCGATGATCCACACTCCGGTCCGCCTGTCGATCATGGCGGCGCTGGCCGCCGCGGACAAGGTGGAGTTCCGCTTCCTGCGCGACACCATCGAGGTCAGCGACTCGCTGCTGTCCAAGCACATGCTGACGCTGGAGGAGTCGGGCTACGTCCGCGTCGAGAAGGCCTTCGTCGGCAAGAAGCCGGGCACCTGGTACTTCCTCACCCCTACCGGCCGCGAGGCCTTCCAGGCGTACGTCGCCACACTCGAGAAGATCATGAAAGGAACCCCCGATGCTTGAGATAGACGGTCTCCGTAAGCGGTACGGAGACCTGGTGGCGCTGGACGGCGCCGGCTTCACCGTGCGCCCCGGCGAGATGTTCGGCTTCGTCGGGGCCAACGGAGCGGGCAAGACCACCACCATGCGCATCGTGATGGGCGTGCTCGAGGCGGACGGCGGTGCGGTGCGCTGGCAGGGCGAGCCCGTGGGGTTCGCCACCCGCCGCCGGTTCGGCTACATGCCCGAAGAGCGCGGCCTGTACGCGAAGATGCGGGTCGCCGAGCAGATCGAGTACTTCGGCCGGCTGGCCGGCATGTCCCCGGCCGAGGCGCGGTCCTCGGCGGACGAGCTGATCGAGCGCCTCACCCTCACCGAGCGGCGCGACGACGAGGTGGCCGGCCTGTCGCTGGGCAACCAGCAGCGGGTGCAGCTCGCGGTCGCCCTGGTCCACCGGCCGGAGCTGCTCGTCCTGGACGAGCCGTTCTCCGGCCTCGACCCCATCGCGGTCGACGCGCTGGCCGGGGTGCTCGCCGAGCGCACCGCCGCCGGGGTTCCGGTGGTGTTCTCCAGCCACCAGCTCGACCTGGTCGAGCGGCTGTGCGACTCGATCGGCATCATCAAGGCCGGCCGGATGGTGGCCGGCGGCACGGTGGCCGAGCTGCGGGCCCGCGAGTCGCGCAAGCTGCTGCACATCGTGGTCACCGGCGCCGCGCCGGGCTGGACCGACCGGCTGCCGGGCGAGATCGTCTCCAAGACCGACCGGCCGCCCGCCGGCGAGTCCGCCGAGACCGCCCGGTACGACGAGGTGGTCCTGGTGCCGTCCGACGACCAGGAGGCGCTGCGGGTCGCCGGGCAGGCCGGCCAGGTCCAGCACTTCGGCTGGCAGCGTCCGTCGCTGACCGAGATCTTCCGGGAGGTCGTCGCGTGAACGCCATTCTGCTCATCGCCCGCCGCGAGATCGGCGTCCGCGGCCGGACCAAGGGCTTCCGCTACGGGATGCTGGTCACCGTCGCGCTGGTGGTGGTCCTCGCCGCGCTGCCGAAGATCCTCGGCGGCGGCGACGACTACACCGTCGGTCTGGCCGGGCAGCGGGCCGACCGGCTGCAGGCCGCGCTGGCGGCACAGGACGCCCAGGCCGACGATCTGACCGTCAAGGTGAAGAAGTACGCCGGCACCGCCGCCGCCCGCAAGGCGGTCGCCGCGGGCGAGGTCGAGGCGGCCATCGTGGACGACACCACCGTGATCTCCAAGACGACGGTCGGCAGCGGGCTGTCGGTGCTGCTCGACACCGCCCACCGGATCGCCGCGACCGAGGCGAACCTGGCCGCGGCCGGGCTCGACCCCGCCAAGGTGGCCCAGGCCCAGCAGGTCGCCCCGCTCACCGAGCAGGCGCTGGAGGGGTCCGGCGAGCAGGCCGCCATCCGCCAGGGCATCGCGCTGGTCATCGTGGTGGTGCTGTTCATGCTGCTCATCCAGATCTGCACCTGGGTGGCGATGGGCGTGGTCGAGGAGAAGGGCAGCCGGATCGTGGAGATCCTGCTCACCTCGGTCCGGCCGTGGCAGCTGCTGGCCGGCAAGATCATCGGACTGGGGGTGCTCGGTCTGTCGCAACTGATCGCCATCGCGGTGACCGGCCTGGTGGCGGCCCAGGTGTCCGGCTCGATACCGGAGCTGCCGGACGGCACCTACGCGCTGATGGCCCGGGTCGTGCTGTGGTTCGTGCTCGGCTACGCCTTCTACGGCGCCATGTTCGCCGCGATCGCCTCGCTGGTGTCCCGCCAGGAGGACGTCAGCGGCGTCCTCACCCCGGCCACCATGACCATGATGGTCGGCTACCTGGTCGGCTTTCTGGCGGTGCGCGAGCCGGACGGCGCGCTGGCCCACGTGCTGTCGATCGTCCCGCCGTTCTCCGCCATGGTCATGCCGGTCCGCTCGGCGGTCAGCGACGTCCCGCTGTGGGAGACCGGTCTGGCCATCGGGCTCATGGTGCTCGCCGCGGCGGGCATCCTGGCGCTCGGCGGCACGGTCTACCGCCGCGCCGTGCTGCGCACCGGCGCCCGGGTTCGGTGGCGGGAGGTCCTGCGGGCGGCCTCCTGACCGGGGCGCCACCGAGCCTGGTGGGACGCGGGTGACACCTGTTCACCCGCGTCCCGCCTCGGTGCCCACCAGTACGGCCGGTCAGGTTGCGCCGGCACCCCCAAGTGCGATGAGGTGATGTGTCTGCACGAGGGGGGAAGGCATTGCCGGGATTTTCGGAGAACTTGACGGTCGTGACCAAGCGGATGACGCTCCGGCCCTTCGGCCCCCGCGACGCCGCCCAGGCCCGCGCGATCATCGAGGCGGGGGTCGAGGTGCTCCCGCCGGGCGCCCCGGGCCACGTGTCCGGCATCTCCCAGTGGCTCTCCTACGGGGTGCACGAGCTGTGGCGCTCCGGCCAGGGCGTCAACCTGGCGATGGAGGAGGGCGGCACGATCGTCGGCGCCCTCAGCCTGTTCCGCACCGTGTGGGGGGCGGGCACCAGCGAGGTCGGCTACGGCGTCCACCCCGCGCACCGTGGCCGCGGCCTCGCGCCCGAGGCGGTCACCGGGCTCGCCGAATGGGCGCTCACCGAAGGCGGCCTGCGGCGGATCGAACTGCGCGCCAACCTGGACAACACCGCGTCGCTGCGGGTGGCGGAGAAGGCCGGCTTCACCCGGGAAGGGGTGCTGCGCGGCGGCGGCTTCGAGCACGACGGCCCGCACGACCTGGTCATCTTCGGGCTGCTGGCCGCCGACCTGGACGCGGGCCCGCCCACCGTGCACGCCCGCGGATTCGGCACCGGGGTCCGCCTGGAGAGCGAGCGCCTGCTGCTGCGTCCGTTCGACGCCGCCGACACCGACGACGCGCTGGCCGCCGTCGAGGGGGACGCGGAGATCCACCGCTGGATGCCCTGGGCCGAGGGGTACGACCGGCAGCGCTCCTACGACTGGTGCACCAGATACGCCCACGTCGACCCGGTCAGCGGGCTGCAGTTCGCCATCGAGGCCAAGGAGGACGGCCGGCTGGCCGGCTCGATCGGCGTGCAGCGGGCCGACTGGGAGCGCGGCGACGTCGAGCTCGGCTATTGGATGGCCGCCTGGGCCCGCCGGCGCGGCTTCGCCACCGAGGCGACCCGGGCGGTCACCACGTTCCTCATGATGCGCGGCTTCCACCGGGTCACCCTGCTGGCGGCGGTGGGCAACACGGCCAGCCAGGGGGTCGCCCGCCGGGCGGGCTTCACCGAGGAGGGGGTGCTGCGCCGCGCGCTGCCCGTCCCCGGCGGGTTCTCCGACGCGGTGCTGTTCAGCATGCTCAAGGACGAGGCGGGCTGAGGTGACCCGCGCGGGCCGCCCGCCCTCAGGTCAAGGCCTGGCCAAGGAAATGTTTACCGGTGGCCGGGTCCGGATATCCTCGCCACCCGGCCATCATATCCGCAGGTCAACGTATCGGAGATCCATATGAAGCCGCCGCTCCTGCTCATCGGGCACGGCGCCCACGACGACACCGGCACCGCCGAGTTCGGCCGGTTCGTCCACCGGCTGCGCTGCCGGCTGGACCAGGTGGTGGCCGACGTGTCCGGCGGGTTCGTCGCCCGGGGCCGGCCCACGGTCGCGGCCTCGGTCGGCTCCCTGGTCGCGCGCGGACACCACCGCCTGGTGGCGGTGGCCCTCACCCTGTGCGACGGTGAGGACGTCGTCGCCTCCCTGGCGGGCGAGGAACGCGCCCACCCGGCGCTGACCTGCGTGGACGGCGGCGACCTGGCCGCCGCGCCCCGGGTGCTCGCCCTGATGGCCGAGCGCCTGGCCGACGCCCTGGCCGAGATGCCGCGGCTGGCCGCGGTGCCGGCGGCCGGCGATCCCGCCGACCCGCCGCGCGAGCCGGTGGGCCCCGCCGAGACCGCCGTGGTGCTGGTCGGGCACGGCTCGGCCGATCCGGCGGCCAACGCCGAGGTGCACCGGGTGTCCCGGGTCTTCTGGGAGACGCACGCCCCGGGACTCCTCACCGTCGAGACCGCCTACGTCGCCGGTGCGCCGCCGAGCGTGGCCCAGGGCATCGAACGCTGCCGCCGCCTCGGCGCCCGCCGGGTCGTCGTGCTGCCCTACCTGCTGTTCGCCGGCGGGGTGCTGGAACGCATCTGGGCCGAGGCGCTCGCCTACGCCGCCGGGCACACCGAGCTGGACGTGCGCTGCGCCGACGTGGTGGGCGACTGCGAGGGCCTGGCCGACCTGGTCATCGAGCGGTACGAGAAGACGCTGCGCGACGCCGAGCCGGTCACCGCCGAGCGCCTTCCCGAGGATGAGACGCTGGAACTGGCCGATGGCCTCGACGACCTCGACGGCCTCGACGGCATGGCCGATTGGCCGCTGGACGAGGCGGAGAGCGCACGGCCGGAGCGGAGGCTGTCGCTCGGTGGCGGGGGCTCGGTGCGCCGCCTGTACCCGGGCGGCACCGCGCTGGCCGACGGGCTGGTGTGACCGGATGGGGCTGCTGGACGGCACGCTGGCGGGCATCCGGCCGGCGGACGCCGCCGCCATGGCGCTCGCCCGGGAACGCCAGGACCGGCTGACCAAGCCGCCCGGCTCGCTCGGCGTCCTGGAGGACATCGGGGTCCGGCTGGCCGGCGCCGCCGCCGCCTGCCCGCCCCCGATGCCCGGGCCCGCCGCGCTGGCCATCTTCGCCGCCGACCACGGCGTGCACGCCCAGGGCGTCACGCCGTGGCCGCAGGAGGTCACCGCCCAGATGGTCGCCAACTTCCTGGCCGGCGGCGCGGTGGCCAACGCCTTCGCCGCGCAGGTGGGCGCGACGGTGACCGTGGTGGACGTCGGGGTCGCCGCCGACCTGCCGGCCGCTCCCGGGCTGGTCTCCCGGAAGATCGCCCGCGGCACCGCCGACCTGTCCCGCGGGCCGGCCATGACCGCCGACCAGGCCGTCGCGGCGGTCGAAGCGGGTATCACCGTCGGTCTGGACCTGGTGGCGCGGGGTGCGGGCTGCCTGCTCACCGGAGACATGGGCATCGCCAACACCACCGCGTCGGCCGCCCTGATCTGCGCGTTCACCGGCAGCGACCCCGAGCGCGCCACCGGCGCGGGCACCGGGGTGGACGCCGCGGGCCTGGCCCGCAAGGTGGGCGTCGTCCGGCGTGCCCTGGAGGTGAACGGCCTGACCGGCGGGGCGCCGGGGCCGGTCGACCCGGTCCGGGTGCTGGCCGCCGTCGGCGGCCTGGAGCACGCGGCGATCGCCGGGTTCGTGCTCGCCGCGGCGGCGTCCCGGGTCCCGGTCATCCTGGACGGGGTGATAGCCGGCGCGGCGGCACTGGCCGCCGCGGCGCTGGCGCCCGACTGCGTCGGCTACTGCGTCGCCGGGCACCGGTCGGCCGAGCCCGGGCACGCCGTCGCGCTGCGTCACCTGGGCCTGCGCCCGCTGGTGGAGCTTGACCTGCGGCTCGGCGAGGGCACCGGTGCCCTGCTGGCCTATCCTCTGGTCGGTGCGGCGGCCAGGGTGCTGCGCGAGGTCGCCACGTTCGACTCGGCCGGCGTCACCGACAAGAACGCGGCCGGCACCGAGCACGCGGGCGGCGTGATCGGCGAGGGCGCGGCCGGCGTCACCGGTGCGGACTCCGCGGCGGGCGCCGTCCCGCCGGGGTAGGGGCCGGCCGGGGCGGTGCGGAACCGTGACCTGTGCCGGTGCCCGGGTGGCCGCCACCGCAGCCGGGTCAGAGTAAATTGTGACGTTCTGCTGCTAAGCCTGATTGGACCCGATGTGGCACGTCTGTGCGCGCGAAGCGGCAAGCCCGCCGCGCCGGCCGCCGGTGCCGGCCCGGCCGGGTCACCGCGGCCGGGATCCGGTGTCCGGCATCGCGGAGGCGCTGTAGGTTTGCTGCACGGACAACGGGTTTCGCTTCGTCCCGGGAAAGGGAAAACCGTCCCATGTCGTCGCCCTACCTGCTCGGCCTCCGCCTCGACGGCAGGCGCGTACTCGTCGTCGGCGGCGGGCGCGTGGCCCAGCGCAGGGTCCCCGCACTGCTCGCCGCCGGTGCGTCGGTCGTTCTGGTGTCCCCCTCGGTCACGCCCGCGCTGGACGATCTCATCGGGGCCGGCCAGGTGACCTGGGAGCGCCGTGGATACCTGCTCGGCGACTGCGACGGTGCCTGGCTGGTGCAGGTCTGCACCGACGACCGGCAGGTCAACGCGGCGGTCGCGGCCGAGGCCGAGGCCAAGCGCGTCTGGTGCGTGCGCGCCGACGACCGGGACGCCTCCGCCGCCTGGACGCCCGCCTCCGGCCGGGTGGACGAGATCAGCGTCGCGGTCACCGCCGGCGGTGACCCGCGCCGGGCCGCCGGGGTGCGCGACGCCGTGGTGGATGCGCTGCGCGACGGCACGCTCGCCGCGCGCCGCGAGCGCAGCCGGCCGGTCGGGGTCGCCCTGGTGGGCGGCGGGCCGGGCGATCCCGGTCTGATCACCGTGCGCGGCCGGCAGCTGCTGGCCCAGGCGGACGTGGTCATCGCCGACCGGCTCGCGCCGCGCGCCCTGCTGGACGAGCTGGCCCCCGACGTGGAGCTGATCGACGCCGCCAAGATCCCCTACGGCCGTTATCTGGCGCAGGAGCGCATCAACGAGCTGCTGGTCGAGCACGCGCGGCGCGGCAAGTTCGTCGTGCGGCTGAAGGGCGGCGACCCGTTCGTCTTCGGGCGGGGCGGCGAGGAGATGCTGGCGTGCGCGCGGGCCGGGGTGCCGGTCACCGTGGTCCCGGGGGTGACCAGCGCGGTCGCGGTGCCCGGTGCCGCCGGCGTGCCGGTCACCCATCGCGGGGTGAGCCAGGAGTTCCACGTCATCTCGGTGCACGTGGCGCCGGACGATCCGCGCTCGACCGTCGACTGGACGGCACTGGCACGCGCGCAGGGCACGCTGGTGCTGCTGATGGCCGTCGAACGAATCGCCGCAATCGCCGACAGACTGCAACGAGACGGACGTTCGCCGGAAACCCCCGTAATAGTGGTACAGGACGGTACCCTTCCGACCCAGCGAGTTCTGTACGCCGACCTTGCCACGGTGGCGGAGCGCGTGAGCGCCGCTGGGACGCGGCCCCCGGCGATCGTGGTCGTCGGTGACGTCGTCAGGGTCGGCCAGGAGATCGAGATGGTGCGAACGGAGCGGGTCCCGTGAACCCGGCTGCCGGGAAGACGGAGCGCGCCGATGGGCACACCGAGCAGTCGGGTGACGCGGTGATCGAGGGCGGGCACGTCCCGGAGAGTCCCGGGGAACAGACGATGGCCTTCCCGGCGATCCGCCCGGACGACGGCCCGCGCCCGTTCGCCGGCGGGCCGGCCGCCGGGCCGGATCCGCGCGGGGAGACCGCCCCGGATACCGGCGGCCGGCTGGACGCCGCCGCCGAGGCGGGCCCGGCCGAACCGGCGTTCCGCTCGTTCTGGGAGCCCCCCGTCGCGCCCGGCGGTACCGGCTCCGGCGGCCCGGCGGCCGCGCCCGAGCCGTCCACGGAACCCGCCGGAGAGTCCGCCGCGGACCGGCCCGGGAAGCCCGCCGAGGAACTGGCCGCGGACGCCGCCGAGAATGCCGCCGTGGACGCGGTCGAGAACGCTGCCGGGGAGACCGCCGAAGAGCCCGCCAAGGACGTGGCCGAGGATGCCGCCGAGGAGCCCGCCGAGGCGGCTTCCGCGGACGGCATCGTCGACGGTGCCGCCGGCGGTCCCGTCGACGATGCCGCGCACGACCCCGCGGATCGCGCGGCGGACGGCGCCTCGGGCGAGGTCTGGGCGCGGCCCGCGGTGTCCTTCGACGCGACCCGCACCGGGTCCGAGACGCCGGACGCCGGGGACGCGGAGAAGGCCTGGCCTGGAGGCGAGGCGGACATCGCGGCCGCCGAGCCCGCCGGCATCGGTTCCGCCACGGCGGATTCCGGCGCCGCGGAGAGCCACGAAGACCCCGATACCGGACACCAGCCCGCCAGAACCGCAGGAGTCGCCGGCGACGCCGGGGCTGCGGGGGACGTCGGGGCCGCGGGGCACGATGACGGCGGCGAGGTCGCCGGCGCCGGAGAGGCCGCCACCCGAGACTACGGGACCGAAGGCGCTCAGGTCTCTCGCGCCCCCGCCGGAGAGACCTCCGGAGACACGGCCGGAGACACCGGTGCGAACACCGCCGGAGCCGGTACGGGTGCCCGAGACCAAGACGATCAGGCGCGGGTCGGTGCCGGGGGCGGGGACGGTGCCGCCGGAACCGTGCAGGAGGCCGGCGAGCCCGTCTCGCGAGACGCCGGTGAGCCTGCGGCTGCCGAGGCGGATGGCGGAGAGGCCGTCGCGCGGGACGCCGGTGCCGGGGCGGCCGCGACCGTGCAGGAGGCGGGCGAGCCCGTCTCGCGGAACGCCGGTGAGCCTGCGGCTGCCGAGGCGGAAGGCGGCGAGGAGGCCGGCGAGCCCGCAGCTACCGAGGAGGAGGGCGGCCAGGCCGCCCCGGGCGATGCCGGAGACGAGGCCGGCGGAACCGGACAGGAGGGCCGCGACGAGGAAGGCGGCGAGGACGAGCAGGGCGAGGAAGCCGGGGACGAGGTCTTCGACGCCTTCCGGCGGGTACGCGAGGTGCCGCTGCCCAAACCGGTCTCCCGGGCGCTCACCAACGCGCTCGCCGGCCTTAAGGACGCGGTGACCGGCCTGCGGCTCGGACTGGACGTGCCCGGCGTCGAGGAGGCCCGCAAGGCGCAGCGGGAGATCCTCGCCCAGCTGGCCGACTACGTCGTCCCGCGCGTGCACATGAGCACCGCGCCGGCCCTGGTGGTCTTCGCCGGGTCCACCGGCGCCGGCAAGTCGACCCTGGTGAACACGCTCGCCAACGCCAAGGTCAGCGCGACCGGGGTGCGCCGGCCCACCACCGGTACTCCCGTGCTCACCTGCCACCCCGACGACCTGGAGTGGTACGTCCGGGACAACGTGCTCGGCGGCATGATCCGGCTGGACCGCCCGGTGCCGGACGCCGGGCTGGACGGTCTCGTCCTGGCGCCCAGCGAGCGGCTCCCTCCCGGGGTGGCGCTGCTGGACACGCCGGACATCGACTCGGTGGTGGAGGCCCACCACGACATCGCCCGGCGGATGCTCGACGCCGCCGACCTGTGGGTGTTCGTCACCACGGCCGCCCGCTACGCCGACGCGCCGGCGTGGGCCCTCTTACGGCGTGCCAAGGAGCGCGGTGCCCGCCTGGCCATCGTGCTGTCGCGCGTGCCGGCCAGGTCCCGCGAGATCATCGACGCGCACTTCGCCCGGATGCTGCACGAGTACGGCCTGGGGGAGGTGGACCGGTTCGTCATCGACGAGTCCGCAGTCACCGACGGGCGGCTCGCCGAGGACAAGGTGACCGAGCTGCGCCTGTGGCTGACGGAGCTGTCGGTCGACGACCAGCGGCGCGAGCAGGCGGTGCAGGCCACCCTGGACGGCGTGCTCAACAGCTTCCGCGTCCGGGTGCCCGCGCTGGCCCGGCACCTGGAGGCCCAGGTCGCGGTGCGCGCCGAGCTGCGCACCGACGTGGACGCGGCCTACATGGCGGCGATGGCCGGCATCGACGCGGCGCTGAACGACGGCTCGCTGCTGCGCGGCGAGGTGCTCGCCCGGTGGCAGGACTTCGCCGGGTCGGGCGACATGATGAAGACGCTGCACCTGCGGCGGCCCGGCCGCGCCGGAGGCAAGGGCGCGCAGCAGGCCCCGGCCCGGCTGCGGGCCCTGCGCACGGCGCTGCGCTCGGGCATCGAAGCCATGATCGTCTCGGCCGGGCAGCGGGCCGCCGAGGAGGCGGTCGCCCGGTGGCGGCAGCGCGAGGGCGTGGGCGGCCGGCTCGCCGCCGTCCCGGGGCTCGGCAGCTCGTCGGAGGAGTTCGCCCGCCGGGTCGACCGCACGGTCGGCGCCTGGCAGGAGCACCTGGTCACCCTGGTGAATTCCGGGGGCGTCGCCAAGCGCGCCGTGGCCAGGCTGGTCGCCTTCGACGAGGAGGCGCTCTCGCTGGTGCTCATCGTCGGCATGCTCGGGTACGAGAACTCCGACGTGGCCGCCTCCTCCGGCACCGCGACCCTGCCCGAGCGCCTGCTGCGCGGCGTGCTCGGCGCCGAGGCGCTGCGCAGCATCGGAGCCCGGGCCCGCAGCGACCTGCGGGCACGCGTCAGTGTGCTCTTCGACGAGGAGACCATGAGATACGTCCATGTGCTCGACGAGGCCGGCATTCCCGACGAAGCCGCGGCCAAGCGCCTCTACCAGGCCGGATACCACCTCGAGGTCGCCCGATGAGCGTCAGCGGGCTGCGCGCCGACACCCGCGGGGACCTCGGGGCCCGGCTTTCCGCCCTGGCCCGGGTCGTCGAGCTCGGCCGGGGGCGGGTGGACCCCGAGCCGCTCGCGGAGGGCGGCCGGCTGCTGATCCGCGCCGGCGACCGCCTGAAGCTGTCCGGCGAGCACACCGTGGTGGCCCTGGCCGGCGGCACCGGCAGCGGCAAGTCGTCGCTGTTCAACCGGATCTCCGGGCTGGAGCTGTCCCCGACGGGCGTGCGCCGGCCGACCACCGCGCGCACGCACGCCTGCGTGTGGGGCCTGGACGGTGCCGGCCCGCTGCTGGACTGGCTGCAGGTGCAGTGGCGCCACCGGTTCGCCCGGGCCAGCGCGCTGGACCGCGGCGAGAGCCAGTTGCACGGGCTGATCCTGCTGGACCTGCCCGATCACGACTCGATCCGCGCGCTCACCGATCACGAGGCGGACCGGCTGATCCAGGTGGCCGACGTGATCGTGTGGGTGCTGGACCCGCAGAAGTACGCCGACGCCGCGACGCACCGCACCTACGTCGCGGAGCTGGCCGGGCACGAGAGCGTCACCGTATTCGCGCTCAACCAGGCCGACAAGCTCGCCCCGGAGGAACTGGCCGAGTGCGTCGTCGACCTCTCCGACCTCCTCAAGCGCGAGGGGGTGCAGCAGCCGCGCATCGTGCCCACCTCCGCGGTCACCGGCCGCGGCGTCAACAGCCTCAAGAGCGTGCTGGCCGATTCGGTGGCCACCCGGCGGGCCGCCCTGCAGCGCCTTTCGGCCGACCTGGACCGGGTGATGGCCAGGCTGCTCACCAGGATGCCGGCACCCGACGCCATGGCCGTCCAGCCGACCGTCGACCTGGCCCGGCAGGAGGGGCTGACCGACGCGCTGTGCGACGCGGTCGGCGTGCCCGCCGTCGGGGAGGCGATGGAGAACGTCTACGGCGCCCGCTCGGTCGACTGGGTCGGCTGGCCGTGGGCCCGCTGGGCGGCGCGGCTGCGGTCCGATCCGCTGAGCAGCCTGCGCCTGGGCGATCTGCGCGAGGAGATCAGGGCCGTGACGGCGGCCTCGGTCAAGGCCCAGCCGGCCGAGGTGGAGAACGCGGTGCAGGCGATGGCCGACGGGCTGTCGGCCGGTATGCCGGACGCCTGGGCGCAGGGCGTGCGGGACGCCGCCCGGTCCGGGCTGGGGACGCTGCCCGCTCGCCTGTCGGACGAGCTGGCCGAGACCGCGCCGCGCCTGGACCGGGTGCCGGGCTGGTGGCGGCTGCTGAAGATCTGGCAGTACCTGCTGGTCGGTCTGTTCGCCGCGGGGGTCGCCTGGGCCGGGGCGATCCTGGCCTTCGGGGTCTTCGGGGCCGGCCAGGCGCCGGCCGAGCTGCTCGGTGACGTGTCCGCGCTGCCCTGGCTGGGCCTGATCATGGTCAGCGTGCTGGGGCTGGGGGCGCTGTCGGCGGTGGCCAGCCGCAACTTCGTGGTGCTCGGCGCGGGCGCCGAACGTGACCGGCTGGAACGGGAGATGCGCCGCCGGATCGCCGCGGTGGCCAAGGACATGGTCATCGTGCCGGTCGAGGCGGAGCTGCGCCGCTACAACGACTTCTTCGCCGCCCTGCTCGCGGCGCGTCGCTGAGCGGACACGTTATCCACAGAATCGCGTTCTGTGTCAGCTGGGCGCGGTGGTGGACGGCAGGCTCTTCCCCGTGCCGGCGGTGACCGCCCGCCGGCCGGTCACGGGAGAAGACGATGAACGACATCTACATCACGGTGCTCGGCAATGTCGCCGCCGATCCGCGGCGCCATTCCTTCGCGGACGGATCGTCGGCCACGTCCCTGCGGGTCGCCTCGACCCGGCGCGTGTTCGACCGCGCCACGCAGTCCTGGCAGGACGGCGAGACCACGTTCTACACCGTCCGCTGCTACCGCTCGCTGGCGGAGAACGTCGCCCGGTCGGTCCGGCTCGGGCATCCGGTGGTGGTGCATGGCCGGCTGCGCATCCGCTCCTACGAGCGCGACGGGCAGCGGCGACTGGCCGCCGAGGTGGAGGCGGCGTCGGTGGGGCACGACCTGAGACGCGGGGTGACCGGGTTCCAGAAGGCGCATCGGGGCGCGCATCCGCCGGTGCCCGGGTCGGCCGTCCGGTTCGACGACGGCCCGGAGGGCGGCTCGCCGGCCGGTCGTTCCTGGTCACCGGTGTCCGGAGCGGCCGAGCCGGCGGCCGCACCCGACGAGGCGCTCGATGTGCCGCCCGGCGATGACGCGCACGCGACGTCACCTGACGCGCTGCCGGGCCGGGCCGCAGAGCTACCGGGCCGGGCGCGGGCGGAGGCCGGTCCACCGTCCACGTCGCTCGCCGCCTGAGCCCGCCAGACGCCCAAGCGGTTCGCGGCCCGGGCTGCACCATGCCCGGGCTGCACCATGCCCGGGCCGCCCAAGCGCTGGGCCGCCCAAGCGCTGGGCCGCCCAAGCGCTGGGTCGCCGAAGCGCTGGGTCGCCGAAGCGCTGGGTTGTCTGAACGCTTAGTTGTCTGGACGCTGAGTCGTCCAGGCCCGGGTCTTCTGGGTCCTGGCTCGCTCCGCGTCCGGCTCGCCCTGCGTCCTGGCTCGCTCTGTCCCGGATCGGCCTGCGTTCCGGATCGGCCTGCGCACGGGACGCCCGGGTCGCCCTGGTCGCCCTGGTTTCGCCGGGGCGATCCGCTCGTCGCGCCGGCCGCCGGCGGGCCCGCTCGGGCGAGGCGCCGCCGGTTCCAGCCCGCCGGCCTGCATCATTGCCCTAGGCATGGCCCGGCGACCGCGGGTCCGCCGATCACCCGATGACGCGGTCGCGAGGTGGTCGATACCGGGCCGGACGAGTGCGCATCTGCCGCCGGGGGCGGGCGGGAGGAACTTCGAGGTGGTGATTCCTCTCGCGAGTCACACAGTCTGCGACTATTGTATTACACATCGTGAGCGTAGAGTCGATGCCAGCGCACCTGTCCCGATGGATGTGAGCGTAGGGGGATGTGATGACAGCGCCCGGTGAAATCGCGGTGGAGCCCCGCGGCGGCGTGCTCTCGCTGGCCGACCGCTGGCCACTGCTGGCCCTGCCCACCCCCTTGGCGCTCTACCTGTGTGGCACGGTCGGGTTCGCCGCCGGGGCGGCGGGTTTCCTCGCCACCTCGACCGGGTTCCGCTGGTCCGACCTGATCACCTTCATCGCGCTGACCGCCTGCGGCGCGGTGTGCATCGAGGCGACCCGGCGGCTGGGCATGCCGGCGGGCGTCTCCCGGGACCTGCTCTCCGCCTGGTGGCTGCCGGTCGCTTTATTGCTGCCACCGGTCTACGCCCTGCTGGCGCCGCTGCCGCTGCAGTTCCTGCTGCAGATCCGGGTCCGGGCGACCGTGCTGTACCGGCGGGTGTTCAGCGCCGCGGCGATCGGCCTGTCCGCGGCGGTGGCCTCCACGGTCTTCCACGCCGGAGTGGGCGATCCGGGCGGCTATTCGTTCGGCTCGGGCACGGCGATCGCGCTCGCCGTCGGATGCGCCGTGCTGTTCACGGTGCTCAACACCGCGCTGATCGCCATCGCGGCGCACATGGCCGATCCGGAGACCCCGTGGCGTGACGTGCTGTGGGACCGCGAGCGCGTCCTGCTGGACGTGGTGGAGCTGTGCCTCGGGGTCCTGGTGGCCATCGCCTGCGGGCTCAGCCTGCTGCTGCTGGCGCTCACCCTTCCCCCGGTGGTGCTGCTGCAGCGCAGCCTGCTGCACGCCCAGCTCAAGGCGGCCGCCCGCACCGACGCCAAGACCGGCCTGCTGAACGCGACCGCCTGGCAGCGGGAGGCGGACACCGAGATCGTCCGCGCCCGCCGCACCGGGGAGACCCTCGCGCTGCTCATCGTGGACATCGACCACTTCAAGCGGGTGAACGACAGCTACGGCCACCTGGTCGGCGACCAGGTGCTCGCGGGCGTCGCCACCGCGCTGCGCAGCCAGCTGCGCGACTACGACGTGGTGGGCAGGTTCGGCGGGGAGGAGTTCGTGGTGCTGCTGCCGCGGGCCGACGTCGCCGAGGCCCGCCGGGTCGCCGAGCGGCTGCGGTCGAGGGTGGGCCGGATGGCCATCCCGGTCGACGACGCGATGATCACGGTGACCATCTCCGCCGGCGTCGCCATCATGAGCCTGCACGGCGACGATCTGATCGAGTTGCTGGCCGCCGCCGACCTGGCGCTCTACCGGGCGAAAGAGCTCGGCCGCGACCGGGTCTGCCTTCCGGCCGCCCCCGCGGCGTCCCGCCGGGTGCGAGAGGACGAGCCGGACTGCGGGATCCCCTAGTCTTAGGACATGCCCGAGTACATCTACACCATGCAGCGCGTCCGCAAGGCGCACGGTGACAAGGTCATCCTCGATGACGTCACCCTGCATTTCCTGCCCGGTGCCAAGATCGGTGTGCTGGGCCCCAACGGCACCGGCAAGTCGACCCTGCTGCGCATGATGGCCGGCCTGGAACAGCCGTCCAACGGCGACGCCCGGCTGATGCCCGGGTTCAGCGTCGGCATGCTGCAGCAGGAGCCGCCGCTCAACGAGTCCAAGACCGTGCTCGGCAACGTCCAGGAGGGCGTCGCCGAGACCCTCGCCATGCGCGCCCGGTACGAAGAGATCGCCGAGCTGATGGCGACGGACTACAGCGACGCGCTGCTCGACGAGATGGGCAAGCTGCAGGAGGTGCTGGAGCACCGCAACGGCTGGGACATCGACAGCCAACTGGAGCAGGCGATGGACGCCCTGCGCTGCCCGCCGCCCGAGGCCGAGGTCACCAAGCTCTCCGGTGGCGAGCGCCGCCGCGTCGCACTGTGCAAGCTGCTGCTGGAGCAGCCCGACCTGCTGCTGCTCGACGAGCCGACCAACCACCTCGACGCCGAGAGCGTCCAGTGGCTGGAGCAGCACCTGGAGAAGTATCCGGGCACCGTCCTGGCCGTCACCCACGACCGGTACTTCCTGGACAACGTGGCGACGTGGATCCTGGAGCTGGACCGCGGCCGCTGCTTCCCCTACGAGGGCAACTACTCCACCTACCTGGAGCAGAAGGCCGCCCGCCTCAAGGTCGAGGGCCAGAAGGACGCCAAGCGCAAGAAGCGCCTGGAGGACGAGCTGGAGTGGGTGCGGTCCAACGCCCGGGCCCGCCAGACCAAGAGCCGGGCCCGGCTGCAGCGGTACGAGGAGATGGCCGCCGAAGCCGACAAGTACCGCAAGCTCGACTTCGAGGAGATCCAGATCCCGCCGGGCCCGCGCCTGGGCACCACGGTGATCCGGGCGGCCGGCCTGACCAAGGGCTTCGGCGACCGCGTGCTCATGGACGGGCTCTCCTTCGACCTGCCCCGGAACGGCATCGTCGGTGTGATCGGCCCGAACGGCGTCGGCAAGACCACGATGTTCCGTATGATCATGAAGGACGAGGTGCCGGACGCCGGGGAGATCACGATCGGTGACACGGTCCAGATCTCCTACGTCGACCAGGGGCGCGGCAACATCGACCCCAAGAAGAACGTCTGGGAGGTCGTCTCCGACGGGCTGGACCACATCAAGGTCGGCCACGTGGAGATGCCGTCCCGCGCCTACATCGCGGCGTTCGGGTTCAAGGGGCCGGACCAGCAGAAGCCGGCCGGCATCCTGTCCGGCGGCGAGCGCAACCGGCTCAACCTCGCGCTCACCCTCAAGCAGGGCGGCAACGTCCTGCTGCTCGACGAGCCGACCAACGACCTGGACACCGAGACGCTGTCCAGCCTGGAGAACGCCCTGCTGGAGTTCCCGGGCTGTGCGGTGATCACCTCGCACGACCGGTGGTTCCTGGACCGCATCGCCACGCACATCCTCGCCTGGGAGGGCGGGTCGAACTGGTTCTGGTTCGAGGGCAACTTCGCCGACTACGAGAAGAACAAGATCGACCGGCTCGGCCCGGACGCGGCGCGCCCGCACCGCGTCACCTACCGCAAGCTCACCCGCGAGTGACCCGCCGCCGATCGGCGCCCCCGCCCGGCCGGTGGTGAGCGCCGATCGGCGCGGCGACCGGTCCCCGGTACGGCCCGGCGCCGGGCCCGCCGCCTCGACCCCGGTCGCCCGTTCCGGCGGCCGGGGTCGCGCGCGTCACGCGGTGCGCAGCCAGACGCCGGTGTCCGGCGCGAGCACGCTCTCGTCCGGCGGGCCGCTGGAGATCAGCACGCCGCCGTGCGCGGGCAGCGGTACCGCCTCCACTCCACAATTGATCATGCAGGTCAGCTCGCCCCGGACGAACAGCAGCGCGTCGCCGGGCGCCTGCTGCCAGGACACCGCGTCGGGCAGCGTGGCGCGCAGCGACCGGCGCAGCGCCAGCACCCGCCGGTAGAAGGCCAGCGTGGAGTCCGGGTCGCCGGCCTGGCGCTCGGCGCTCAGCTCCGCCCACGCCGCCGGCTGCGGCAGCCACGGGCGGGTGCCCTCCGGGGCGAACCCGTACGGCTCACCGGTGCCGGACCAGGGGATCGGCACCCGGCAGCCGTCCCGGCCGGGCAACTCGCCGCCAGAGCGGGCGAAGATCGGGTCCTGTCGCGCCTCCGCCGGGATGTCGGTCACCTCCGGCAGGCCCAGTTCCTCGCCCTGGTACAGGTAGGCCGAGCCGGGCAGCGCCAGCATGGCGAGCAGCGCGGCCCGGCCGCGGGCCAGCCCGGTGCGCGGGTCGGGCGCCCCCTCCCCATACCGGGTGACGTGCCGCACCACGTCGTGGTTGGACAGCACCCAGGTGGGCGCGGTCACCGCGGCGAGCGTATCATCGATGATCTTGCGGAACGCGGTGGCCGACCAGGGTGCCTCCAGCCAGGCGAAGTTGAAGCTCTGGTGCAGCTCGTCCGGGCGGACGTACAAGGCGAGGTCCTCGGCGCTGTCGGTCCATACCTCGCCCACCGCGGCCCTGTCGCCGGGGTAGGAGTCGAGCACCTTGCGCCACTCGCGGTAGACCTCGTGCACCTCCGGCTGGCTCCAGATGGGGGAGCGGGACTGGAACCCCGAGTCGGCGGGCGGCACGTCCGGCAGGTCGGCGTCCTTGTACAGGCCCATCGCCACGTCGATGCGGAAGCCGTCCACCCCGCGGTCCAGCCAGAACCGCAGGATGTCCAGGAATTCCTCCTGCACCGCGGGGTTGCGCCAGTTGAAGTCCGGCTGCTCGGGCGCGAACAGGTGGAGGTACCACTGGCCGTCCGGCGCCTGGGTCCACGCCGGGCCGCTGAACACCGACGTCCAGTTGTTCGGCGGCGCGTCGCCGTCCCGGAAGATGTACCGGTCGCGTTCGGGGCTGCCCGGCGGGGCGGCCAGCGCGGCCTGGAACCAGGGGTGCGCCGAGGAGCTGTGGTTGGGCACCACGTCGACCATCACCCGCAGCCCGTGGGCGTGCGCGTCGGTCACCAGGGCGTCGAAGTCGGCCAGCGTGCCGAACAGCGGATCGACGCCGCGGTAGTCGGCCACGTCGTAGCCGCCGTCGGCCATGGGAGACGGTTGGAAGGGGGTCAGCCAGACCGCGTCCACGCCGAGCTCCGCCAGGTAGGGCAGGCGTGCACGGATCCCCTGGAGGTCGCCGACGCCGTCTCCGGAGGCGTCGGCGAAGCTGCGTACATAGATCTCGTAAATGACGGCGTCACGCCACCAAGGGGAATCTTTCACATGTCCTTGGCTGCCCGCCGATCCGCCGGGTTATGCGTTGACGAGGCTGTGCGCGGCGTAGACCAGGTAGTTCCACAGCCTGGTCTCCTGCTCGGCGGGCAGGGCCAGCGAGTCGACCGCGTCGCGCATGTGGCGCAGCCAGGCGTCCCGCTCGGCCTCGCCGATCACGAACGGCACGTGCCGCATGCGCAGCCGGGGATGGCCGCGCTGCTCGCTGTAGGTCTTCGGCCCGCCCCAGTACTGGACCAGGAACATGCGCAGCCGGCCCTCGGCGGCGGTCAGGTCTTCCTCGGGGTAGAGCGGGCGGAGCACGGGGTCATCGGCGACGCCCTGGTAGAACCGGTGCACCAGGCGGTCGAAGGCCTCCATGCCGCCGACGGCGTCGTAGAAGGACTCGGGTTCTGCGGGAGTAGCGGACACGGGCTCCAGCCTACTCAGACCCCGGCGAGCGCGACGCCCGCGCGGTCCAGTGCCCTCTTCACCCGGTAGCGGAGCTCGCGGGCGACCTCGGCCTGGTGGGTCGGCACGGTCTTGGCGGTGATCCGGAAGATGACCGCCTTGTCGGAGATCTGCTCCAGACCGTACACCTGAGGCTCCTCCACGATGGCGACGTCCCGCAGGTTCTGGTCCAGCCAGAGCTCGTCGGCCACCTCCTTGAGCAGGTCGCGCACGGCATTGGTGTCGGCCTCGTAGGGCACCGGCACGTCGACAAGCGCCCGCGCCCACCCCTGCGAGTCGTTGCCGATCCGGGTGATGGTGCCGTTGCGGACGTACCACACCCGGCCGTCGGCGTCGCGCAGCCGGGTGATGCGCAGGGTGACCGCCTCGACGGTGCCGACGGCGGCGCCGGTGTCGATCAGGTCGCCGACGCCGTACTGGTCCTCCATCAGCATGAACATGCCCGCGATGAAGTCCTTGACCAGCTCCTGGGCGCCGAAGCCGACCGCGACGCCGATGATGCCGACGCTGGTCAGCACCGGTGCCAGGTTGATGCCGAACCGGCCGAGGATCATGAGCGACGCGGTGCCGAGGACGACGACCGAGACCAGGCTGCTCAGCACCGAGCCGAGCGTCTCGGCACGCTGCCGGCGCCGCTCGGTGAGCACCGCCGCGGTGCCGCCGTCCATCGCGGCGGCGGCGGTCGCCCGCATCCGCAGCCGGTCCGGCATGACGCCGTCGGCGGCCCGGCGGATCACCCGGCCGATGAGCCGGCGCAGCAGCGCCCGGACGAACAGGGCGACCGCCGCGATCAGCACCAGGCTGATCAGCCAGGCCAGCGGCGACGCCCAGGTGACGGGCAGCCAGTTCAGCAGCACCGCGCAGACGACGTCGTCGTTGCCGCCGCTGTTGCACATGCCCAGCGCGCCGTCGATCGCGCCCTGCGAGAGTTCGGTCAGCGGGCTGAGCCCGGGGGTCGGCGTGGGCGTTGGGTCGAGGACGGGCAGGAACACGGGTTGAAGATCCCCTTCGGGTCGGAACGGGTCGGCCGGCGAAGACCATTATCGGTGCTTGACCGTGATGTAACGGCACTTGACCTCAAGCGGATTCGCCGGCCGGCCCGGCCGCCGTCACTTTTCGCCGGGGAAGACGGGAGTGTCCGGGCCCGGGGCCGCGAAGGGCGGGCCTGGTCACCCCGGTGACGGACGGCACGGCGCGGGACACGCACCCGGAAGCGAGTCCCGCACCGATTCCGATCGGGTCTCCCCGATCAGCCGCCGGCCCGGAAGGAGGTTCCGGGCCGGCGGCCGTTCATGTGGCCGGGCCGCGCGGGCGGGTGAGAGCCCGCGCCGGCCGGCTTGCGGAGCCGGCGGGATGCCCAGCGCCCGGGCGCCGTGTCACCACGGCGCCGGGCGCTCCGCACCGGGCACCCCGCCGACCCCGAAGAGCCGCGGTGAACGCGCGGACACGGTGACTGCGCTGCACCGGGTCCGCGCGGTGTCACTCGTTCACCGCGGCCAGCACTCGGGCGACCTTCGTCGCCGCGCCCGCCGGATCGTCGGCCTGATGCATGCGCTCGCCCCAAGACCACCAGTAGTAGGCGGCGGGGGCCTGCGGCCGGCACGTGACGTTCTCGGCGAGGCTGGTGGCGTTCGGGTTGATGACCCGGACGAACGCCCGTCCGGACTGGGTGTGGACCACTCGGGCCAGAAGCCCCCGAGCGTCGAGCTCGTCGGCCAGTCGTTCCAGATGCTGGGAGCCGTCGTCCACTTCGCGTCTTCCTCCTGTCGTCCGATCCGGCGGCCGGGGGGATGGCGGTCGATCGGTGCCGGTGCGCCAAATCTGACTCACCGCCGCCGACCTGGTCAACGAAGGCCACGAGTGCTCCGGGATAGGCATTCTTTCAAGCGGGTTGAAATAACGTCCCCGGCGGGGGACGATCCTATGCCAGCGGCTTGTCGTTAAGTTTCACACCTTCTGACATCTGGTCCATCATTCTCGTCAGGCGCAGCGGGTCCCGGACACGAAGTTGCGTCGGCGCAGGTGGGACCGGTCGGGTCGATGCGGCCGCATGCGCGGCGACCGCAGAAAGGGGCCGGTATGTCCGGCAGACAGCATAAGGAAACGGAGTTAGCCCGGCGTACCCGGGCGCGCGGCCTGGCGATTGGTCATACAGCGGCCAGAATCGCCGAAGAGATTTTCGACGAGTGTGGTCCGCATTTTGGGACAACTCGCATTAAATCTCATCGCCTGGCGCACGGCATCGCTCTCGCGGATGTCGTCGAGCAGGTCAGGGCGCTGTTCGAGCGGGACGGCAAGCCGGTGCCCGGCATCGGCGAGACGTTGCTGAGCGCCTACGAGAGCGGGCTGAAGCGTCCTGGGCCTGAGTACCTCCATTACCTGTGCTCCGTCTACCGGGTCGAGCCGGTCGCCCTCGGCTACGAGGGCCCGTGCATCTGTGGCCATGGCCACCGCATGCCGGGCGTCGTGCGGGGCGACCTCCACGAGGGCAAGCCCGACGCGTCCTCCGACTCACGCGAGCTCTGGGTGCAGCAGCCCGACGACGCCGTGGGCGGAGGTGAGGAGGAAGAGAACGTGTTACGCAGGACGCTGCTGGCGATGATCGACGGAACCGCGATGAAGCTGGACCCGCCGGTGCTGAACGCCGCGGAGAGCATCCGCCGGCGCATGGACCAGACACTGGTCTCCACCACCGTCTCGCCGGCCATGCTGGACCACTGGGAGGAGGCGGCGGCCTCGTTCGGCCGGCAGTACATGAACACCCCCCCGTTGCGCCAACTGTGCGACGTGCTGCTGGAGTTCAGCACCGTGCGCCAGGCGATGGAGCAGCACCAGCCGATCGACTTGCAGGAGCGCCTGTGCGCGCTGGCCGCGCGGCTGGCCGGGCTGGCCGGCATCATCATGATCGACCTGGGCGACCAGCGGCTCGCCCGGTCGTTCTTCCGCACCTCGCGGACCGCCGCCGACGAGACCGGCGACCGGGCGCTGCGCGCCTGGGTCACCGCCCGCGAGGCGCTGGTCCCGCTGTTCCTCGGCGACCCGCGCGAGGCGCTCAACCTCGCCAAGAAGAGCCGCGACCTGGCCGGGCAGACCCCGTGCGCGGCCAAGGCCATGGCGCCGGTGGTCGAGGCGCGGGCCCTTTCCATGCTGGCCAACGCGGGCGGGAAGAAGGACGTCGTGGACCAGGCCAAGCGGGCCCTGGCCCGGGCCAGGGCGGCGTTCGCGCAGATGAGCCCGGCGCAGCAGGAGGACACGGTGTTCGGCTACACCGAGCGCCAGCTCTACTTCCACCAGGGGGACACCCTGGCCCGGCTCGGCCAGACCCTGGAAGCAGACCTGATCTTGGAGCAGGCGCTGGAGAAGTACGACGGCGACCTGCTGGACCAGACCCTCATCCGGCTGGACCGCGCGCAGTGCCGGCTGCTGGAGGGCGACGGCGAGGAGGCGCTGAAGCAGGCCCGGCACGCCATCGACCTGGTCGGCGACGACTTCCGCAGCGACATCATCCTGCGCCGCGCGCTGGACCTGGCCAACACCATCCAGCTCAGGTGCGGAGACCTGCCGGGTCTCGCCGAGTTCATCCAGAAGCTGGTCTCGCCGGCTCCGGTTCGGATCGTCACGCCGACGGCGGAGGCATGACCCTCCGGCTCAGGCGGTATCGCTGGTCCGACCAGCAGGTGGTCTGGGAGCTGCACCGCACGTGCCTGGCCCAGGTCGGCATCATCGCCGGCGACGGCGTCTACTACGAGGACGACATCCCGCACATCAACCGGCTGTACCTGGCCGACCGGGGGGAGTTCCTGGTCGGTGAGGTGGCCGGCTCCGGCGTGGTGGCGATGGGCGGGCTGCGGCGGGTGGACGACGAGACGGCCGAGCTGTGCCGGCTGCGGGTCCATCCGGACTTCCAGCGGCGCGGGTTCGGCCGGCTGGTGCTGGAGGCGCTGGAGGAGTCCGCGGGCCGGCTCGGCTACCGGACGCTGCGCGGGGACACCACCTTGGGCCAGGGCGCGGCGCTGGAGCTCTACCGCCGGGCCGGCTGGCGCGAGGTGCGCCGGGAGGACCGTGGCGGGCTCGTCGTCGTTTACGGCGAGAAGGTACTGGCTCCGGCGTCTTCCCGGCACCTGACTATTTAGTGGGGGTTATCTGGCCAGAAAGGCCACGGTGAATGCTTGCGCATTATGGATTTGTCCGAATAATAGGGTCGGTGTACTTCAAGATCTGAGGAGGCCACCCGCCAATGAAGAAGATCACCGTCCGCAAACCCGGCGTCGCACGCCTGTCCGGTTCGGCCAGCGCGATCCACAAGGGCTGATCATCGAACCCCGGCACCTCTGGGTGTACGGCGGATGCGCCCGGGATCGTCGCGGCGTGCTCGCCTCGCTCGACCCGGGCCGCCGGTCCGCACCCGTCTTCGACGCGCACCGCCGGCTACGCGGACCGTACACCTTCGGCGGTGCCCTGCTCCAGGCCCTGGTACCGGCCACCCTGGAGCATGCGCCCGGCGTGGTGGCCGAGCACGACATCGAGATCCGCGCGGCGGCACCCGGCCTTCGGGACCAGGTGCCGCCCCGGCGCGAGCCCCTCTACACCCGGCTCCCCGACGAGGAGCGGATCCTGGTGCCGGCGCCGCGCCGTACCCTGCGGATCGCCAACGGGATCGCCGAGTTCGTCCGTGACTGCGGGACCGCACCGCGCGCCGTCGTGGTGGAGAACGTCGATCAGGCGGACGAGACGGACCGGGAACTTCTGGCCACCCTTATCCGGCGTTTCTCGCCGGCGGATCTGACAATTGTCGTGTGCTCCGGCAAGGAGCCATGGGACGAATTCCGCGGCCAATTGATAGCGGCCGAATCCGCTTTTGTGGCGGAACCGGAAAACCTCGGCGCGCTGTTCGTCGCCGCCGACGGCACGCTGGACGATCCCCGAGCTCTCGCCCGATACCGGGAACTGCCACCGGCCGAGCGGGCACGGCTGCACGACCGGCGCGCCGACGAGCTGGCCGCGACCGGTGACCCCGCCTGGACGCTCGGCGCCATCCCCTACCATCGCGAGCACGGCGGCGACCCGGCCGGGGCCGGGGTGGCGGCGCTGTGGGCCGCGCTCGACCACTGCATGCAGGAAGGATTCCTGGACGCCGCCGCCGACCTCGGCCGGCGCGGGCTGCGGCTCGCCACCCCCGGCGGCCGGCGATGGTGGAACCTCAGCCAGGGGACCGCGACCGCCCTGGCCGGACTCGGCCACCGCCGGCAGGCCCGCGAGGTGCTGGACGACGCCCGCCGTACCAGCCTGGACCCGGAGGTGCACTCGGCGTCCGCCTACGCCACCGCCATGCTGGACGCCCGCGACCCGGACCGGGCGCGCCGCGACCTCGGCCGGGCCCAGGGGTGGATCAACGAGGCCATCGCCATCTCCACCTTGCTGCCCGATCCGGCGGTACGCGCCTTCAAGCTCGGGTTCGACCTGAACGGCAAGGCGCTCATCGAGATGCGGGAGGGGCACCTGGACCAGGCGCTCACCCTGGTCGAATCGGCGATCAAGCTGGCCGAGACCGACCTGCCGCCCGGCCGCCACCTGGTGCACCGGATGATCCTGCGCGCCAACCGCGCCCAACTGCTCGGGATGCTGGGGCATCCCGGCGAGGCGCTCGCCGAGATGGACGCGGCGGTCGCGATGGACCCGGTCTACCCCGATCAGCACCTGGACCGCGGCAACCTGCTGCTCCAACTCGGCCGGATCCAGGACGCGCTGGCCGACTACGACACCGCCATCCGGCTGAGCCCGCCGCTGCCCGAGGCACACTACAACCGGGCCCAGTTGCTGCTGGCGACCGGCGACCGCGAGGCGGCCCGCGCCGACCTGGACCGGGTGCTGGAGCTCGATCCCGAGTACCTGGACGCGTACATAAACCGGGCCGGACTGCTGGCCGAACTCGGCCGGCCCGAGCAGGCGCGGGCCGACGTGCTGGCCGGGCTGGCCCTGGACCCCGGCAACGCGTACCTGTGCTGCGTGCTCGGCCAGCTCGAGACCGCCGCCGGACGGTTCGCCGCGGCGCGGGCGGCCTTCGACGACGCCCTGACCGCGGCGCCCGCGCTGGTGCCGGCCTGGGCCGGCCGGGCGGCCCTGCGGTACGAGACCGGTGACCTGGACGGGGCCGTCGCCGACCTGACCCGGGCGATCGCAGTGGACCAGGACGCCGCGCTCTACTACAACCGGGCGGTCGCGCTGCGCGACCTCGGCCGGCCGGCCGAGGCCCTGGCCGATCTCCGCCGGGCCCGCGACCTCGACCCTGACGACCCCGACATCCGCCGGGAGCTGGACGCCCGGCGGTGACCGGCTACCCGTCCTCCGGCCGGTCGCGGCCCTCGCCCGGCTCGCCGGGTCCGTCGTCCGGGGGCTCGGCGGGGGACAGGGCGTCCGGCCAGTTGTTGGCCGCCACGATCCGCCAGAACTCGCCGGGCCGGTCGGCGACCTGCCGGAGGCGCTGCCGTTCCAGCTCGGCGGCGATCGCGCGCTGCTCCGGATACGCCGCTTTCATCGCGTCCAGCCAGGTCACCGGATCGACACCCGCCCGCCGGGCCGAGCGGACGGCCATGTCGGCGTACTGCTCGGGGGTGGCGTTGAACGTCCAGCCGGTGCGCTCACCCAGTTCATCGTCGGTGAGCTCGCCACGCTGCCAGGCCATCGCCTCGGCCAGATGCTCGGCCACGAAGACGGCGTTGACATAGCCTGGGAGCATCGCGGCCAGGGCGACCGCGGCGCGCTTCTCCTCCGGTGACAGCCGGTCCCACGCAAGCACCCGTGTGCACTCCTCTCGGCTCGTCCGGGCGCCACTGTACTTTCCTTTTCGCGTGCTGTCCGATGCCCTGGGCGTCTTCAGTCGGCGGCCACCAGGTCGGCCAGGTCCAGATCCGCCGACAGTTCCGCCACGCTCGCGTAGTAGGCGACGTACTCGCGGCCCCGGCGTACCCGTAGCCAGGGCCGGTCGCCGAGGATGAGCGCCTCGAGCGTGAATCCCCTGCTGTCCACCCATTTCACGTGATAGAGGCTACGGAGGCCAAGGTCAACCGGCCGTAAGCGCCGATGCCCGATCAGGTCTTCCCCGAATCCGGCCGCCGGGCCGGGACCCGGCGCGCCGAAGGTGTCCAACCCGTGGAAGAGGCGTTCCCGAAAACCCCTGGAGGGGTAATCTGCCTGAGGCGCGAGCGAAGGGATGAGAGTCGGTTGAGCTCCGAATACGTGCTGACCCTGTCCTGTCCTGACCGGCCGGGCGTGGTCGCGGCGGTCTCCGGCATGCTGGCCACCAGGAAGTGCAACATCACCGAGAGCCAGCAGTTCGGCGACCCGGTGGCCGGCCGGTTCTTCATGCGCGTGCAGTTCACCTCCGGCCTGCCGGAGGACGAGCTGCGTTCGGCCTGCACCGCGCTGGTCCCGGAGCTGTCCATGGAGTTCCAGCTGCACGACCTCGGTGTACGCCCCCGGGTGCTGGTGATGGTCAGCAAGCTCGGCCACTGCCTGAACGACCTGCTGTACCGGGTGCGCTCCGGCCTGCTGGACATCGAGATCGTCGCGGTGGTGTCCAACCATCCCGACCTGCGGCCGCTCACCCAGTCCTACGGCATCGACTACCACCATCTGCCGGTGACCGCCGAGACCAGGCAGCGCCAGGAGGCGGAGGTCCTCACCCTGGTGGCGCACTACCGGGCCGAGATGGTGGTGCTGGCCCGCTACATGCAGGTGCTGTCGGAGGACCTGTGCGGCAAGCTGGCCGGCAAGGTGATCAACATCCACCACTCGTTCCTGCCGTCGTTCAAGGGCGCCAAGCCCTACCACCAGGCGTACTCGCGCGGTGTGAAGCTCATCGGCGCCACCGCGCACTACGTCACCGCCGACCTGGACGAGGGGCCGATCATCGAGCAGGAGGTCGCCCGGGTGAACCACACCCACTCCCCGGAGGACCTGGCCGCCATGGGCCGCGACCTGGAGTGCCTGGCGCTCTCCCGGGCGGTGCGCTGGCACGCCGAGCAGCGGGTGCTGCTCGACGGCCACAAGACCATCGTCTTCCCCCGCTAGGCGCCGGCCGGCGGCCGGCGCCTACGGACGTCAGGCGGTCAGCCCGGTGTGCCGGGCGAGGAAGGCCAGCTGGTCGGCCATCAGCTCCACCGAGCGGCTGACCGCCCGGGCGCCGTGCCCGACCTCGCTCTCGTTGCGCAGCAGCACCGGCCGGTCGTCGTCCGCCTGCGCGTGCTGGAGCGCGGCGCACATCTTCCAGGCGTGCAGCGGGTGCACCCGCGTGTCGGAGCCGAAGACCATGAACAGGGTCGCCGGGTAGCGGACGCCCTCCCGCACGTGGTGGTACGGCGAGTAGCCCCACAGCCAGGCGAACTCCTCGGGCACCGCCGCCGAGCCGTACTCGACGTTCCAGGTGGCGCCGAGCCCGAACCGCTCGTAGCGCACCATGTCCAGCAGCGGGGCCGAGCACGCCACCGCCGCGTACAGCTCGGGGCGCTGGGTGAGCGCGGCGCCGACCAGCAGGCCGCCGTTGGATCCGCCGGAGATCGCCAGCTGATCGGCGGTGGTGACGCCGGTGGCGATCAGATGCTCGGCCGCGGCGTGCAGGTCGTCGAAGACGTTCTGCTTGTCACCGAGCATGCCGGCCCGATGCCAGCTCTCCCCCTGCTCGCCGCCGCCGCGCAGCTGGGCGACCGCGTAGGCGCCGCCCGCCTCGACCCAGGTCAGGATGTTGGCCGAGAAACCCGGCGTCAGCGAAACGCCGAAGCCGCCGTAGCCGTAAAGGATGGTGGGCCGCGGTCCGGTCCCGGGCGGGGACACCACGATCATGTGCACCTCGGTGCCGTCGGCCGAGCGGTAGACCATGTGCTCGGTGGTCACCTCCGGCACCTCGACCGCCCCGGGGCTGGCGGCCCACAGCGTGGTCTGGCCGGTGCGGGCGTCGTAGCGCAGCACGCGGGTGGGCGTGGTGTGGTCGGTGTAGCCGAACCACGCCTCGTGGCCGCCCTCGGGCCGCTCGGTGATGCCGCCGATGGTGCCGAGCCCGGGAGTGGGCACCTCGCCGATCTTCTCGCCGCCGGCCAGGTCGTGTACCGAGATCTCGCTGACGGCGTGCCGGGTCCAGCCCACGAGCATCACCGGGCGGTCCAGGTCGTCGAGGATCGCGAAGTCGGCCAGCACCGCCTCGGGGTCTTCGGGGATCAGGTCCCGCCAGTGCTCGTACTCCGGCCGGTCCGGGTCGGTGACGCACACCCGGCCGCGCGGCGCCTCGCGGTCGGTGAAGACGTACATCCGCCCGTCGCGGCCGAACAGCAGCATGGTCTGCGCGTCCACGTCCTGCTGCACGCCGGTCAGGTGCGGTGACTCCGGCGGCGAGGCGGACAGGTCGGCCAGCCACAGGTCGTTGCGCGGCGCGGTGCCGCGGGATGCGGAGATCGACAGCCACCGGCCGTCCCGGGACACCGAGACGCCGTAGTAGTTGGTCTTCTCCAGGCCGGTGCCGAAGACCATGACGTCGTCGCCGACCGGCGCGCCGACCCGGTGCAGGTAGACGCGGCGGTGGAACTGCTCCTCGCCGGCCGGTACTTCGCCGGGCGGCAGCCGGCGCACGTAGTAGAACGCCTCGCCGCCGGGCAGCCAGGCGATGGGGGAGTACCGGCAGCGGTCGATCGGCCCGTCCAGCCGCTCCCCGGTGCCGACGTCGATCACATGCAGCCGGGACTCCTCGTCGCCGCCCACGGAAATCTGGTAGGCCAGCCGGCGCCCCTCCTTGTCGGGCTGCCAGGAGTCGATCGTGGTCAATCCGGAGGGGTCCATCGCCATCGGGTCGAGCAGGACGTGTTCCAGCCCGCCGGCGTCCCGGGTGTAGAGCACGGCGTGTTCCTGCTCAGGGGTGCGGCGCATGAAGAAGCAGCGCTCGCCACGCCAGACCGGCGCGCCGACGGTGCCCGAGCGCACCAGCTCGGCGACCCGGTCGCGGAACGCGTCCCGCCGGGGGGCGGCGGCCATCGCCTTGGCGAAGAGCTCACCCTGTGCCGCCAGCCATTCCTTGGTGGCCGGGTCGTCGGCGTCCTCCAGCCGGCGATACGGGTCGGGCACGGGCGTGCCGTGGTAGTCGTCGACCACGTCGTCGCGGAGGGCCTTCGGATAGGGCAATGGGCTCATGTGAGGAGCCTATGGCACCGGGCCGACCGGCGGCATGGTCACCAACCGGGCCACCCCTGGTCAAGGGGCGGTCACCGCGGATCACCGCACCATGGGGATTTGCCGACAATAGGTTTGCTTAGTGGGGTCAACCGGACATAACTCGGAGGGCAGGGCCTGGACGACACGACCGTTAATTGGGGTGGCGGGAGCGTCGTCCGAGAGGCCACACTTGCTGGAGGGCGGTGCCGCGGAACCCATCCGCTGGGCCGGCCCGCGGAGGTCGATGTGACGGAAGCATCCGAGGCCCAAGACGACGGGCCGCAAGCCGGGATGCGCCAAGGCGCATCCCTGAAGGCGTCCTGCGCGGCGGGAGAGGTCCGCTGATGCGCCAGGTTCTGCTGCTGAACGCCACTTTCGAACCACTCACCACACTCAACCTGCACCGGGCCGTGGTGCTCGTGATCAGGGAGAAGGCCGACGTCGTGCACCGCGACGGCCGGGGCGCGGTCCTGCGTTCCGCCTCGTGCACGATGGAGGTGCCGTCGGTCATCCGGCTGCGGCGCTACATCCGCATCCCGTACCGCTCCCGGATCCCGCTCACCCGGGCCGCGCTCATGCGCCGGGACGACTACCGGTGCGCGTACTGCGGCCAGCGCGCGGAGACGATCGACCACGTGCTGCCCCGCTCCCGCGGCGGGCTGCACACCTGGGAGAACTGCGTCGCCTCGTGCATGCCGTGCAACCACCGCAAGGCCGACCGGCTGCTGGAGGAGATCGGCTGGACGCTGCGGGTGGCCCCCGTGGTGCCCCGCGGGGTGCACTGGCGGCTGATCGGCGCCCAGTCCGACGGTGATCCGCAGTGGGCGCCGTACCTGGCGCTGCAGGCGGCCTGAGCGGTGCCGGGGCGCTCCCGCGCGCCCGCGGCACGGCGTACCCTGCTGTCATGCCGCGTTACGACTATCGATGCCGTGCCTGCGGGCAGACCTTCGAGATCTCCCGGCCCATGTCCGCCGCCGGCGACATCGCCCGCTGCCCCGAAGGCCACGAGGACACCGTGAAACTGCTCTCCACGGTCGCCGTCACCGGCGGCGCCGCCGCGCCCCGCGCCACGGGCGGGGGCGGCGGCGGTTGCTGTGGCGGCGGCTGCTGCGGCTGAGCCGTCGCCGGATGGTCGGCCGCGCGGGTCAGGCCGCCCGGCGGCGCTGGAACGGCAGGTAGCGGTCCGGCCGGTGCGGCCGGGCGGGCACCAGGGTGGGCTCGGCCGCGACGATGCGGTCGAAGCGGAACGCCCGGATGCCGGCCTTGGCGCGGCACCAGCCGACCAGGTACCAGTGGTCGCGGTGCACCAGGCAGGTGACCGGTTCGACGTCCCGCGAGCTGACCCGGCCGGCCGCGTCGCGGTAGTGCAGCCGCACCACCTGGCGGCCGGTCACCGCGCCGGCGATCGTGCGGGCCCGCCGCGCGATCTCCGGCGGCAGCGGCCGGGTCAGGGTGTCGAGCGTGGCGGCGATGACGTCGTCGTCCAACTCCAGGTGGTCGAACACGCTGCGCAGCCCGTGCCGGGCTGCCAGCGCCTGCGGTCCCTCGCCGAGCAGGGCGAGGGACAGGGCGAGAGCGGCGATTTCGGCGGTCGTCAGTGGGGGCGTGGTGACGTTGGCCATACGTCCACGATAGTCTCCGGCACCGACAATTTTCGAACACCAGATCCGGAAACCGCGGACCGTCTGGTAAGGTTTCCGGCCCGCCAAGTGAGATCCGGCTCACCATCCGGCCGGGCGGCGGCCCGGCCGGATGGTGAGGATCAGCGAGACAGCTGGGACAGGTCGCGGGAGGCGCCGGTGGAGGCCGATGTGGTGAGCGCCGCGTACGCCTGCAGCGCCGCGCTGACCGGGCGCCGGCGCTCGCGCGGCCGGTAGCCGCCGAGGTCGGCCAGCAGCCGCTCCCGGCGGGCGCCCAGCTCGGCCTCGGGGACCTTCAGCTCGATGCTGCGGGCCGGGATGTCGATCTCGATCTGATCGCCCGGCTCCACCAGGGCGATCAGGCCGCCGGCCGCCGCCTCGGGCGAGGCGTGCCCGATCGACAGGCCGGAGGTGCCGCCGGAGAACCGCCCGTCGGTGATCAGCGCACAGGCCTTGCCGAGCCCGCGGCCCTTCAGGAAGCTGGTCGGGTAGAGCATCTCCTGCATGCCGGGCCCGCCCTTAGGGCCCTCGTAGCGGATGACCACCACGTCACCCGCGGCGACCCGGCCGCCGAGAATGCCCTCGGAGGCCTCCTCCTGCGACTCGAACACCACGGCCGGCCCGCTGAACCGCCAGATCGACTCGTCCACGCCCGCCGTCTTGACGATGCACCCCTCGGGCGCGATGTTGCCGTACAGCACGGCCAGGCCGCCGTCCCGGGTGTAGGCGTGCTCCAGATCGCGGATGCAGCCCTGCGCGCGGTCCAGGTCCAGCGACTCCCAGCGCGCCTCCTGCGAGTAGGCCCGCACGGTGCGGACGTTGCCGGGGGCCGCGTGCCACAGCTCCAGCGCCTCCGGCGTCACCTCGGGGGAGACCGGGTCCCACGCGCGCAGGTACTCGGTCAGCGACGCGGCGTGGATGCTGTGGGTGTCACGGTGGAGCAGCCCGGCCCGGTCCAGCTCGCCGAGGATGGCCGGGATGCCGCCGGCCCGGTGCACGTCCTCGACGTGGTACTTCGACGTCGCCGGCGCCACCTTGCACAGGCAGGGCACCCGCAGGGACACCTCGTTGATCTCCTTGAGCCCGAAGTCGACACCGGCCTCCCGGGCCGCCGCCAGCAGGTGCAGGATGGTGTTGGTCGAACCGCCCATCGCCACGTCCAGCGCCATGGCGTTCTCGAAGGCGTCCCGGGTGGCGATGTTGCGCGGCAGCACCGAGGCGTCGTCGTCCTCGTAGTAGCGCCGGGTGATGTCGACCACCCGGGTGCCCGCCTCGGTGAACAGCGCCTTGCGGGCCCGGTGGGTGGCCAGGGTGGTGCCGTTGCCGGGCAGCGCGAGGCCGATCGCCTCGGTGAGGCAGTTCATCGAGTTGGCGGTGAACATGCCGCTGCACGACCCGCAGGTCGGGCAGGCGTTCTCCTCCAGCTCCAGCAGCTCGGCGTCCGAAACGCTCTCGTCCGCGGCGGCGATCATCGGGTCGATCAGGTCGAGCTTGCGGCCGGGCGTCTTGCCCGCCTCCATGGGACCGCCGGAGACGAACACCGTCGGGATGTTCAGCCGCAGCGCGGCGAGCAGCATACCCGGGGTGATCTTGTCACAGTTGGAGACGCAGACCAGGGCGTCGGCGCAGTGCGCGTTGACCATGTACTCGACCGCGTCGGCGATCAGCTCCCGCGATGGCAGCGAGTAGAGCATGCCGCCGTGGCCCATCGCGATTCCGTCGTCCACCGCGATGGTGTTGAACTCGCGCGGGATCGCCCCCGCCTCGCGGATGCCGTCCGCCACCACCTCGGCGACCTCGCGCAGGTGCACGTGGCCCGGGACGAACTGGGTGAAGCTGTTGGCCACCGCGATGATCGGCTTGCCGAAGTCACCGCCGGCCACGCCGGTCGCGCGCAGCAGGGCACGCGCCCCCACCATGTTCCTGCCGTGAGTGACCGTGCGAGATCTGAGGGCCGGCATGACCGTTCTCCCATCCGATGACTGGTCGGTCGTCAGTCTTCAAATGGTACGGCCATCGCCCGGCGGGTGAGACATGCCGCTCACCAGATGGACGGCCGCCGGGCACCCGCCCGCGGGGACCATGGGCGGGGGCCCGCCCGCCAGAGCGGGGTCCTTCGAGGCTCCCGGGGGCAGTGGAAGGGAACGGGAGACCCCGAAGGACCGATCGATGGTCAGCCTTCCGGGTAACGCGGCAGCAGGACCTCCGCCGCAGCCGCGTAGATGTCCTGGATCTCCTCCTCGGTCAGCGAGCGCTCCCGGTTGGTGATCCACTTGCGGACCCGGCTGCCGTCGAAGACGTCCACCTCGCGGATGTTGAGGATCTTCCAGGGGATCGCCGGGCCGTAGATGGCCAGCGACGGCACCACGGTGACCTCGCGCCCCAGCGCCTCGGTGATCAGCTCGCTCGCCCGGGAGGCCTCCCAGCGAGCCTCGTCCAGGCGCGGCTTCTGGTTGAAGGGGCCATGGAAGAGCTTGCGATGGGACTGCACCCGCACCGGCAGCCGCTTGTCCCACTTCTCGGAGTCGACGGCGTACACGCCGGTCGGGCCGACGATGAGGTGGTCGATCTGCGCGTCGCTGTCAGGGATCGCCCGCGCGTGCAGCGTGAGGTAGCCGTTGCGCTCCAGCTTCTTGAGCTGGGCCTCGGTCCGCCGCTCGGCCGCCGAGGCGCGCCGCCAGGGCGCCACCGAGGATGCGGTCTGGGCGCGGTACACCGTGTCGGCGATCGCGGCCAGGATGGCCGCGGCCACCCCCAGCCGCCAGCTCCACAGGGCCAGGCCCACCACCAGGCCGGCGCCGAGCGCGATCAGCGCGCGCATCCGCAGATGCCGGTACTTCGGCTGCCGGAGCAGGCCGAGCAGGGACACGCGTCCCACGGCTGCGTACCTCGCCTCGGGGGCGGCGGGCCGAGAGCTCGGCGCCGAGGGGCGGTCATCCACCCAGAGGGGTGACGTATTGTGACCGTCGTCAGGGTCTAGGCCGGAATCCACGTAACTCACGGTAGTTGACGCCCAAGAGCATGCCTAGTGTTGGCTAGTTCACATTTTTGTGGCCGTCCGCTGTCGCATCGCCCGGTGAAAAGCCGGGTATCTAACCCTTTTCTCTCTAGATAACTCATGCCGGTAAGCCTTACTGTGCGGAATCGTGGCGCACATACATGATCTTACAGCCCTGGAGCAGGCCGCCGCCGTGCGCGCCCGCGAGCTCTCACCTGTCGAGATCACCAAGCACTACCTGGAACGGGCCGAGCGCCTGGACGCCGAGGTCGGCGCGTTCGTCACGCTGACCGCCGACCGCGCCCTGGAGCAGGCCCGCCGGGCCGAGGCGCTGGTCATGACCGCGTCCGACCCGCGGGAGCTGCCGCCGCTGCTCGGCGTCCCCGTCCCCATCAAGGATCTCAACCTGGTCAAGGACGTGCCCGTGCTGTTCGGCTCGGCCACCTACGAAGGCTTCGTGGCACCGGTCGACGACAGCGTGGTGGAACGGCTGCGCGACGCCGGCACGATCATGATCGGCAAGACCGCCACCCCGGAGTTCGGCCTCCCCTGTTACACCGAGACGTCGGTGTCGCCGCCGGCGCGCACCCCGTGGGACCCGTCGCGCTCGGCGGGCGGCTCCAGCGGGGGTGCCGCGGCGGCGGTCGCCGCCGGTCTGGCACCGGCCGCGCAGGCCAGCGACGGCGCCGGGTCCATCCGCATCCCCGCCGCGGTGTGCGGGTTGTTCGGCATCAAGCCCACCCGCGGGCGCATCTCGGCCGCCCCGGTCGTCCCCGACCTGGCCGGGCTGTCCACCAACGGGCCCATCGCGCGCACCGTCGCCGACGCCGCCGCGCTGCTGGAGATCATGGCGCACAACCAGCCCGGCGACCTCTACGTCGCGCCGCCGACCCCCGTGGGTTTCCAGGAGGCGGCCGGGCGGGAGCCGGGGCGGCTGCGCATCGGCCGCAACGCCGTCCCGGTGGTGCCCGGTGCCGAGGTGCACCCGGAGGTGCTGGCCGGCTACGAGAAGGCCTCGGCGCTGCTGGAGTCGCTCGGCCACGAGGTGGTCGACATGCCGCCGCCGTTCAACGACTCCATCGTCGCCGAGTTCGAGAAGCTGTGGTTCTGCTTCTCCTGCATGCACCCGGTCGACCCGTCCGCCGCGCACCTGCTGCGGCCGTTCACCCGGTGGCTGCGCGAGCGCGGCTTCGCCACCCCGGCCCCCGTCTTCCTGCAGGCGCAGGCCGCGCTGCAGACCGCGACCCGGTTCGGCTTCCTGGTGATGAACGACTACGACGCGATCCTTAGCCCGACGGTGACCACGCCGCCCGTCCCGGTGGGCTGGTTCGAGGAAGGCGGGGACCCGGAGGAGACCTTCCAGCGGATGAAGCGGTTCGCCCCGTATCCGGCGACCTACAACGTCAGCGGCCAGCCCGCGGTCAATCTCCCGCTGCACTGGACCGCCGACGGGCTGCCCATCGGGGTCATGCTCGCCGGCCGGTACGGTGCCGAGGCGACGCTGATCTCGCTGTCGGCGCAGGTGGAGGCGGCCGTCGGCGGGTTCTGGGGGACGCGCCGCCCGGCCATGTGGTGAGGGCGCCCGGCCGAGGTCAGCCGCGGTACGCCGGCGCCGCCGGCCGTAGGGCACCGGCCGCGGCCAGCAGGCCGACGAGGTGGGCGCTCACGTCGGCCAGCAGCGTGGCCGGCGCGATCGGCGTGCCGGCCACCGCGGAGAACAGGCTCGGCAGCCCGGGCAGCGGGAACCCGTCGTCCCGGCCGGCCGGCCGGCCCGCCTCGAACTTGTCCAGCTGCGCCCGGCTGCGGGCCCAGGCGTCCAGCACCTCCTCCGGCGAGGGCACGCCGAACCCGTGGCCCACCGGGGCCGCGTGCCGTAGCCGCACCAGCGCGGTGTCGGCGAACGCCAGCGCCACCCTGGCCCGCGAGGCCAGGCTCTCGCGGTCCGGCTCGGGCACCCAGGCCATCGCGGTGCACGGCCGGCGGCAGCGGGCCACGCACTTGGCCATCGCCCCCGACAGCTGGCTGTGCTGGCGGTCGAAGTAGGCCCGCCACCCCTGGGGGGGTTCCAGGGCCACCCGCAGCGTGCGCTCGGCCGCCGACTTCTCCGGCTTGGTGTGGTCGCACTCGCGGTCCCCGATCGCCCCGAACCTGCTGCCCTCGCCGCGCAGCCCGTCCGGCCAGCGGGCCGGGTCGCCGGCGTGCCCGAGCACCGGCTCGAAGGCCAGCAGCGGCAGGTACTCGCCGGCGATGTGCACCGCCGCGATCATCGGGCTCAGCTCGCGGCGCTCCCAGCGGATGCGGATGACCTCCAGCAGCAGGCCGTAGGCCGGGCGCAACGAGGCCAGGGCACCGCGTGGCTGCTCGCGCGGGGTCTGCGGCATGTGGCAGTCGCGGGCGCGGCGCCGCAGCGCGGCGGGCACCGCCGCGACGTCGACCTCGGTCGCGAAGTCCTCGGCGTCCAGGGTGAGCAGCCGCTGGCCGAACTCGCACACCGCGGGGATCACCGGCGCCGCCGGGACGATCTTCGACGCCAGCGCGCCGAGGTCGGAGAACGCGTACCGGCGGGCCAGTTCGGTGAGCAGATCGAGGGGCGAATCCACCCGAACAGCCTCTCACGCCACTGGTGATCTCCCATCCAGCCGGGCGGCCGCCAGCCGGGCCAGTTCGACCAGGTCGTCCGGTCGCGGCGGCCCGGCGGGGGAGTGCACCCGGATCGCGAAGGTCTGGGACCCGGTCCGGGCCGCGACCACTCCCGGGTAGAGCATCGCGCCGCCGCCGATGCCGGGCACCTGCCGGCCGGTCACCCGGGTGATCAGGTGGCCGAGCATCATCAGGAAGGCGCCGCGCGGGCCGGACGACACGTGCACGTCCACCGTCACCGGAGTCCCGCCCGCCGAGCGGTAGCGGTAGGAACGCACGGCCGACGCCCCGGGGATGGGAAGCACGTCCGGGTACGCCTCCGGCGGGCCGACCCGCACCCCGAGCACGCGACGCACGTCGGCCCGGGTGACCGGCCCGCCGGTGTCGTCGCCGGTGTCGCCGGTGTCATCCGGCGGCCGGGCGGGCGGTGCGCCCCGGCGGGCGATGAGCGGCACCTCGCCCAGGTTCTCCGGGGCGTCCAGGGTGTGCTCGCCGGTGTCGTCGTAGGAGGCCGATCCGCGGTGGCGCGACCGCTCCAGCGTCTCGACCGCCTGGACCCAGCCGAGCCGGCGGCCGACGCGCAACCGGACCACGTCGCCCTCGGCCAGCGGCCGCCAGTCCGCCTCGGCGATGCCGAGCGCCTTGACGTCGCGGTTACGGCCGTCGTCCAGGGCCACCCAGTAGACGTACTTCGGCGGGCCGTCGCCGGAAGAACCCACCTGGACCGCGCGCAACCGGACGATCCGCCCCACCAGCTCCGTCGTGGTGGCCAGGTCGGCCAGCGCGAAGCCGATCGGCACGGCGGCGGCCAGGACGCCGCCGAGCTGCGCGAGCAGCGTCAGCGGCCCGCGCGGCCAGTCCAGCAGGGCACCGGCGACCAGGCCGATCACCCAGAGCCAGAAGCCGATCGCCAGCCCGGCGAGCGGGCCGGCGAGCAGGACCGGCCACGGCGGCCGGCCCCACAGGACGCGCCGCGGATAGCGCACGTTCACCACGTGCCACATACCGCCGTGGTCGGACCAGGCGCGCCCGTCATCGGCCGGCACGCTGACCGGCAGGCCCGCGACCGCGCGCCGGGCCAGTCCGAGCGCCGCCGCGTACGCCAGGTGGCGTCCCCAGATGGTGACCGCCGCGGCCGGCTGCTCGGGGAACCGCCCGGTCGCGGCCAGATGGGCCCGCACGCCCAGCCAGTGGCCGGCCACCCGGGCGCCCTCGGCCGTGCCGCGCTCGCCGTTGAACCGATCCATCAGCGCGGTCAGCATCGCCATGCCGATGACGGCCGCGCCGAAGCCGCCGCCCTTGTCCCCGTCGTCGGCCGTGGCGGCGACCGCGACGCCGATGGCGATGCCGGGCACCGCGGCGGCCGCGGTGAGGAAGATCGCCTGCCATCTGCTCCACCGGGACCGCGACAGGCCGGCCGCCCGCGCTTCGGCGATCACCTTGCGGCGGAAGCTGCTCCACCAGCGGCCGAGGTGGCGCGACCCCTCGGCAAGCGCGCCGGTGGCCACCACCCCGCCGGTGGCCAGCGAGGTGACATGGTCGAGCACCAGCTTCTCGTAGGCGGTGAGCGGCGGCCGTTCGCGGTGCCCGCCGGGCAGCCGGACCAGCGACAGCTCCGGCCCGACCTCCTCGATCTGCACCACGCCGCGCGCGGCCAGGTCGAGCAGGGTGGCGGACGTCGCCTCCTCGCACAGCCGCCAGCCGCCGGTGATCAGGTCCACCAGCGCGGGCGACTCCGGCCGCAGTTCCGCGGTGGGCGGCCCGGCGCTCACCCGAGGGCTGCGGGTGGCCAAGGCCATCGCGGTGAGCAGCAGGAGCCACAGGCCGGTCGCGCCCGCGGCGATCACGACGTAGAGCATCGGGCCGAGGGCTAGAACTCGACCTGGACCGGGCCGCGCTCCTCGCCCGGTGCCTCGAAGTAGGCACGGGACCCGAAGCCGGTCATGCCCGCGACGACGTTCGCCGGCACGGTCTGGATGCCGTTGTTGTAGGCCAGCACGGCGTCGTTGTAGTACTGCCGGGCGTAGGCGATGCGGTTCTCGCTGGTCGCCAGCTCATCCTGCAGGGCGGCGAAGTTGCGGTCGGCCCGCAGCTCCGGATAGGCCTCGGCCACGGCGAACAGGCTCTTCAGCGCGCCGGACAGCATGTTCTCCGCGGCGGCCTGATCCTGCGGCCCCTGGGCCGAGATCGCCTGCTGGCGGGCGGCCGTCACGGCGACCAGCGTGCCCCGCTCGTGCGCGGCGTATCCCTTGACCGTCTGGACGAGGTTGGGGATCAGGTCGTGGCGGCGCCGGAGCTGGACGTCGATCTGGGCCCAGGCGTTGTCGACGGCGCCGCGCCTGCGGACCAGGCCGTTGTAGAGCGCGACCAGCGGGAGCAGGAGCAGGAGGGCGAGGACGCCGGTCACGGCGAGGACGAGCACGAGGGCCTCCGGGACGTGCGGTGACAGCGCGCACGATAGACCCGCGGCCGGGGTTTCGGGAACGGCCGGCGAGGTGCGCGTTTCCAGCACACCGCGGCGCGCTTGCAATCGGCTTGCCGCGCGCCTGCGGCCGGGCCCGGCCGGTCGCCACCCCGCCGGCGGGCGCGCCCGGCCCATCCCCTGCGGGAACCGGCCGCCGCCCGGGTGCCCCGCCGGCCCGCCCGGCGTCCAACCGGACTTGGACACCGGGCGGCCCGGGACTTGAGGGAGGGCGCCCCCGGCGGGCGGGGCCCGGCCGGCCCGCCCCGGGGGGCGTGCGGGCGGGGCCCGGGTCGAGCCGGCTCAGGCGGCCGAGGCGTCCTTGGCGCGGGCGCGCAGCGCCCGGCCGATGCCGTCCGCGCCCTCCAGCAGCAGCCGGCGCAGCGCGGCCGACGGCTCGGAGGCGGAGATGTAGTCCTGCGTCCGCGCCACCGTGGTGGGGTCGATCAGCAGCGCCGGGTAGCAGCCCATCGCGAACCGCTGGGCGCTGTCGGACGGCCAGGTCTTGTAGATGCGGCCGACCTCGGCGAAGAACCGCTCACCGTACGGCCGGAGCAGGTCGGTGTGGTGCGGATCCATGAACCCGACGATGGTGGCGCGCAGGTTGGCCCCGCTGAGCTCGCCGCCGATGATGGAGGCCCAGGCCTCCTCCTTGGCGGCGGCGGTCGGGATGGCGGCCCGGCACATGGCGGCCGACTGCTCGCCGGTCGCCGTCGGGTCGCGGCGCAGTTCCTCGGCGATCTCGCCGGCCGGCACGACACCGCCGGAGGCGAGCGCGTGGATCAGCGTCCACCGCAGGTCGGCGTCCACGGTGAGGCCCTCCGGCACCGAGGTGCCGTCCAGCACGCCCCGCAGGAACGCCAGGTCGTCGTCGGCGGTGGCGCCGGCCGCGAAGGCGTTGAGGTAGGCGAGCTGGTGGTCGGAGCCGGGCTCGGCCGAGACGACCAGCCGGCGCAGTGCCGCGGTGAGCTCCGCCATGCCCTCCTCCCGCCAGGCGGGGTCGGCGTACTGCTGCAGGGCCAGCCGGCCCTGGCGCAACACGGTCTGCAGCACGGTGATGTCGGCGATCGAGTGCACGCCGGAGATCACCAGCTTGACGTAGTCGCGGGTGGCCATCTCGGCGTCCCGGGTCATGTCCCAGGCGGCCGCCCAGCACAGCGCCCGCGGCAGCGACTCGGTGAAGGCCGCGATGCCGCCGTTCACCAGGGTGCGCAGCGAGTGCTCGTCCAGCCGGATCTTGGCGTAGGTCAGGTCGTCGTCGTTGATCAGGATCAGGTCGGGCCGCGGCTCGCCGTTCAGCCCGGCGACCGGCGTGCGGGGGCCGACCACGTCGAGCTCCACCCGCTTGACCCGGACCAGCGCGTCACCCTGGCGGGAGTAGAGGCCGATCGCCACCCGGTGCGAGCGCAGCGTCGGATGGTCGGCGGGCGCCTCCTGCAGCACGTCGAAGTCGGCCAGCCGGCCCTGGTCGTCCAGGGTGAACGACGGGCGCAGTGTGTTGACCCAGGCGGTCTCCAGCCACTCCTTGGACCAGGAGGACAGGTCACGCCCCGAGGTGCGCTCCAGGGCCGACAGCAGGTCCTTCAGCTCGGTGTTGCCCCAGGCGTGCTCGTTGAAGTAGTCGCGCACGCCGGCCAGGAAGTTGTCCAGGCCGACATAGGCCACCAGCTGCTTGAGCACCGAGGCGCCCTTGGCGTAGGTGATGCCGTCGAAGTTGACCTCCACCGCCTGCATGTCCGGGATGTCGGCCGCGATGGGGTGGGTGGAGGGGAGCTGGTCCTGCCGGTAGGCCCAGGACTTCTCGACGTTGGCGAAGGTGGTCCACGCGCCCTGGCCCCAGCGGGTGGCCTCGGCCTGGCAGAGCACCGACATGTAGGTGGCGAACGACTCGTTCAGCCACAGGTCGTCCCACCAGCGCATGGTGACCAGGTCGCCGAACCACATGTGGGCCATCTCGTGCAGGATCGTCTCGGCGCGGCGCTCGACGATGGCGTCGGTGACCCGCGAGCGGAAGACGTAGTCCTCCAGGAAGGTGACCGCGCCGGCGTTCTCCATGGCGCCGGCGTTGAACTCGGGCACGAAGATCTGGTCGTACTTGCCGAACGGGTAGCGCAGCCCGAAGACCCGGTGGAAGAAGTCGAAGCCCTGCTTGGTGATCTCGAAGATGTTGTGCGCGTCGAGGTGCTCGGCCAGCGAGGCGCGGCAGAACACCCCGAGCGGGATGCCGTCGTGCTCGTCGCGCACCGTGTGGTAGGGGCCGGCGACCAGCGCGGTGATGTAGGTGGACATCACCGGGGTGGGCGGGAAGTGCCAGCGCCTGGCGCTCTGCAGGGTGCCGTGGCGCCCGCGGTGCTCCTCCAGTTCGGTCACCGTGCCCGGCGCCGCGTTGGAGATGACCTCCCAGTCGGCCGGGGCCAGCACGGTGAGCTCGAAGGCGGCCTTGAGGTCGGGCTGGTCGAAGCACGCGTACATGCGGTGCGCGTCCGCCGTCTCGAACTGCGAGTGCAGGTAGACCTTCTGGTCGACCGGGTCGACGAACCGGGTGAGGCCCTCGCCGGTGCGCATGTAGCTGCAGTCGGCGTCCACGCGCAGCTCGTTGGCGGCCGCCAGGCCGGGCAGCGGCAGGCGGCCCTTCTCGGCGTCGTAGGACGCCACGTCGAGCGCCGTGCCGTTGAGGGTCGCCGAGCGGACGCGGGCGCCCGCCAGGTCCACGAACGTGCTCGCCCCCGGCTCGGCGCAGGAGAAGCGGATCGTGGTGAGGCTCTCGAACCGCTCGTCCCCCTCGGTGAGGTCGAGCTCGACCGAGTAGGCCTCGACCTTCAGCAGCCGGGCCCGCCCCCGGGCCTCGTCACGCGTCAGATTGCCTGCCACATCCGCTCCTCATCATTACTCTTCCCCCCGGCCTCTTCGCGAGAGGGATGGATGAATCCTGCCACGTCGGGGGGCGCGGCGCCGCACCGGAAGGGGCCGTCGCGCAGGTCGGGACACCGTTGCGCCGAGGGCGAAGCATGCCGCCGTTCCGCCTGACTGACATTCACGACAAAAGCCGCAAAGGAATACATGTGCCTGGCGAGCCGGTTGTGGCTGGCGACCCTCTGTACCCGAGATGGAGAGCCGGCGATGAGCGACAGGACCCCGGTGGACTTCTGGTTCGACCCCTTCTGCCCATGGGCGTGGATGACCTCGCGATGGCTGCTGCAGGTCCAGCAGGTGCGGCCGGTCGAGCCGCGCTGGCACATCATGAGCCTGGCGGTGCTCAATGAGGACAAGGACATCCCCGAGGACTACCGCCGGGTGCTGGCGCACGCGATGTTGCCCGTCCGGGTCGTGCAGGCCGCCGCGGAGAAGTACGGTGACCAGGTCCTCGGCGGCCTTTACACCGAGATCGGCACGCGCATCCACCTCCAGGGCCGCCTGAAGTCGGAGGAGGCGGACTTCGACGAGGCGGCGGCCATCCGCGCGGTGCTCGCCGAGTCGCTGGAGGCGGCCGGGCTGGACCGCGACCTGGTCGCCGCGGCCGACTCGGCCGAGTACGACGCGGGCGTGCGCCGCTCCCACCGGGACGGCATCGAGCGGGTGGGGCAGGAGGTGGGCACGCCGGTCATCTCGGTCGGCGGCGTCGCCTTCTTCGGGCCGGTCGTCTCGCCGGCGCCCAAGGGAGAGGAGGCGGGCCGGCTCTGGGACGGCGTGCTGCTGGTCGCCGGCACCGACGGCTTTTTTGAGCTGAAGCGCTCCCGCACCCGCGACCCCATCTTCACCTGACGTCCGGGTCCCCGCCCGCCGCGCGGGTTGCGGTGCGTGACCGTCCGTGGTCAACTCGATCCGATCGCTCTGCTCGGCCGTCGGCCGGCAGGCGGCCGGATGACGGTGACCGCGCGGCGCGCCATCCTTGGGTCGCGTCGCCGCGGGGAGGCGCCGTCTCCGCGGCGCGGGCCGGCCGCCCGGCACGCCGCGCGAAGGGCTTGAAACATGCGCGGGCTGTACATCCAGGGGACCTGGGTCCCCTCCTCCTCCGGCGAGGCCGTGGCCGTGGTGAACCCGGCGACCGAAGAGGTCCTGGACCAGGTCCCGGCGGGTGCCGCCGACGACGTCGACCGGGCCGTCGCCGCGGCCCGCGAGGCCTTCCCCGCCTGGTCGGCCACCCCGCCGGCCGACCGCGGCAAGGTCCTGGAGCTGGCCGCGGGCCTGCTGCGCCGGCGCGCCGAGGAGATCGCCCGCGTCATCGCCACCGATTCGGGGGCACCCTTACGCATGGCGCTGAGAGGGCAGACCCTGGTGCCCGCCGGAGTGCTCGCCGAATACGCCCGCCTGGCGGGCGAGCGCGCCGCCGCCGAACACCGGATCGGCAACTCGCTGGTGCTGCGCGAGCCGGTGGGCGTGGTGGGCGCCATCACGTCATGGAACTACCCGCTGCACCAGGCGGTGGCCAAGGTGGCGCCCGCGCTCGCCGCCGGCTGCACGGTGGTGCTCAAGCCGAGCGAGGTCGCGCCGCTGGCCGCCTACGCCCTGATCGACATCCTGCACGAGGCCGGGCTGCCCGCCGGGGTGCTCAACATGGTCAGCGGTCGCGGCGCGATCGTCGGCGAGGCGATGGCCGCCCACCCCGGCATCGACATGATCTCCTTCACCGGTTCCACCGTCACCGGCCGGCGGGTGGCGGCGCTGGCCGCCCCGGGCGTCAAGCGGGTCACCCTGGAGCTCGGCGGCAAGTCCGCCAACATCATCCTGCCGGGCGCCGACCTGGCCGCCGCGGTGCATGCCGGGGTGGCCGACGCGTTCTTCCACTCCGGGCAGACCTGCTCGGCGCTGACCCGCATGCTGGTGCACCGCGACCGCTATGACGAGGCGGTGGCCATGGCGGCGGACGCCGCGGCCGGATACACCCTCGGCGACCCCTTCGACCCGGCCACCCGCCTCGGGCCGCTGGTGTCGGCGGCACAGCGCGACCGGGTCGTCCACTACATCAACCGCGGCCATGAGGAGGGCGCCCGCCTGATCGCCGGCGGTGGCGACCGGCCGCTGCCGCGCGGATACTACGTGGAGCCCACCGTGTTCGCCGGGGTGGCGCCCGGGATGGTGATCGAGCAGGAGGAGATCTTCGGCCCGGTGCTCTCGCTCATTCCCTACACCTGGACCGACGAGGCGGTCGAGATCGCCAACGGCACTCCCTACGGGTTGTCGGGCGCGGTCTGGGCGGCGAGCGAGCAGGAGGCGGTGGCGGTGGCCCGGCGCCTGCGCACCGGTCAGGTCTCGATCAACGGCGGCCGCTTCAACCCCTCGGCCCCGTTCGGCGGATACAAGCAGTCCGGCCTGGGCCGGGAGCTCGGCGAACACGGCCTGGAGGAGTACCAGGAGACCAAGTCGCTCCAGCTGTGAGCCCGCGGGGTCAGGGAGCCTGCAGCAGCAGCCGGCGCGCGGCGTCCTTGGCGAGCCGGTCGACGAACAGCCGTCCCTCAAGGTGGTCGTACTCGTGCTGGAAGCACCGTGCCAGCAGCCCGCGGGCCCGCACCCGGACCGGCCGCCCGAGCCGGTCGAGACCCGTGACGGTGACCCCGGCCGCCCGCGGGGTGCGGGCGTACAGCGGGCGCCCGGTCTCGCGTCCGGGAATGGACAGGCAACCCTCCTCGTCGAGCACCTCCTCGGAGTCGTCGACGGCCAGTTCCGGATTGACGACGTGCCCCTTGCGACCGGCGGCGTCGTACACGAAGATCCGCCGCGAGATGCCGATCTGCGGCGCGGCCAGGCCGACGCCGTCCGCGGCGTACATGCTCGCCATCATCTCGTCGATCAGCCGGCGTAGATCGCGGTCGAACTGCGTGACCGGCTCGGCCGGGGTGCGCAGGACCGGGTCACCGATCACGCGGATCTCACGCATGCGGGCGCTCCTGTAAGAGGTGAGATGCCATGGAGCCTCTTACTGTAGCGGAAACGCCCCTCGTGGTGGGCCTGTCGTGCGAGGCACTCGGGCGCGCGGTGTGGCCCGGTGGCCGCCCGCGGCGCGGGCCTGCGAGAATGGGGCCCGTGCGCGTCTACATCGCCGCCGACCACGCCGGCTACGAACTGAAGAACCACCTGGTCTCCTGGCTGAAGGACCACGGTCACGACGTCGTCGACGACGGCCCGTTCGGCTACGACGCCGAGGACGACTACCCCGTCTTCGTGCTGCGCGCCGCCGAGGGCGTCGCCCGCGACGAGGGGTCCTTCGGCGTGGTGATCGGCGGTTCGGGCAACGGCGAGCAGATCGCCGCCAACAAGGTGCCCGGCGTGCGTGCCGCGCTGGCGTGGAGCGAGGAGACCGCCTCGCTGGCCCGCAAGCACAACGACGCCAACGTCATCAGCCTCGGCGCGCGCATGCACCCCGCCGAGGAGGCGACCCGCTTCGTCGAGGTGTTCCTGCGCACCCCGTTCTCCGGGGACGCCCGCCATCGCCGGCGCATCGACCAGATCGGCGCCTACGTGTCCGACGGCGTTCTGCCGCCGCCGCCCTGACCGCCGCCGCCCTGACTGACAGCCGCCCCGCCGGGCGCCGGGCGGGTCAGCGGCGCGGGTCGGCGCGGCGGCGCTCAGCCCGGCGGGCCGGCTCGACCGGCCGTGGCCCCTCGCCCCGCCGCCCGGTCCCGCCCTTGCCGGCGGTGTCGGCTTCGCCCCTTCCCGCGCCGCTCTTCGCGCCGGCGTCGGCGCGGCCGCCCGGTTCGGCGCGCCCGCGGGCGGTCTCCGCGGGCCGGCGTGGCGTCTCGTCGCGCAACGGCCGCCGGTCGGCGGCCTCCTGCTGCTCACGGGTGGGACGCGAGACGTCTCGCGCGCGCATCGCGGTCACCGCGGTGATCTGCAAGCTCTGCAGGGCCATGTACCGATGCTAGGTCCTGATCGCGCCGGGTGCGGGGCCGGTCAGAAGACCAGTCCGCCCCAGGGACGGACCGGCCACGACAGCGCGGCCGACAGCGCGCGCACCGCGCCGGGGCGTGACTCCTCCAGCAGGCCCGCCGTCTGGTACTCCCCGAGGGAACGGCCACCCAGGTAGGCCGCGCCCAGGGCGTCGACCGGCAGCCTCAGATCCGCCGGATCCCCGGTACGCGCGCAGACCGCCCCCGAGCCGTCCGCCGACAGCCGCCAGCGTCCCTCGTTCCACGGGCAGAACGGGTCGGTGACCTCGATGACCACGTCCACCGGCGCCGAGTAGGCCCGGTCCGGCAGCGCGCGGCCGACGTCCACCAGCCGAACCCACAGCTCGTCCATCAGTCCCGGCGTCAGCAGCCGAGGGTCGGCGAGCAGATGGATGATCGGGTCGTCCACCGGCCGGCTGCTCGCCCGCACGACCGCGCACAGGTCACGCTCCAGCAGGTGCCGCCACAGCAGTGCGTAGGCCGCCGGGTCCATCGCGAACAGCTCCCGCAGCGACAGCTCGCCGTCGGGCAGATCGTGCGCGGTGACCCCCGGGCGGAACCGGAACAGCGCATACCCCCGCACCCCGGCGTCGTCCTCGGCCAGGACGCACCGCAGGGTGGTGTAGCCCTGCCGCCGGGGCTCCTCGTCGGCGAGGACGTGATCCCACCGGGCCGGAGTGCGCGCGTACAGGCCCGGACGGCCGGGCCGCACGGCGTCGAACAGCTTCACCAGCTCGTCGCGCACCGCGGCGGGGCGGACGACGTGCAGCCGCAGCGACGGGTCGGCCGGCGCGTTCGGCAGCAGCGCGGCGCCCCGCTTGGGAATGTCGAAGGTCACCGCGTCGGCCGCCCGGCCGTACCCGAAACGGCGGTAGATGCCGGCCTCCGCGGCGTACAGCACGGCCACCGCCTCGCCGCCCTCCCGCAGATCGTCCAGCTGGCGGCGCATCAGGGCCGTCAGGATGCCGCGCCGCCGGTGATCGGGCGCCACCGACACGGCGGTCACCCCGCAGACCGGCCGCGGGCCGCCGGGAACGGTCATGCTGAGCGAGTATCCCGCCGCGGAGCCGATCATCCGGTCCCCGTCGAAGGCGCCCAGCGTGCGGTCGAACTCCATCAGAGCCTCGAACCGGTCGGTGCGCTCGGTCCAGGTGTCCTCGACGAACGCCTCCTGGTCCAGTTCCACCCAGGCGGGCCATTCGGCCGGGGTGAAGGGGCGGATGACCGGAGTGGACCTGGGGCCGGGTCGGTTGTTCATCCGATCAACGTTAGGCCCGGGCAAACCGGAACGGCCACCTAATATCCCCGTTTAATGATCAAGGTGTTGGTCAAGTCGGCTGCCGCACGCCAGGTGGACGGATAGAGTCGGTCCCATCATGAGTTCCCGTCCGGCGCCGCTGATCCCCCCGCGGCTCCGCGCGATCCTGGTGCGTGTCCCGTTCCTGGTACGGATCGTGCGATTCCTGCGCAGGGGGCCACTGGCGCGCGACCGGAACCTGATGATCACCCTGTGCGTGCTGACGCTGGCCCTGGGCGGCCTGGCGGCGTGGGTCTCCACCGACTGGTTCTCGCCCAGCCTGTTCATTTTGATCACCCTGGTCGGCGGCCTGCAACTGCGCATGCGCAACCTCGCGGTGCTGGTCGGCGCGGTCGGCGTGTCCCTGGCCTACATCGCCGCCGTCCTCGGGGCCCGTGCGGTCGGGGCCGGCCTGCTGGTCACGCTCGGCTTCACCACGGTGCTCGCGTTCCTCATGGCCCGGACCCGCGGCAAGCTCGGCGTCCAGGGCCTGCGCGGCGACGCCATGCTGCTGGAGCTGCGCGACCGGCTCAAACGGCAGGGCGAGCTGCCGCCGCTGCCCGCCAAGGACTGGGGCTCCAAGGTGGTGCTCAAGCAGGCGGGCGGCTCCTCGTTCGGCGGCGACTTCCTGGTATCGATGCGGCACGGGTCCGTCCTGGAGATCGCCCTGGTCGATGTCTCGGGCAAGGGCGTGGACGCCGGCACCCGCGCGCTCATGCTGTCGGGCACCTTCGGCGGGCTGCTCGGCTCGGTCGACTCCTTCCTGCCGGCCTGCAACGCCTACCTGCACCGCCAGCCGGAGGGGGAGGGGTTCGTCACCGCCGTCCACCTGCGGCTCGACCTGGACACCGGCGCCTACGAGATCACCTCCGCCGGCCATCCGCCGGTGGTGAAGTTCGACGCCGGCACCGGAACCTGGCAGGTGTCGGCCGCCAAGGGCGTGGTGCTCGGCATCGTGCCCGACCTGCACTGCGAGACCGACACCGGGGTGCTGCACAAGGGCGACGCGCTGATGCTCTACACCGACGGCCTGATCGAGCAGCCGGGGCGCGACATCGACGCCGGGCTGGACCGCCTGCTCGGCGAGGCCGAGCGCCTGGTTCCCTCCGGGTTCAAGGACGGCGCCCGGCCGCTGGTCAACTCGATGTCGGCCGGGCACAACGACGACTGTGCCCTCATCCTCATCTGGCGGCCCTGACCGCCGGCGCGGTGATGACTACAACCAGCCGGCCTCGCCGGCGATGCGCACTGCGTCACCCCGGTTGCGCGCCCCCGTCTTGCAGATGATGCGCGACAGGTGGTTGCGGACCGTTCCGACCGACAGGTAGAGCTTGGCGGCGATCTCCTTGGACGACGCGCCCTGCGCCGCGATGCGCAGCACGTCCAGCTCGCGCGGGGTCAGCGGGTTGTCGGCGGAGGCGAGCGCGGCGATGGCCAGGTCGGAGTCGACCGCCTTGCGCCCGGCGGCGACTCGCCGGATGCCCTCGGCGAGCTGCTCGGGCGCCACGTCGATGCTGAGGAAGCCCAGGGCCTTGGCGGCGAAGGCGCGCCGCACCTGGCCGGGGTTCGGCCGGGCGGACAGCAGCAGCACCCGGCAGCGGGGCACCTTCTCGTGCAACCGGGCCGCGATGGTCAGCCCGTCCACGTCCGGCAGGTCCACATCGATCACCGCGATGTCCGGGTCGAGCTCGGCGGCGGCGGGGATGACGTACTCGCCGGCGGCGACGTCCGCGACGACCCGCAGATCGCTCTCACCGTTCAGCGAGGCCACGAGCCCCCGGCGAACCAGCGGGAGCTGCGCGGCGACCAAGATGCGTAACAATGTGCTCCTCTGCTGGACTCACCCAGATCCGGCAAATATCGGTTAGGCCATTCATATCGCACGGTGTCTACATGATTGCATACCGTCAAGGCAGTTTCTCTGTTCCATCGTGCTCATGCAAGTGACCTTTCCGGACCGTCCGCCCCTGGCCGCCCGGCCGATCCGGCCGGAGCCGTCGCCGAGTTCGGTTACGCTCGGACCGGGCAAGGTAAACGGCAGCGTCTTCACCACGGGTTGGAGTAGCACCTATGAGCTGGCTCGTCGTGGCGGGGTTCCTGATCTTCTTCGTCGGCGCGATGGCGTCGATCGCGCTGCACGAGATCGGCCACCTGGTCCCGGCCAAGTACTTCGGCGTCAAGGTCACGCAGTACATGGTGGGTTTCGGTCCCACCATGTGGTCGCGGCGGCGAGGGGACACCGAGTACGGCTTCAAGTGGATCCCGATGGGCGGCTACATCCGCATGATCGGCATGCTGCCGCCCCGGCCGAGCGACGCCCCGAACCGGCTGCGGTCCGGCTCCACCGGCCCCTGGCAGAACCTGATCGAGAACGCCCGGCAGGTGTCGCTGGAGGAGATCCGCCCCGGCGACGAGGACCGCGTCTTCTACCGCAAGCCCTGGTGGCAGAAGCTCATCATCATGTCCGGTGGCCCGGCGATGAACTTCGTGCTGGCCTTCCTGCTGTTCGCCATCGTGCTGATGGGCTTCGGCATCCAGGTCTCCAAGCCGGTCGTGGCGTCGGTGTCGCGGTGCGTCATCACCGTCGCCGAGCAGGCCAAGGGGCAGAAATGCGATCCCAGGCATCCGGCGACGCCGGCGGTGGCGGCCGGGCTGAAGGCCGGCGACAAGATCGTCTCTGTTGGCGGGCGATCGGTGGCGACGTGGGAGGAGGCGACGACGCTGATCCGGGCGCACGGCGCGGGCCGGGTGGCCATCGGTGTCGAGCGCGCCGGCGGGCCGGTGACGCTGACCGCGAACCTCATCGCGCAGGACCGCCCGTCCCTGGACGACCCGACCAAGACCGAGCGGGTCGGCTTCCTCGGCGTGTCCCCGACGGTCGTCGTCGAGCGGCAGGGGCCCGGTGTCGTCGTGGTCCAAATGTGGGAGTTCACCAAGCGCACCGCGGTGGCGCTGACCCGCATCCCCGAGCGGCTGGTCGGGGTGTGGCAGGCGGCCTTCGGCGGGGCCGAGCGCGACCTCAACAGCCCGGTCAGCATCGTCGGCGCGGGCCGGATCGGCGGCGAGATCGCCGCGTCCTCCGCGCCCACCGAGAACAAGATCGCCGCACTGATCCAGCTGCTCGCCGGGGTGAACCTGGCCATCGGCTTGTTCAACCTCATCCCGCTGATGCCGCTGGACGGCGGGCAGATCGCCGGCGCCCTGTGGGAGGGGCTCAAGCGCGGCTACGCCCGGGTGCGCCGCCATCCGATGCCGGGATACGTGGACATCGCCAAGGCGCTGCCGCTGACCTACGCGATGGCCCTGGTGCTGCTGGTGATGGGCACCCTGCTCCTCTACGCCGACATCGTCAACCCGATCCGGCTGAACGGCTGACCGTTCTCGAACATCTGCTCGATGGCTTAGGGTGGCCCGGTGGAGACACCCGATCCGGCGGTGGCGCTGGCCGAACTCCGGCGACGCTGCCTGGCGCTGCCCGAGGCCGCCGAGCGGCCCAGCCACGGCGAGCCGAGCTGGTTCGTCGGCGGCAAGAAGTTGTTCGTCATGTTCGCCGACCATCATCACGACGATCGGCTGGCATTCTGGTGCGCGGCGCCGCCCGGCGCGCAGGAGGCCCTGGTCGCCGCGCACCCGGCCCGCTTCTTCCGCCCGCCCTATGTCGGGCACCGCGGCTGGCTCGGCGTCTACCTCGACGTGCCGGTCGACTGGGCCGAGATCGACGAGCTGGTCACCGAGGCGTTCCTGGCCGTCGCCCCGCGCAGGCTCGCCGCCCGTCTCGCCCGGCCCGGCGCGGGCGAGACGGCCGAGGACGGCTAGTACATCGAGATGTGCACGTGGTCGAAATGGTTGGCGGTGATGCCGCCGCGGTCGCTCATCCCGCGCCAGCCGGGGTAGCCGAGGTTGTAGATCCGCTGCTTGTAGATCACGTACTTGACGCCCAGCTTCGCGCCGTTCTTGATGGCCCAGGCGGAGATCTGGTCGCCGAGGGCGGACTGCGCGGCCGACGGCATCGCGCCGCCGGAGCTGAGCATGAAGTCGCAGGCGCGGCCGAGCGGGTGCTCCCCGCTGTTCTCGGCCCGGTAGCAGCCGACCGGGAAGGCCAGCCCGAACCGCGCCTTGATCTGCGCGCGCATCAGCCGGGTGCGCGCCGTAATGTTCTCGCCGCCGGTGGGCAGCTCGGGGGCCCAGCTGCCGTTGCCCTGCTTGCCGGGCGCGACCGGGACGAGCTTGTCCAGCCGCTCCTTGATCTGCGAGATCAGCTTCTCGGCGTCCTTGCGCCGCTCGGCCACCTCGGCGGCGTCATCGCCGAGCCGCCGGGTCAACTGCACGGCGGTGTCGGCGGCCGTGCGCCGGGCGTCGCGCACTCCGGCGTAGCCGGTGAGCCGGGCGGACTGCTCGGCCTGCAGCTGCTGCAGCATCGCCGCGCCGCCGTAGCCGGGGGCCATGACCTGGCCGATCGCGCCCAGGCCGCCCGCCTGGTAACGGAGCTGGGCGATGTCGCCCACCTGGTCCTCCGCGTCGGCGAGCTCGGCGTCGGCGGCCCGCAGCCGCTCGCGGGCCGCCTTCTCCGCCTTCTTGGCCTTGGCGACGTCGACGCGCTTGGCGTTGTATTCGGCGATCAGCTTGTCGACCTTCTTGCCGAGTGAGGCCAGTTGTGCCTTGAGTTGCTTTTCGCTGGGTTTGGGGGCGGCGTGGCCGGCCGATGCCGGGCCGAGCACGAGCCCGGCCACGGTCAGGGCGCCGGCCGTCACCGTGGCACAGCGACGACTGGTGGGGGGCAGGGCCCTCTCCTCTCCATCTGCCGGCCGGGTTAGCTGACGGGTTCGGGCTGGAGACGCCCTACCACCTGAGTGGATTCACCCCAAGAACCGAATGGGTCCCCGGCTCCCAGGCGGGGCACCTGGGATTAGGCGCCGGCCATAACGGCCGGTGTCGAAGGATGGTAATGGTAGATCCCTATTTAGCGCGACTTGACCAAGGCCAAGGCTCGGCAAGGTCAGCCGCGCAGCATGCGGGCCGCCTCCTCGGGACGCACGTCGTTGACGAACGCCCCCATCGCCGACTCCGAGCCGGCCAGATACTTGAGCTTGCCGGGCGCCCGCCGCACGCTGAACAGCTCCAGGTGCAGGTACGACAGGTCCCGTCCGGTGCGCACCGGTGCCTGGTGCCAGGCGGCGATGTAGGGCATGGCGACATCGAACATCGCGTCCAGCCGCCGCAGCACGCCGGTGTACAGCGGGCCGAAGGAGTCGCGCTCGGCGTCGGTCAGCGCGGGCAGGTCCGGCACCTGGCGATTCGGATAGATGTGCACCTCGAACGGCCATCGGGCCGCGGCCGGCACGAAGGCCGTCCAATGTTCGTCGGCCGCCACCACCCGGACCCGTGCCCGCCGCTCGGCGGCCAGCACGTCGGCGAACAGGTTGCCGCCGGTGCGCTCCCGGTGCCGTTCGGCCGAAGCCAGCATCCGGCGGGTGCGCGGCGTCACATACGGATAGCCGTAGATCTGACCGTGCGGGTGGTGCAGGGTGATACCGATCTCCGCGCCGCGGTTCTCGAAGCAGAACACCTGCTCGACGCCGGGGATGGCGGCCAGCTCGGTCGTCCGGTCCGCCCAGGCCGCCATCACCAGCGAGACCTGCTCGGGCGACAGCGCCGAGAAGGAGGAGTCGTGGTCGTCGGTGAAGCAGACGACCTCGCAGCGGCCGGTACCGGCCCGCACCTCGCCGAGCGCGCCGGTCGCCGAGAGCTCGACCGGCTCGGTGCTGAACGAGGGGAAGCGGTTCTCGAAGACGACGACGTCGTAGCCGGGGGCGGGGATCTCGGTCTGCCGGCCGGGCGCCGACGGGCACAGCGGGCACTGGTCGGCGGGAGGCAGGAACGTGCGGGTCTGCCGGTGGCCGGCCACCGCCACCCATTCGTCCAGGATCGGATCGTGGCGCATCTCGGAGGCGGGCGGGCGCGGCGGGAGCTCGCGGGTGTCGCGGACGCCGCGGCCGGCGGCGCCGTCACGGTCGAAATAGATCAGTTCGCGGTCGTCGGCCAGCCGGGTCGCGGTACGCCTCATCGGGCCACCGCCTCGGCCGGATCGGCCAGATCGGCGATCAGCACGTCGCAGGCCCGCTCGCCGAGCGCGATCCGGGCGTCCTCCGGCAGGCCGGGATCGCTGATCACCATGTCCGCGCGGTCGAGCGGGGCGATCGTGCTGATTCCCACGGTGGCCCACTTGGTGTGGTCGGCCAGCACGACCAGCCGCTGGGCGGCGTCGATCAGCTCGCGGTCGGTCTCGGCCTCCAGGATGTTCGGCGTGGTGAACCCGGCCTTGACGTGCATGCCGTGCACGCCGAGCATCAGGATGTCGACGTGCAGCGAGCGGACGGCGGCGACGGCCACCGGCCCCACCAGCGCGTCGGAGGGGGTACGGATCCCGCCGGTCAGCACCACGGTCTGGTCCGGACGGCCCGCGCGGTGCAGGACGTCGGCGGCGCGCATGCAGTTGGTGATCACGGTGAGCTCCGGAACCTCGGCCAGATGGCGGGCCAGTGCCCAGGTCGTCGTGCCCGCCGACAGGGCGACGGAGCTGCCCGGCCGTACCAGCTCGGCGGCACAGCGGGCGATCGCCTCCTTTTCGGCCTGCTGGCGCACCGACTTGGCCGCGAAGCCCGGCTCCTCGGTCGACCCCTTGCCGGTGGCGGTCGCGCCGCCGTGCACCTTCTCGATCAGCCCGCGTTCAGCCAGGACCTCGAGATCGCGGCGGATGGTCATGTCCGACACTCCGAGCTCGCGCACCAGGTCGGCCACCCGGGCCGCTCCCTGCCTGCGTACGCGCTCCAGGATCGCCTGCTGCCGTTGCTGGGCCAGCATCCTCACTCCTCTTTCACAAGTTCCCCCAAATTATTACATAGTTCACATCTGATCGTGTTGGAACATGCGCGCTCCGGATCAGGGCACGCTTTACCGTGACCGCGGTGAACGGTGACGTCACGGCCCTTGCCCGGGCGGCGCGGCGGGGTCACAGTGAGGACATCCATCCGGGAAGGGAGGCCCGACATGGCCCGGCGATCACGCAAGAACAGAGCACGCAAGAAGAAGAAGGCGAACCACGGCAAGCGGCCGGTCTCCCGCTGACGGCCCCGCCCCCGCCGGGAGTCGCCCCGGCGGGGGCCGGCCGCTCAGCCCAGTTCGCGCAGCGTGGCCTCCACGGCCCGATGGAAGGTCGGGTAGGCGTAGATCATCGTGCCGAGCTCGGCCAGCGGGATCCGGGCGTGCACGGCCAGAGTCAGCAGGCCGAGCACCTCGCCCCCGGACGGCCCGGCGCAGGTCGCGCCGACCAGCCGGCCGTCCGCCGCGACGAGCTTGACGAAGCCCTCGGCCCGGTGGATCCAGCCGCGGGCGGACGCCCCGATGTCGGTGACGGCGGTGCGCACGGTCATGCCCTGGTCGGTGGCCTGCCGTTCGGTCAGCCCGACCGCGCCGACCTCCGGATCGGTGAACGTCACCCGGGGCAACGCGTGGTAGGCAGCCGGTTCGGCCGGCTCCCCGAGAACGTCGGCGATCACCAACCGCGCCTGGTACATGGACACGTGGGTGAAGGCCCCCTTGCCCGTGACGTCGCCCAGCGCCCACAGGCCGTCGGCGGCCCGCATGCGCTCGTCCACGTCCAGGGCATGGGCCGACTCGTCCAGCCCGGCCGCCCCGACGCCGATCGCCGCCAGGTCGGACCGGCGGCCCGTCGCGACCAGCAACCGCTCGGCCCGATGGCTGCCGTTCTCCGTCATCACGGTGAACGCCGCCCCGTGGTGGTCCACCCGCGTCGCCGCGGTGCCGGTGCGCACGGTGATGCCTTCGGCGGTGAACACCTTCCCCAGCAGGTCGCCGGCCTCGGGCTCCTCACGCGACAGCAACCGCTCGCCGGCCTCCAGTACGGTCACCTCCGTGCCGAACCGCCGGAAGACCTGGGCCAGCTCGGCGCCGATCGCACCGCCGCCCAGGATGATCAGCGATTCCGGGACGCGCTCCGCCTCGATCGCCTCATGATTGGTCCAGAACGGCGTCCCGGCCAGGCCGGGGACCGGGGGCGCCGACGGCTGCGATCCGGTCGCCACCACCACGCCCCGCCGGGCGCGCAGCACGCGCTCGCCGTCCACGGTGACCTCTTTGGGCCCGGTCAGCCGGCCGCGTCCGCGAACCAGGGTGCCGCCCTTGCCGGTGAACCGGTCGGCGGCCACCTTGTCGTTCCAGTCGTCGGTCGCCTCCTCGCGGATGCGCCGGGCCACCGGCTCCCACCGGGGGGTCACCGCCGCCTCGCCGGCCATCCCGGGGATCCGCCGGGCCTCGGCCAGAAGATCCGCGGCGCGGATCATCATCTTGGACGGCACACATCCCCAATACGGGCACTCGCCGCCCACCAGGCCTGCCTCGACGCCCGCCACCGCCAGCCCCGCCTCGGCCAGCCGGCCCGCCACCTCCTCGCCGCCCGGTCCGAGGCCCAGGACGACGATGTCGAACTCTTCAACTCCCGCACTCATGGGAACTGTCGTGCCCCCGCCTCGCCCGCCCAACCCCGCCGGGTATGCGACGAAACGGGCGATGGGCCGAGAAAAAGGCCCAGGAGCGCGGCCGACGCTCTTACCTGGGCCTTCGTAGTGGGAGCGGACGACGGGAATCGAACCCGCGTAGCCAGTTTGGAAGACTGGGGCTCTACCATTGAGCTACGTCCGCGCGAGCCGGTCGAGGTCTGGTCTAGACTTCTCCCGTTCGACAGGACGTTAGCGTACCGGAGAATCCGAGTGCGTGAGCGGCCCGGCGTTCCGGGGTGTAGCGCAGCTTGGTAGCGCGCCTGCTTTGGGTGCAGGAGATCATCGGTTCAAATCCGGTCACCCCGACATGCTCTGAATCTGGCGGCCGACCCGCCGGCCGCCCGGTCCGGCCGCCGGCGCTCAGGCTCCGGCGTCGAAGATGGCCCACACGGCCTTGCCGCCGCCGTCGAGCGGGTCCCAGCCCCAGCAGGTGCTGTAGGTGTCGACGATGTAGAGGCCGCGGCCGTGCTCGGAGACGAAGTCGGGCTCCTTGGCCACCGGCGCCTCGTCGCTGGGGTCGGACACCGCGAGCAGCACGTGCGGTGCCAGGCGCAGCAACGTCAGGGTGATCGGGTGCTCGCCCGCGCGCACGATCGAGTGCCGGGTGTAGCGCACGGCGTTGGTCACGAGCTCGGAGACCACCAGGGCGGCGTCGTCGCCGATCTCCGGCAGGCCCCAGCCGCGCAGGGTGGTCCGGGTGACGTCGCGTGCCGTCTTGACCGAGTCGGCCTGAGGGCGCAGCGGGCAGCTGGTGGCGTCATGGCGGTTGCCGGATCTCATCAGGCTTCGGAAGCCCATCCGGCGGGTCAGCTCCAGGCATTGGGCCGCGGATACGGGCTCCAGCATCCTGCTGATACCTCCCGTGGTCATTGTCAGTCTCCGCAGCCTGTGGTCTCTTTATTGAGCTACCGCACGTTTAGCCCAATATGCACTAGGCCATCATGGGTCTAAATGCACCTCCGTGCAAGACCCAAATGCACGTGCAGTTGCGTCGTGCAGCGGCACTGAACGCCAGGTGTACGGTGCGTGCGGGGCGAGAGGTGATTCGGCGCAGCGACGCGCGTGCCAGACCTTGTCACGGGGGCCGGAAGTGGTGACACTGTGTTGGCTGGCCCGAGAAGATAAGGAGGCCGCATGCATCCGCTCCAGCCCGGATCCGGACCGACGGCCCTCCGTATCCTCCTGGGTTCCCAGTTGCGCCGCCTGCGCGAGCAAAAGGGCATTTCCCGGGAGGACGCCGGTCACCAGATCCGCGGCTCGGAATCCAAGATCAGCAGAATGGAGCTGGGCCGGGTCGGCTTCAAGGAACGCGACGTCGCCGACCTGCTGACCTTCTACGGCGTCGAGGACGCCGAGGCGCGGTCGGTGGTCATGAGCCTGCTACGGCAGGCCAACGAGCCTGGCTGGTGGCACCGCTTCAACGACCTGCTGCCCTCCTGGTTCCAGGCCTACGTCGGCCTGGAAGAGGCCGCGTCGCGCATCCGGACCTACGAGGTGCAGTTCGTTCCCGGCCTGCTGCAGACCAAGGAGTACGCCCGCGCCGTCATCACCGCGGGCGCGGCCGGCATCGGCTCGGCCGAGATCGCGCGCCGCGTCGACCTGCGGATGGAGCGCCAGCGGGTGCTGGACCGTCCCGGGGGGCCGATCTTCTGGGCCGTCATCGACGAGGCGGCGCTGCGCCGCCCGATCGGCGGCACCGACGTCATGCGCGGCCAGCTGGAGCACCTGATCGACCTGATGCGGTCATCGCGCATCACCATTCAGGTCATGCCGTTCAGTTTCGGCGGCCACAGCGCCGAGGGCGGGGCGTTCAGCATCCTGCGCTTCAACGACAGCGAGCTGCCCGACGTGGTCTACGTCGAGCAGCTGGCCAGCGCCCTCTACCTCGACAAACGCGACGAGGTGGACCGTTACAGCGAGGTCATGGAACGGCTGTGCGCGGTGAGCACCACGCCGGAGGAGACCGTCGACATCCTGCAGAAGATCATCTCTGAGAGATTCTGACGCCTGTCGGTGGCACCGAAGGTGCCCGCCTGCCCTAGACTGGCATGCGGCGCTGGACACCCGCCACAGTTGAGCACGCCACCAGTCGTGTCCGTTGGCCCGTGCACCGGCCGCCCATGTGGGCGCGGCGCGCGAGCATGTCGCGGTAGCCGTACGGCATGACGCGCCCGCGATCACCAGTAGCTTGATCAAGGAGACCACCCCGTGAAGACCGCTGTCGAGGAGTTGAGCCCGACCCGGGTCAAGCTCACCGTCGAGGTGCCGTTCGAGGAGCTCGAGCCGAGCATGCAGGCGGCGTACAAGAAGGTCGCGCAGCAGGTGCGCGTGCCCGGATTCCGCCCCGGCAAGGTACCCGCCCGCATCATCGAGCAGCGCTTCGGCCGCGCGGTGGTCCTGGAGGAGACGCTCAACGAGGCGCTGCCCAAGCTCTACGGCCAAGCCGTGGACGAGAGCGACGTCTTCCCGGTGAGCCAGCCGGAGATCGAGGTCACCAAGATCGATGATGGCAAGGAGGTGGAGTTCACCGCGGAGGTGGACGTCCGCCCGGCCTTCGACATCCCCGACTACGAGGGCATGGAGATCACCGTGCCCTCGGCCGAGGTGTCCGACGAGGACATCGACACCCAGATCGACGCGCTGCGCCAGCGTTTCGCCACCCTGACCGGCGTGGAGCGCCCGGCCGCGGCCGGCGACTACGTGGTCATGGACCTCGCGGCCACCATCGACGGCAAGAACATCGAGGAGCAGCAGGCCTCCGACGTCTCCTACGAGGTCGGCGCCGGCTCGGTGCTCCAGGGTCTGGACGACGCGCTGGTCGGCATGGCGGCCGGTGACGAGAAGGTCTTCACCACGACGCTCGTCGGTGGTGAGAACGCCGGCGAGGAGGCCGACGTCACCATCACCGTCAAGAGCGTCAAGGAGAAGGTCCTGCCCGAGCTCGACGACGAGTTCGCCGGCCTGGCCAGCGAGTTCGACACCCTTGAGGAGCTCCGGGCGAGCCTGCGCGAGCAGGCCCGGCGCAACAAGCTGGTCGAGCAGGTCGTCGAGGCCCGCGAGCGTGCGCTGACCGCGGTGCTCGACAAGATCGACATTCCGCTGCCGGACAGCGCGGTCAAGGCCGAGCTCGACGCGCGTAAGCACAACCTCGAGCACCAGATCGCCGAGAGCGGCCTCAGCCGCGAGGCGTTCTTCCGCCTCTACCAGACGACGGAGGAGGAGCGGTTCGCCGAGTTCGAGGAGAACGCCCGCAAGGCGATCAAGACCGGCTTCCTGCTCGACAAGATCGTCAAGCGCGAGGAGCTCGGGGTCAACGAGCAGGAGCTGACCGGCTTCGTGGTGCGCCGTGCCGCGCAGATGGGCGTCGCGCCCAACACGCTGGCCCAGCACCTGGCCGACAACGACCAGCTCACGCTGGCCATGGTCGAGATCGTCCGCGAGAAGGCCAAGTCCGTGATCGGTGACGCCGTCAAGGTGACCGACGAGAGCGGCACCGAGGTGGACCTCAAGGCGATCTACGCCCAGCTCAACGAGGACGACGACGCCGAGCGGCCCGCGGAGGCCGCAGCCGCCGCGGAGTGACGCACGCGGCGCCCTGCCCGGCGCCGCCCGCCCGATGCCCCGCCGCCTGCCGCGCGCGCGGGGCATCGGCCGTTTCCCGGCCGGCCGCCATCCGTAATTGGGGTGTTTCTGGTGGCATTCCGGGCACGTCCTCGTCATGTCGGTACGAAACGCGCGATGATCACGGAGTATCTGATCATCGCGGCGGTCATCGCGGTGATCATCCTGACCGGGCAGGCGACGGCCCGATGGGCCGGCGTCCCCAGCGCCATCCCGCTGGTGCTGTTCGGCGCCGGCGCCGGCTTCCTTCCCGTCATGGCCGAGGCGGTGGTGCCGCCGGACGTCATCCTCAACCTCTACCTGCCGCTGCTGGTCTACCACGCCGCCTTTCTCACCGCGCCTCGGGAGACCAGGCGTGACGCGGTGCCGATCTCGGCGCTGGCCTTCGGACTGACCTGCGTGACCGCGATCGCGGTCGCGGGCGCCGTTCAGATCTCGGTGCCCGCCATCGGCTGGGCTGCGGCCCTGGCCCTCGGCGCGGCCGTCGCACCCACCGACCCGGTGTCGGCCACCTCGATCATGCAGCGGGTCGGGGCGCCGCGCCGGATGGTGACCATCCTGGAGGGCGAGAGCCTGGTCAACGACGCGGTGGCACTGACCCTGTTCGGCCTCGCCATCACCGCGCTCAGCGAGAAGATCACCCTGGCCGCGGGCGGGCTGATGCTGCTGCGAGTGGTGGTCGGCGGCGTGCTCTATGGTCTGCTGGTCGGCTGGCTGATCGCCCGGATCAGGCGGCGGATCGTCGACACCGGCGCGCAGATCGTGGTGTCGCTCGTCACGCCCTTCCTGGCCTATCTGCCGGCCGAGCACTTCGGCATGTCCGGCGTGCTCGCCACGGTCACCACCGGCTTCTATCTGGGCACCCGTGCCAACGGCCTGCTCCAGCCGAAATCCAGGCTCGCGGGGACGGCCTTCTGGGACGTCCTGGCGTTCCTGCTGGAGTCCAGCCTGTTCGTGCTGCTCGGCCTGGAGTTGCGCCAGGTGCTGGCCGCGGTGTCGGACTACTCGGCCGCCGCGCTGGCCGGCGCCGCCGTGCTGATCATCGGTGTGGTGGTGCTCGTGCGGCCGTTGTGGACGCTGGCCGCCTTCCCCCTGGTCACCCGGATGACCGGCCGCCACCTGTCGTTCGAGCATGTCGGCCGGGCCCAACGCCTGGTCATGGGCTGGGCCGGCATGCGCGGGGCGATCACCCTGGGCATCGCCCTGTCCATTCCGATGACCGTGCCGCACCGACCGCTACTGATCTTCTTGGCCGCTGCGGTGGTGCTGGCCACCCTGCTCGGCCAGGCCACCACCCTCGGCCCACTGCTGCGCCGTCTCGGTCTCGGCGAGTCGGGAAGGACAGTGGTAGAGGAGGCCCGGGCTCGGGAGGCCATCGTGGAGGCGGCCGTGGCCCGGCTGGACGACCTCACCGCCGGCGGTGAGGTGGACGAGCACACCGCGCAGGTTTACCGCCAGCTGCTCGAACTGCGACTGGACAAGGTACGGGCGTTCCTCGGCGATACCGGCACCTCACCGCAGGAGCCGATGTCGAGCGCCGGGACCCGGCCGGGCACCGCGGGCGCGGGGTTGCGCCGGCGTCTCGCTCAGGCCCAGCGAGAGAGGCTGGAGGAGCTCTATCGCAAGGGCAAGGTCAGTGCGGACATCCGGCGGCGCCTGATCCACGAGCTCGATCTCGACGCCCACCGGCGTTCGGCGAGCGCCCACTGAACCGGCCCACCTGCGCCGTCAGCGAACAGCAGGAGGACCGGGCATGACCGGTCGGCGGCGCGCGTTAAGGTCACAAGCAAGCCCATTGATTACGACGCATCGGAAGGTGACGCTGTGACCAGCCCGCCGACCTCTTTCCCGCCCGCCAGCTTCGGGCCGGAGTCGCGCGGCCGTGAGAACGGCGCGTACCGGCTTGAGGACCAGCTATACAACCGTCTGCTGCGCGAGCGCATCGTCGTGCTCGGCAGCCAGGTGGACGACGAGGTCGCCAACCGTATCTGCGCAGAGCTGCTGTTGCTGGCCGCCGACGACGCCAATCGGGACATCTGGTTGTACATCAACTCTCCAGGCGGTTCGGTCACGGCCGGCATGGCGATCTACGACATGATGGAGTACGTGCCGAACGACGTGTGCACCGTCGCGATGGGCCTGGCCGCCTCGATGGGGCAGTTCCTGCTCTGCGCGGGCGCGGCGGGCAAGCGTTACGCGCTGCCGCACGCGCGGATCATGATGCACCAGCCCTCCGGCGGCATCGGCGGCACCGCGGCCGACATCGCGATCCAGGCCGAGCAGATGCTCTACGTGAAGAAGACCCTGGCCGAGCGCATCGCCGCCCACACCGGACAGCCGCTCGCGCAGATCGAGAAGGACTCCGACCGCGACCGCTGGTTCACGGCGGAGGAGGCCATGGAATACGGCTTCATCGACCAAGTCGTGCGCAGCGCGCGGCAGGTGCCCTCCGAGGGCGCCGTCTCCTGAAGGGGCAACTCGTGAGTGATCTGATCCGGCCGGGAGACATCAACGGCCGCTACATCATCCCCTCGTTCGTCGAGCGCACGACGTACGGCGTCAAGGAGATGAACCCGTACAACAAGCTCTTCGAGGACCGCATCATCTTCCTCGGGGTGCAGATCGACGACGCGTCGGCCAACGACGTGATGGCCCAGCTGCTGACGCTCGAGTCGCTCGACCCCGACCGTGACATCAGCATCTACATCAACTCGCCGGGCGGTTCGTTCACCGCCATGACGGCGATCTACGACACGATGCAGTTCGTCCGGCCGGAGATCCAGACCGTGTGCCTCGGCCAGGCCGCGTCGGCGGCGGCGATCCTGCTGGCCGGCGGCACGCCGGGCAAGCGGTTCGCGCTGCCGAACGCCCGGATGCTGATCCACCAGCCGTCCACCGAGGGCGGCGGCCAGGGCAGTGACATCGAGATCCAGGCGCGCGAGATCCTGCGGATGCGCGCGCTGATGGAGGAGATCGTCGCCAGGCACTCCAACAAGGCGCCGGAGGAGGTCCGCGCCGACATCGAGCGTGACAAGATCCTCACGGCCGACGAGGCCAAGGCCTACGGCCTGATCGACGACATCATCCCCTCACGGAAGAAGCGCGCCCAAGCCGTGGCTTCCTGAGGACGCGGATCGCACCGGAACGGTGCCCAATTGGGCACGTTCCGGTGCGACTCACCGCTAGGGGGCACACTGAGGGCCCAGAAGACGGTAACGTCGAAACCTGAGCGGGATGACTTTTCGGACCGAGTCCGCAAGATTCGGATCGCGGAGCAGGCGGTCCCACGCAAAGGAGTATCTGGGGTGGCACGCATCGGCGACGGCGGAGACCTGCTGAAGTGCTCGTTCTGCGGTAAGAGCCAGAAGCAAGTCAAGAAGCTCATCGCCGGACCAGGCGTCTACATCTGCGATGAGTGCATCGATCTCTGCAACGAGATCATCGAGGAGGAGCTCTCCGAGTCCTCAGAGCTCAAGTGGGACAGTCTGCCCAAGCCGCGCGAGATCTACGAGTTCCTCGACGCCTACGTCATCGGACAGGACAAGGCGAAGAAGGCGCTCTCCGTCGCGGTCTACAACCACTACAAGCGGGTCCAGTCCGGCGAACGCGGCCGGGACGACGGCCTGGAGTTGGCGAAGTCCAACATCCTGCTGCTCGGCCCGACGGGTTCGGGTAAGACCCTGCTGGCGCAGACGCTGGCCAAGATGCTCAACGTCCCGTTCGCCATCGCGGACGCCACCGCCCTCACCGAGGCGGGCTACGTGGGCGAGGACGTCGAGAACATCCTGCTCAAGCTGATCCAGGCCGCCGACTATGACGTCAAGAAGGCCGAGACGGGCATCATCTACATCGACGAGGTCGACAAGATAGCCCGCAAGAGCGAGAACCCCTCGATCACCCGGGACGTCTCTGGCGAGGGCGTGCAGCAGGCACTGCTGAAGATCCTGGAGGGCACCACCGCCTCGGTTCCGCCGCAGGGCGGGCGCAAGCACCCGCACCAGGAGTTCATCCAGATCGACACCACCAACGTCCTGTTCATCTGCGGTGGTGCCTTCGCCGGCCTCGAGAAGATCATCGAGTCGCGCATCGGTAAGAAGGGCATCGGCTTCAACGCGATCATCCACTCCAAGGACGAGGTGGACACCTCGGACATCTTCGGCGACGTCATGCCGGAGGACCTGCTGAAGTTCGGCATGATCCCCGAGTTCGTCGGTCGGTTGCCCGTGATCACCAGCGTGCACAACCTGGACCGCGAGGCCCTCATCCAGATCCTGACCGAGCCGAAGAACGCCCTGGTCAAGCAGTACCGCCGGCTGTTCGAGCTCGACAACGTCGAGCTGGAGTTCAGCGACGACGCCCTGGAGGCCATCGCCGACCAGGCGATCCTTCGGGGTACCGGAGCCCGCGGCCTGCGCGCGATCATGGAAGAGGTCCTCCTCTCGGTGATGTACGAGGTGCCCTCCCGTGAGGACGTGGCACGGGTCGTCATCACCCGGGAGTCGGTGCTGGAGCACGTCAACCCGACCCTGGTGCCCCGCGACCAGATCGCCAAGCAGCAGCGGCCGCCACGGGAGAAGTCCGCCTGATTCGACGGCGCGCCGCCGCCCGGCCCTCGCCGCGTGACCATGGACGGCTCCACCGTCCTGGGTCACGCGGCTCTTTCGTGCCCGCGGCCGTAGCGCTGGGTGACCGGATCGTCGAGGCATGCGTACTTAATGCGGGTTACCGCGATCCTGTGGCCGAATGCCAGGTTAGTGATGCGGGCCGATATTCGACGCGGGGCACGTGTCACCATCCCTACAATTGGTTACCGTGACAACGCCAGAGCTGCCCACCCAGTACGCACCCGCCGACGTCGAGACCCACAGCTACCAGCGCTGGGTCGCGGAGGGCTACTTCACGGCGGATGTAGGCAGCGACCGCGAGCCGTACACCATCGTGCTGCCCCCGCCGAACGTCACCGGCGTGCTGCACATCGGCCACGCCCTCGACCACTCCATCCAGGACGCGCTGACCAGGCGGGCTCGTATGCGGGGCCTGGAGACGCTCTGGCTGCCCGGCATGGACCACGCCGGCATCGCGACCCAGAACGTCGTGGAGCGCGAGCTGGCCAAGGAGGGGCTCTCCCGGCACGACCTCGGCCGTGAGGCGTTCGTGGAGCGCGTGTGGCGCTGGAAGGAGGAGTCCGGCGGCCGCATCCTCGGGCAGATGGTCAAGCTCGGCGACGGCGTCGACTGGTCGCGCGAGCGCTTCACCATGGACGAAGGCCTGTCGCGCGCCGTTCAGACCATCTTCAAGCGGCTGTTCGACGACGGGCTCATCTATCGGGCCGAGCGCATCATCAACTGGTGCCCCCGCTGCCTGACCGCGCTGTCCGACATCGAGGTCGACCACTCCGAGGACGAGGGCGAGCTCGTCTCGATCCGCTACGGCGAGGGCGAGGCGTCCATCGTGGTCGCCACTACCCGGGCCGAGACGATGCTGGGCGACACGGCGGTGGCCGTGCACCCGTCCGACGAGCGGTACGCCCATCTGGTCGGCACCACCGTCGAGGTGCCGCTCACCGGCCGCCGGATCCCGGTCGTGGCCGACGAGCACGTGGACCCGGAGTTCGGCACCGGCGCGGTGAAGGTCACTCCCGCGCACGACATCAACGACTTCGAGATCGGCCGCCGACACGGCCTCCCGTCTCTGGTGATCTTGGACGAGCGCGGCGTCATCACCGCGCACGGGCCGTTCGAAGGGCTCGACCGCTTCGAGGCCCGGCCCGCCGTGGTGGCCGCGTTGCGCGCCGAGGGGCGCATCGTCGCCGAACGGCGCCCCTATCTGCACTCCGTCGGCCACTGCTCGCGGTGCAAGACGGTCGTGGAGCCGAGACTGTCGCTCCAGTGGTTCGTCAACGTGCAGCCGCTCGCCAAGGCGGCCGGCGACGCGGTGCGCGACGGCCGCACCCGCATCCACCCGCCCGAGCTCGCCAAGCGCTACTTCGACTGGGTCGACGACATGCACGACTGGTGCATCTCGCGGCAGCTGTGGTGGGGGCACCGCATCCCGGTCTGGTACGGACCGGACGGCGAGACGGTGTGCGTCGGCCCGGACGAGGAGCCGCCGCCCGGCTACGTCCAGGACCCGGACGTGCTGGACACCTGGTTCTCCTCGGGCCTGTGGCCGTTCTCCACGCTGGGCTGGCCCGACCGCACCGCCGACCTCGCGCGCTTCTACCCGACGACCGTCCTGGTCACCGGATACGACATCCTGTTCTTCTGGGTGGCCCGCATGATGATGTTCGGCCTCTACGCGATGGACGGCGTGCCGCCGTTCCAGACCGTGGCGCTGCACGGGATCGTCCGCGACCAGTACGGCAAGAAGATGTCGAAGTCCACCGGGAACGCGGTGGACCCGCTCGACTGGATCTCCCGGTACGGCGCGGACGCCACCCGGTTCACCCTGCTGCGCGGTGCGAGCCCCGGTTCGGACGTCGCCATCAGCGAGGACTGGGCGGCCGGTTCGCGCAACTTCTGCAACAAGATCTGGAACGCCACCCGGTTCGCGCTGATGAACGGCGCCTCGGTCGCGGCGCCGCTGCCCGCCCCGGCCGAGCTCACCGTGGCCGACCGCTGGATCCTTTCCCGGCTCACCGCGGTCACCGGGGCGATCGACGCCGGCTACGACGACTTCGAGTTCGCCAAGATCTCCGATCAGCTCTACCACTTCGCGTGGGACGAGGTCTGCGACTGGTACGTCGAGCTGGCCAAGATCCAGATCGCCTCGGGTGGTGACGTCGCCGAGCGCACCCGGCTGGTGCTGGGGCATGTCTTCGACGCCTTGCTGCGGCTGTTGCATCCGCTGGTGCCCTTCGTCACCGAGGAGCTCTGGCGTGCGCTGACCGGCGGTGACTCTGTCATGAAGGCCGCCTGGCCGTCGCCGTCCGAGGCCTACGCGGACCGGCCGGCCGAGGAAGAGATCGCCGCCCTGCAGGAGCTGATCACGGAGGTGCGGCGTTTCCGGGCCGATCAGGGGCTCAAGCCCGGGCAGCGGGTCGCCGCCCGGCTCAGCCTGACCGGAACCGCGCTGCCCGCGCACGAGCCGGCCATTCGCACCTTGCTGCGCCTGGACGAACCGTCGGAGGGCTTCACCGCCACCGCGCGGCTCGCACTCGGCGCGGGCGAGATCGAACTGGACACCGCGGGCACCATCGATGTCGCGGCCGAGCGCAAGCGGCTGGAGAAGGACCTGGCAGGCGCCCGGAAGGAGGCCGCTCAGGCGGCGGGCAAGCTCGGCAACGAGCAGTTCATGGCCAAGGCGCCGGATGAAGTGGTGGCCAAGGTGCGGGCCCGCGCGCTGCAGGCCGATGCCGACATCGCCCGGCTGGAAGGCCAGCTGGCCGCGCTGCCGGCGGCCTGACGTCGATCCTCGGGCAGCCCGCGACCACCGTCTGGTCGCGGGCTGCCCCTTTCCACTAGTGGCGAGGTTTGACCTCTGGTTGCCGGGGAAAGAGACCCGACTTGTGCATCGCGGCCTCCGAGCGGTGCTAGAGTTCTGTCTCGCAGGCAGCGCCACCCGGCGGCTCGCAGAGTCACCGGACCGGGAGCCATACGGATTCCGGATCTGGCCTCCTGCACCCTCCTCGTACGATCCTCGATCGGGCGTCCGTCGCGATTTGACGTGATCCGTTCGGATGGGTAAGTTCGCGGA
>NZ_BOOU01000053.1 GCF_016863395.1 Sphaerisporangium rufum | reverse complement strand
TCCACATCCAACATGCCGCCACCTTGTCAGCGGCGATATGGGCCGTCAAGGCGACCGGAGCCACCGGCGAGGCGGTGCCGCCCGGCCCCGGCGCGGCCCGGCCCGGATCAGCCGTCGCCCGGGGTGACCAGGCCGGACTCGTAGGCGAACACCACCAGTTGCGCGCGATCGCGGGCCTGCAGCTTGGTCATGGCCCGGTTGACGTGGGTCTTGGCGGTCAGCGGGCTGATCGCCATCTGCTGGGCGATCTCCTCGTTGGACAGGCCCCGCGCGACCAGCGCGACGGCCTCGCGTTCGCGGTCGGTGAGCCCGGCCGGGCCGCCGCCGGCGGCCGGGCGGCGCGGCCGGGCGACGTACTGGTCGATCAGCCGCCGGGTGATCGACGGGGCGAGCAGGGCGTCCCCGCGGGCGGCCACCCGCACGGCGTGCACGAAGTCCTCCGGCAGCACGTCCTTGACCAAAAACCCGGCGGCACCGGCGCGCAACGCGTCGAAGACGTACTCGTCCAGGCCGTAGTTGGTCAGGATGACCACGTGCACCCCGGCCAGCGCGGGGTCGGCGGCGATGCGCCGGGTGGCCTCGATGCCGTCGACGACGGGCATCTGGATGTCGATGAGGGCGATGTCGGGCAGGTGCTCCCTGGCCAGGGCGACGCCCGCCATCCCGTCGCCGGCCTCGGCGACCACCTCGATGTCGTCCTCCAGATCGAGCAGGGCGCGAAACCCGCTGCGCAGCAACGGCTGGTCGTCGACCAGCAGGACCCGGATCACGACGTACGCTCCAGCGGGATCTCCGCCTGGACGGTGAAGCCGCCCTCGCCGCGCGGTTCGGCGCGCAGCCGGCCGCCGAGCGCGGTGACCCGCTCGCGCATCCCGAGCAGCCCGACCCCGGGCACCGGCGCGGTGCCCGGGGTGGCGGTGCCGTCGTCGTCCACCCTGATGACCAGGGCGCCGGGACGGTGGTCGATGCGGACCGAGGCGGTGGTGGCGGCGGCATGCCGGGCGATGTTGGTCAGCGACTCCTGGACGATGCGGTACGCGGTCCGGTCCACCGCCGCCGGCAGCTCGCCCCGGTGCCCGCCGACGGTCAGCGTCGCCGCGAGCCCCGCCGTCCGGGCCCGGCGCACCAGCTCCGGGACATGGTCGAGCCCGCGTGGCGGGCCACCGGTGTCGTCCCGCAGCACCTCCAGGGTCGCCCGCAGCTCCCGGGCCGCCTCGCGTCCGGCCTCCCGGATCGCCAGCAGGGCCTCGGGCACCGGCTCGCCCCGCCGGCGGGCGACATGCACGGCCACCTCGGCCTGCACCTTGATGATCGAGATCTGGTGGGTGAGCGAGTCGTGCAGCTCCCGCGCGATGTGCAGCCGTTCCTCGTCGGCGCGGCGCCGCGCGGTCTCCTCCCTGGTCCGCTCGGCCTCGTCGGCCCGGCGCTCGGCCTGCCGCAGCGCCTCGCCCGCGGCGCCGGCCGCGATCAGCCAGGCCACCTCCAGGGCGCCCCGGGCCTGCGCCAGCGCCGCGGCGGTGTCGTGCGATCCGGAGATCAGGGCGGCGAACGGGAGGGCGAGCAGCATGGCCACGCTCGCCGCGATGGTGACGGCGCGGTGCCCGGCCCGGACGGCGGTGTACACCGCGACCAGGTAGGCGACGGCGGGCACGTCGAACCCGGCCGCCTGGTAGCCGAGCGCGCACGCGCCGGTGACGGCCAGGACGGCGATGGGGGCCCGGCGGCGCGCGGCCAGCGCCAGGCCGCCGGACACCAGCAGCGCGCAGCCGAGAACGGCGCCCGCCGCCCGGCCCTGCCCGGACAGTCCGGTGACCAGCAGTGTCGCCGCCACGCAGCCGGCGATCACCCAGTCGGTGAGACCGGCCCGCAGGCCGGTTCGCCCGGTGCTCATGGCCGCACCCTAGCCGGATGTCCACGACCGGCGCCCCCGGCGCTCGGATGATCGGCCGGCTACCGCGCCCGCGGTACCTTCGCCGGTCCTGCGGCGGTCGCGGCAGCCGGCTGCCGCGGCGGCGGCAGCGCCCATCCTGTCGGACCTCTCCGCCAGGATGGCGGACGAGCCGTTCAGGAGGCACCCCTCCTGGTCAGGCCGGCGGCCCGCACGGGTCCGTCCGGCGGGCGGCGTGTTCGTCACCGCGAGGCACCAAGGAGCAGATCATGACCGTCCTGGACGGCCGCGCCCTCAACCGCGCCACCCTGGCCCGCCAGCATCTGCTCGCACGCACCGGCACATCGGTGCCCGAGGTGGTGGCCCATCTGTGCGGCCTGCAGGCGCAGGAGCCCCAGGAACCGTTCATCGGGCTGTGGTCCCGCCTGGCCGGCTTCGAGCCGGGCCGGCTGGACGAGGCGCTGACCGGCCGTGCGGTGGTGCGCACCCATCTGATGCGCCGCACCGTCCATCTGGTCGCCTCCGGCGACGTGCTCGCCTGGCGGGCCCGCCACGACACCATGCTGCGCGGGCGGGTGCTGGCCACCTACCGGCGTGAGCTGGCCGGCGTCGAGGTGGAGGAGGTGGCCGCCGCCGGCCGCGCGGTCATGGCCGACCGGCGGCCCCGCACCATGCGCGAGCTCGTCGAAGCCCTCGAAGACCGCTGGCCCGGCACGCCACGCCGCGTCCTGGGCGAGCTGCTGGTCTCGGCTCTGATTCCCATGGCCCAGCTCCCGCCGCGCGGCCTGTGGCGCCGGCGGGCCGGCGTACGCAACCTGCCGCTGGCCGCCTGGCTGGGCAGGGACGTCGACCCGCTGCCCGCCGGCGAGGACGATCCCGTCGGGCAGCGGTTGCTGCGCCGCTACCTCGCCGCCTACGGGCCCGCCGCCACCGCGGACCTGCGCGCCTGGTGCGGCCTGGCCGGACTTCCCGCCGCCGTCAAGGCCCTCCGGGAAGAACTCGCCGTCTTCCGCGACGAACGCGGCCGCGAGCTGCTCGACCTGCCCGACGCCCCCCGCCCTCATCCCGACACCCCGGCCCCCGTCCGGTTCCTGCCGGCCTTCGACAACGCCATCCTCGGCTACCATGACCGCAGCCGCATCATCGACGCCGCCCACCTGAGCCTGTCGGTCGCGGGCCACCGCGCGGTCCTGGTCGACGGGCGCGTCAGCGCCACCTGGGCGGTACGTGACCACCTGCTGCGCATCGACCCCCTGCGTCCCCTCACCGCCAAGGAACGGCAGGCCGTGCGCGCCGAAGCCGAGGACCTGGCCGCCTTCCTGGACGACGACATCAAGCACGTCCGACTCGGCACCGAAACCTGACGGCCGCGCCCCGGGTCCCCGCCTACCGCCGGCCCCGCGGGTATGGCCGGCGGCGGCGCGGATCCGGCCCGTCCGCGGGTGTCACCGGAGTACGGCAGAAACGGGCCGCGGGCTTTGATCAGCCGTTAAGATCTTGGCTTCCGCCACCGTCACCTGGTCCGACAACACCTTCACGGGCAACAAGCCAATCCCACCCACGACTGGCCCTAGCGGCCCTACTCAGCGTCCTGTGCCTCGATCAGGTCGAGGTCGCGGACGCAGAAGCGGTGGTGCTCAAAGGTCTCGTTGAGCACCGTGCCCAGGCACCGGCGCACCGAGCGGCCCCGCGCGTACGGCGGCCAGACGTCGTCGTCGGGCACCGGCGCTCGCGCCGCGAGTCGCTCAGCGGTGACCTCGTCGAGCCAGGCCTCGAGCTCGGCGGCCTGTGCGTCACGCACGCTCATGATCTCGTCGAGGGCCGGATCGAGCGAGAGGTCAAGCCCGTGCGCCTCGCGGTAGGGCTCCACGGTCGGCCCGATGCCCATCGGTGTGAACAGCTCCGTGGAGCCCAGGCAGCAGCGGCGGAACCACGAGTCGTGGACGAAGACCAAGTGGCGCATCGTCTGCACCGCCGACCACTCGTCGTTGACGCTGCGGCGCTCGATGCCGGGCGTGCGGCGGATCCGCTCGATCGTGGCGGCCCAGGCGGCACGGAGCTGACGCGATGCCTCGCGCAGATCGGCGGGGTCCTCGGAGCGGATCAGCACCCGCACCGGATGACGCCGGTCGAGCTCTGCCTCGACGTACTCGGTGACCTCGACGCCGTTCACCACGAGGTTGGTGATGAGCCCGTCGATCACGGCATCCTGCATGGCGACGCCGATCAGCCGTGCCCCGGTCAGGTCACACTCGCGGAACTCCGCACCGTGCAGATCCTCTTCGACGTACCGCTTCATGTTCATGCTCCGGACGATAGGCCCGAGCACCGACAAGCCTCTGTCAGCATTCGCAGGTCACGGCGTGGAGGGGGCGGTGAGGGGGTCAGCGGGCTTGGCGACGAGGTCGACGGGCGTTTCCACGGCGAAGCCTTCGCGGGTCCAGTATTCGATATTCGATGCCCCCGATCATTTCCTTCACGCCTCACTTGCTTGCGCTGATCTGCAGAGTTACTCGTCGCGGCCCGTTTCTGCCGTATTCCGGTGGCACCCCGTCCGGATCCGCGTGCCCGAATCGACCTCCATGTGTGACCGTGCACGCTGCGCGGGCCCGAGCCGTTGGCGGGCGCCCGATCCGCCCCGGGCGCCGGCGATGTCGGGGCTCGTTGGTATCTTCGCGGAGATGGACGCGCGTACCGTGCGGCGGGCCCGGGTGGCCGTCGCGGCCACCTTCGCCCTGCACGGGGCCGTCACCGGGAGCTTCGCCACCCGCGTGCCCTGGATCCAGGAACACGTCGGCGCGGGCCCCGGCGAGCTGGGGCTGGCGCTGCTCGCGCCGGCGGTCGGCTCCATCATCGCGATGCCGATGACCGGTCGGGTGTCCCACCGGCTGGGCGCCCGGCGGACGGCCCGGCTGCTGCTGGCGCTGTGGTGCTGCGCGGTCGCGCTGCCGCCGCTGGCGCCGAACATTCCGCTGCTGTTCGCGGTGCTGCTGGTGAACGGCGTGCTGGGCGGCATGTGCGACGTGGCGATGAACGCTCAAGGGGTGGTGGTCGAGCGGCACACCGGCCGGTCGATCATGTCCGGGCTGCACGGCATGTGGAGCGTCGGCGGGCTGGCGGGCGGGGCCGCCGGCGTGGTGGCCGCGCACGTCGGGCTGGACGCCCGGGTGCACCTGGCCGTGGTCGCGGCGGTCCTGCTGGCCGGCGCCCTGGCGGCCGGTCCCCGGCTGCTCGAGGTCCCCGCCGACCGCGACGGTGTCGCCCCGCCGCGGTTCGCGCTGCCGTCCCGGCGGGTGCTGGTCCTCGGGCTGATCGGGTTCTGCGCGGTCTTCGGGGAGGCCGCGGCGCAGGACTGGTGCGCCGTCTACCTCAAGCAGGTGACCGGGTCCTCGGCCGGGACGGCCGCCGGCGCCTACACCGCCTTCGCGCTCACCATGGCCGCGGGCCGGCTGTGCGGGGACGCGGTGGTCCGCCGGATCGGCCCGGTGGCGGCTGTGCGGATCAGCGCCCTGCTGGGCGCCGCGGGCGGGGTGCTGGTCGTCCTGGCCCGCACCCCGACGCCGGCCGTCGCCGGGTTCATGCTGATCGGCCTGGGCGTCGCGGTCGTCGTCCCGCTGGTGTTCACCGCGGCCGGCAACGCCGGCCCTACTCCGAGCGAGGGCGTGGCGGGGGTCGCCACCATCAGCTACACCTCGGGCTTTTTGGCCCCGAGCGCCATCGGCGGCATCGCCGCGCTCACCGGCCTGCCGGCCTCCTTCGCGCTGGTGACGGTGCTGCTGGCCGCCATGCTGCCCGGCGCCCGGCTGCTCGGCCGGCACGCCGCCACCCCCTCCGTCGCGCCCCGCACCCCGGCGCGCTGACCGGGCCGAAATCGGGGCCGCGGCGGGAGCACCGGCCGGCGGTCTTTATATTTGGAACGCATCGGGCCCCCGCCGGAAGGACCGTGATGAGCGCCGAGATGGACTCCGCTGCCGCTCAGCATGTCGCCGAGCTGCACCGCCACCACCGGGACGTGACCGGCGGGTGGCTGCGGCCGGCGGTGTTCGGCGTGATGGACGGCCTGGTCTCCAACGCATCGCTCATCGCCGGTGTGGTGGGCAGCGGCGCGAGCGGCGGGACGGTGGCCGTCGCCGGGCTGGCCGGGCTGGCCGCAGGCGCGTTCTCCATGGCGACCGGCGAGTACACCTCGGTGCGCTCGCAGACCGAGATGACCCTGGCGGAGATCGACGTCGAGCGCCGCGAGATCGCCCGCAACCCCGAGGCCGAGCAGCGCGAGCTGGCGATGGTCTACCAGGCGCGCGGCCTGACCCCCGAGCTCGCCGCCGAGGTGGCCCGGCAGCTGCACCGGCACGACGAGATCGCCTGGCGGGTGCACGCCCGCGAGGAGCTCGGCGTCGACCCCGACGACCTGCCCTCGCCGTGGGTGGCGGCCGGTTCCTCGTTCGTGGCCTTCGCGCTGGGCGCGCTGCTGCCGGTGCTGCCGTTCCTGTTCGGCCTGGGCTCGGTGACCGCCGCCGTGGCGCTCACCGCGGCCGGCCTGTTCGTCACCGGCGCCCTGGTGGCCCGGCTGACCGGCCGCTCCCTGCTGTTCGGCGGCGCCCGCCAGCTGCTGCTCGGCGCGGCCGCCGCCGCGGTCACCTACGGAATCGGCCACCTGGTCGGCACCGCCATCGGCTGACGCCGCCGGCCCGCCAGCGGATGGACATGGTGGCGGCGGCCAGCACGGCCGCCAGCGGGAGCACCGCCACCAGGTAGGCGGTGCGCAGGTCCAGGGCGGCGCCGAGCGCGCCGAGCGCGGCCGGCGCGGCCAGGATCGCGGTGCCGGAGGCCAGCGTGCCGTAGGCGGCCGACCGCGCCGGCGGGAGCCCAGGGGTCTGGACCAGCCGGGCCAGGGTGACCGGGTACAGGGGGGCGACGCCGAGCCCGGCCACCACGAGGCCTGCGATGACCGGTGGCGGGGTGGTGGTCACCGCGACGGCGACGGTGCCGGCGACCACCACGGCGCAGCCGAGCGGCACCACCGGGACGCCGCGGCCGATCAGCCGGGGCGCCCCCAGCCGGCCGGCCGCCATCCCGGCCAGGAAAGCGGCGGCGGCCGCCGCGGCGGCGCCGGCGGCCAGACCGGCGTCCAGCAGCCGGGCGGTCGCCCAGATCGTGAAGCAGAACTCGATGGACACCGCGACCACGATGGCGGTCCACCTGCCGGCCACCCGCCACGCCCGGGGACGGGCGGCGCCGTCGTCGCGCGGTGCCGGGGTGCCGCCGCGGGCACCCGCCGCCAGTAGTAGCAGCGGGGGGACGGTCGCCAGCAGCGCGAGCCGTCCCGACACGCCGGCGGCCGCCAGCCCGCCGATGGCGACCGGGCCCAACAGCGCGCTGACGCTGGCGGCGCCGTTGGCGCGGGCCAGCCCGGCCGCGGCGTCCGCGCCGCGCAGCAGCGCCGGGGTGACCAGCACCAGCCCGGCGGCGCCCAGGCCGAGCAGCAGCGCACCGGCCGCCGCGACGGCCGCGGTCGCGCCGGTGGCGAGCACGGCGGCCCCCGCCGCGGTGACCAGGGCGGCGGCCCGCAGGGCCGGTTGGGGGCCGGCCCGCAGCGCCACCGTCCCGGCCAGACCGACGACCAGCAGACCGGCTCCGAACGACGACGACAGCCACAGAAGTTCCTCGGGGGCGGTGCCGAGATCGCGGGCCAGCAGCACCAGGCAGGCGCCCAGGCTGTTGACGGTGAAGCCCAGCGCCGCCTGCGCCAGCACCACCTGCCGGGCCACCCGCGCCCCCGCCCTCGCCGTGACGCCGGCCGCAACAGTCTCCCCTCGACGCCGCACCATGATTCCCCCCGATTAATAAACTCGCCAGGCGAGCATAAGGGAGAGGGCGATACCCGGGACAGGCCGCCTGTTCGAGGGGGCGGGGAAGTGCGCCATGGGGATCGTCTCCATTCTGAAGGTGCCTCCGGCAGGCGAACAGTGGACGGGCCGAGCGGACGAGGGCCGCGCGGTGGCCGGTCCGGCGGGCCGCATGATCCGCCGGATCCGCGAAGGAGGGCCGGCCGGATGGGAAGCGCGGCAGGCGCGGGTCGCGCCCGCCGCGGTCCAGACCGCTTGAGAGCGGGTGGATCAGCCGGTGGTGCGGGCCGCCGCCATGATGACGGCGGCGGTCATGTCCGGCCGGGAAATCATGATCACGTGCGAGGCGTCTCGGGCTTCGCTGGTGTGCGCGCCGGCCCGCTCGGCCATGAACCGCTGGGCCGCCGGCGGGATGGCCTGGTCGGCGCCCGCGACCAGGTACCAGGAGGCGATGGTCTTCCAGGCGGGCGGTCCGCTCGGAGAGCCGAGGGCGGCCAGGGCGGCCGGGCGCTGCGTGGCGGCCATCGGCACGGTGTCGCGGCCGGGCAGATCGGCGGCGAAGGCGGCACGGAACGCGGCGGGGTCGATGTAGGTGTCGGTGCCGGTGCCGCCGCCGGGCAGCGGATACGGGCGGGTGATCAGGCTGGTGGGCAGCCGGCTGCCGGGGAACCTGCCGGTCAGGTCGAGCGCCGACTCGGTCTCCTCGGGCGCGAACGCGGCGATGAAGACCAGCGCCTTGACGTTGGGGTGGCCGGTGGCGGCGTTGGAGATGACCGCTCCGCCGTAGGAGTGGCCGACCAGGACGACCGGTCCGTCGATCGTGGACAGGACGCTGGACAGGTAGGCCGAATCCCCGGCCAGATCGCGCAGGGGGTTGGCGGGAGCGATCACCGGGTAGCCGGCCCCCTGCAACCGGGTGACGACCTTGGTCCAGCTCGAGGCGTCGGCGAACGCGCCGTGGACCAGCACCACGGTGGGTTTGACCGGGTGCCGGCCCGCCGGGGTGGCGGCGGCCGGCGAGGCGAGGGCAGTGATGAGCAGGGCCAGGAGGGCCACGAAGGCCAGCGTCATGGTCGACAGGATGCGGATTCCCGGCCGGGAGGACCAGGAGGCCGGTGGGGACGGGTGCGCGGACATGGCGGATCTCCTTGGTGGGGTGAGGTGGTTCGGCGGTGGCGGGAGGCCCGAGTGCTCGTCCGCCGCCGGCAGGGCGGATCACGCGATGGCGTGGTGGCCGGCGGTGCGTCTAGGCCGCGGGGGGAGGACCCGTCACGCGCAGGCGGTGCGCCTGGGCAGAGGCGATGACGGCTTCGATGTCGAAGGGGGCCGGTGCGTCGTTCACGTCGACGATGGGTGAGCCGTTGGCGGCGAACCATGTCTCGATGCCGGCGGGGCCGAAGGCCACGACCAGGCGGGCGTTCGGGGAGCGGACCAGATAGCTGTGCGGGACACCTCGCGGGCCGTGCGCGACGGCGCCGGCGTGCAGGTCGTGGCGGTCGTCCCCGATGAAGAAGGTGACCTCGCCATCGAGCACGATCCAGATCTCGTCCTCCGCCTCATGCACGTGCAAAGGCGGCGCGTGCCCCTTGGAGTCGGTGAACTCCATCACGCTCAGGCTGCCGCCGGTCGCCGTGCTCGGCACCAGGATCCGGGCCTGGCCGCCGAGGAACCAGAAGGGGGCTCGCCGGTCGCCGGCGGGAGATGAACGCTCCTTGTTCATGTGGGTACTCCTGGTCGAGGTGGGTCAGTTCTTCTGAAGGAAGCGCAGGAGGGTGCGGGTGAGCTGTTCGGGGTGCTCCTCGAAGATCCAGTGGCCGGAGTCCTCGATGACGATTCCGGTGACGTTCGTCGCGTAGGTGCGGACCTGGGTGGGGACGAAGTCGCCGAGGCTGCCGCGGGCGCCGATGGCGAGCACGGGCATGGTGAGCTTCTTCTTGCCGTACACACCGTTGTCGGTGACGTCCTTGGGAAAGGCGCGGAACCATTCGAAACTCGCCCGTAGATGGGCGTCGTCCCGCAGGTAACGGGCGTACTCGCGGATCTGCCGGCCCTGAACGCCGTTCTTGACCTCCAGGGAGTCGGTGAAGCGCTCCACCCACCGCCGCTCCCGGCCGGTCACCATGGCCTCGGGCAGGCCGTTGGTGAGGCTGAAATAGCCGAAGTTCCAGAAGCCCGGCCCGCCGGCGGTGAGGGAAGGGAAGGTGTAGAGCGTCTTGTCGGGGATGGGGGCCTCGCTGAGCACCAGCTTGGCGACGTCGCCGGGGTGGGCGGCGGCGTAGGCGTAGGCCACCATCGTGCCGATGTCGTGCCCCACGAGCCTGATGTGCCGCCGGAGGCCGAGCGTGGTCAGCAACCCGTGCAGGTCGGCGGCAAGGGTCTTCTTGTCGTAGCCGCCGGCGGGCGCGTCGCTCTTGCCCGCTCCGCGAAGATCCGGCGCGATGACCGTGTAGTGCTTGGCGAGGTCGGGCAGGATCTCGCGCCAGGTGTACCAGGTCTGCGGGTATCCGTGCAGCAGGACCAGTGTCGGCCCGCGTCCGCCGCGCACGTAGTTGATCGCGACGTCGCCGACCTGAACCTTCTTCTCCTGGAAACCCGCCGGAACGCGCGTCTCGTCGCCGATCTTCGATGGTGTCGTGCCGGCGACGGCCGTGACCGGCGCGGGCGTGGTCCGGGCGGCGGCGGCCGGGGCCAGGGTGGCGAGCATGCCGATCACCGCGATAGGGACCAGGACACGGCCGGGTATCTTCGGGTCGGTGGTGGGCTGGATCCTTCTCATAAGGCGTTCCCCTTTCGATTCGCCGAACGTTCCGGCGTCGCCGCCCAAGGAGCGTTCGGCGTTCATGGGGCAAACCGTAGAAACCGCCTGGTTCGCCGCGCGAGCGTCACCTGACTGCGGCACCGAGCGCCATATGACTGCGGTTTGACGGTCGCGGATCGACGGGATGATCCACACCACTTTCACCGGTCTTCCCGTAAGCTTTGAACGGTCTTCATCCGCCCGCGGAGAAGGAGCACTCGATCACCGGCCGGTCCAGCCTCGCGGAGGTGCTCCGTCGCCACCGGCACGCGGCGCGGCTGACGCTGGAGCAGCTCGCGATGGCCTCAGGGGTCAGCGACCGGACGCTGTCGGACATGGAACGGGGGCGCAGCAAGGGCCCTCAGCATCGGACCGTCACCGCGCTGGCCGACGCCCTCGGCCTGGTGGACGCCGACCGCCGGCAGCTCGTCGAGCTGGCTCGCGAGGGTCGCCTGCGGGACCGGTGGGCACGGCCGACCGGGCTGTGCGAGCTGCCACGCTCGGTCGACGACTTCACCGGCCGGGCCGCGGAGCTGGCCTGGACCGGTGAGCTGTCGCGCACCGGCGACGCGCCGGGCACCGCGAACGTGGCGCTCATCACCGGCCCCGCCGGGCTCGGCAAGACCACGCTGGCCGTCCGCGCCGCCCACACCCTGCGACCGGACTTCCCCGGCGGGGTGTTCTTCCTCGACCTGTTCGGCATGTCCGCGCGGCCACTTCCCGTCGAGGAGGCCCTGGTCACGCTGCTGCGCGCTCTCGGCATTCCCGACCGGCAGATTCCTGGCGACGTCGCCGGGCGGGCATCGTTGTACCGATCCCGGCTGCGTGACCGGCGCGTGTTGATCGTGCTGGACAACGCCGCCGCCGAGGAGCAGGTCCGGCCGCTGCTGCCGGGTGGCGGCGCGGGCCGGATCCTGGTCACCAGCCGCCGCCTGCTGGCCGGCCTGGAAGGGGTGCGCCGGCTCGGCCTCGGGCCCCTGCCGTCGCCTGAGGCCGTCGAACTGCTGACCGGGATCCTCGCCGACCGCGGCACCCCGGACGAAGGGGCCGCGGTCCGGCAGCTCGCGCGGCTGTGCGGTGGCCTGCCGCTCGCGCTGCGGATCACCGGAAACCGCCTGGTCAGCCGGCCCGGCTGGCACGCCGCCGATCTCGCCGTCCGGTTGACCGACGAGGAGCGCCGCCTCGATCAGCTCAGCGCCGGCGATCTGAAGATCGCCACTGCGTTCGGCCTGTCCTACGCCCAACTGGCGATCTCTACGCGGCGGGTCTTCCGCCGGCTCGCCGTGGTGCCGGGCCGCGGCTTCGACGCCGCGCTGGCCGCCGTGGCGGGCGGCACGCCGATCCAGGGGGCATGGGATGCCCTCGACGAACTCGTCGACCTCGGCCTGCTCCAGGACGGCACCTCGGGACGGTACCGCTTCCACGACCTGGTCCGGCTGTTCGCCCGCGACCGGCTCCGGGAGGAGGAACCCGCCGCCGAGCGTGACGCGGTCGCCGCGACGGTGACTTCGTGGCTGCTGCGGATGGCCACCACCGCCGGGCGGTGGTTCGATCCCCGATACGGCCGTCCCGACCGGCCGGCCCCCGACCTCGCCCAGCTGTCCTCCGCCGAGCAGGCCGATGACTGGTTACGCGTGAACGTCGACAACTGGCTCGGCGCGCTCCGCCATGCGGGGGCCATCGGGAGGTTCACCGCCGTCCTGGACTGTGCCGAGTCGATGGACTGGTTCTCCGATCAGTGGATGCACGCGCCGCACTGGCACGAGGTGTTCACCTTGGGAGCCGAGGCCGCGGCCGCGCTCGGCGATCCTGCCCGGCAGGCGGCGCAGCTCAACATGCTGGCCTGGGTCCATCTGGTGCCGCGAGACGACCTGGAGACCACCCTGCGCTACACCGCCCAGGCGATCGACCTGGCGACTCGCAGTGGCGCCACGGCGCAGATCGCCCTGGCCCACCACCACGCGGGCGGCGCGCTCCGGCGGCTCGGGCGGCTGGACGAGGCCATCGCGGCCCAGACCACGGCGGCGCGGATCCACCTCGCCAACGGCGACATGGATCGATACTGCCACTCTCTCGGCGGCCTCGGCACCTGCCTGCGCGATGCCGGAGATCACACCAGGGCACTGGAGCAGTACCTTGAACTGCTGGCCCTGCTGGACGACGACCGCTCGGGGATAACACCCAGCGTCGCGGCGTTCAACCGCCCGATCGCGCTCGCCCGCATCGGCGAATGCCTGGGGTCGCTCGGCCGGCGGGCCGAGGCGATCGCCAGGCTGACCGAGGCGACCGACCTCATGGAGCACGCCCGGCTGCCCGTCCCGCAGGCCCGATCCCTGGAGACGCTGGCGGCCCTGCTGGCCGCCGAGGGCCGGACCGGGGAGAGCCGGCGCGCCTACGCGCGGGCGGCCGAGGTGTACGAATCCATCGACGATGGCGAGGCGGGCAGCCGCTGCCGCGCCCTGGCGGACACCGCACCCTGACCGTTCGGACGTCACCGCGACCGTCTGCGGGGTTGCGCGCCGCAGGCGGTAACCGCCTCAGTTCTGCGTCCTGTTCTGCGTGGCCGGACCACCCGCGGACGGGTTTGATGGTGAATGCGCCCCGGACCTGCACCGGGCCTGTCCCCCCAGCCCGGGAGCGGTCATGACCACCATCAGGAACATCGTGCTGGTACCGGAGGGTCTGGCGGACGGCTCAGCCTGGCGGGGCGTTCACGACGAGCTGACCAGGGACGGATTCCGCGTGCACATCGTGCTGAACCCCGCGCTGTCGCCGCAGGATGACGTCGCGGTGACCCGCCGGGTCCTGGACGGTCTCGACGGCCCGGCCGTCCTGGCCGGCCACGGTCACGGCGGGCTGGTCATCAGCGCGGCCGGTGCTCATCCCAGCGTCGCGTCGCTGGTGTACGTCGCCGCGTTCCTGGCCGGCCTCCCGGCCCGGTGCGGCGTGGACGCCCTGGACGGGCCGCTCACCGCACCGGTCCGGCGGCACAAGCCCGTCTGGTATCTCGTCGCGACCGAGGATCTAATCATTCCACCGCCGGTCCAGCACATGATGGCCCAGCACGCCGGAGCGAAGGTCGTCGAGGTCATCGGCGACCACGCCGTCCATGTCTCCCAGCCCGCCGCGGTCGCACACCTCCTGCGTGAGGCCGCCGCCTGAGCCGTCCGCCCTCCTGCGGGCCGGACGGCCGCGGAACCGAGCACATCAGCGAAAGGACGCACTTCATATGACCAGCGTTCTCGACGAAGGCATGGTGCTCGTCTTCGCTGGACGGGACCCGGAGTGCAGGCGGTGTCGGCCTGCCGCGCCCGCGGTGGACCAGCCGGTCAGAGCGCTGTTCGGGCGAGAGTCCGAACAGCGGCGTCTCGGTGATTTCGTGGACGGCGCCGGCCGCGGCGGCGGGGCGATGCTGGTGCGCGGCGAGGCGGGGATCGGGAAGTCGGCCCTGCTGCAGGATACGGCGATGACCGCGACCGCCCGGGGCATGCGGATCCTGCGGACCGCCGGGGTGGAATCGGAGACGCACATGCCCTTCGCCGGTCTGCACCAGCTGTTGCTCCCGCTTCGCGGCGAGATCAGGGACTTGCCCGTCCCGCAACGAGAGGCGCTGGGCGCGGCGTTCGGGCTGGCCGATTCCCGGGTGCCGGACCCGTTCCTCATCGCTCTGGCGGCGCTGAACCTCCTGGGTGAGGCCGCCGCCCGCTCGCCCGTCCTGCTCCTGGTCGAGGACGCGCACTGGCTGGACCGCGCCAGCGCCGATGTGCTCGCGTTCGTGGCGCGGCGGCTGGACGCCGAGCCGATCGTGCTGCTGGCCGCGCTGCGCGACGGTTTCTACAGTCCCCTGGACCGGGCCGGGCTGCCGGAGTTGGTCCTGGAGCGGCTGGACGACACCGCCGCGACCGCCCTGCTGGACTCCTGCAGCCCCACCCTGACGCCGGTGATGCGCACCCGGTTGCTGCGGGAGGCGGCCGGACACCCGCTGGCCCTGGTCGAGTTGCCGATCGCCGTGGACACGCGGGAGGGGGAAGCACCGCTGCGGCCGGGGTGGCTCGCGCTGACCACCCGGCTGGAGCAGGCCTTCACCGCCCGCATGTCGGGACTGCCGCCGGCCGCCCGGACGATGCTGCTGGTGGCCGCGCTCAATGACAGCTCCGCCCTTTCGGAGATCCTCGACGCCACCGCGCAGCTCACCGGCGTGCCGGTGACGGCGGACGATCTGGCGCCCGCCGTCGCGGTACGGCTGGTCGACGTGCACGAAGCCGGTGTGTCGTTCCGGCACCCGCTCATGCGCTCGGCGATCTACCAGGAGGCGGGCATCTCCCGGCGGCACGCGGTGCACGCCGCCCTGGCCGACGTCCTCACCGCCCGGCCGGACCGCCGTCTCTGGCATCGCGCGGCGTCCGCCGTCCGGCCGGACGAGAGCATCGCCGCCGAACTCGCGGCCACGGCCAGGAACGTACGACGCCGGGGCGACCTGCTGTCGGCCGTCGCGGCACTGGAGCACGCGGCCAGGCTCAGCGAGGATGCCGCCCACCGCCGCGAACGGCTGGTGCGAGCCGCCGAGTACGCGGCCGAGATCGGACGGCGTGACATCGTCGCGCGGTTGCTCGGCGAGTGCGAGCGGCTGCAGCCGTCGGCCCGGCAGCGGGCCCGCATCGTGTGGATCAGGGAGAACTTCGAGGACGGCATCGGCGACGACAGCGCGGCCGCCCACTCGCTGGCCGACCTCGCCGAGACCATGGCGGCCCAAGGAGACGTGGAACTGGCGCTGAAACTCCTGTCCAGTGCGTCCTTGCGCTGTTTCTGGGCGCATACCGACGAGCGGTCGCGGCGACGCGTCGTCGGCGTGGCCGAGAGCCTGCCCGTCGACGAACTGGACGGGCGGTTGCTGACGGTGCTGGCGTTCGCGGCTCCCCTTGAACGCGGCGAGGTGGTCGTCGAGCGGTTACGCCGGCTGGCCGCCCGGCCGGCCGGCGACCGGCCGGCGACCCGGCTGCTCGGCAGTTCGGCGTTGATGGTGGGCGCGTTCGATCTGTCGGAGGAGTTCTGCGCCGCGTCGCTGCCGGCCCTGCGGGCGCAGGGCCGGCTCAGCCTGCTGGCCAGGGACCTCGGCGCGCAGGCGTGGAGTGCGGCCCGGCTGGCCGACCTGAGCGTGGCCATCCCCGCCGCCGAGGAGGCCGCGCGGCTGGCACAGGAGACGTCCCAGCCGCTGATGCACGCCATCGCCCAGGCCTCTGGCGCGGTGCTCGCCGCGCTCCGCGGCGAGCTGGATCGGGTGGAGGGCCTCGCCGTCGCGGCCGAGCAGGTGGCCCTGCCCCTCGGCGCGCGGCCCGTACTGGCCACGGTGCAGCACGCGCGTGGACTCGCCGCGCTGGGCGAGGGACGCCACGCCGACGCCTTCGGCCATCTGCGGCGGATGCACGACCCCGCCGATCCGGCATTCCACCAGGCGCTGCGCTGCTTCTCCGTCGCCGAACTCGCCGACGCCGCGGTGCACAGCGGCCAAGGTCGTGCGGTGGCCGGCATCATCGAGGAGCTGGAGGCGGTGGCGCTCATCACGCCGTCCCCGTCATTGCACGCCGACCTGCGGTACGCCCGGGCGGTCCTGGCAGACGAGGCGGCGGCCGAGCCGTTCTTCGAGGCCGCGCTCCGGGCCGACCTGAGTCGATGGCCCTTCGTGCGGGCCCGGGTGCAGCTGGCCTACGGTGAATGGCTGCGGCGCCGGCGGCGTACGGCCGAGTCGCGGGCACCGCTGCGCACCGCTCGCGAGACGTTCGACGCCCTAGGGGTGATCCCCTGGAGCGAGCGGGCGCGCCGGGAGCTGCGGGCCTCCGGCGAGAGCAGCGGCAGCCGGAGCAGCGCGGCACGCGACGTGCTGACCGCACAAGAACTGCAGATCGCCCAGATGGCGGCCGACGGCCTGACCAACCGGGAGATCGGCGAGAAGCTCTACCTGTCCCATCGGACCGTCGGCTCCCACCTCTACCGGATCTTCCCGAAGCTCGGGATCACCTCGCGATCGGCGTTACGCGCCGCCTTGGCCGTGAGGTCCTGATCGCACCGTCCCAGCCGGGTGACGCTCGGCGACGCAGTCATGTGACGCACGCGAGGCGATCGAGAGGCCTCCTATCGTGAGGCCACGACCGCAGGGAGCTCCAAGCACATCCATCCGGCGTGACAGCCCTATTCCTGAGGAGCGATCGATGAGCGCACCGGCCATTCCCGTCATCTTCCTGCACGGCCTGTGGCTGCACGCCACCTCCTGGTCCTCCTGGGTCGAGCTGTTCACGACGGCCGGGTACGACGCGACGGCCCCCGGCTGGCCGGGCGACGGCGAGACCGTCGAGCTGTCCAGGAAGGCCCCCGAGAGCATCGCCGACCATGGCATCGACGACGTGGTCGCCCACCACGCGAAGATCATCGACGCGCTGCCCGTCAAGCCGATCCTGATCGGCCACTCCTTCGGCGGCATGATCGCCGAGAAGTTGCTCGGGCAGGACCTGGCCCGGGCCGCGATCGCGATCGACGCCGCCCAGATCAAGGGGGTGCTGCCGCTGCCGCTGTCGGCGCTGCGCTCGACCTTGCCGGTGTTCAAGAACCCGGCCAACAAGCACCGGGCCGTCTCCCTCACCCTCGAGCAGTTCACCTATGCCTTCGGCAACGCCATCCCGGCGCAGGAGGCCGCCGAGCTTTACGAACGGTGGACCATCCCCGCGCCGGGCCGGCCGCTGTTCGAGGCCGCCGCCGCCAACTTCTCCCCCCACTCGCCCGCCAAGGTCAACACCGGAAACAACGACCGGGGGCCGCTGTTGCTGATCGCCGGCGGCCGGGACCACACCGTCCCCGAGACCGTCACCAAGGCGACCCTCAAGCAGTACCGTGACTCCGCGGCGATCACCGACTTCCAGGAGTTCCCCGATCGGGGGCACTCTCTCACCATCGACCACGGCTGGCGCGAGGTCGCCGACACCTGCCTGGCCTGGCTCGCTCGCAACGGCCTGTAGACGAACCACCGGCGGTCCGCGGCACCGATCGGCCGCACGGCCGGCGCCGCGGACCGCCCCCGAAAGGACTGTCATGGACCTGGAACTGCAGGGCAAGATCGCGGTGGTGACCGGTGCGGGCAAGGGGATCGGACTGGCCATCGCCCGGGCCCTGGTGCGGGAGGGGGCCCACGTCGTCGCCGGCTCGCGCCGGACCACCCCGGAGCTCGCCGAACTGGCCCGGCGCGGCGGCCTGTCGGCGATCGAGGTCGACCTGGCAACCGCGGCGGGACCGGCCCGCCTGGTCGCCGCCGCGCTCGCTCACGGACGCCTGGACATCCTGGTCAACAACGTCGGCGCGGTCACTCCGCGCCTGACCGGGTTCCTGGACGTCACCGACGACCAGTGGCTCGACTGCCTGACGCTCAACCTGATGGCGGCGGTGCGGACCACCCGTGCCGCACTGCCGGCGATGCTCGCGGCCGGGCACGGCAACATCGTCACGATCAGTTCGATCAACGCCTTCCTGCCCGACCCGGCAGTGATCGACTACAGTGCCGCCAAGGCCGCGCTGGCCGGCTTCTGCAAGGCCCTGTCCAAGGAGGTCGGCGCCCGGGGCGTCCGGGTCAACACCATCAGCCCCGGACCGGTCACCACGGACCTGTGGCTCGGTGACGACGGGGTCGCCGCGACCGTCGCCCGCGCCGGCGGCGGCGATCCGGCGACCGTGGCCGAACAGGCCGCCGCCGAGGCCGAGACCGGCAGGTTCACCCATCCGGACGAGATCGCCGACCTGGTGCTGCTGCTGTCCAGCGACCGGGCGGGCAACGTCACCGGCGCCGACTTCGTCATCGACGGCGGATTCACCAAGACCCGGTGAACCTTCCGGGCGCCGCCCGGCCGGCCGCGGCCGCCCGCACCGCGGGCGCCCTCGGCCTGGAGGGTGGGCCGGACGGGGGCGGTCAGCGGCGGGCCGGGGCCGGGTGGCCGCTGCGCGCCAGCAGGCCGCGCAGGGCGCGGTCGAACTCCTCGGGGCGCTCGAGGTTGGGCAGGTGCCCGGCGCCGTCCACCACCACCAGGTCGGCGTCGGGGATGGTCCGCGCCATGAACTCCGCGTCGGCGACCGGCGTGTAGGCGTCCTCGCGGCCGACCACGACGGTGGCCGGCACGGTGAGGCCGGCGAGCGTGGCGGTGTGGTCGTCGCGCTCGGCGCGGCCGCGCAGCGCCGCCGCGGCGCCGGCGGGCGGTGCCGCGCGCATCATGGCGAGGACGTGCCGGGCCACCTGCGGCCGTCCGGTCACGGTGGCCGGAGCCACCATCATGCCGAGCACCTCCTCGGCGTAGGGGCCCATGCCCTCGGCGAGCAGCCGCTCGGCCATCACGTACCGGGCCTCGCGGCCCTCTGGCGTCTCGGCCGGCGCGGAGGTGTCGGCGAGCAGCAGTCCGCGCATCCGGCCGGGATGGCGCCGGCAGAACTCCATGGCGATCTGCCCGCCCATGGACAGCCCGCCCACCACCACCCCCGCCACTCCCAGATGGTCCAGCAGGGCGGCCAGGTCGGCGGCGAACACCGGGAACGGCGTGGTGCCGGGCACCACGGTGCTCTGCCCGTAGCCGCGCAGGTCCGGCACGATCACCCGGTACCCCGAGGCGGCGAACTCCGCCACCTGCGGCGCCCACATCGAGCGGTCGAACGGGTGGCCGTGCACCAGCAGCAGCGCCGGGCCCGTCCCCTCGTCCTCGTAGGTCACCGTGATCCCGTTGATCCCCGCCTGCTTGGTCACGTCCATGCCCTTTCGTCGCCCCTGGTGGCTGTGCCGATCGTAGGCAGGCTCGACAGGTGAGTGCAATAATGACTTTGCACTCGGTGCAATCGACGGATTGAGGTGTGATGGACGACTACCGGCTGATCGCCGACGCGCTCGCCGCCGACATCGCCGCCGGGCGGCTGCGCCCCGGCGACCGGCTGCCGCCGCAACGCGCGTTCGCCCGGCGGCGCGGCATCGCCGCCTCCACCGCGGCCCGGGTCTACCGCGAGCTGGCCAGGCGCGGCCTGGTCACCGGGGAGGTCGGCCGCGGCACCTACGTCCGCGCCGGCGCGCCGCCCGCCGGCGCGGCGCTGGTGGAGCCCACCGGCCGCGCCCGGGTGGACCTGGAGCTCAACTACCCTGCCCTGGACGGCCTGGCCGGGCCGCTGGCCGAACAGCTGGCCGCGCTGCTGCGGCCCGACGTGCTGGCCGGGGCGCTGCGCCCGGCCGGCCCGGCCGGCACGTCCGAGGCCCGCGCCGCGGTGGCCGGCCTGCAGGCGCGCGGTGCCTTCGCCCCGGACCCGGCGCGCGTGCTGTTCGCCGGCAACGGCCGGCAGATGATCGCCGGGGCGATCGCCGCGCTGGTCCCGGCGGGCGGCCGCCTCGGCGTGGAGGCGCTCACGTATCCGATGGTCAAGGCGATCGCCGCCCGGCTCGGGGTGGCGGCGGTGCCGCTGGCCGGTGACGAGGCCGGCCTGCTGCCCGGCGCGCTGGCCGCCGCGCACCGCGCCGCCCCGCTGTCGGCGGTGTACCTGCAGCCCACGCTGCACAACCCCCTGTCGGTCACCATGCCCGAGGGCCGGCGCGCCGAGCTGGCCGCCGTGCTGCGCGAGCTGGCGCTGCCCGCGGTGGAGGACCGGGTCTGGGCGTTCCTGCACCAGGGCGCCGAACCGCCGCTGGCCGCGCTGGCGCCCGAGCTGACCATCCTGGTCGACAGCCTGTCCAAGAGGTTCGGCCCCGGGCTGACCGCCGGATTCGCCGTGGTGCCGCCCGCGATGGCGGCGCCCGTCGCCGCGGCGGTGCGCGCGGGCGGCTGGACGGCTCCGGGATTCGCGCTGGCGGCGGCCACCCGGTGGATCACCGCCGGCCTGGCCGCCGCCGCGGAAGAGGCGCGCCGCACCGACGCGGCGGCACGGCAGCGGGTGGCCGCCGACCGGCTGGCCGGCTTCACCACCCGCGCCCATCCAGGCGGCTACTACACCTGGTGGGAGCTGCCCGGCCGGTGGCGGGCGGAGACCTTCGTCGCCGCCGCCGCCCAGCACGGCGTCGCGGTCACCCCGGCCGCCGCGTTCGCCGCCGGAACGGCCGCCGCGCCGCCCGCCGTCCGGCTGGCCCTGGCCTCCCCGCCGCCGGCCGAGCTGGCGGCCGCGCTGGACCTGCTCGCCGCGCTGGCCCGCGCCGCCCCCGAGGACGTCGCCGACGGCTGACCGGCGCCCGCGGCCGGGCGGTCGTGCCGGGAACCTCCGGTGGGGATGTCGAGAAACCGCGAGTGGTTCCGTCCCCGAGACGGACACCGCCACAATGGGCGTGCCGCACGCGAGGAGAAGACGATGGCCAAGTACCTGCTGCTCAAGCACTACCGGGGCGGGCCGGCGCCGGTCAACGAGGTGCCGATGGAGCAGTGGACGCCGCAGGAGGTCTCGGCTCACATGCGTTTCATGCGGGACTGGGCCGCCCGGTTGGAGGGCACCGGCGAGTTCGTCGACGGGCAGGCGCTCTCGCCGGAGGGGACGTTCGTCCGCCATGACGGCGCGGGACGGCCGCCGGTCACCGACGGCCCGTTCGCCGAGACCAAGGACCTGATCGCCGGCTGGATGGTGATCGATGTCGAGACCTACGAGCGGGCGCTGGAGGTGGCCGGCGAGCTGTCGGCGGCGCCGGGGGCCGGCGGGAGGCCGATCCAGGAGTGGCTGGAGGTGCGGCCCTTCCTGGCCGATCCGCCCACGGTGACCGAGTGAACGGTTCCCTGCTGCGGGACCTGGTCCCGGTGGTGATCGGTGTTCTCGTCCGTCGCGGAGCCGACTTCGCGGCGGCCGAGGACGCCGTCCAGGACGCCCTGGTCGAGGCGGTACGCACCTGGCCGGCCGGCCCACCGCACGACCCCAAGGGCTGGCTGATCACCGTGGCCTGGCGCAAGTTCCTGGACGCCGCCCGCGCCGAGACCTCGCGGCGCAACCGCGAGATACGCGCGGACGGCGAGCCGGTGCCGGGCCCGGGCCGGGCGGGCGACGACACGCTGCGGCTGTACTTCCTGTGCGCGCACCCGTCCCTGACCCCGGCGTCGGCCGTCGCGCTCACGCTGCGGGCGGTCGGCGGCCTGACCACCCGGCAGATCGCGCAGGCCTACCTGGTGCCGGAGGCGACCATGGCCCAGCGGATCAGCCGGGCCAAGCGCGCCGTCGCCGGCGTCCGGTTCGACCGGCCCGGTGACCTCGCCACGGTGCTGCGCGTCCTCTACCTGGTCTTCAACGAAGGCTACTCCGGCGACGTCGACCTGGCCGCCGAGGCGATCCGGCTCACCCGCCAGCTGGCCGCGATGACCGGCGACGAGGAGGTCGCGGGCCTGCTCGCGCTCATGCTGCTGCACCACGCGCGGCGCGCGGCACGCACCACCACGGACGGCAGGCTCGTGCCGCTCGCCGAGCAGGACCGCGGCCGGTGGGACACCCGCCTCATCGCCGAGGGCGTCGACGTCCTGCAGGCGGCCCTGGCCCGCGATTGGCTGGGCGAGTACCAGGCCCAGGCCGCCATCGCCGCGCTGCACGCCGACGCGCGGACGGCCGCCGAGACCGACTGGGTGCAGATCGTCGAGTGGTACGACGAGTTGGTACGCCTCACCGGCAGCCCGGTGGCCCGCCTCAACCGGGCCGTCGCGGTCGGCGAGGCCGACGGCGCGCGGGCCGGCTTGGCCGCGCTGGCCGGTCTCGACCCCGCGCTGCCCCGGCACACCGCCGTCGCCGCCTACCTGCACGAACGCGACGGCGACCCGGTGACCGCGGCCCGCCTGTACGCCGAAGCCGCCGCCAAGGCGCCGAGCCTGGCCGAACGTGAGCATCTCACCCGGCAGGCCGCCCGGCTCAACGCGCGGCCGCGCGCTTGAGCGCGGTCCACCGGACCCGCGGCGCCACCGCACGGCGGACCTCGCGGCGGACCTCGCGGCGGACCTCGCGGCGGACGCGGCGTGGTGGAACCGCCTGCGGCAGCGACGCCGGCGTGCACGCCCACGTCCTCAGGACCCGTGGCAGGCGTCCGGGCAGAACGCCACCTCGGCGTAGCGCGGTGACGGCCCGTCCAGCAGCGGTTGCGGCCGCGACCTCAGGTGCCGGTCGAGGAAGGCCGCCACGTAGGTACGGGTGATCTCGGCGGCGCGCGCCGCTGGGAGCGTGCCGGGGGCGGGGGTGAGGCCGAGCGCGCCGGCCAGCAGCGGGGCGTCGGTGAACGAGCCGTGCTCGGCGCCCGACACCACCAGCCACCGCTTCCACCCGGTCAGCAGCCTCCAGTCCCGGTCCCAGGAGTTGTCGGCGCCGCCCGGGGTGTGCCGCGGGTTGCCGACGAACATGAACGGCCGCGGCAGCCCGCCGCCCGAGATCCGGGCGTAGGTGGTGCCGTCCAGGTCGACACCGGCCCGCACCCGGGGGTCCTTCACCATGGCCGCCAGCGCGGCGGCCCCGCCGATCGACTGGCCCACCATGGCGATCCTTTCGCGGTCGATCCGCCCGGCGCCCCGCCACGCCGCGGGCAGCCGGTCCAGCACGAAGGAGACGTCGGCCGCCCGCCCCTGCACCAGCCCGGTGCCGAAGCCCGGGTCGGAGTCGACGTCGCAGGCCAGGCACTCGGCGATCCGCCCGCCGGGCAGGGTGGTGGCGTGGTTCTCGTAAGGGTGGTCGATTCCGGCCACCACGTACCCCCGGGCGGCCAGGTCCTCGGCCAGGGAGGTCAGCGTGCTCACCGGCTTGGTGAAGCCGGGCGAGAGCACCACCAGCGGGAGCCGCCGCCCGGCGGGGACGGCGCCGGCGACGGCGTTGGTCCACGTCCGGTGCAGCATGTCGGCCGGCACGCCGGCGGCTCGCAGGCCTTTCAGAGTCAGCTCCGACTCCCTGGGCGACATGTACGGCGCCCGCGGCCCGTCCCGCCGCGCGGCCGGATACCACAAGGTGACCTTCAGCTCCCGGGCCTCGGCGTCGGGGTTCCATGGGTCCCGGCGGGAGGTGTCCTTCAGGTAGACCACCGTGGTGCCGACCGGCCGTCCACCGGCGGGCGCGGGCAGGGTGGCGGGGACCGGCGCCGGCGGGACGGCGGCCGCCCGGGGCGGCGCGGGCGCGGCGCAGCCGGACGCCGCCAGGGCGGCCAGTCCGGCGGCGAGCGCGAGGATCTTTCTCATCGCGGGGTCCGTTTCACTCGTGCAGCAGGCTCAGCGCCCGCTCCAGTGCCGGGTCGCGCCCGGCGGCCGCGTCCTTCGCGGTCAGGGGCACATGGTGGTCGGGCGGCACGCCGATCCGGTCGACCACCTCGCGGCCGGGCCCGAGGTGGTGGCGGGCGGGCAAGGTGAGCACGGTGTTGTCGGCGAGCAGGTGGGGTTCGGCGGGGCCGGAGACCGCCCCGGCGGTCCGGGTGCCGACCAGCCGGCCGGCGCGCAGGTCCTTGACCGCGGAGCTGAAGTGCTCGCACGCCGAGGCGCAGCCGCCGTCGACGAGCACCACCAGCGGCAGGCCGAGCAGCTCTACGGTGTCGTCGGTCCGCGCGGCCTGGCAGGCGCCGGCCGCCGTGCACAGGTAGGCGGTGACCTTGCCGTGCACGAAGGCGCTCAGCAGCCGGATCGCCTCGGCCGGGCTTCCGCCGCCGTTGCCGCGCAGGTCCAGCAGGACGCCGGTGAGCGTGCGGCCGGCGCGCATCCGGGCGATCTCCCGAAGGACCCGGTCGGCGGCGTCGCCGGAGAACCCGGTGAGCCGCACGTAGGCGACGCCGCGGGCGAGCGGCCTGCCGGTGACCGCGCGCAGGGTGGCGGGGTCTCGCGGGTACAGGCCGGGCTTGAGGGTCACGTTCCAGCGGCGGCCGGTGGACCGCCGGAGCATCCGCAGCCGGACCGGGGCCGCCTGCGGGTAGCTCGGATACAGGGCGTCGATCGCGGCGGCGGTGGCCCGCCCGCCGATGAAGGGCGCCGATCCGTCGACCGACTCGATGATGTCCCCCGGGCGCAGCCCGGCCGCCCGCGCCGCGCCGCCCTCCACCGCGGTGACGAACAGCGGAGGCAGCGCGGCGTCGGGCCTGCGGGCACTGGCGCGCAGGCCGAGGCCGTAGCCGTCGCCGTCGTAGTATCCGGGCGGCCGCTTGAGACCGTGCGTCCATCGGGCGTGGTCGTCGTCCAGGGCGGCGACCATGGCCTCCACGGTGGCCACGGCCAGCCGGTCGCGCAGGCCGGGCACCTGGCCGGTGGTGGTCCGCCAGGCCGCCGCGAAGGCGGCCCAGTCGGCCTGACGGTCGCCGGTCAGCGGCGGCATGACCGCCCCGGCGACCTCGCGCCCGGCGCGGTTCAGCTCCCGGGTCAGGGCGGTGAACGCGGCGGTCAGCAGCAGGCGGGCGTCCAGCGTGGCGCCGCTGTAGTAGGTGCCGAGGATGCAGAAGTACACCTGCTCGATCACCTCGACGGTGGTGGCGGTCTCCGGCCCGGGGGCGCCTGCGGGCGCCGGGCAGACCGTGCTCTGCGGGCTCGCCTGGGCGCGCGGCGCGGCCGGGGCCGTACAGCCGGCGGCCAGTACCAGGGCGATCCCGGCGGCCGCCGACCTGATGCCGCTCACGACAGGCGTCTGCGGATGGCCCAGAAGGACGACCCGGCGAGGCCGAGGGCGAGCGCGGCGTAGATCCCGGTCTCGATCCACTGCAGGGGCCAGAACCGCTCGAGCGGATGGAAGGTGGCCCGCTGCCGGTAGCCGAGCCGGTTGATCTCGGTCGTGCACGCCCCGAACGCCGCCCCGGGCGCGCAGGGTCCGGAGGTGGTGGAGACCGGCACCGCGGATCCCCCGCCGTCGTCGGCGAGCGGCCGTCCCGCCGGGTCGAGGATGCCGTTGGCCAGGACCCAGGAACCCGGGTGGCCGGGCGTGACCGACTTCAGGCGGATGCGCGGGGTTCCGCCGCCGTCGCGGTCGACGCTGATGCCCTCCACGTTCGCCGGGCCGATCTCGAAGGTCGAGGTGACCGGGGCCATCAGGTGCGGCCGGACCAGCAGCGGCATGGCGATCTGCACGGCGGCGAAGACGGCCAGGGTGAGCGCCATGGCGGGCAGGGTGCGGCGCACGAACATGCCCACCGCCACCCCGAGGGCGACGGCGAAGGCCGCGTACCCCATGGGAACGACGCCCCGGGCGCCGAAGACCAGCGGTGCCACCAGGGCGAGGTCGGCCGGCGCCGAGTCGTCCAGCGGGCCCGACCACCAGGTCACCATCAGGCCGCACAGGCAGGCGGCGGCCATGGCGAGCAGGCAGGTGATCCCGAGTTTGACCGCAAGCCAGCGGCGCCGGGTGACGCTCTGGGACCAGGCCAGCAGGTGGGTGCCCGCCTCCAGCTCGCGGGTGATCATCGGTGCGGCCCAGAACAGCCCGGCGAAGGCGGGCAGCAGCACCACCAGGAGGCTGACCGCCAGGAAGGGGGTGTCGTAATCGCCGAAGAACCGGTCGTAGAACTGCAGGCAGGTGGACTGGGCGGCGCAGTCGGCGAGCCCGGCGGTGTGGCGGGCCGCCATGCCGGGGCCGGTCAGCAGCAGGACGGCGCCGATGACGGCGAGGACGGCGGCCATCGCGATGGCCGAGCCGCGCAGCTGGCGCCAGGTGAGCCAGATCATGGCCGCACCGCCAGGGGGGTCCGCGGGTCGCCGGCGGGCCGCCGGTCCAGGTAGGCCAGGACGAGGTCCTCCAGGCCGAGCGGGGTGACGGTCCAGGCGGGGTCGTGGATCGGCGCGTCGGTGCGCACCACGTACGTGCTCTGCCGGTCGGTGTGGCTCGCGCAGATCACCTGCTGGCCGGCGGGCAGCCGGCCGGGGTCGCGGCGCGGGCCGGTGAGCCGGTGATGGGTGGCCAGCAGCGTCTCCACCTCGCCGGCCACCAGCACCCGGGAGTCGACTAAGACGACCAGGAAGTCGCAGACCCGCTCCAGGTCGGACACCAGGTGGGAGGAGAGCACCACGCTGAACGCGTGCTCGGCGGTGGCCTCCATCAGCCCTTGCATGAACTCCCGGCGGGCCAGCGGGTCCAGCGAGGCGACCGGCTCGTCGAGGATCAGCAGCTCGGGCCGCTTGGCCAGGCCGAGGGTGAGCGCGAGCTGGGCGCGCTGGCCGCCCGACAGCCGTCCCGCCCGGTGCGCGGGGGTCAGGCCGAACCGGGCGGCGCGCTCGCTCGCCAGGCCGGCGTCCCAGCGCGGGTTGAGGCGCGCGCCCAGCCGCAGGTGCTCGGCGACGGTGAGCTGCGTGTAGACGGGCGCGTCCTGGGCGACGAAGCCGACCCGGGCGAGCTGCCCGGGGGTGTCGGCGGGCGGGCCGCCGAGCACGGTGATGGCGCCGGACGTCGGTTCGAGCCGGCCGGCGGCCAGCTTCAGCAGCGTGGTCTTGCCCGCGCCGTTGGGGCCGACCAGCCCCACGACGTGGCCGGCCGGGATGTCGACGGTGCAGTCGCGCAGCGCCCATCGTCGCCTGCCGTACCGTTTGCCCAGCTGCCGGGCCTGTACGACGGTGTTCACGCTATGTCCTCCTGGGCGGGGGTGCGAAAGGTGGTGAGGAAGAGGGCCTCGATGCTCTCCTCGTCCAGGCCGGCCCGGCGGGCCTTGGCCAGCCAGCGCCGCAACTCCAGGCGGAGCGGGCCGTGCGCGGCCAGCGAGGTGCCCGCCAGGGTCGCCGTCACGAACGTCCCGACGCCCTGCCGGGCGGCGACCAGGCCTTCGTGCTCGAGCTCCCGATAGGCCTTCAACACGGTGTTGGGGTTGATCGCCAGGTGCGCGACGACCTCCTTGACGGTGGGCAACTGGTCGCCCTCGCCGAGCAGGCCGAGCCGCAGCGCGTGCCGGACCTGCTGGACCAGCTGCTGGTACGGCGAGACGCCGGACCTGGTGTCGAGGTAGAACTCGATCAAGGCTTTCTCCATACATCTAATGTACTAGGACCCTAGATGTTTAGATGTATGGAGACTGTAAGGGGAATCCGTGATCAGGATGTGGGCTCGTCCTCGCCTTCGCGCCGGCACCGGAGGGCGTGCGGGCGGAGGTCCGGCCGGCGGGCGGTCACGCCGTCCCCTGCCCCGCCGGGAGGTCACGCGACGTCCGCAGCGGCGAGCACACGATCGGCAGGCAGCTCACCGCCAGCACGCCCGCACCCGCCCACAGCGCCGCCCGTACCCCGATCAGCTCACCGACCAGGCCGGACGCCGCGGCGCCGATCGCCAGCGCCCCGGTCAGCAGGAAACGCATCGTCGCCCCGACCCGGCCGAGCAGCCGGTCGGGGGTGACCCGCTGCCGGTAGCTCACCTTGATCACGTTGCTGACGCCGACCTTGACGGTGAGCGCGGTCCACGCCGCCCCGGCCGCCCAGAGCCCGGCACCGCCGTCCAGCAGCGGTAGCAACGGCAGGAAGGGAACGATCCCGACGCTCGTCAGCAGGATCAGCCGCCCCTCCCCCAGCCGCAGGGCCAGCCGGCGCGCGGCCGCCGAGCCGAGCAGGGAGCCGGCCCCGCCCGCGGTGAGGAACGCGCCGAGCCACAGCGGGGACAGTCCCGGTTCCTGGAGGAACAGCACGGGCAGCATCGTCATCACGATCTGGCAGCCCAGGTTGGTCAGCGCGCCCTCGGCGGTGAAGACCCGCAGGACCGGGTGGCGCGCCACCAGGCGGACGCCCTCGGCGATGTCGCGGCCCAGGCCGGCCCTCGCCGTGCCGGGCGGTGGCTCGGGCCTGCGGATGGAGCGCAGGCACAGCGCCGACCAGATGAAGCTCAGCGCGTCCACGGCGATGGCCACCGGAGCCGACAGCAGCTCCACCAGCAGGCCGCCGACGCCTCGGCCGGCGAGCTGGTTGGCCGCGTCCATGCTGACCAGCGCGGTGTTGGCGGCCGTCAACCGCCCGGGCCCGACCAGGTGCGGCAGGTAGCTCTGGTCGGCGACGTCGAAGAACACCGTGGCCGCCCCGCACAGCAGCGCCACCGCGTACAGCTGGTTCAAGGTGAGCGCCCCCGCCCACCAGGCGAGCGGTACCGAACCCAGCAGTACGGCCCGCAGCAGGTCGGCCGCCACCATCACCGGCCGCCGCCGCACGCGGTCCACCCAGGCACCCGCGGGCAGGCCGATCAGCAGGAACGCCAGCGTGCCGGCCGTAGCGAGCACCCCGACCTGTCCGGGGCCCGCCCCGAGCGCCGCCACCGCCGTCAGCGGCAACGCCAGCTGCCCGATCGAGGTGCCCAGCCTGCTGGCGGTGGCCGCGGCGAACAGCCGCCGGAACCCGGCGTCGGTGAACACCGGGCCGCCGGGCATCGTCGAGGTCGTCATGAGCCGAACCCTGCCGCCGCCCGGCGGCATGCTCCATCGATTCGCGCTGGAGCGAATCGACCGGCGCGCGGTACCGTTCCGGCCCCGGTTCAGGAACACCGGGACGCGGGTGGAAAGGGGTGCGGCGTGCTGCGGCTTGGGTTCGAGCTGGCCGATCTGGCCTGCATGCGGTTCGCGTTCTCGCCCCTGTGGGAGGTCGTGGCGAGCACGCGGGTGCTCAGGAGCCCCGGCGAGCACCCGCTGCACCGCCCCTGGGTCTCGGCCGCCGCGCCGAGGCTGCGGGCCGCGGGCGTCGACTGGGGCGTACTCGCCGACCTGGTGCCGGTGCCCACCCGCACCATCCCGGCGTTCGTCTGCCCCCCGCCGGTCACCACCGCCCCCGGCCTGGAGCTGGAGCTGGCCACCATGCGCGCCACCCCGCCTGAGCGGGTCCGCGCCGACCTCGCCGGGCTGGCCGGGTCCCGCCTCGCCCCGCTGCGCCAGGACCCGGCGCGAGGGCTGGCGGAGCTTTCGGAGGTGATCCGCGCCTACTGGGACGCGGCGCTGGCCCCCTACTGGCCGGGCATCCGCACCCTGCTGGACGGCGACATCCTGCAACGGGCCCGGCTGCTGGCCGAGGGAGGCGCGGCGCGGCTGCTCAACGATCTGGACCCGGCCGTCCGCTGGACCGACGACACCCTGCTGCTCAGGCACCGGCACCGGTCGGGCGAGCGCAGGCTGGGCGGACGGGGGCTGTTGCTGGTGCCCTCGGTCTTCATCTGGCCGCGGATCTTCTCGATCACCGTCCCGCCGTGGCAGCCCACCCTGCGTTACTCCCCGCGCGGGATCGCCACGCTGTGGGAGCGCCGCCGGACCGAGGTGCCCGAGGCGCTGGCGGCGGTGCTCGGCCGTACCCGCGCGATGTTGCTGGGCGAGCTGGCCGCCCCGGCCTCCACCACCGAGCTGAGCCGGCGCACCGGCATGTCCATGGCCGGGGTGTCGCGGCATCTGACCGCGCTGCGCGCGGCGGGGCTGGCCGGCGCGCACCGGTCGGGCAGGTTCGTGCTCTACGCGCGTACCGAGGCGGGCGAGACGCTTGTCGCCGGGTCATCACCGGGCTGAGCCGGGGTTCAAGCTCCAGGGACGTGGAACGACTCGTGCGACATCCTCGGACCGGAGACGGCCTGGACGGCCGGTGCCTGCCCGCCTGCCGGCCGACCGGTTCGGCCGGGTCGCCGGACGGGAACGAGAAGATCTGGATGACGTGCACGTCGAGCGGGTCGAGCGCGCCGCCCGGCGCCGTCCTGCGACAGGGCACCACGAAGTCCCGCCACCGACCACATCGTGGTCATCGTGATCGGCGGCGGGTCGCGCTCAGGCCGGGCGGCGGGCCTCGATGAGGACGCGGCTGGAGTGGGCGACGAACGGGCCGTCCCGCTCGATGCGCTCGTGCAGGGCGCGCAGCCGGTCGCGGTGGCGTTCGACGGTGAAGCCGGGGACGATCCAGATCACCTTGCGCAGGAAGTAGACGACCGCGCCGACGTCGAAGAACTCCATCCGCAGCCGCTCCAGCCGCGCCTGGACCACCGTCAGTCCGGCCGCCGAGGCCTCGGCGGTCTCCACCTCGGGGTGGCGCCGGTTCCGCCGGTCGGTCGGCTGCGGGCCGAGGAAGAACTCGGCCAGCTCGAACACGGTGGCCGGGCCGACGTGCTGGGCCAGGTAGGTGCCGCCGGGCCGCAGCACCCGGGTGATCTCGCTCCACCACGCCGCGACCGGGTGCCGGCTGACCACCAGGTCGAACACCCGGTCGGCGAACGGCAGCGGCGGCCGCTCGCCGGTGGCCACCACCGCCACCCCGCGCGGCCGCAGCAGCCGGGCGGCCCGGGCGAGGTTGGGCGGCCAGGACTCGGTGGCGGCCATGACCGGTGGCAGCACCGGCGCGCCGTTCAGCACCTCACCGCCGCCGGTCTGTACGTCCAGCGCCGCGCCGGCCCGGGCCAGCCGGTCGCTCATCAGCCGCTGGTAGCCCCAGGACGGGCGCTGTTCGGTCGCCCGGCCGGCCAGCCAGGAGAAGTCCCAGCCCTCGACCGGCGCCGCCTCGGCCTCGCTCACCAGCTCCTCGAACGCGCGTCCCATCCCGGCATCCTCACCCGGCGGGCCGCCGGGACGGAAACGGTTTTTCCCGGCCACCGGCCACGCCGCCGTCCATCCGCGCCTACGGCGACCCCGCCGGGCGGCCGTGCGGCCGGGCCCGGCTCGGGCGATTCGCCGGTGGCGGCGATTCAGCCCGCGCGGCCGGGCACCGCGGCCGGGACGATCCGGGCGACCAGGGCGTCGACCAGCCACGCGAAGCTGTCGTCGGCGGGGACGGCGAGCGCGAACACGCCGGCCGCCTCCAGGGCGCAGAACCCCTGGACGGCGCTGCGGATGCCCCGGGCGGCGTGCAGGCGCGCGGGGCCGTCCGGCGCGCAGGTGGCCAGGATGTCGGCGGCGACCGCGGCGGCCTCGTCGGCGGCACGGCGCACGTCGTCGTCCTGGTAGTGGTCCACGCCGAACGCGGTCGCCGCGTAGCGGGCCGGGTGGTCGCGGGCGTAGGCGCGCTGGGCGTGCGCCAGCGCCCGCAGCGCGTCGGCGCCGGCCCGGCCGGTGGCGGCGCGCCGGCAGCGGTCGGCGATGTCGAGCAGGCCGCGGACGCAGATCGCGGCGCGCAGCTCGCGCAGCCCGCCGGGCACGTGGGCGTACAGGCTCGGCGGTGCCATGCCCAGGTGGCGGGCCAGCGCGCTGACCGTCAGGGCGTCCAGGCCGTGCTCGTCGGCGTAGGCGATCGCGGCCTCGATCACGGCCTGCCTGTTGAGTCGTCTGCGCATGGTCCGTCCGTCACCTGGGGCGTGGGTCCCGATCCTAGGCCACTCCATCATCCTATAGGGTTTAGGTCAGCACCTAATAGCCATAGAAGGAGTGTCGCCCATGCGCGTCATCACCGCCGCCCTGCTCGCCGCCGCGGTGGCCGCCGGCCCCGCGGCCCTGCCGGGCGCCGCCACGCCGCAGGAACGGCCCCAGCGGGACCGGCCCGGCACGGTCCGCCCGCCCACCTGGGTGGAGGGCACCCTGCGCGTCGGCGGAGTCGATCGGGCCTACCGCCTGTCGGTGCCGCACCCCGGCCGGGTCCCGGTGATCATCGCCCTGCACGGCAAGGGCGACACCCCCGCCGGCATGGACAAGACGACCCGCCTGTCGGCCGTCGCGGCGGCGCGCGGGATCGCCGTGGCCTACCCCACCGGGCTGAACAAGGCATGGGGGGACTCCCTGGAACCGACCAGGCTGCGCCCCGACCCCCACGCCGACGTGGAGTTCGTCGAGGCGCTCGCCCGGCGGCTGGTGCGCGGGCACCACATCGACCCCGCGCGGATCTACCTGGCCGGGATGTCCAACGGGGCGAACCTGGCGCTGCGCATCGCCGCCCAGCGTCCCGCCCGGTTCGCCGGGGTCGCCGCCGTCGCCGGACAGCTCGCCGCCCGGCCCGCACCGCCGCGGCCCGAGCGCGGCATCCCGGCGCTGATCGTCTACGGCACCGCCGACCCGCTGCGCCCCTACGCCGGGCTGCCCGACCCGCCGCCGCCCAACGACCAGATCAGCAACGAGCCGCCCATCGCCACGATCGGCACCATGGACACCGCCCGCGCGTTCGCCCGCGCCGCCAAGGCCGCCCGGCACGCCCCGGTCCGACTGCCCGACACCGCGCCGGACGACGGCACCACCGTCACCCGGACCACCTGGCACTCCCCCGGCACGCCGCGGGTGGAGCTGTACACGGTCAGGGGCGGCGGCCACACCTGGCCGGGGGGAACCGGCCAGTATCCCGACATCCAGGGCCGGGTCGGCATGGACATCGACGCCGGGCGGGTGATCGTCGGCTTCTTCGCCCGGCGGTGACCGCCCGATCGCCGGGTCCCGGGGCAGGGCTGCCCCGGGACCCGGCCCGGCCGGGGAGCGGCCGCCTCACCGTGCAGGGGTACGAAGCGCGGACTCCAGCGCGTCGAGCACCGCGTCCTCCAGCGGGTCGGCGCGGCCGCCGGCCAGGTGGCGTTCCACGATCTCCACCACCACCGTGCCGGCGCCGGCGACCGTGGCGGCGAACCGATCCGCACCCAGCGTGGCGGGGGCGTCGCTGCGCAGGTAGGTGACGTCGGCGAAGTACGGCAGCACCCACGGCAGCGAATTGCGGGTGAAGGAGTCGCCGACGATCACCGTCGCCTCCCGGTACAGCGGCGCCGCGGTGGAGGCATGACGGGTGCGGAACGACACCGGATACCCCTGGCGCTCCTGCCCGCTCTGGTACACCCCCTCGCGGACCAGCCGCCACCGGTCGATGACCTCCTCGGCGTCGGTGCCCAGCAGCCCGCCCAGGTCACCGGCCCGCGGCGCCCGCCCGGCCCGCACCAGCCGGGTGCCGCGGCCCAGCGCGGGATCCAGCGCCCGGGCCAGCTCGGCGCCGAACAGCCCGGCCGAGCGCTCGGTCCAGTGGCTGTCGGTGCGCCAGTAGGCCGGCTCGCCGGAGGCCCGCTGCGCCCGCTCCAGCGGGCCGCGCAGGTCGAGCAGGCCGGGCAGGCCCGCCGCCCGCAGCGCCGCCCACAGCTCCTGCTTGCGCCGGGCCAGGCACCCCTGGCCGGGGAAGCGGCCGGGCAGCCGGTCCGGCACGATCGTGGTCTTGTCGGGCGCCACCGCGAGCACCAGCCGCCGGCCCGACCGCCGCACGATGCCGGCCAGCCGGCGCAGCCGTTGCACCGTGCCGGCGACCGGCCGGCGGGGCCGGCAGGCCTCGCTCACGTCGTCCCCGAAGTACAGCCAGCCCTCGCGTCCCTCGATCACCCGGGGGTAGCCGGTCGCCGAGGCCCCGTAGGCCGGGGCCTGCCCGAACAGCGCCTGCGACACCGCGGCATGGCCGCGCACCGCGTACCGGCGCAACGGCAGGTGAGCGGTCGCCCAGTCGTTCACCCGCGGCAGCGCCGCCAGGCCCTGCGACAGCGGCGGGAAGCCCGGCAGCCGCCGGTTCTCGATCTGCTCGGCCCGCTCCCCCGCCGCGTAGGCCAGGGCCGGGCCGAAGAAGAACAGCAGCGCCGCCAACGCGGTCACCGACCGGCGCCGCGCGCCGGCCCGGCCCGGCGGGCGGGCGGGTCCCTCGGTCATGGTCTGCTCGCCTCCGGTCAGAACTGGTAGTACAGGAACGGGCTGAAGGTCCCGGCGGCGACCAGCACCGCCGCGACCGGGGCGGCCACCAGGCTCACCGCGGCCCGCGCCACCCGGGCGCGGCGGCCGCGGCCGCACTCCAGCAGCCGGCCGAGCGGCGGCCCGGCCGGCAGCACCACCACGGCCGCCGCCAGCACCAGCACCGCCGTCCGCTGGTGACCGGCGGCATAGGCGGCGAACTCGTCCAGCCCGCCCGGCCGCCAGGTGACCATCGCCCGCAGCATGCCGGCGGCCTCGGTCATGCTCGGCGCCCGGAACACCACCCAGCCGGCCATCACCAGCAGCAGGGTCACCGCCCGCCGGCCGGCCGCCGCCAGGGCCGCGCGAGGCGGGCGGTCGAAGCCGAGCAGCCGCTCGGCCACCAGCAGCGCGCCGTGGTAGCAGCCCCAGACCAGGAAGGTCCACCCGGCACCGTGCCACAGCCCGCACAGCACGAAGATGATCACCAGGTTGCGGTAGGTGCGGGCCGCGCCGCGCCGGTTGCCGCCCAGCGGGATGTACACGTAGTCGCGGAACCAGCGCGACAGCGACATGTGCCACCGCCGCCAGAAGTCGGTCACCGAGTAGGCGCTGTAGGGCCGGTCGAAGTTCTCCGGCAGCCGGAAGCCCAGCATCCGGCCCAGGCCGACGGCCATGTCGGAGTAGCCGGAGAAGTCGAAGTAGATCTGCAGCGTGTAGGCCACCGCGCCGAGCCACGCGGTCGGCGTGGAGACCGGGCCGCCGGGGTGGGCGAACGCCGCGTCGGCGATCGGCGCCAGCGAGTCGGCCACGACCACCTTCTTGGCCAGGCCCAGGGCGAACCGGGGGAACCCGGCGGCCAGGTCGCCCAGGCGGTCGGCGCGGGCCGCGCCGAGCTGGCCGGCGATCTCGTGGTAGCGGACGATCGGCCCGGCGACCAGCTGCGGGAACATCGCGATGTAGGTGACGAAGGCGACCGGGCTGCGCTGGGCGGGGGTGTCGCCCCGGTAGACGTCCACCACGTACGACAGGTGGTGGAAGGTGAAGAAGGAGATCCCGATCGGCAGGGCCAGGTGCACCACCGGCAGGTGGCCCAGCCCGAGCGCGGCGGCCAGGGCGGCGGCCTGGGCGGTGGCGAACCCGGCGTACTTCCACACCGCCAGCACCGCCACGTCCCAGCCGGCCGCCGCCAGCAGCACCGCCCGGCGCGCCCGGGGCCGGCCGGCCGCCCACGCCGAGTCCAGCGCCAGGCCCGCCGCGTAGTTGACCGCGATGGCCGACAGCAGCAGCGCGGCGTACCCGCCGGCACCGAAGGTATAGAAGACCAGGCTGGCGGCGGCGACCACCCCGTCACGGTGCCGCGCCGGCAGCACCAGGCAGGCCAGCAGGGTGGCCGGCATGAAGAACCACAGGAACAGCGGGGAGGCGAACGACATCGGTGTCCAGGAGGGCGGGGAGAGTCGGGCGGGGACACCGCGCAGTCCAGCAGCCGGCCGATCATGAGAGCGTTACCGGAATCGGTAACGCCCGCGTTATGCGCCGGCTGCCACCCTGAACGGCGCACGTGCGCGCCGCCGGGCGGGCCGGCCGAGGCGGCGGGCGGGGATGAGGGGAGCAAGCGGATGCGGGTCCTGGTCGCCGAGGACGAGCGGATGCTCGCCGACTCGATCGCGGCCGGCCTCGGCGGCCAGGGCCTGGCCGTGGACGTCGCCTACGACGGCCGGCGGGCCCTGGCGCTGCTGGCCGCCGCCCGCTACGAGGTGCTGGTGCTGGACCGGGACCTGCCCAAGGTGCCCGGCGACCAGGTGTGCCGCACGATCGTGGCCGCCGGCGGCCTGGTGCGCGTGCTGATGCTCACCGCCGCCGGCGCGGTGGACGACCGGGTCAGCGGCCTGTCGCTGGGCGCCGACGACTACCTGGCCAAGCCGTTCGCCTTCGCCGAGCTGCTGGCCCGGGTCCGGGCCCTGGCCCGCCGCACCGGGTCCGCGCACCCGCCGGTGCTGCGGCGGGCCGGCATCACCCTGGACACCGTGCACCGGCAGGCCTTCCGCGCCGGCCGCTACGTCCCGCTGTCCCGCAAGGAGCTGGCCGTGCTGGCCGAGCTGATGCGCGCCCGCGGCACGGTCGTGTCGGCCGAGACGTTGCTGGAGAAGGTGTGGGACGAGCGGATCGACGCCTTCACCACCACCGTGCGGACCACGATGGCCAAGCTGCGCCGCAAGCTGGGCGAGCCGGGCGTCATCGAGACCCTGCCCGGCGTGGGCTACCGGATCCCGTGATGAGACGACCCGGGAGAAGGACGGCGGCACGGACGGTCCGGGCGCGGTTCGCCCTGGCGTTCACCGCCGCGTCGCTGCTGGTCGGCGGGCTGCCGCTCGCCGGGGCGCACCTGGCGGTGCACCTGAGCCTGGCCACCCTGCGCGCCGGGAGCGCCACGATCATGGTCGGCTCCTACGGCCGTATGTGGCTCAAAGAGACCCCGGCCACGCGCCCGGCGTTGTACGAGGGGATCGTGCAGCGGTACGTGCTGACCGCGATCCTTGATGATCTGCGGCTGTGGGGCGGGCTGCTGCTGCTCGGCGGCTCGGCGGTGGCCGGCGGGGTGGGCTGGTGGGCGGCCGGCTGGGCGCTGCGCCCGCTCGGCGCGCTGACCGCCGCCGCCCACCGGGTGGCCCGTGGCCACGACCTGCACGAACGCATCCGTTACCCGGGCCCGGAGGAGGAGGTCAAACAGCTGGCCGACATCATCGACGGCCTGCTGGCCCGGCTGGCCCGCACCGTGGACGGGCAGCGGCGCTTCATCGCCAGCGCCTCCCACGAGCTGCGCACCCCGGTCGCGGTCAACCGGACCCTGGTGGAGGTGGCGATGGCCGAGCCCGGCGCCCCGCCGCAGCTGCGGCGGCTCGGCGAGTCGCTGCTGGTGGTCAACGCCCGCCACCACCGGCTGATCGACGGGTTGCTGGCACTGGCGCAGGGCGGGCAGGCGATCCTGGCCCGCAGCCGGTTCGACCTGGCCGACCTGGTGGAGCACGTGGCCGACGAGGTGGCGGCCGAAGCCGCCGAGCTCGGAATCACCGTGCACGACACGGCCGGTCACGCGCCGACCGTGGGCGATCCGGTGCTGGTGGAACGGCTGGTGCGCAACCTGGTGGAGAACGCGATCCGCCACAACGTCCCCGGTGGCCGGGCGTGGGTCGCCTGCGACCGTCCCGCCCCGGCCGCCGGCGGCCAGGAGGAGGGGGCGCAGGACCACCGGCGTCCTCGGCAGGAGGGGCAGGACGAGCGTGGCGATCGGGCCGTGCCGCGGCGGGGCGCCGGCGGCGACGATGGGGAGGAGGGTGAGGGTGATGAGGGTGGCGACATGGTGCGGCTGACGGTGGAGAACACCGGGGAGCCGGTGCCCGCCTGGGAGATGGAGACGATCTTCGAGCCGTTCCGGCGGCTGGAGGGCGACCGGGCGGCGTCCGGCGCCGGCAGCGGGCTCGGGTTGTCGATCGTCCGGGCGATCGCCGAGGCGCACGGCGGCACGGTCACCGCCCGCCCGCGCCGGGACGGCGGCCTGTCGGTGACCGTCCTGCTGCCCGCCGAGGACTGATCACCCGCCGCCGGATGCCCGGCCCTCGAGATGACGGCGGCACGCGGCCGGGCCGCCCTCAGGAGCCCAGGCGCTCGACGCTGAAGGCGGTGAGGAACCCCGCCGTGGCGATGAGACCGGTCAGCACGTGGGCACGCTCGAACGCCTCGGGGATCATGGTGTCGGCGACCATGCACAAGATGGCCCCGGCCGCCACCGCGGTGATCACCGCGACGGTGGCCGGGGAGGCGTCGCGCAGGGCCACGAAGCCGACCAGCGCGGCCGCCCCGCTGGCCGCGGCGATGCCGCCCCACACCCCGAACACGTAGCCCGGGCCTCGGCCGGCCTGCTTCATTCCCGCCGCGCTGGACAGGCCCTCGGGGATGTTGGAGATGGCGATGGCGGCCAGCACCGCCACCCCGACGCCCTGGCCGCCGAGCAGCGACAACCCGAGCACCACCGATTCGGGGACGCCGTCGAGCAGCGCGCCGACGGCGATGGCGGCGCCGCTGCCCGGCGCCTGCGTCTCGGAGGGCCGGCCTGTAGCCAGGTGGGCACGACGCGGCTCCTCTCCCGCTCACCCCGGACAGTGATCGATGATGACATGGCCGGAAATCAACGGTGCGGCCTACCCGGCCTGCCGGCCGCTGAACATGCCCGGTGATTCCACCGGTGACCACCCCTGGAGCAGACCCCCACCGATTAGCTTTCCGCGCCGCCCCCGTCTGTACGGGTGACACCGACCAACGGAAGGCCGGCACGATGCGGAAACTCATATTCGCCATGAACGTGAGCCTGGACGGCTACATCAGCGCGCCCGGCGACGACATCAACTGGAGCGGGGACGTTCCCCGGCGGCGCCCTGATGACCCGGTAGGAGACGAGGCGCTGAGCACGGCCCGGCCGCCCACCCCGGGCGGCCGGGCGGTCACAGCGTCGCGGGCAGGCCCAGCCACGGTTTGCCGGTGGCGTCGAATCCGGTGAGCTCGGCGATCTTCCCGTCGACGATGCGCAGGACCGCGATGGTGAACAGGCGGTGATCCGGATCGCCGGGAGTGCGCAGGTACAGCGCGGCGGCGGGCATGCGGTTGACCGTCGTGGCGACGCAGCGCCAGTCGTCGCGGCCGCGCCGGAACAGGCCACCGGAGACCCAGCCGTCGACCGCGTCCCGGGCCGTGACGGTCACCGTGCCCGGATCGGGCAGCATCGCGAAGCGCAGATCGTCGCGCAGCAGGGCCGTCAGTGCGTCGAGGTCGTTGCGCTCGTGGGCGTCCATGTACGACTTCACCACGCCGCGCTCGTCGTCCGACAGCTCGTGCGTGGCAGGGCTGCGCCAGTCGAGGCGGCGCCCGGGCAGCCGCTCGCGCATCGTCACGCGCGCCCGCTGCAGCGCGCTGGTCACCGACGCGACGGTCAGCTCCAGGGCGCCGGCGACCTTGGACGCCGGCCAGCCCAGGACGTCGCGCAAGATGAACACCGCCCGCTGCCGCGGCGGCAGGTGCTGGACGGCGACGATGAACGCCAGCTCGATCGTCTCCCGCGCCACCACCGATTCCTGCGGGTCCTCCGGAAGCATCCGGTCGGGGTAGGGCTGCAGGTGGGGCACTTCCGCGCCCGCGCCCGGCAGCTCGGCGGGCACCGGCGTGCGGTCGTTGCGCTTCTCCAGGAAGTCCAGGCAGGCGTTCGTCGCGATCCGGTACAGCCAGGTCCGCGGCGCGGCGTGGCCCTTGAACGACTCCCGCCCGTTCCACGCCCGCAGGAACGTCTCCTGCGTCATGTCCTGGGCGTCCTCGTAGTTGGCGAGCATCCGGTAGCAGTGCACCTGCAGCTCGCGCCGGTAGCGCTCGGTGATGAGCGCGAACGGTGCCGCGTCGTTCGCGCGGGCCGCCGCGATGAACGCGGTCTCCTCGCCGCCTGGCGGTCTGGCGTCGCTCATGGTCGTCGATCCTTCCCCGGGTGGCGACTGTCTACCAGTACCGACGGCGGGGCGGCGCATTTCTGAGCGGTGGGACACCGCGCCACGGCGGGCCGCCGGCCGCCCGCGCCGGGCGATATGATCCCTTTGACACCTGGAGCCTCCCGGCACGGACCGCCGTCCGCCGCGGAGGCTTCACTCGTCTACGGCACGGGCCGCCCCCCCGCCCCCTCCCCTCCCCCGCGCCGGGCCTGCGGCCCGGATTCGCTTCGAAGGAGAACCATGTCAGACGTGCGCGCGCACCCCACCACGACCGTCACCGCGGACGCCGCGGGCACCTGGCGGCTCGGCGACCTGACCGTCAACCGGATCGGGCTCGGCGCGATGCGGCTCACCGGCAGCGCCGCCTTCCATCTCGGCGCGCCGAGCGACCGGCAGCGGTCGATCACCGTGCTGCGCCGCGCGGTCGAGCTGGGCGTCGACCACATCGACACCGCCGCCTTCTACTTCTCCTCGCTGCGCTCGGCCAACGAGCTGATCAACCGGGCCCTGCCCCCCTACCCCGACGGCCTGGTCATCGCGACCAAGGTCTGGCCCGGCCGCCACCCCTCCGGCGAGTGGTGGTGGGCCACCCCGCAGCAACTGCGCGGCCAGGTCGAGGAGAACCTGCGCCAGCTGGGCCGCGACCACCTGGACCTGGTGAACCTGCGCGTCCCGGCCAAGCGGGGGTCGGAGTCGATCGCCGAGCACTTCGGCGCGCTGGCGGACCTGCGCGCGGCCGGGCTCGTCCGGCAGCTCGGGGTGTCCAACGTCACGCCCGCCCAGCTGGCCGAGGCCCAGGCCATCGCGCCGGTGGTGTGCGTGCAGAACCCCTACGGCCTGGGCGCGCCCGCCGCCGACCGGGAGTTCCTGCGCTCCTGCGGCGCGCAGGGCGTCGCCTTCGTCCCGTTCTTCGCGATCGCCGGCGCCGGACGCGAGGCCGGCGCGGACCGGGCCGGCGGCGGCGCGGAGGAGGAGGCGGTGCTCGCGGTCGCCCGCGCGCACGGCGCCACCCCCGCGCAGGTCCGGCTGGCCTGGACCCTGCACCAGGGCCCGCACGTGCTGGCGATCCCGGGCACCGGCGACCCCGAGCACCTGGCCGCCAACGTGGCCGCCGGCGCGCTGCGCCTCACCGCCCAGGAGATGGCAGCCCTGTCGTCCCTCGCCCCGGACGGCGGCTGACGGCCCCGGCCCCGGGGGACGATCGGCACCGCGTGCGTGGACCCGTCCTCGACCATGATCGCCAGGTGCGGGGCGGCCGCCGGGTCAGGCCTCCCCGCCGGTCCTATGGCGGTTGATCGGATGCGACCCGCGCGGGGCCGCCGCCCGCACGCGGGGATGCGGCCGGAGCCGGCCAGGTGGCCCGCCCCGGCCCCGGTCACATCCCCCGCGTCCGGCTAGTCACCGGGCAACAGGGTGAAGGTGAATCCGGTGTTCCTCGTCCGGCGCGGCGGGACCTCGCACTTGATCCGGCGCGACACCTCGTTCCTGCTGAGGCCGAGCCCGCGGGCGATGAGCCGATCCGGGCGCACCGGCACCGGATCGGCGAAGACGACCGCCACCTGGACCGGCCAGGCCTGGTCGAGCCGGACCGGCGTGGCCTCCAGCCGCCAGGCACCCGTCCAGTCCAGGGTGAAGCGGTTGCGCCGGGCGAACAGCGGGTCCAGCAGCAGGGCGGCCACCGGTCGCGGATCGTTGACGAGGTAGCCGTGCAGCTCGGCCGGATCCAGGGACCTGACCGGTACCCGTTCGTGCACGGTGAGCTTGCTGGTCCGGTCGCAGGACACGCAGCCGACCAGCAGCCACACGTCCAGCAGCCTGCCGTTGGCGTTGACCCGGAACCTGCCCTCGCCGGCGGTGGCCGACTGCGACCCGCAGTCCACGCAGCGCAGTGACAGCAGCGGCGGCCTGGTCCGGCGGACGACCCAGGGCGGCACGGTATGAGGTTGTGAAGACATGATCTCTCTAGATCTGACACGAGGCCGATTACGCGCGGCCTCAAACGCCGTTTGACCCGGGCGCGCGAAGGCGACCCGGCAGGGCCGGCGGCGCCGGCCACGGGTGAGCGGAGAAAGGTGTCAGATCTGTCGAGCAGGCGGGGTCACGCCGTGTTGTCCTCTGTCCTCGATTGCGATGGGTCGCAGGCAACCTACGGGAGCGCGCACGGCCGGCTCAACCGGTTTTCGGCCGCGCCGCCGGCGCCCTTTGGGGCAGGCGGCGGTGCCCGCCCGGCGCGGTGACCGCCCATGGTGCGGGCCGGTCGTGCCGCACCTCAGGGGCCGGCCCGCGGAACTCGTCGCGCACCGGCCCGGGGCCTCGGCCCGGCGGCGGCCTCCCGATGAGAGGATGACGCCGTGCCGCCGACCTCGCCCACGCCGCCCGCCTCGCCGACTCCGCCGGTGCCGACCGGAACCGACCGCAGCGGCGCCGGCGATCCGGCGCGCACCCTGGAGCTGCTCTGGCGGACGCCCGGGGCGCGGCCCGCCGGGCGCGGCCCGCGCCAGGGGCTGACGGTGGAGGAGGTGGTGGCCGCGGCCATCGCGGTCGCCGACGCCGAAGGGCTGGCGGCGCTCACCATGCGGCGGGTCGCCCAGCGGCTCGGCGTGGGCGCCATGTCGCTGTACACCTACGTGCCGGGCAAGGCCGAGCTGCTGGATCTCATGCTGGACACCGTCTTCGGTCAGGTCCCCCGCCCCGCCCTGTCGGCGCTGCCCTGGCGCGAGCGGGTGCGCGCCGTCGCCGACGCCAACATGGCCATGTACCGGCAGCATCCGTGGATGCTCTCGGTGGCCACCGGCCGCCCGCCGCTCGGCCCCGGCCTGATCGCCAAGTACGACCACGAGCTGAGCGCACTGGACGGCCTCGGCCTGCACGACGTCGAGATGGACGACGCGCTCACCTACCTGCTGGGGTTCGTGCAGGCCTCGGCCCGGCTGGCCGCCGACGCCCGGGCCGCCACGGGGCAGGGCGCGCTCAGCGACGAGCAGTGGTGGGCGATCGCCGGGCCGCTGCTGGCCCGGGTGTACGACGCCGAGCGCCACCCCATCGCCACCCGGGTCGGTGCGGCGGCGGGTGCCGCGCACAACGCCGCCGTCGACCCCGGCCACGCCTACCGGTTCGGCCTGGAACGCGTCCTGGACGGGCTCGGCGTGCTCATCGACCGCCGCGCCGCCGGGCCGGCCTGAGCACGCCCCGCGGCGTGACCTGCGGCGTGACCTGGGCCGCGGACCGACCGCGGGCGGCGGTGCGGGCCGGCGCGGGCCGGCGCGGGCCGGCGCGGGCCGGCGCGGTGCGGGCCGGTCACACCGTCTCGGCGGCCGGCCGCGGCGCGCCGGCCGGCGCCGGCCGCAGCACCCCGGCCGCGACCGCGGCGGTCGCGCACAGCGCCACCGGCAGGAAGAAGGTGAGGTTCAGCGGCATCAGATGGGTCAGCGGCCCGATGACGGCGGGACCGGCGAGCATGCCGAGATAGCCCAGCCCGGCGACCCGGGAGACGTTGACCGCGGCCGCGGCGGGGTCGGCGTGCCCGGCGGCGCTGAACAGCTGGGGGACGCACCCGGCCAGCCCCGCTCCGAACACCGCCCAGCCGGCCAGCGCCGGCGCCACCCACGGCGACAGCGCCGCAGCCGCCAGCCCGGCGGCTGCGGCCGCGGCGCCGTAGCGCACCACCGCCACCGGCCCGAAGCGCCCGGTCACCCGGTCGGCCACCAGCCTGCCGGCGGTCATCGCGGTGGAGAAGGCGCCGAACGCCAGGGCGGCGGTGGCCTCCGGCGCCTCCAGCACCCGCCGCAGGTGCAGCGCGCTCCAGTCGTTGGCCACGCCCTCGCACATCATGATCATCAAGGCGAGGGCGGCCAGCGCCCAGATCCGCCGCGGCGGGCGCCGCCGCCCGCCGCCCGCCGCCGGCGGCGCGCCGGTCCCGCCGCCGGGCAGCAGCGCCCGGGCCGCCGCCAGCGTGACCACCAACCCGGCCGCCGCGGTCACCGAAAGCGTCGTCGCCGGGCTCCACCCCCAGCTGAGCGTGCGGGCGGCCACCAGCGAGGCCAGCAGCCCGCCCAGGGAGAACACGGCGTGGAAGGCGGACATGACCGGCCGCCGGTAGCCACGCTCCACCAGCACCGCGTGGGCGTTCATGCTCACGTCCAGGCAACCGTTGCCGAGCCCGAACACCAGCAGCGCCGCCCCGAGCGTCCAGCCGCTCACCGAAAGGCCCGGCAGCACCGCCGCCGCGCAGCACAGCGCCGCGGCGACCGGGACGACCACCCGCGGGCCGAACCGGTCGGTGAGCGGGCCGACGGCCCGCATCCCCGCCACCGCCCCCGCGCCGAGCAGCAGCAGCAACGGGCCCAGCACCGCGTGGTCGATCCCCGCCCGCAGCTCGATGCCCGGGATGTGCACCACCCACATTCCCAGCAGGCAGCCGTTCACGGCGAAGTAGGCGAAGGTGGCCAGGCGGGCGGCGCGCAGAGATCTGTCCATACCGCGAACCTATCGAACAATCCGGTATTGCGAAATGTTGTCTTTCGCACATGGCTCGTGTTCAATGCAAGGCATGGCAGGTACCGATCGACTCCGACAGATCACCGACGCCGTCCGCGAGGCCGGCCACGCCGGCGTCGCCGAACTGGCCGCGCTCACCGGCGCCTCGGAGATGACCATCCGCCGCGACCTGGACGCCCTGGCCGCCCAGGGCGTGGTGGAGCGCTACCGCGGCGGCGCCCGCAGCCTGCTGCTGCGCGGCGAGGAACCCCCCTTCGCGCTGCGCGCCCGCGACGGCCTGGAGGCCAAGCGGCGCATCGCCGCCGAGGCCGCCGCCCTGATCGCCGACGGCGAGTCGATCGTCCTGGACAGCGGCACCACCTGCCTGGAGGTCGCCCGGGCGCTGGCCCACCGCCGGCTGACCGTCGCCCCGCTGTCCCTGCACGCGGTCAACGCCCTCACCGGCGCCCCGGCGATCACCCTGCTGGTCCCCGGCGGCCGGCCCCGCCCCGGCGAGCTGGCCCTCACCGGCCCGCTGACCGAGGCGTCGCTGTCGGCGCTGCGCTTCGACACCGCGGTCATCGGCTGCTGCGGGCTGGCGGCCGCCGACGGCCTGACCGCCCACGACCTGGACGACGCCGCCGTCAAGCGCGCCGCCATGGCCTCGGCGCGCCGCGTCATCGCCGTCACCGAATCCGCCAAGCTGTCGCGCACCGCCCTGGCCTTCGTCGCCCCGGTCGCCGCCCTGCACGCCGTCGTCACCGACACCGGGGTCCCCGCCGAGGCCGCCGCCGCCCTGGTGGCGGCCGGCGTCACCGTCCGCGCCGCCTGACATCCGCCCGCGCGGCGGCCGGCGCCTCACATTCCGCCCGGCCGGATCGTCCTACCGGTGCGACCAGAGACGATCAGCCGGTCCCCACCTCCCCCGGTGGCGCCGGCGACCCCGACCCGCGAAGGCAGGAACGAGCGACCATGGACCCCGTCCACGTCACGATCATCCACTACAGCGCCACCGGCACCGTGCACGCCCTGGCGCTGGCCGCCGCCGAGGGGGCCGAGAAGGCCGGCGCGCAGGTGCGGCTGCGCAAGGTCCCAGAACTCCTCCCGGCCGCGGTCATCGACGCCGTGCCCGCCTGGAGCCGGCACGTGCGCGACACCGCCCACATCAGCGAGGCCGCCCTGGACGATCTGGCCTGGGCCGATGTGGTGCTGTTCGGCACCCCCACCCGGTTCGGCAATCCCGCCGCCGCGCTCAGGGCGTTCATGGAGACCACCGGCCCGCTGTGGGCCGCCGGAGAACTCGCCGGCAAGGTGTACTCGGCCTTCACCGCCAGCAACACCGCGCACGGCGGGCAGGAGTCCACGCTGCTGGCGCTGGCCAACACCTTCTACCACTGGGGCGGCATCATCGTCCCGCCCGGTTACACCGACCCGGTGCAGTTCGAGTCGGGCAACCCCTACGGCACCTCGCACGTGGCCGGGGACGGCCCGCCCGGCGAGGTGGCCCGGCGGGCGGCCCGCCACCAGGCCGCCCGCGCCGTGGAGGTCGCCGCGGCGCTCAAGGCGGGCCGCCGCGACCGGCGGTGAGCGCGCCCGGCACACCCGCCCCTATGATCGGCGCCATGACCGGTGCCCGTCCCGACATCCGGCGGCTGTCGTCCACGGTCGTCTACTCCAACGCCTGGATGACCGTGCGCGAGGACCGCATCGCCCGGCCCGACGGATCCCAAGGCATCTACGGCTACGTCGTCAAACCCGACTTCGTGCTGGTCATCCCGGCCGACGGCGACGGCTTCCACCTGGTGGAGGAGTACCGCTACCCGATCGGCCGCCGCTCGTGGAGCTTCCCCCAGGGCAACGCCACCGCCGCCGGCCCCGAACAGGAGGCCCGTATCGAGCTGGCCGAGGAGACCGGCCTGCGCGCCGCCCACCTGCGGCACCTGGGCCGGCTGGACAACGCCCACGGCACCACCGACCAGGGCTTCCACGTCTACCTGGCCACCGGCCTGACGCCGGGCCCGGCCGACCGCGAGCTCACCGAGCAGGACATGCGCCAGCGCCGCGTCGGCCGCGCCGAACTGGAGGACATGATCCGCACCGGCGCGATCTCCGACTCCTGCTCGATCGCCGCCTACACCCTGCTCCTGCTGCACGAGCGCACCGCCTGACCGCCGGCGGCCCGCACCCGCTCACCGGCCGCCGGCCGGCCGTGAACCACCCGCGCGGGCGCGGGAAGGGGCGGGCAGGCATTATGGTCGTCGCGATGGGGTGGACTGGCGCCGGGGTGGACGGCTCGCTGCTGGGGAGGATACCGGTGGGTGGCACTGAGCCGACGTCCGCGTACTGGCCGATCACCGACGACCTCAGCGCCCTGCGCCACCGCGTCCGCGACTACGCCTTCGAGGCCGGGCTGGACGGCATCCCGCTGCAGGACCTGGTGCTGGCCGTCAACGAGGCCGCCGCCAACGTCCTGGACCACGCCTACGGCAAGGGGCACGTCCAGGCCTGGCACGACGACAGGCAGGTCACCGTCGAGGTGCACGACTGCCTGGGCGAGCTGCGCCCCGCCCACGCGGCCGCCGGCGACCCCGGCGCGGCCACCCTGCGCGGCCGCGGCCTGTGGCTGATGCACCAGCTCTGCGACGAGGTGGAGATCATCAACGAACCCGGCGGGGCCGCCGTCCGGCTGCGCCAGTCCTACGGCCGCCGACCGCATCGTTGACCGCCGCCCCGCACCCGCACCCCGCATCCCGTCCCGCACCGTAGACCCCACGGCCGGCCACCGCCCGGGCCGGCCCCGCCCCGCACGGAGGTCACCCCTCGTGAATCTCACCGTTGACGTCGAGACCGCCGGCCCGGTGCGCACCCTGACCCTGGCCGGCGAGCTCGACCACGGCGGCGCCCCCCACCTGCAGCAGGCCCTGGACGACGCCTACACCTGCGGCTGCCGGCAGCTGATCATCGATCTGACCGGGCTGTCGTTCTGCGACTCCACCGGCATCAGCGTCCTGCTCGGCGCGCGCCGGGTGATGGCCGCGCGCCGGGGCGACCTGGCGCTGGCCGGGGTCAATGCGCGGGTGGAGCGCATCTTCCGCCTCATCGGCCTGGCCGAGGCCTTCCCCACCTACGCCACCGCCGAGCAGGCCCGCGCCGCCATCACCCCCGCCTGAGCCCGGCCGCCGGCCCGCCCGGCCCGCCTGGCTGAACGGGCCCGGCGGGCGCCCCGGCCAGCCGCAGGCCGTAGGCGACCAGCCACACCACCCAGGCCAGCCAGCCGGCCAGCCCCACCAGCCCCAGCGGCCCGGCGCGCTCGATCACCAGGAAGGCCAGGCAGGCCGAGGTGAACTGCAAGACGGCCGCCAGCGCCCCGAGCGCCGCCAGCCAGGGCCGGATGAGCCCGGCGCGCAGGCCCGCCACCGACAGCCCGGCCAGCGCCATCGCCAGGAAGGTGCCGTTGAGCGTGAACGCCGCGTCGTGCCAGGCCCAAAGGGCGGCGGCCGCCTGCGGCCCGGCGCCCGCCGACCTGGCCAGCGCCAGGCGGGCCGCGATCACCCCGGCGAAGGTGAGGTTCTGCAGCAGCACCCCGGCGAAACCCACCAGCGACCACGCCTCCTGCCGCGCCTGTTCCGATTCCCGCACCGCCGTGACGGCGGCCGCGCCGAACAGGGTCGCCAGTATCCAGGCGAGCGGGGCCAGGGCGCTGGCCACCCCGACCAGGCGTCCGTCGGCGGCGAAGAACGCGGCCGCGCGCCCGGCGTCGGTCCCCGCCGGTGGCAGCCCGGCCGGAACCATGATCAGGTTGATGGTCGCGATGGTGACGGCGAACCCCACCGCCGCCGCACCGCCGATCCGGGAGAAGCGCATCAGGGGAACCTCCATGCTTTACGCACCTTATATTCAATATAAGTAGCGTAAAGCACTAGGGTGCTGCCCATGGACCAGGGGGGACGGCGCCGCTACGACGCCCTCAACCGCACGGCACAGGCAGTGCAGACCCGCGCCGCCATCGCCCGCGCCGCCCACCGGCTGTTCGTCGAGCGCGGGTGGGCCGCCACCACCGTCCGCGACGTGGCACGCCAGGCCGGCGTCTCGGTGCCCACCGTCTACTCCGCCTACGGCAACAAGGCCGGGCTGGCCCGCGCGCTGGCCGACGCCGCCGACCTGTCGGCCGACCTGCCGCGCCAGCTGCGCGAGCTGCAGGACCCCGCGGCCGGCCCCGCGCGGCAGCTGGCCGCGATGGCCGCCTTCGACCGCCGGCTGTACGAGCGCGGCGGCGAGGTCATCGTGCTGGTGCGCGAGGCCGCCCGCGAGGAGCCACAGCTGGCCACCGCCTACCGCGACGGCCGCCGCCGGGCCGACCACACCCGCCGCGAGGTGTTCGCCTCTTGGCCGGCCGGCACGCTGCGCCAGGGAGTGGACGCCCATACGGCCGCCGACATCTACGCGGCCCTGTGCAACATCGACGTCTACCTCGTGCTGACCACCGAACGCGGCTGGTCTCCCGGCCGGGTCGAACAGTGGTGGAGCCGGGCACTGGCCCGGGAACTGCTGAGCCGGCCCCCTGCCGCCCCCGAACCGCCGCAGCCGGCCCCCGCCCGCCCGCCGGGCGAACGGTGACCGCGCACATCCGGTCCTCAGGGTGGGGCAGGCGGCCCGCCGTGCGATGAAAGGCCCGTCACCATCTCCGCTGCCGAGCCGGGACCCCTCGTGCCCGCTCCCCGGTCCAGGCCGCCTCCAAGATCGCGAACAGGCTGGCGGTGTCGGTCGGGCCCGGATGGTTCTGGATCAAACGGGTGACGCCGCCGGCCATCTCCGCGAAGCGCGGGAGGTCGGCGCGGGCCACGCCGATGTCCGCCAGGGTGGCAGGGATGCCGATGCCGGCCAGGAGCCCGTCGAGCCAGGCGAGGAACGCATCGGCGGCCTCGGCGTCGGAGGCGCCGCCCACCTCCAGCCCGCACACCCCGGCCAGGACGGCCAACCGGTCGCCGATGGCGTCCTTGGCCGCCTCCAGCGCATACGGCAGCAGCAGCCCGACGCCCAGGCCGTGCGGGGTGTGGGTGGCCGCGCCGATGGGGTACTGCAGGGCGTGCGGGGCCGCGTTTCCCGCGTGGGAGAACGCGAGCCCGGCCAGCATGGACCCGTACGACATGTCCGCGCGCGCGTCCTTGTCGCCGCCGTCCCTGACGACCCGGGGCAGGCTGCGGGCGATCCGCTCGGCGGCCGGCAGCGCGTAGTGATCGGTGATCGGGTTGCGGCCGAGGAAGACCTGCTCCACCAGGTCGCGCGGCCCGTGCGCCCGGGGCCGCGCGGTGTAGCTCTCCACCGCGTGACAGAACGCGTCGATGCCGGAGTGGGCCGTGACGGTCGCCGGGCAGGTGTAGGTGAGCTCGGGGTCGACGATGGCGAAGTCGGGCACGATGTGGACGCTGGAGACCCCGACCTTCAGCGCGCGGTCGGGGTCGGTCAGCACCGAGACGGGCGTGAGCTCCGAGCCGGTGCCCGACGTCGTCGGGACCGCGACGAGCGGAATCGTCGGCCCCGGCACCCTCGACTCGCCGTAGAAGTCGCGCGGCGTCCCGCCGTGGCGCCGGATGACGCCGACGATCTTGGCGAGGTCGATCACCGTGCCGCCTCCGATGGCCAAGAGCACCTCGGCGTCCACCTTCGCCGCGGCCGAGACGGCCAGGGCGACATCGGCGAGCGGCACGTCCGGCGTCGCGTCGGCGAACACCCCGACGACGTCGACCTTCTCCCGCACGGCGGCCACGATCTCGGCCACGCCCGGCTGCCCCAAAAGAACCCGGTCGGTGACGATGAGGACGCGCGAGCCGCACTCGGCCACCACGCGCGGGATGTTCTGCGCGACCCCTTCGCCCACCATCAGCTGGCGTGGTCCGCGGACGGTCTCAAGCATGTCGGCGCCTTTCTGGAACGTCGGCGGTGTCTGCTGGGCGGACGTCCAGGTCACCTGCGGGACCGGGACGGCGTCGGCGAGGGTGGCCGCCGGTCACGGCAGGTCGATCGCCGCGTAGGTGACGTCGAGGTACTCAAGGATGCCCTCGTGCGACCCCTCCTTGCCGATCCCGGACTGCTTCACGCCGCCGAACGGAGCCGACGGGTCGGAGATCAGGCCACGGTTGACGCCGATCATCCCCGTCTGCAGCCCTTCGGTGAACCGCAGCGCCCGCTGCAGGTCACGGGTGAAGACGTAGCCGACCAGGCCGTGCTCGGTGTCGTTGGCCTTCGCCATCACCTCCTCGTCGGAGGTGAACGAGATGATCGGCGCCACCGGGCCGAAGATCTCCGTCTGCAGCATCCGCGCGTCTTCGGGCACGTCGGCCAGGACCGTCGGCGGGTAGAAGTGGCCCGGCCCCTCCGGACGCCCGCCGCCCACCACGACGCGCGCGCCGCGACCGACCGCGTCGGCGACCAGCTCGTCGATCTTGGCGACCGAGGCCTCGTCGATCAACGCCCCGACCTCGACGCCGTCGTCGAGACCATGGCCCACCCTCAGCGCGCCCATCCGGTCGGCGAAGCGCGCCGTGAACTCCTCGCGCACCGGCTCCTCGACGTAGATCCGGTTGGCCGCGATGCAGGACTCCCCGATGTTGCGCATCTTGGCCACCATGGCGCCGTCGAGCGCGACGGAAAGGTCGGCGTCGGCGCACACGATCAACGCCGCGTTGCCGCCCAGTTCCATGGAGGTGCGCAGCACGTTGCCGGCCGCCTGCCGCAGCAGCACCCTCCCGACCTCGGTCGACCCGGTGAACGAGAGCTTGCGGGTCCGGCGGTCGGCCAGCAGCGCCGAGACCACCTCGCCGGCCCGCCTGGTCGTCACGACGTTGACGACGCCCGGGGGAACGCCGGCCTCCTCCATGATGCGTGCCAGCAACAGCATGGTGAGCGGCGTCTGGGCGGCCGGTTTGATGACCGTCGTGCACCCCGCCGCCAGCGCAGGAGCGATCTTGCGGGCGCCCATGGCCAGCGGAAAGTTCCAGGGCGTCACCAACACGCACGGCCCGACCGGCTTGGGCACGGTGAGGATGCGATAGCCGCCGGCGGGAGCGGTGTTGTAGCGCCCCTGGACGCGCACCGCCTCCTCGGCGAACCAGCGGAAGAACTCGGCGCCGTAGGACACCTCTGCCCGGGCCTCGGCCAGCGGCTTGCCCATCTCGAGCGTTATCAGCCGGGCGACCTCCTCCGACCGCCCGGTCAGTGCCCGGTAGGTCGCGGCCAGCACCTCCGACCGTTCCCGCGGCGGGGTCGCCGCCCACCGCGCCATCGCCTCGCTCGCCGCGTCCAAGGCGGCGAGCCCGTCGGCGACGCCGGCGTCCGCCACCTCGGCGATGGTCTGGCCGGTGGCCGGGTCCTGGACGGCGAAGGCGGCTCCGCCGGCGGCCTCGCGCCAGGCGTCGCCGATCCGCAGCCGCCGGTGCTCGGGGGCCAGGACCTTCATCGGGTCACTCATCGCGTCGCCTCCTGCAGATGTGCTGGGTGATGTCCGGCGTGACCTCGGCGATCACGCCACGCGCGTCGGCGGACGGCGCCCGCGGCCGGGGCCGAGGTCGCCGAGCGGGTCGAACCTGGCCCTGTCCCTGACCCTGGCCGTGCGTGGCCATGGCCGCGGGGCGACGCCCCGCGCCGCCGATCGCCATGCCGGGCCGTGGCCGTCCCGGCGTCGTGCGGCCGTGCGCCCCGGTGCCGGTCGGCCGAGGCTCGATCGCCACGCGCGGGCGCAGGCCGGCCTCGCCGCCCCGCGCGGCTACCCGCCGGCCCGCGGCAGCGCCAGCCCGGTGCCCGCGTCGAACAGGTGCGCGCGGTCCAGGTCGACCGTCACCTGAAGCGGCTCGCCCGGCGTGCCGGTGACGGTGGGCCGGGCCTTGACCTTGAGGATCTGCGTCCCCACCCGGACGTCGACCACCGTCCGGTCACCGAGCGGCTCCAGGCCGTAGAGCTCACCCGGCAGCGACGCGTCCCCGCGCCGCTCGACCGACAGGTCCTCCGCGCGCAGGCCCAGCAGCAGCGGGCGGCCGTCTGACGCCGTGCTCCAGCGGGGCCGCGGCAGGCTCCACCCGTCCGCCCCGACCAGACGATCCCCCTCGGCGTGGCAGGCGAGCAGGCTGATCGGCGGGCTCCCGACGAAGCCCGCGACCCACTGGTTGGCCGGACGCTCGTACACCTCGGCCGGCGTTCCGACCTGCTGCACCCTCCCCTCCTTCAACACCGCGACCTGGTCGGCCATGGACAGGGCCTCGACCTGGTCGTTGGTCACATACACGAAGGTCGCTCCGAGGCCGCGGTGGATGCGGGTGAGCTCGGTGCGCATCTCGACGCGGAGCTTGAGGTCGAGGTTGGTCAGCGGCTCGTCCATGAGAAACGCGCGCGGGCTGCGGACCAGCGCGCGGGCCAGGGCGACCCGCTGCATCTCACCGCCCGACAGCTGCGCCGGACGGCGCTGCAGCAGACGCTCGATGTGCAGCAGGCTCGACATCCGCTCGACGGCGGCGGCGATCTCGCTCGACGAACGGCGGCGGGCCCGCAGCGGCGAGGCGATGTTCTCGTACGCCGTGTGCCGCGGGTACAGGGCGTAGCTCTGGAAGACCATGGCCAGGTCGCGGGCGGCCGGCGCGTCACCGGTCGCGTCCCTGCCGTCCAGACGCACCGACCCGGCGTCGAGCCTCTCCAGGCCGGCGATCGCCCGCAGGGTCGTCGTCTTGCCCGCCCCCGACGGCCCGAGCACGACGAAGAACGAGCCGTCCGGCACCTCCAGCGTCACCCCGTCCAGGGCCTGGACCTTCCCGAAGGACTTGCGCAATCCGTGCGCTGCCACGGTTCCCATCAGGCCACCAGCTCTTCCGTGCTCACGTCGTAGACCGCCGGGGTCGCGCCGGTGTGCCGCAGCCCGACCGGCGCGTCAGCGGCGAACCGGACGGTCGGCGGCATCCGGACCCGCAGGTCGCGCCCGCCGCCGTGGTCGACCACGTAGATGACCTCATCGCCCAGCCACTCCGCCGAGACCACCCGGGCCGGGACCGAACCCTGCGCCCCCGGTTCGGTGACCTCCAGCGCCTCCGGCCGGACGCCCGCGACCAGGCGACGGTCGCGCGGCAGGCCCGGCGGCGGCGTCAGCTCCAGCCCGCTGTGGCCGCGCAGCCTCCCCTCGGCCACCTCCACCTCGATCAGGTTCATCGGCGGGGAGCCGATGAACGCGGCACAGAAGAGGCTCGCCGGACGGTCGTAGACCTCCAGCGGCGTGCCGATCTGCTCCACGCGGCCCTTGTTGAGGATGGCGATCCGGTGACCGAGCGACATCGCCTCGACCTGGTCGTGGGTGACGTAGACCATCGTGGTCCCGAGCTCCCCCTGCAGGTGCTTGATCTCGGTGCGCATGTCCGCCCGCAGCTCCGCGTCCAGATTGGTGAGAGGTTCGTCCATGAGGAACGCGCGCGGCCGTCTCACCAGGGCACGAGCGAGCGCGACGCGCTGCTGCTCGCCGCCCGACAGCCGGTGCGGTCGCCGGTCCAGCAGCGGGCCGAGCCGCATCAGCCGGGCGGCCTCCTCGACCCGCTCGCGCACCTGCGCCTTGGGCAGTCCCTCGGCGCGCAGCGGGAACGCCAGGTTGTCGCGCGTTCTCAAGTGCGGGTAGAGGGCGTAGAACTGGAACACCATGGCGATGTCGCGCTCGGCGGGCGGCAGGTCGTTGACCAGCGTGTCACCGATGCGGATGTCGCCGCTGGTCTGCCGCTCCAGGCCGGCGATGGCCCGCAGCGTGGTCGTCTTGCCGCACCCCGAAGGGCCGAGCATCACGAACAGCTCGCCGTCGCCGATGGACAGGTCCACGTGGTCGACCGCGACCGTCCCGTCCGGGTAGCGCTTGTGCAGGGCGCTCACCTCGATGCCCGCCATCAGCGTCGCACCGCCCCGAGCGTCACACCGGCGACCAGGTGCCTGCGCACCAGGTAGGCGAAGACGAGCACCGGCAGGGCGAACACCACCGAGGCGGCGGCCACCAGACCCCAGTCCACGGTGGTGCCGCCGATCAGGCCGGCGATGGCGGGCGGTGCCGTCCGCACCGTGTCGCTGGAGGTGAGGAAGATGGCGAACACGAACTCGTTCCACGAGAAGATGAGCGCGAAGACCGCCGTGGCGGCGATGCCGGGCAGCAGCAGGGGAAGGGTGAACTTCCAGAACGCCTGCAGGCGGGTGTAGCCGTCGAGCATGGCGGCGTCCTCGTACTCCGCGGGCACCTCGTCGACGAACCCCTTCATCATCCAGATCGTGAACGGGACGTTGAACGCGGCGTAGATGAGGATCAGGCCGAGCTTGGTGTCGATGAGCCCGACCTGGCGGTACATGAGGAAGATCGGGATCACGACCACCACGGGCGGCATGAAGCGGGTGGACAGGATGAAGAACAGCTGGTCCTTCTTGGCCCGCACGGCGAAGCGCGAGTAGGCCCAGGCCGCCGGGACGCCCAGCACGGTGGCCAGCACCGTGGAGACCCCGGCGACCACGACGGAATTGAGGAAGGAGACCGACAGGGCCGAGCGAGTGCCGCCGGAGGCGACGAACACGTCCCGAAAATGGTCCATGGTGACCGTGAAGTCGAAGAACTTGGCCGGGATGGCGTAGACGTCCCGGTTCTCCTTGATGGACGTCTCGATCATCCACAGCGCCGGGAAGAGCATCACGACGGCCAGCACGGCCAGCAGCACGACCTCCAGCACCGAGCGGCCCCGGCCGCCGAAGCGGCGGGCGGGCGGCGTGCGATCCCCGGCCGGACCTGCGGACACGGCCTCGCCGACGGAGACGGCCATCAGTCCTCCTTGAGCTTGTTCAGGTAGCGCAGGTAGAGCTGCGTGAGGACGATGACGATGACGACCATGAGGATCCCGTACGCCGAGGCGGTTCCGGTGTTGAAGCCCAAGAACGCGACCTTGTAGACGTGGAACGACAACGTCTCGGTGGAGACCCCCGGACCTCCGCTGGTGAGGATGTAGACCAGGTCGAACAGCCGGAAGGCCTCGATGGCCCGGAACAACACGGCGATGAGGAGCAGCGGCCACACCAGCGGGAGGGTGATGGTGCGAAACCGGAACCACTCCGAGGCCCGGTCGATCGAGGCGGCCTCGTACAGATACTTGGGAACCGCGGTGAGGCCGGCGAGCGCGATGAGCATGATGAACGGCGTCCATTGCCAGGTGTCGACCACGATCAGGGAGATCAGCGCCGTCCGCTGCCGGGTGAGCCATTCCACCTGCCCCAGGCCGAGCGAGCCGAGCATGCTGTTGATCACGCCGAACTGCGCGTCGAGCATGAACCGCCAGAACAGCCCCACCACGACCGGCGACAGCATCATCGGAACCAGGAACAGCGTGGTCAGCAGTCCCCGGCCGTGCGTGCGCCGCGAGATCAAGTAGGCGATGGAGAAACCGAGCACGGTCTGCAACGCGACCGCGCCCACCACATAGATCAACGTCGTCAAGGCCCGCAGGCGGACCTGCGCCGAGGTCAGGATGGCGGTGTAGTTCTCCAGCCCCACGAACGCGGCCGGCCCGCCGCGGGTGGCCGAATAGTCGGTGAACGACAGGTACAGCGCCCACAGCAACGGGAACACCGACATCGCGAGCAACAGCAGCAACGCGGGGGAGGTGAAGGCCACCGCGAGCAGGCGATCGCTCAACCGGCTGGACCGGCCCGGCGCGGGCGGCGCCGCGGACGCCGCCCGCCCGGGGTGGTCGATCACCGAAGGGACGGGGTCACTCACAGCCCGCCGCCGCCCTTGCGGCCGCTGGAGTCGAGCACGCCCTGCTGCTCCCTGGCGATGTCGTCGAGCGCGGCCTTGGGCTGCTTGGCGCCGTTGAGGGCCGCGTTCACGTTGGTGTTCTCGATGTCGACCAGGCGCGCGTACTCCGGCACATTCCACATGTCCCGCATCCGCGGCACCGAGTCGGCGTACACCTTGTTGAACGGCCCGGCATTGAGGAACTCGGGCGACTCCAGGGCGTCGGTACGCGCCGGCACGCCCCCGGCCGCGGCCCACTTCTTCTGGATGTCGGGCCGCTCGAACCACTTCATGAAGTTCAGGGCCTCCGCCTGGTTGGCCTTGGCGGAGTAGGCCGACACGTGCATCCCCATGCCGCCGAGCGGCACCAGGTTCGTCTTCTGGCTCGGCAGGGTGGCGAAACCCAGCTTGTCGAGGATCTGCTCCCGCGTGGTGCCGAGCGTCGACTGCTTGGGGTCGAGCAGGCCGCCGCTGGCGGCGATCCAGTTGAACGCGATGCACGCCTTGCCCTGGGCGACCGCCGCGTTCACCTCGTCGATGAACCAGTTACCGGAGCCCTTGGCGGTCAGCGGCTTCATCTTGTTGACCAGGACCTCCATCGCCTCCTGGCCCGCGGCGTCGTTGAGCACGCCGTCGATCTTGCGTGTCTTGGGGTCCCACAGGTTGCCGCCGTAGACCCCGTTGACCGTGTTGTAGGTCACGGCCGCGGCGTCGGAGCCGTTGGCCTGGTGGAAGGCCAGCCCGCTGACGCCGGGGTTGTCCGCCTGGCACTTCTCGGCGACCGAGATCATCTCGTCCCAGGTCTGCGGCGGCTTGTCGCCGATCAGGTCCTTGCGGTAGATCATCGTCCAGGTGTCGCCGAGCAGCGGCAGCCCGTACAGCTTGGCGTTCTCGTCGCGCTTGCCGGTCTCCGCCTGGGGGAACTGGCCGTAGGCCGCCAGCAGGTACGGGTTGTAGGCCTTGACGTCGATGTTCTTCTGCACGAAGTCGGTGATGTCGAGGATGTTGCCGTTCGTCACGGCCTCACCGATGTGCTGCGAGTCCAGGATCGGGATGTCGAAGTCGGTCTTGCGCGCCGCGAACTGGGTGAACATCGCGTCGTGCCAATTCGCGTTCGGCACGGTGTTGACCTTGACGGTCACGTTCGACCGCTCCTTGGCGTATTCCGCGTTCGCGAAGTCCTCCAGCGCGTGGGCGGGGGGCCAGTCGAACCAGATGAAGCTGAGGGTCAGCGGGTCCTTGGTGAGCTCCGGGATGGTCGCCGGCGCCTTGGGGGCGCCCGCCTCCGCGCCGCCGTCCTGGCCGCCGCCGCACGCCGCCAAGGTCGTGGCCACCAGCACGGCCGCCGTCGCCAGCCGCGCCTTGCGCCGGGGGACGTACAGTCGTCCTGTTCGCTGTGGGTACCGCATCTTCTTGCCTGCTTTCTGGGCGGGGACTTCTGGAGCCTTGCTGCGTGCTTCGCCGGGCGGTCGCCAGGGGTGTTCAGGCGTGAAGCGGAGCGATGGCGGGCGGTTCCGGGTGACGGATGGCCGGCATCCATCACGTTTCCTATACGATCCGAGGTGGGAGCGTCAGCATCCCGCAGCGTTGCGACCGATGTCAACGGGTCCTGCGGGACGCAAGAAAGGACCTCACGTCACGATGGACGACGAAGCCATGATCGCGCGGAGCCGTGGGGTCAAGACGGCCGCAACGCCGCCGGGACGATCTCGCGGCCGGCTCGCCGACGAGGTGTACGACACGCTGCTCGGACAGCTGATGTCGCTGCGGATCGAGCCCGGCTCCCGCGTCACGATCGACGTCCTGGCGCGCGAGCTCGGAGTCTCGCAGACACCGATCCGCGACGCGCTGAACCGGATGGAGGCCGAGGGCCTGGTCGTGCGAGTGCCCCATGCCGGCTATCGCATTCCCCCCCAGATCACCCGGCATCGATTCGAGGACATGCTCGAGGTCCGCCTGCTCCTGGAGCCGGCGGCGGCACGCAGATCCGCCGAGCGCGCATCCGCCGATCAGGTGGCCGGCCTGCGACGACTGCTGGAGGAGATGGCGGAGCTGGAGGGCGGCGACGGGCTCACGGCCTACGGCGCCTTCGGGCTGCGCGACGCCGCCTTTCACGATCTGGTCGCCACAAGCGCCGAAAACCAGGTCATCCGCGAAGCGCTCGCCCGCCTGCACACCCACGTGCACCTGTTCCGGCTCCTGCACGACACCCAGGTCACCCACCTGGCCATGGCCGAGCACGAACAGATCGTGGCCGCGATCGCCGCGCGCGACCCCGACGCCGCCGCCTACGCCATGCGCCGGCACATCCTGCTGTCCGGCGAGCGCTTCCGGCGGCTGTTCGACGAGGCCGACGACGCCGACGACGCCGACGGCGCCGACGGAATGGCGGCCAAGGCTTGACGGGCGGGCCGGGCCGGGGAATGCTGACGTAATCGGATCGGATCGGATCTGATTGGATCCACCGCAACCCGCCCCCGATGCGAGGAGAAGCAGGTGCCCAGAGCGCTGCTCCTGACCGGCGACGCCGCCGAGGAGCTCGACACCATGTATCCCTACTATCGCGTGCAGGAGGGCGGCTGGGACGTCGACGTCTCCTCACGGACGATGCGTGACGTTCAGCTGGTCATCCACGAGTTCGACCCCGACTCCGACGCCTACGTGGAGAAGAACGGCCGCAAGCTGCCGGTCGACGTGCCCTGGGCCGAGGTCGACGTCGAGCGCTACGACGCCCTCATCATCCCCGGGGGACGCGCCCCCGAGTGGATCCGGGTCGACGCCGACGTCAGGCGCATCACCGAGCACTTCTTCGCACGCGACCTGCCGATAGCACTGATCTGCCACGGCGCGCAGGTCCCGGCCGTGTACGGGCTGCTGAAGGGGCGCAAGACGGCGTGCTTCCCCCCCATCACCGGTGACATGGAGAACGCGGGCGCGACGGTCATCGACGCTCCCGACGTCGTGGACGGCAACCTCGTCTCCTGCCGGGGCTGGCCCGACATGCCGCAGTTCGGCAAGGCGATGATGGAGGTCTTCGACAAGTCCATCAAGCCCGCCTCGGCATGAGCACGCCGGGCCCGCCGGCGGTGACGGCGCTTCGGACCGTCGACGTCGGCGGCTCTCCGGTCCACGTCCTTCAGAGCGGCACCGGACCCGCGGTGCTGATGCTGCACGGCTCCGGACCCGGGACCACCGGATCCGGGGCCTGGGCGCCGACGGCACAGGCGCTGGGCACGTCCTTCCACCTGGTGGCCCCCGACCAGGCGGGGTTCGGCCGTACGCCGATCCCGGCGGGCGCAAGGGGCGGGCTGCGGCTGTGGACCGAGCAGGCCGCGGCCCTGATGGACACCCTCGGCGCCGAGCACTACGCCGTGGTGGGCCACTCCATGGGCGGCGCCGTGGCGCTGGCGCTGGCGGCCGCGCGTCCCCGGCAGGTCACCGGTGTCGTGGCGGTCGCGACGATGGGCGCCCCCGGGGCGCCGCTGTCGGCCGACCTCGACGCGATCTGGGCCGCCCCCGCCGGCCCGCCCGGAGCACGAGACATGTTGCGCCGCCTCGTCTTCGACCAGGCGCTGGTGACCGAGCAGGCCGTCGCCGCCCGCGCGACCGCCATGCGAGCGGGGGCGGCCGCGTTCGCGTCGTTGTTCCCTCCCCCCAGGGCACGCTGGGCCGACGATCTCACCCTGCCGGCGCGGACGCTGGCCGGCATCCGCGCGCCCGTGCTGCTCGTCCACGGCGCCCAGGACCGGGTCACCCCGCTCCAGACGGCGGCCCTGCCCCTGCTCGACCACCTGGCCGACGTCCGCCTGCACGTGCTCGGCCGGTGCGGGCACGTGCCGGCGCTGGAACACCCCCGCGACTTCCGGCGACTCCTGTCCTGCTGCCTCGGCGGGCATCCAGACCCCTGATCGCCGCGACAGGCCCGCGCCCGTGCTCGAGCACAACGGTATGCACTCCCACGCCGGCAGCGGTGGGTGCCCGCCACCGAGCCACATCCGACGGGCCTAGGGCTCGCGGCTCGGGAGGCGTACGCGGCAGGTGGCGCCGGCGCCGGGACGGGAGTGGAACGAGACCTCGCCCCCGTGCGCGGTCACCACGGCCTGGACGATGGACAGGCCGAGGCCCGCGCCGCCGCGGCGCATGTCGTCCCCGTGCCGGTGGTCCACCCGGTAGAAGCGCTGGAAGACCAGCGCGGCCTGTTCCTCTTCCAGCCCCGGCCCCTGATCGGCGACCTCGATCAGCGCATGGCCGTCCGCCATGCCGACGCGTACGGCCGCCCGGGTGCCCGCGGGGGTGTGGTGCAGCACGTTGGCCAGCAGGTTGCCCAGCACCTGGCGGAGCCGGGCGGCGTCGCCGCTCACCCACAGCGGCCCGTCGTGATCCAGCGACAGCGGCCGGTCGGGATCGACGGCCAGCATGTCGGCCACCGCGTCGGCGGCCAGCTCGGTCAGCTCGACGGGCGCGCGGTCCAGCGGGCGGCCCTGGTCGAGGCGGGCCAGCAAGAGCATCTCGTCCACCAGCGAGCCCATCCTGGTCGCCTCGGCCTCGATCCGGGCCATCGCCTTCTCCAGGTCGTCCTCGCGTACGGCCGCGCCGCGCCGGAACAGCTCCGCGTAGCCGCGGATGGTGGCGATCGGGGTGCGAAGTTCGTGCGAGGCGTCGGCGACGAAGCGGCGCAACCGGTCCTGCGACTCCTGCCGCTCGCGGAAGGCGCCCTCGATTTGGCCGAGCATCGCGTTGAGCGCGTCGCCGAGCCGCCCGACCTCGGTACCCGGCGGAGCCGTCTCGACCCGGCGCCCGAAATCCCCGGCGCCGATCGCCGCCGCGGTCTCGACGATGCGGTCCAGCGGGCGCAGCCCGCGCCGGACCAGATGGGCGGCCAGCAGGGTCAGGCACGCCAGTCCGAACCCGGACGTACCGATCAGCACGAACGCGACCCGCTCGGACAGCTCGTCGCTGGCCGCCACGAGCCGCGCCGGGGTCAGGGCGAGCAGGCGGGAGTCGCCGGGCCCGCGCCAATCCTGGATGGCACCGAACGTCGCCCCGGTCGCCAGGCCCAGCGCCAGGGCCAGCAGCCCGGCCACGGTGGCGACCAGGCGGGCACGCAGCGACATCACGCCTCTCTGGGCAGGCGCAGGACGTACCCGACGCGGGGCACGGTGTGGATGAGGGGCGGATCCACGACGTCCACCTTGCGGCGCAGATAGCTGATGTAGGTCTGCACCACGCCATCGTTGCCGCCGAAGTCGTACTCCCACACGTGGTCCAGGATCTGCCGCTTGGTCACCACCCGGCCCGCGTTGACCACCAGGAAACGCAGCAGCTTGAACTCGGTCGGGGTCAGATCGAGCAGGGCGCCGCCCCGCCGCACCTCATAGGCGTCCTCGTCGATCACCAGGTCTCGGAAACTCAGCAGGCCGCCGTCCGGCTCGGCCCTCTCGGTGCGGCGCAGCACCGCCCGGATCCGGGCGATCAGCTCCTCCAGGCTGAACGGCTTGGTGACGTAGTCGTCGCCCCCCACCGTCAACCCGCCGATCTTGTCCTCGGTCGCGTCCCGCGCAGTGAGGAACACCACCGAGGCCTCCGCTCCGGCCGCCCGGATCCGGCGGCACACCTCGGTGCCCAGCACGTCCGGCAGCATCACGTCCAGCACGATGAGGTCCGGCTCGAAGGAGCCGGTCATGGCGACCGCCGCCGCGCCGGTGGCGGCGATGGCGGTCTCGAATCCCGCGTACCTCAGGGCGGTCGCGACAAGGTCGGAGAGATAGGGTTCGTCGTCCACGACGAGGATGCGGCTCACACATCCAGTCTCACCCGCCCAGGGAGGAAGATCCCGCGCGGCGCGGCGATTCACAGAAGCGTCTAAGAACGGCCGCACAGGCGTTGGAGATCGCTTCGCTGCACTGGGTGTCATGGAGAGACTCTCGGCCTTCGTCCTGCGACGCAAGGGACTGGTCACCGTGCTGGCGCTGCTGGCGTTCCTCGTCGGCATGGGCGCCACCCCCATCGCCGTCCAACGCCTGTCCGAGGAGTACGCCCATCCGGGCATGCCCGCCTTCGATGCCAACCAGGAAATCGTCAGGACTTACGGTAACGGCGGCTACCAGCGGCCGTTCGTCCCCGTCGTGGTGCTGCCCGAGGGGCAGCGCGCGGACGCGAGCAAGGAGGCGATCGGCCGGGCCTTCGGCGCGGTAGCCGCGAAGCTGCCCCGTGCCCGCGTCGTGTCCTACGCCGACACCGGCGACCCGCGACTGGTCGGCGCCGATGGCCGGACCACGTTCGGCCTGGTGTATCCCGGCACCTATTCCGAGGGCAGCCCGCCGGGCGGCGGACTCGGCGAGATCCCCGACCAGAGCCCGGTCATCGTAGCGGCGATGACGCCGCACCTGCCACCCGGCACCCAGGTGCACGTCACCGGACTGGACACGCTCGCGCCCAGCGTGGACGCGGGCGGCGTGGACGTACCCGCCAAGATCGGCATCGGCGTGCTCGCCGCGATCGTCGTGCTGTTCCTGGTGTTCCGCTCCATGCTCGCGCTCGTCCCCATCCTCATCTCGGTCCTGTCGATCTTCGTGTCGTTCATCGCGATCCTGCTGCTCACGCTCGTGATGACGGTGCACGACGTGGCGCTCACCACCATGCCGCTGCTCGGCCTGGGCATCGCCGTGGACTACTCGCTGCTGCTGGTCGCCCGCTGGCGGGAGGAACAAGCGGGCGGCTTCCGCGGCGAGGAGGCGGTGCACCGGGCCATGGCGGGCGCCGGGCGCGCGGTGCTGTTCAGCGGCGTGGCGGTGGCCATCGGGCTGGTGACCATGGTGGTGCTGCCGGTGCCGTTCCTGCGCAGCCTGGGCATCGCCGGCATGATCATCACCGCGGTGAGCGTGGCCGCGACGCTGACCGTGCTACCGGTCCTGCTCGCGCTCACCGGCCGGCGGCTGGACCGCCGGGCCGCGCCAGGTAGCCGGTTCGCCCGCGAGGCCGACGCCGGGCGGGCGTGGTCGGCCTGGGCGCGCGGCGTCCTGCGGCTGCGCCGGCCCGCAGTGCTGGTCTCCGGCGGCCTGCTGCTGGCGCTCGCACTGACCGGACTCGGCGTCAACCTGGGCCTGCCCGAAAGCCGGAACCTGCCGGCCACCGGCCCCGGCCACGCGGGCCTGGCCGCGCTCACCGGGGCGCGCCTGCCCACCGGCTCGATCACGCCGATCGACACCCTGGTCACCGGCGACCCGGCGGCCGCCGTCGAGCACATCAAACAGATCCAGGGCGTGGCCACCGTGCTCGCGCCGCGGACGCCCGCCTGGCGGCGCGACGGGACCGCGGTCATCGCGGTGCTGCCGGCGGCCGAAAACGGCAGCCCGGCCGGCGAGGCGACCATCACCCGCGTTCGCGCCGCCGTCCCCGACACCGTACGCGTCGGCGGGAACGCGGCGCAGAGCATGGACTTCCAGCACCACACCTACCGAGCCTTCCCGTGGATGCTGGCGCTGATCGCGCTGGTCACGTTCGTGATGCTGGCCCGGGCGTTCAGGTCGCTTCTGCTGCCGATCAAGGCGATCGCGCTCAACCTGCTCTCGCTCGGAGCCGTGATCGGCGCCATGGTGCTGCTGTGGCAGTTCGGCTGGGGCACCCGGGAGATCCTGGGCATCCAGCCCACCGGCTCGATCGGCGAGTTCGTCCCATTGACGATCTTCGCCTTCCTGTACGGGCTCAGCATGGACTACGAGGTGTTCATCCTGGCCCGGATGCGCGAGGAGTACGACAAGACCGGCGACACCCGCCAAGCGGTCGTGGAGGGCGTCGGCCGCACCGGACGGCTGGTGACCTCCGCGGCGCTCATCCTGTTCATCTCGTTCGCCGCCCTGGCCATGACCCCGGAACTGGACGTCAAGGTCTTCGCCAGCGGCCTGGCGCTCGGCATCCTGCTGGACGCCACCCTCATCCGCGCCCTCCTGGTCCCCGCGGTCGTGGCGATGATGGGCCGGTGGAACTGGTGGCTGCCCGGCTGGGCGGCCCGCCTCCTGCGCGTCGCCCCCTCGCCGCTTCGTGAGGAGACCTTAGAGCGGATCCCGGAGCCGGCCGGCTGACGACAGCGATACGGCCATCGTCTGTGCGGGCGGTGGCCGTATCCGTGGATGCGGGACCTGAACACCACGCCGGCGGCACCGGCTGCCGGCCTCCGGCCGGCCGTTCACGACCTCCTCGCCGATCGCCAGGCCCGGCGCCCGGCCGGCGATCGCCATGATGGCCCGCGCGATCCGCGCCCCGCCGCCGACCGGTGCCGCCACCCCGCTCCCGGCGCCTACCAGGCGCGGCCCCACGCCCGCAGCTTGTCGGGGTTGCGCACCGCCCAGATGCGGGTGATCCGCCCGCCGGCCACGTCGAACGCCGCCACCGTCACCGCGACGCCGCCCTGCCGGGCCACCAGGCCCGGCCGGCCGTTCACGACCTCCTCGCCGATCGCCAGGCCCGGCGCCCGGCCGGCGATCGCCATGACGGCCCGCGCGATCCGCGCCCCGCCGCGGACCGGCCGCAGCGCCGCGCCGGCCCGCCCCCCGCCGTCGGCGACCATCGTGGCGTCCGGGTCGAGCAGGCCGACCAGCGCACCGATGTCCCTGGCCTCCCAGGCCCGCCGGAAGTCCCCGACCAGCCCGCCCTGACCACCCGCCGCAGCCGCCGCCACCCCCGGCACCCCCGGCACGCGGACACGGCGGCGGGCGGAGCTGGCCAGCTGCCGGCAGGCGGCCGGCGTGCGGCCCACCATCCGCGCCACCTCGGCGAAGGGGTAGCCGAACACGTCGTGCAGCACGAACGCCACCCGCTCGGCCGGGGTCATCGACTCCAGCACCACCAGGAACGCCATGCTGACCGACTCCGCCAGGGCGACGCGATCGGCCGGATCGGCCGGCCCGCCGCCCGGCGGCCCGCCCAGCCACTCCACCCGGCCCGGCAGTGGCTCGGGCAGCCACTGGCCCACATAGCTCTCCCGCCGGGCCCGGGCCGAGCCGAGCACATCCAGGCAGATCCGGCCGGCGACCGTCGTCAGCCAGGCACCGGGGGACTCGATCGCCTCCCGGTCCCGCCGGGACATGGCGTACCAGCGGGCACAGGCCTCCTGCACGACGTCCTCGGCCTCGGCCAGCGACCCCAGCAGGCGATAGGCCAGTCCCACCAGCCGCCGCCGCTCACCCATGATCACCCTAAGGTCCGGGTCGAACCCGGCGCCCGCCGCCGTGGCCGCGATCGTCATGACGCCCCCCGGGTTACTGGTCCGCCGCCCTCACCGGATCGACGAGACGGCGCACCGAACTGTGAGGCGGGCGCGGCCTGACATTTCCGGCGGCCGCGTCGTCGGACTCATGAAACACCGGGGCGCGGCCCTCGCGCCACCGCCGGCGACCAGAAGGGAAGTCCCCGCCATGCCCGCTCCCCCGACCGCGACGCACCGCGGCCACCGGGCCATCCGCACCGCGATCGCCCTGCAGACCCTCGCCGCCTTCGCCCAGGCGATCACCGCCGGCCTGCTGCTCTCCCGGCCGGACGCCGGACCGCTGCACAGCGCCGGCGCCTACACGTTGTTCTTCGTGGCGGTGGCGCACCTGATCCTCACCGTCGTGGTGTGGCGCCCGGGCGGCGGCCCGCCGGGGCCCATCCTGCCCGCGGTCGCCTTCCTCGGGCTCACCCTGGCGCAGGTCGCGCTCGGCATCGCCGGTGTCCGGACCGTCCACGTCCCGCTGGGGGTGCTGATGGTCGCCCTGAGCGCCCTGCAGCTCGCCGGAATCGGGTCCGGCCGGCGTGTCCGCCCGGCCGCCGCGCCCTGACCCCGCTTCCGGCGGGCGATGATCGCGCCGGCCGGCCATCGATCCAGAACGGAGACCACCCCATGTCCACGGCCACACCGGCCACACCGGCCGTACCGGACGCGCCCGGCTCGCGCCTGCCCGACCCCGCCCCGCTCTTCCCCGAGCTGGCGACCATCGCCACGGCCATGACCAAGGCCACCCGCAACGGGGCGATCGACCCCGCCCTCATCGGCCTGGTGCAGCTGCGCGCCGGCCAGATCGCCGGCAGCACCTACCACACCGTCCGGCAGACCGGTCTGCTGCGCAGGGCCGGGCAGAGCGAGGAACGCATCACCGCCGTGGCCTCCTGGCGTGACGCCCCCTACTTCACCGACGCCGAACGCGTCGCCCTGGAGCTGGTGGAGGCGGTACTGGTCCCCGCCCCGGCCGGCGAGCGCGTCTGCGACGAGCTGTACGCCAGGGCGGCCGCCCACTACGACGAGCGGGCGCTGTGGACCCTCACCCTGGCGATCGGCCAGATCTGCTTCTTCATCCCCGTCGCCCTCATCGCCCGGCCCGTCCCCGGAAGGCCCCCCGGCCGCAACTACCGCAGATGAGGCGGGCGAACTCCGGCGAAAGCCTTTCGCCGTGGCTTTTCCGCGGCGCGGCGGGGCCCTCTCATGCCGGCTCCCGGCGCGAAACGTCCTGATTTATCACGCAGTATCAACATATACAGGGATTCGTTTGCAAATAGCGCGAAGCTGGGCCGTGCCCCTTGAGCTGGCCGGAAGGGGGCGCGGGCCGCCCTCCCCGACGGTCAAGAAGAGAGCGGCAGACCAGCACCTTTTCCGCGATTTTGGCCTCATAAGCAATTTTTCCGGAAGTTCCGATAAGGGAGTTCAGTTAAATTCGAGGCGTCCACCAGCCGCCGAGGCCACTCCGGTGCCGCACACCAGCCGGCCCACCGGACCCGCCGTTCATCCGCGGGAGTCACCCATGGAATTCCAGGTGCTGGGCTCGCTGCACGTCCGATCCGGCACCCGCGACCTGACCCCCGGCGCCGCCAAGATCCGCGCACTGCTGGCCATGCTCGTCCTGCGGCACAACCAGATCGTCCCCACCCGCGACCTCACCGACGAGCTATGGGGCGACCGGCCCCCCGCCACTGCCCTGCCCACCCTGCACACCTACGTCTACAAACTCCGCAAACTCCTCGGCGACGGGCCCGCCACCATCATCACCAAACCCTACGGCTACCTGCTCGTCACCGCCCCCGACACCATCGACGCCCACCGGTTCGACCGCCTGGTCGCCGACGGCTGGCGCAGCCTCGAACGCGACGACCCCCGCCACGCCACCGACGCCCTCACCAAGGCCCTGGCCCTGTGGCGCGGCCCCGCCCTGACCGACATCACCGCCGGCGAACTCCTCTCCGCCCACATCACCCGCCTGGAAGAGGGCCGGCTACGCGCCCTGGAACTCCGCCTGGCCGCCGACCTGCGCCTGGGCCGCCACCGCCAGATCATCAGCGAACTCAAAGAGCTCATCGCCACCCACCCCCTGCACGAGGACTTCCACGCCAAGCTCATGACCGCCCTCTACCAGGTCGGCCGGCGCGGCGAAGCCCTGCAGGTCTACCAGAACCTGCGCCGCATCCTCGTCGGCCGCCTCGGCCTGGAACCCTCCCCCGCCCTGTCCCGCCTCCAGCGGCAACTCCTCACCGCCGACCCCCGCCTGGACCCCCCAACCACCACGACCACACCCACCACCACCGGAACCACCACCGGAACCACCACCGCTACCGACCCCTCGCCGCCGCCGGTCCCCGCCCAACTACCCGCCGACACCCCCGACCTGACCGGCCGCCACCAGCACATCACCCGCCTGCACGACCTGCTCACCAACCCCGCCCCCACCACCCCCACCATCACCTGCCTCACCGGCATGCCCGGCGCCGGCACCACCACCCTGGCCGTGCACGCCGCCCACCGCGCCCGCACCGCATACCCCGACGGCCAGCTCTACGCCGACCTCGGCGCCGCCACCACGCCCGCCGACCCCGCCGACGTGCTCACCGGCTTCCTGCGCGCCACCGGAACCCCCGCGGCCGACATCCCCACCGGCCGCGACGAACGCGCCAAACTCTTCCGCACCTGGTGCAGCGGCCGCCGCGTCCTCATCCTGCTCGACGACGCCACCGGCGCCGCCCAGATCACCCCCCTGCTCCCCGGCACCCCCGGCTGCGCCGTCATCATCACCGCCGCCACCACCCCCAACGGCCCGCCCGGCACCCACCACCTCCACCTCGGCCCCCTCACCCCCGACGAAAGCCTCCACCTGCTCGCCGCCATCATCGGCCCGCACCGCCTGGCCGCCGAACGCCCCGCCGCCCACCGCCTGGCCGCGCTGTGCGGCCACCTCCCCCTCGCCCTGCGCGCCGCCGCCGCCCGCCTCACCACCGGCCCCGGCCTCACCCTCACCGCCCTGGCCGACCGCCTCACCGACCCCGCCACCCGCCTGACCGAACTCGCCGTCCCCGACCTCGACCCCCGCACCGCCTTCCACACCGCCTACCAACGCCTCACCCACCCCGAACGCGGACTGTTCCGCCTCCTCGGCCTGCTCCCCACCCCCGACATCACCACCGGCCAGGCCGCCGCCCTCCTCGGCTGCGACCCCGCCCACGCCGACCACCTGCTCGCCCGGCTCGCCGCCCACTCCCTGCTGCTCACCCACCCCGCCCCCACCGGACCGCCCCGACACACCATCCACGACCTGCTGCGCCTGTACGCACGCGAACGCCTGCAGGCCGAACTCCACACCCCCGCCCTCACCACCACCGGCCCGCACTAGCCGCAGATCAGCCGCACCCCAGCCCACCTGGACAAACTCTCTCCGGAACCCAGAAAGGAGACATGCCGTGCACCGGACACTCATCGTGGCGAAGATGGCACCCTCCGAAACCGAAGCCGTCGCCAAGATCTTCGCCGACTCCGACGCCAGCGACCTCCCCCACCTCATCGGCGTCCGCCGACGCACCCTCTTCCGCTTCCACGAGCTCTACTTCCACCTCGTCGAAGCCGACCAGGACATCACCCCCGACCTCTACAAAGCACGCAGCCACCCCCTCTACGCCGAAATCAACACCCGCCTCGCCGAACACATCCGCCCCTACGACCCCGCCTGGCGCGAACCCAAGGACGCCATGGCCCAGCCCTTCTACACCTGGGAGAACGACCATGCCTGACATCCACCTCACCAAGATCAACGCCCGCGACGTCGAACCCAACCACCGCCGCGGCGGCGACATCCGCGTCCTGCTCGGCCCCAAGACCGCCGGCGCCACCTCCGGCTTCATGGGCGTCGCCTACCTGCGACCCGGCGAACACTTCACCGAGCACTACCACCCGCACAGCGAAGAATTCATGTACCTCGTCGAAGGCACCGTCCGCGCCCGCATCGACGGCCACCAGGACATCGAACTCACCCCCGGCGACGCCCTCATGGTCCCCAAGAACGTCCGCCACCGCGTCGAGAACCACGGCCACCGCCAAGCCTGCCTGGTCTTCCACGCCGGCCCGCTCGCCCCCCGCCCCGAACTCGGTCACGTCGACACCGAGACCACCGGCGACACCACGGCAGCGAGCCAACGGTGAACACCACCACCACCCGCCCCGCCACCCGGCACCGGCCCGGCACCCCCCGCCCACGCCCCACCCGCCGCGGCCGCCGGGTCGTCATCACCGGAATCGGCGTCACCGCCCCCGGCGGCATCGGCACACCCGCCTTCTGGGACCTGCTCACCGCCGGACGCACCGCCACCCGCACCATCACCCTGTTCGACCCCACCGGCTTCCGCTCCCGCATCGCCGCCGAATGCGACTACGACCCCACCACCCACGGCCTCACCCCCCAGCAGATCCGCCGCATGGACCGCGCCGCCCAACTCGGCGTCACCGCCGCCCGCGAAGCACTCACCGACAGCGGCATCACCCACGACGCCATCCCCCCCGAACGCCGCGCCACCACCATCGGCAGCGCCGTCGGCTGCACCATGGGCCTGGAACAGGAATACCTCGTCCTCAGCGACCGCGGCCGCCACTGGCTCGTCGACCCCGACTACCGCGTCCCCCAGCTCTACGGCTACATGGCCCCCAGCACCATCGCCACCGAGATCGCCTGGACCGCCGACGCCCAAGGCCCCGCCGCCCTCATCTCCACCGGCTGCACCGCCGGCCTCGACGCCATCGGCCACGGATACCAACTCATCCGCGACGGCAGCGCCGACGCCGCCATCGCCGGCGCCACCGACGCCCCCATCTCCCCCATCACCGTCGCCTGCTTCGACGCCATCAAAGCCACCTCACCCGCCAACGACGACCCGCAGCACGCCTCACGCCCCTTCGACCTCGACCGCAACGGATTCGTCCTCGGCGAAGGCGCCGCCATCCTCATCCTCGAAGAACGCACCACCGCCCTGCGCCGCGACGCCCACATCTACGCCGAGATCGCCGGCTTCGCCACCCGCAGCAACGCCTACCACATGACCGGCCTCAAACCCGACGGCCGCGAAATGGCCGAAGCCATCCGCACCACCCTCCACCAGGCCCGCCTCGACCCCGCCGACATCCACTACATCAACGCCCACGGCTCCGGAACCCGCCAGAACGACCGCCACGAAACCGCCGCCTTCAAAGACGCCCTCGGCCACCACGCCTACACCACCCCCGTCAGCTCCATCAAATCCATGATCGGCCACTCCCTCGGCGCCATCGGCTCCATCGAAGCCGCCGCCTGCGCCCTGGCCATCACCCACAACGTCATCCCCCCCACCGCCAACCTCACCACCCCCGACCCCGAATGCGACCTCGACTACGTCCCCCGCACCGCCCGCACCGCCACCGTCGACACCGTCCTCACCGTCGGCAGCGGCTTCGGCGGCTTCCAGACCGCCATGCTCCTCACCCGACACCACCACCGAGGCGGCCACCATGACTGACCCCACCCGCCGCCCACTCATCACCGGCATCGGCATCACCGCCCCCAACGGCCTCGGCACCCAGGCCTACTGGTCGGCCACCCTCGACGGCAAAAGCGGCCTCGGCCGCATCACCCGCTTCGACGCCGACCGCTACCCCGTCCGCATCGCCGGCGAGGTCACCGAATTCGACGACACCGAACACGTCCCCAGCCGCCTGGCCGTCCAGACCGACCACTGGACCCACCTCGGCCTCACCGCCGCCGACATGGCCCTGCGCGACGCCGGCATCGACCCCGCCGCCCACCCCGAATACCAGATGGCCGTCGTCACCGCCAGCTCCTCCGGCGGCACCGAATTCGGCCAGCGCGAAATCGAAAAACTCTGGACCCGCGGCCCCTCATACGTCGGCGTCTACCAATCCATCGCCTGGTTCTACGCCGCCACCACCGGCCAGATCTCCATCCGCCACGGCATGCGCGGCCCCTGCGGCGTCATCTGCACCGAACAGGCCGGCGGCCTCGACGCCGCCGCCCACGCCCGCCGCCTGCTCACCACCGGCACCACCATGGTCGTCACCGGCGGCACCGACGCCTCCCTATGCCCCTACGGCCTGGTCGCCCAACTCTCCACCGGCCTGCTCAGCACCCGCGACGACCCCGAACGCGCCTACCTCCCCTTCGACACCGACGCCTGCGGCTACGTCCCCGGCGAAGGCGGCGCCATGCTCATCCTCGAACACCCCGCCACCGCCCGCGCCCGCGACGCCCACCCCTACGGCGCCATCGCCGGCTACGCCGCCACCTTCGACCCCCGCCCCCACCCCGGCCACCCCCCCACCACCAACCTCCACCGCACCATCACCCTCGCCCTCGACGACGCCCGCACCACCCCCGACCAGATCGACGTCGTCTTCGCCGACGCCCACGGCCACCCCGCCCACGACCGTGCCGAAGCCCAGGCCATCACCACCGTCTTCGGCCCGCACGCCGTCCCCGTCACCGCCCCCAAGACCATGACCGGACGCCTCTACGCCGGCGGCGCCGCACTCGACCTCGCCACCGCCCTCCTCGCCATCCGCGACGGCGTCATCCCCCCCACCACCGGCGTCCGCGCCGCCGACCCCGCCTGCGAGATCGACCTCGTCCGCGCCACCCCCCGCGACGGCCCCGTCCGCAACGCACTGATCATCGCCCGCGGCCACGGCGGATTCAACGCCGCCATGGTCGTCACCACCCCCTGACCACCATGACCCATCACGGCCCGCCCGACCCCGCCACACCACAACGGAGCACCACCATGACCACCTTCACCCTCGACGACATGCGACAGATCATGACCGGCTGCGCCGGCGTACCCGACAGCGTCGACCTCACCGGCGACATCGGCGACCTCACCTTCACCGACCTCGGCTACGACTCGCTCGCCGTCCTGGAAATGGCCGCCCGCATCCAGCAACGCCTCGACATCCCCATCCCCGACGACGCCGTCGGGGAGATGAAGACCCCGCAGGCCGCCGTCGACTACGTCAACCGCCGCCTCACCGGCTGACCGCCGACCCGCGCCGCCCACAGCCGCACCAAGCCAAGGAGCACCGTCATGGCAGGACACACCGACAACGAGATCATCATCGCCGCCCCCATGGACCTGGTCTGGAACATGACCAACGACGTCGAAGCATGGCCCGCCCTGTTCAGCGAATACGCCGCCACCGAGATCCTCGAACAGCGCGGCCCCACCATCCGCTTCCGCCTCACCATGCACCCCGACCCCGAAGGCAACCAGTGGAGCTGGGTCTCCGAACGCACCCCCGACCCGGCCACCCGCACCGTCCGCGCCCACCGCGTCGAACCCGGCTGGTTCAAGTACATGAACCTCTTCTGGGAGTACACCCAGGTCCCCGACGCCGTCCGGATGCGCTGGGTCCAGGACTTCGAGATGAAACCCGACGCCCCCCTCAGCGACAAGCAGATGACCAAACGCCTCAACGACAACACCGTCACCCAGATGAACCGCATCCGCCAGCTCGTCGAAGAGGCCGCCCGGCAGACACCCGCCCGCATGTGACACCACACCACCGCACCAGCACAGAAAAGAGAGGGCATGAACACCACCGACCGCGACCACCAGGCCCATTCCCGGCAGATCCACCGCGTCATGGTCACCATGCGCATCCACCCCGGAATGGAACGCGAATTCGAGAAGACCTGGCGCGACATCGCCACCACCATCGCCCGCCACCCCGCCAACCGCGGCCAGACCCTCGCCAAGAGCCCCGCCGACGGCGGCATCTACCACATCATCAGCGACTGGGAGAACGAGGAACGCTTCCACCAGTTCGAGCACAGCCCCGAACACGCCGCCAACCGCATGCGCCTGGACCCCTACCGCGACCCGGCCGGCACCAGCATGACCCCCATGACCATCCTCGAACGCCTCGACCACCGCCCCGCCCCCGGCCGCGTCCGCGTCGCGCTCTACCTCAACGAACCCGAAAGCGACAAAGGCTCCGTCGAGACCGCCTACCACCAGATCAGCACCACCCTCGCCGGCCGCCCCGGCCTGCGCGGCAACGAACTGCTCCGCTCGCTGCGCGACCCCCGCCGCTACGCCGTCCTCAGCGAATGGGACGACGTCCCCGCCTACCGCGAATGGGAACGCAGCCCCGAACACCTGCCCACCACCTCGCCGCTGGCCCGCTACCACGACAAGAGCCTCGGCATCTTCGGCTCCTACGAGGTGGTCGCCGCCTACTGACACCACCCGCCGCCTCCCCGGCCCGTCACCACCACGGCCCGGGGAGACGGCACGCACCGCCAGCCGCACCACCCAACGGAGGACCCGATGCCCTACGCCATGATCACGTTCCGCGTCCGGCCCGGACACGAGGACGAACTCGCCCAGGTGTTCGCCGACGCCCCCGCCCTGGAGTCACCCGTCGTCACCGACGAGCACGGCGACCAGACCGCCCGCCTCCTCGGCACCGGCGTCTTCGTCAAGGACGACGTGCTGGTCCGGCTGGTCCACTACGAAGGCGACTTCGCCGGCATCGCCCGCCACCTGGCCGCGCAGCGACACGTCCACGTCATCGAGGACCGCATCAAGCCCTACCTCGCCGACCCGCGCGCCACCGGCACCGCCGACGGCTTCGCCGCCTTCTTCCGCGACGCCACCATGCGCTGCCTCACCCAGTCCACCGGCCAGACCCATCCCACGCCGCTGTGAACCCGGCCGGCCCGACCCGCGACCCCGCGGCAGCCGCGCACGCCGCCGGCCGCGAGCCGGCCGGCGGCGACGTCGAGGTCCTGGAGGCCGTCCAGCGCGAGGCGGGCGCGCTGTTCGGCCAGGCCACCCGGCTGGTCGAGGCGCTCGCCGCCCGCGCCGGGCTGCGCCCGGCGCAGTTCCGCTGCCTGTGCGCGCTGTACCGGTACGGATCGCTGCCGCTTCCCCGGCTGGCCCGACTCGCCGGCCTGACCGAGCAGGCCGCCGCCCGGACCGCCGAAGACCTGCGCACCGCCGGGCATCCGCTGGTCGCCACCCACGACGGCCGCCGCACCGTCATCACCGTCGACCGGGCCGTGCACCGCTCGCGGATCGAGCCCGCCCTGCGCGAGCTCCGCGAGGCCTGGCATCCGCTCATCCGCGCCGGCTGTGATGATCTGCTGCTGGTGGCAGGTCTGGTGGGCGGCAGCCGAAGGCTGACGATTCTGGTCAATGGGTAGGTGAACAACCCAGCGCCTTTACAATGTAGATTTTTTATTTAGGGCGGGAGAGGCTTAAGATCGGACAGGTGGAACTGCCCGTGGTCCCGGTCTCCAGCCCGGGGGTCGTCGCACCGGCCGACGACCCCTATCTGGTCTACCTCGACGCCCTCACCAGTCCCGAGTCCCGCCGCACCATGCGCGGCTGCCTGGACCGCGTCGCCCGCGTCATCTCCGGGGACCAGGCCGCCACCGGTGCCGGGCAACCCTGGCACCTGCTGCGCTACGAGCACACCGTGCGGATCCGGGCGATCATCATCGAGCAGGGCTGGTCCCCCGCGCACGTCAACAAGCACCTGGTCGCGCTGCGCCGCGTGCTGCGCGAGGCCTGGCGGCTCGGCCTGATGACCGCCGAGGACTACCACCGGGCCACCGACCTGCCGCCGCTCGCGCACACCCGGCTGCCCGCCGGCCAGCACGTGCCGCCCGAGGTCGCCGGCGCCGCGCTGGCCGCCTGCGACCACGACGACTCCCCCGCCGGCGTCCGCGACGGCGCCCTGCTCGCCCTGCTCTACTCCACCGGCTGCCGCCGCGCCGAGGTCGCCGCGCTCGCGCTCGGCGACTACGATGTCGCCGCCCGGTCGCTGCGCGTCCGCGGCAAGCGCGACAAGGAACGGCTGGTCTACCTGACCGCCGAGGCGGTGGCCCGCACCGAGGCCTGGCTCGTCGTGCGCGGCCGCGCCCCCGGCGCGCTGTTCTGCCCGATCAGCCGAGCCGGCCGGCTGCGCGCCCCCGGCGGCACCCCGGCCGCGATGACCGGCCAGGCCGTCGCCGACATCGTCACCCGCCGCCTGGCCGCCGCCGGGGCGGCCCCGCGCACCCCGCACGACTTCCGCCGCACCTTCATCGGCGAGCTGCTGGACGCCGGGGTCGACCTGGCCACCACCCAGGCGCTGGCCGGCCACGCCTCCCCCGTCACCACCGCCCGCTACGACCGCCGCCCCGAGGCGCGCCGCCGCCAGGCCGTCGACCGGCTGCGCATGCCCGCCGCACGCCCCCTGCGCCCCGTCCCCGGCGCCCCCGCCGAACCCGGCCACCCTTGAGGACGGCCGCCGGGCCCTCGCAGCCGAGCGCGCCATGACCTCGACCCGCTCATCCGGCCACGGAGGTGCACCGTGAAGGTCGGCGAGGCGCGCGCCGTGGCGGCGCGCTGGGTGGCCGCGCACCGGGTCGCCGGCTTCGCCGGCGCCTACGTCAGCGGATCGGCCGCCTGGTCACCGGCCGGCGCCGAACTCGCGGCCACCTCCGACGTGGACATCGTGATCCTGGTGACCGGCGAGGTGCCGGACAAGATCGGCAAGCTCCGCCACCAGGGCGTGCTGCTGGACGTCGCCTACGCGCCGCTGGAACCGGCGGAGAACGTGCTGGCCTCGCCCGCCCTGGCCGCCGGGCTGAGCAGGGGCGTCATCCTGGCCGATCCGCACGGCTCGCTGGCCGCGCTGCACGCCACGGTGGCCGGGCGGTTCGCCCACCCGCGATGGGTCCGCGCCCGGTGCGCCGCGCTGGAGGACCGCATCGCCGCCCTGGACCGGCTCGACACCACCCGGCCGCTCGCCGAGCGGGTGCTGTCCTGGGTGTTCCCGGCCAGCCTGCCGGCTGTGGTCGTGCTGACGGCCGCCGGCGCCAACCCGACCGTCCGCCGCCGCTACGCGGCCGCCCGCGAGGTCCTGATCGGGTGCGGCGAGGCCGGATTCCACGAGGAACTGCTCGGCCTGCTCGGTTGCGCGGACCTGTCCGCCGCGCGCGTCACCACGCATCTGGACCGCCTGGCCGACGTCTACGACCACGTGTCCCGCGATCCGGCCGGGCCCTACGCGGGCGACCTCACCCCGCAGGCCCGCCGGATCTCCATCGACGGCACCCGCGACCTGGTCGAGCACGGCCTGCACCGGGAGGCGGTCTGGTGGATCGTGGTGACCCTCGCCCGATGCCTGACCTCCGCTCCGCACCGCGCCGGCGTGCTGGGCGAGCTGCTCGACGACCTGGGCGCCGGCACCCCGGCGGCGATGCGGCACCGGGCCCGGGCCGCGGTGGCCGCCCTGCCGAGGCTCCGGCTCATGCGCGAGGCGCTCATGCGCCGCCCCTGCCCCGGCCCGGCACCCTGACCGCCGGCGGACCCTTCCGCGGGCCCCGACCGGCGTCCGGCCCGAATCGATGCGCCTGGCCATCACCGGCCGACACCGGTCCTGCGCCGCCGCCGCGGCCCCGGGTCATCCGGCCCGGGTCGCGCAGAGCGCGTGGTCGATCAGGGCCGCGGACGCCTTGGCCTGGGGAGTCGGGTCCTGACCCGGTTCGAGGGTGCTCGCGATGGCCACCGTCACCGCGTGGCGGCCATCGGGCGTGACGGCGTTGTCGGTGATGGCGTTCCACCACCCGCCTCCGTGGAACCAGACCCACCCGCCGCACGGCAGCCGGCGCTTCATCAGCCCCAGCCCATAGCCCGGCTCGTCCCAGATGGCGGCGTAAGGCGTGGCGGGCTCGGTCGTCTCCATCTGCCTCAGCTGCGCCGCCTTCAGCAGCCGGCCGCCCAGGAGCGCGCCGAAGAACCGGTTGACGTCCCTGGGCGTACTGATGATCGAGGCATCGGCGTGGCCGGCGGTGAAGGTGGACACGTCGACCGGCGGGCCGCCCGGCCGCAGCCGCCGGTACGCGGCCAGCCGGGGGGAGGGCAGGTCGGCGGAGGTACCGGGGATGACGGTGCCGGTCAGCCCCAGCGGCTCGACGAGTCGCTCGTGCACCGCCTGCTGCCAGGGCGCGCCGGTGACCTTCTCGATGATCATCCCGGCCAGCACGTAGTTGGTGTTGGAGTAGCCCCACCCCTTTCCGGGCGCGAACATGGGCCGATGCCGCACGGCCATGGCGATCAGTTGTTCGGGCCGGTAGGCGTGGAAGCGCTCGCGCCTGAAGTCCTCGGCGGTGGTGGCGCGCTCCATCGGTGTCTCGTACTCGGGCAGCCCGCTGGTGTGCCCGAGCAGCTGCCGGACCGTGATCTCCCGGCCGTCGTTGCCGTTCCCGGCCACCAGTCCCGGCAGCCACCGGTCCACGGTGTCGGCCAGGCCGATCTTGCCCTCTCCCACCAGCTGCAGGACGACGGTCGCGACGAACGTCTTGGTCGTACTGGCGATCCGGTGCCGGGCGTTCCACGGAACAGGCCGCCCGGTGGCAGGATCGGCGACCCCCGCACGCACCGCCAGGGGACGCCCGGAGACGCTCGATTCGGCGAGCACCCCGCTGGCCCCGGTGGCGCGCAACGCGTTCACGTCGCGCTGAAGGGCGGCGGCGTGATCATCGGGCGCCGCCACGGCGACGGCCACCGAGGGCATGCAGGCTCCCGCCAGGACGGCGGCGCCGATGACCATCGTCCGGCGACGCCTCTTCACAGTTCGGGCGCGACGGCCACGTGTCAGGTTCATGGCCCGGAACGCTATGGTCGTGGGCCGTCCGGCGCGATACAGCCGGCCACCCTACGCCGGTACAGCCAGCTGTAGTGCCGGCCGTGGACCGATCGGGTGGAATGAACCGACCGGCGTCGTGAGGAGGCGTGCATGCGTGGCCGTAGGTTCTCCGGCTCGGCCTACCTGCTGGGCACCCTGGCCACCGCCGTGGTCACGGTGCTCGCCTCACCGGTGCTGCTCGCGCCGCCTGTGGGGCGAGGCTGGGCCGAGTGGCACCGCGGGCGGGCCGGCGGCCTGCTCGGCGTCCAGGCCGTCCAGGCCGCCGGCCGACCGGCGGGACGGCGGGATCTCGCCTGGGCGCTCGCGCACGTCACCGCCGGGTTGCCGCTCGGGCTGGCCGCGCTGATGTGCCTGGGCAACCTGCTGGTCGCCCTGATCGCGCTCCCGCTCTGGTGGGCGTTTCCCGCCGGCGCGCGTCCCACCTTGTTCTCGTTCTTCGGCGTCCGGGTGGACGATTGGGCGACCGCGCTGGCCGGCGGCTCGGTCCAGATCGCCGTCCTCGGCGCGGTGGCCTGGTGGGTGCTGCCGGTGCTGGCCCGGCTGCACGCGCGGCTGTGCCTGGCGGTGCTGGCCCCCTCGGCCCGCGAGCGGCTCACCGAGCGGGTCGACGTCCTCACCAGAAGCCGGGTGGGAGTGGTCGACGCCCACGGCGCGGAGCTCCGGCGGATCGAACGCGACCTGCACGACGGGACGCAGGCGCGGCTGGTGAGCATCGCCATGAACCTGGGCCTGGCCCGCGAGTCGCTCGCCGACGGCCCGGGAACGGTGGCGGCGGCGACGCTGCTGCGGCAGGCGCACGAGACGGCCGAGGAAGCGATGGTGGAGCTCCGCTCGGTACTCCAGACGATCTACCCGCCGATCCTCGCCGACCGCGGACTCGATGGCGCCCTGACGGCGCTGGCCACCCGGGCGAGTGTGCCGATCCGCATGCAACTCGCCCGGCTGGGCGCCCTCCCGGCGGCCGTGCAGGCGGTGGCCTACTACGTGATAGCCGAGGCGCTCACGAACGTGACCAGGCACGCCGCCGCCACCCGGGCGGGCCTGCGCGTCGAACGCGCCGGTGACGTGCTCACCATCGAGGTCACCGATGACGGCCGGGGCGGCGCCGACCCCGCGGCCGGCACCGGAATCACCGGGATACACCGGCGGGTCGCCGCGCTGGACGGGTCCGTCCGGCTCGACAGCCCGCCGGGCGGTCCCACCACCCTCACCGTGCGGATACCGTGCCAACAATGATCGTGCGGGAGGTCCGGTGCGGGTCGTGATCGCCGAAGACAATATCTTGCTGTCCAGCGGTCTGGAGCTGCTGCTGGCGGCGAAGGGCTGCGATGTCGTGGCGACCGCCCGCGACGGCGAGGCGTTCGGCCAGGCCGTCGCCGAAGCCCGTCCCGACATCGCCATCGTCGACGTCCGGCTGCCACCGTCGTTCCGCGACGAGGGAATACACGCCGCGCTGCGCGCCCGGCGGGAGCACGGCCCGCTGCCGATCCTGGTGCTCTCGCAGTACGTCGAGTGCGAGTACGCCGGCGAGCTCCTGTCCGACGGCCGCGGCGGCATCGGCTACCTCCTCAAGGACCGCATCGGCCGGGTCGCCGAGTTCATCGACGCCCTGCGCCGCGTCGCGGCCGGCGGCACCGCCATGGACCCCGAGGTGGTCGCCCAGCTCCTCGCGCGCCGCGCCGGCGATCCGCTGGACACCCTCACTCCCCGCGAGCGGGAGTCACTGGCTCTCATGGCGCAGGGCCACGACAACGCCACCATCGCCGAGCACATGCGCATCTCCCACAATGCCGTCCACAAGCACATCGGCAACATCTTCGCCAAGCTCGGGCTGGCCGCGGACGACTCCGGCCACCGCCGGGTGCGGGCGGTGCTCGCCTACCTGGACCGCCCCCCGCGGTCGTCCGGACCGCGCTGATCAGCGGCTCGGAGGCCGGTCGGCGCGGGTCATGAAGATCGGAGAGGCACCGGCGGCGGTCGCTGGACGGCGGGTCACGGCTCACCGGCATCAACCGATCGGCTGATGCCGCAATCCACCATCCCGCCGCCCGGCCGGACGATCCGCCACCCCCCGCCCGCAAGGAATGCTCAAGGCATGCCAACCCACCGAGAGCCCGCCCTGCGCACCACCGGGCTCCGCAAAGCCTTCGGCGAGCACCTGGCCGCCGACGATATCCACCTCACCGTTCCCGCCGGCTCCTTCTACGGACTGGTCGGCCCGAACGGCGCCGGCAAGACCACCACGCTGGCGATGGCCGTCGGCCTGCTGCGCCCGGACGCCGGCCGCGCCGAGATCTTCGGCGTCGACGTCTGGCGGGACACCGTCCGCGCCAAGGAGCTGATCGGCGTGCTGCCCGACGGCAACGCCATGCCCGAACGGCTCACCGGGCGCGAGGTCCTCACCTACCTGGGCCTGCTGCGCGGCCTGCCGCCCGTCGTCGTCACCGAGCGCGCCGACGAGCTTCTGCGGATCCTGGAACTCGACTCCGCCGAGCGGACCCTGGTGATCGAATACTCCACCGGCATGCGCAAGAAGATCGGCCTGGCCGTCGCCCTGCTGCACGCGCCCCGCCTGCTGGTCCTGGACGAGCCCTTCGAGGCCGTCGACCCCGTCTCGGCGGCCACCATCCGCGCCATCCTGCGCAGGTTCGCGGCCGGCGGCGGCTCGGTGATCATCTCCAGCCACGTGATGACGCTCGTCGAGCAGATCTGCGACCACGTGGGCGTCATCTCCGGCGGGCGCGTCGTCGCCGCCGGCCCGCTGGCCGAGGTACGCGGCACCGCGACCCTGGAGGACGCCTTCGTCGACCTCGTCGGTGCCCGCACCGGCGGAACGGAGGGGCTGGCATGGCTCACCTCCTGACCCCCGGACCGGCCGCCCTGGCCCACCACATGATCCGCATGCGGCTGGCGCTCACGCGCAACTCGCTGCGCGGCGACAAGGCCACGAACCTCTACATCGGCGCCACCCTCGGACTGGCCCTGGCCCTCGGCACGATCGCCGTCGCCGTCCGGTGGCCCGCCCACCTGCCGCTCACCCTGGCCGGATGGCTCGCCGGCTGGATCTTCGGCCCCATCTTCATCGGCGGTGGCAACGAGGCCCTGCGCCCCGAATACCTCTCCATGCTCCCGCTCGCATCCCGCCGGATCGCGGCGGCGCTGCTCGCCGGAGCCTTCGCCGGTCCCGCACCCCTGGTCAACCTCATCGCGCTGCTGTCCCTGCCGGTGTACGGCCTGCGCTTCGGCCCGGCCGGCGTCCTCATCGGCCTGGTGGCGGCCCTCACCACGCTCGTCACCATGGTGATGATCTCCCGGGTCATCGTGGCGCTCATCGGGCTGTACGTCAGGTCCCGCGCCACCGCGGCCGCCGTCGGGATCGCGACCGGCACCGCCATCGCCCTGTGCAGCAACGGCTGGGCACCCGTCGTGGCGCTGGGCGGCACCGGCCCCACCGCCTGGTCGGAGATCTTCGTCCGCGTCCTGCCCTCCGGATGGGGCGTGGCCGCCGTCGAGGCCTCCTGGCCGGCGGCCCTGCTGATCCTTCTCGCCGCCGCCGGCGTGATCGCCCTGCTCCTGGTCGCCTGGGCCGGGCTGCTGTCGCGGCGCGTCGTGTCGGCCGCCCGCGGCGGTGTGCCGGTCCGGCGCGGTGGCCCCCGGCCCTTCCCGCTGACCGGCGGCGCCCGCGTCGCCGCCGCCAAGGAACTGCGCGCCTGGTGGCGCGACCTGGTGCGCATCCAGCTCCTCGCCACCGCCTTCTCCTACGCCATCGTCACCCCCCTGCTGCTCGTCACCATCGGCGTCTGGGCGCTGGTGCCCTTCACCGGGCTCGTCGCGATCGTGATGGCCACCGCGTCCGCGGCCAACCTCTACGGCGCCGACGGGACCGCCCTGTGGCTGACCCTCATGACCCCCGGAGCCGAACGCGCCGACGTGCGCGGCCGCCAGCTGGCCTGGCTCCTCATCGTCGGGCCCGCCGCCGTCGTCCTGTCCCTGGCGGGCACCCTGGCCGGCGGCCAGACCTGGGCCTGGCCGTGGGTGCTCGGCCTGCTGCCCGCCCTCCTCGGCGGCGGAGCCGGGGTCGTCGTCCTGCTCGCCGTCACCTCGCTCGTCCCCGGCACCGACCCGCACAAGCGCGGCGGCAACCCGCTCAGCACCGGCGCCGACGAGACCGCCGAGACGAGCCTCGCCTGGCTCGTGCTCCTCGCCGTCCCCGCCACCGCCCTCCCCGCGGCCGGCGCCGTCCTGCTGCACCCCTGGGCCGGCCTCGCCACCGGTGTGCTGACCGGTCTCCTCTGCGCCTGGGGTTTCGGCAGGATCGCCTACCGCAGGCTCCAGGAGCGCGGGATCGAGCTGCTCAACCTCATGAAGCACGGCCCCGCCCCGCGGGCGAAGGCGAGCAAGCCCACCACCGCCGACCTCCCCCTCCGGCACCGGATCGGCGTCACGATCGGCTACACCATCGCCTGGCTTCCCCTGTTCCCCCAGGGAATCGTGCCCATGGTCATGAAGATCCTCGGCATCGACAACCGGCTGTGGTTCCTCGCCCTGCACCTCCCGCCGATCTGGCAGTGGCCGACCATCATCTTCATGATCGCCCTTGGGCTGCTCATGTACGGCTACGCCACCCTGATCCCCATGCGCCTAAGCTCGTCCTCATCGGCCACCGCCAGGTGAGACCACGCCTGCCCGACAGGAGGCGCACCGCCCGGATGAACGATCCCTTCCCGCCCTCCACCTGGGAACGGCGCTTCGAGTACCTCGTCAAGATCGTCCCGGCCGTCACCCTGGCCGCCTCCCTCGTCATCAGCCTGGCCTCCCCCGACCGGCCCGAAGGCGGGACCTCCCGCACCCTGGCGCTCACCGCCCTGGCCGTCGCGTGGATTCTCGGCGCCGGGATGCTCCTTCGCACCGCCGGGCGCCGGCGGAGGGCCGCCGTCACCGTGCACTTCGCCGGTGTCCTGGCCACCGCCGCGCTGCTGGCCTTCCACGACCCGATCTTCATCATCTACTGCATCTCCGGCTTCTTCCTCGCCGCCGACTTCGCCCCGTCCAGGTGGACCTTCGCCGCCGTGGCCGCCACTTCCGTCGTCCTGTACGGATCGACCCTCGACTGGGCCCAGGCCACGCCTCAGCTCCTCGCCTTCCATCTGGCGATCATCGCCGTGCAGACCATCGCCATCGGTGGCGGCCAGATCGCCGGGGTCCGGATCGAGGACAGGCAGCGTAAATACCGCAAGGCGGTCAGCGACCTGCAGGCCGCCCTGGAGGAGAACGCCGGCCTGCACGCCCAGCTCCTCGCCCAGGCCCACCAGGCCGGCATCCTCGACGAACGCGGGCGCATGGCACGTGAGATCCACGACACCCTCGCCCAGGGCCTCACCGGCATCATCACCCAGCTGCGAGCCGCCCAGCGCGTCGCGGACTCCGGCGCCCACGTCGAGCTCGCGCTCGGCCTCGCCCAAGACAGCCTCACCGAGGCCCGCCGCTCCGTCGCCGCCCTCCAACCCCACCAGCTCCAGGACGCCCACCTCCCCGAGGCCATGGCCACCCTGGCGCGCGACTGGACCCGGACCACCGGCGTCGACCTTCACGTGGAGGTGACCGGCGACCGCGTGCCGCTCAGCCCCGCCATCGAGGTCACCCTCTTCCGGGTCGCCCAGGAGGCCCTCGCCAACGTGGCCAAGCACGCGGGTGCCACCCGCGCCGGGCTCACCCTCTCCTACACCGGTCCGGTCGTCCTGCTCGACATCCGCGACGACGGCACCGGCATCCACCATCTCAACGGAAAAGGATTCGGCCTCAACAGCATGAGACAACGGCTGCGCGGCGTCGGGGGCTCCCTGGAGATCGAGAGCACGCCCGGCGAAGGCACCGCCGTCAGCGCCACCGTCCCCGCACTCCAAGGGAACCCCCGATGATCCGCCTCCTCATCGTCGACGACCACCCCATCGTCCGCGACGGCCTGCGCGCCGCCTTCGACGCCGAACCCGACATCGAGGTCGCCGGCGAGGCCGCCAACGGCCGGGAAGGCATCGACCTCGCCGCCACCATCGAGGTGGACATCGTCCTCATGGACCTGCGCATGCCCGAGATGGACGGGGTCAGCGCCATCACCGCCCTGCGCCGCTCCCACCCGCACATCAAGACCCTCGTGCTGACCACCTTCGACGGCGACTCCGACGTCCTGCCCGCCATCGAGGCCGGCGCCACCGGCTACCTCCTCAAAGACGCCCCCACCGACGAACTCCTGCGCGCCGTCCGCGCCGCGGCCGCCGGCGCACCGGTCCTGTCCCCCTCGGTCGCCGGCCGGCTGATGGGCCAGGTACGCCGGCCGGCCAAGGCCGCCCTCACCGACCGCGAGCTGCAGGTCCTCACCCTCGTCGCCGACGGCGCCTCCAACCGCCAGGCGGCCGCCAGACTCTTCATCAGCGAGGCCAGCATCAAGACCCACCTGCTGCACATCTACGACAAGCTCGGGGTCCGCGACCGCGCCGCCGCCGTCGGCGAGGGATACCGCCGAGGCCTGCTCGGCTAGAGCCGGCACCGGGTGGGCGGCCATGGTGACGACCGGGCGGCCGGCCGGCGGCCCCCTTCCGGGGCACGCCGCACCCCTGTCCGGGGCCCGGATGGAACATCCGGGCCCCGGCGTGGGTTAGGCTCGGTGTGCCGATGTGGTTTGTGTCCCCCGGGCCGCAATCACCGCCTTCACGGAATACCGTTCGGCTGGAGCCGTGTTGTGCCTCTCGCCGAGGAGGCGACCGCCACATCGGCCTTGACGAAGCGACCCGCGAGCACGCCTCGCGGGTCGCTTCGTCGATATGCCGCCTGACCCTTCCTTGAAGCGGCGCACCACCGCGGTCCCGCCTGCGGCGGTATCGTTGACCTTGGTCGTTCGCACATCGGGAGAGTCCGTGCTGTACCGAATCACCAAACTGATCAGCAGTCCCTTCGTCCGGCTGCTGTGGCGACCGGAGCTGACCGGCGCCGAGCACGTGCCCGCCACCGGGCCGGCGCTGCTGGCCTCCAACCACCTGTCGGTGCTGGACTCGATGTTCCTGCCGCAGATGCTCCCCCGCCAGGTGACCTTCGTCGCGAAGACCGAGTACTTCACCGGCAACCGGCTGACCTCCTTCTTCATGCGCGCCACCGGGCAGGTCGAGATCGACCGCGACAGCGCCCGGGCCGCGCAGGCCATGCTGGACGCGGCCGCCGGCGTGCTCCGGGCCGGCGGGCTGTTCGGCATCTACCCCGAAGGCACCCGCTCCCCCGACGGCCGGCTGTACCGCGGCAAGATCGGCGTCGCCTGGCTGGCACTGACCACCGGCGCGCCGGTGCTCCCGGTCGCGATGATCAACACCGACCGCGTGCTGCCGCGCGGCGCCACCATCCCCCGGATCGCCAAGATCGGGATCCGGATCGGCAAGCCGATGACCTTCACCGGCGATCCGGGACGCGCGGCCGACCGGCGAGCGGTCACCGACGAGGTCATGCAGGCGATCCAGGCCCTGTCCGGCCAGGAGTACGTGCCGAGCTACGCCCCCGGCCGCCGGGCGGCCTGAACGGGCCCGCCGGAGCGCCCGCCGCCCGCTCGCGGCCCACGCTAGGCTCAAGACCACGTCAAGACACCGGGGGGTGATGGCGTGGCCCGGGGCCGCACCATCGTGATCGTGTCGGCCGCGACCGTGCTGGCGGCGGGCGCCGCCGGCGGCGGCGCCTACTACGTGCTGCACACTAGGGGAAGCGCGGCGGAGACCGCCCGGCACTTCACCGCGGCGTGGGCCCGCGGCGACCTGGCGGCGATGCGCGCCGACCTGGCCGCCGCCGCGCCGGGTTTCGAGACCGCCTACCGCGAGCAGCGCGACGGCCTCGGCGCCCAGCACGTCCGCGTCACCCTGGGCCCGGTCACCCCGGCGGGCGACGGCCGCGCCAAAGCGGCCTACACCGCCACCCTCGGCCTGAAGGACGTCGGCGACTGGACCTACGAAGGCTCGCTGGACCTGGTGGTCCGCGACCGGCACTGGAAGGTCGCCTGGACGCCCGCCACCGTGCATCCGGCCCTCACCGCCGCCACCCACCTGGGCCTGAAGACCAGCTGGCCGCAGCGGGCCGCGATCGAGGACGCCACCGGCGCCCGCATCGACCAAGGCGACGCCGGCGGCTCGGTGCAGCAGCTCGTCGGCTACCTGGACAAGGCCACCGGCAAGGACGTCACCCGGCTCGGCCCCGCCTACCGGCCCGGTGACGCGATCGGCCGGTCGGGCCTGCAGCAGACCTTCGAGAAGAAGCTCGCCGGCCGGCCCACCACCCGCGTCGTGGTCACCGACGGCTCCCGCAAGGCCGTCCGCACCCTGGCCACCATGGAGGGCGCGGCCGGCGCCGCCGTGCGCACCAGCCTCGACCCCGGCGCGCAGCGCGCCGCGGTCCGCGCGGTCGACGGCGTGGACAAGCCCGCGTCGCTGGTGGCGATCCGCCCGTCCAGCGGGGAGATCCTCGCCGTGGTCAACAGCCAGGGTGGTTTCAACCGGGCCCTGGACGGCCGCTACCCCCCCGGTTCCACGTTCAAGGTCGTCACCGCCGCCGGGCTGCTGGCCGAGGGCGTCACCGCCCGCCAGACGGTCACCTGCCCGAAGAAGGCGAACGTCGGCGGCCTGCCGATCCGCAACTCCGAGCACGAGTCGTTCGGCTCGCTGTCCTTCCTGGACTCCTTCGCCCATTCGTGCAACACCACCTTCGCCCCGCTGGCCGCCCGCCACCTCACCGGCGGCAAGCTGGCGCAGGTGGCCGGCCGGCTGGGCTTCAACCAGCCGCTGTCCATCGGCGTGCCCGCCACCCGGGGCAGCATGCCCGATCCCACCGGCCCGGCCGACCTGGCGGCCGAGTCGTTCGGGCAGGGCCGCATCACCGCCAGCCCGCTGGTGGTCGCCTCGGTGGCCGCCGCCGTCGCCGACGGCACCTGGCGGCCGCCCACCCTGGTGCCCGGGCTGACCCAACGGGCCGAGCCGCGGCCGCTGCCGGAGAAGGTGGTGCGCGACCTGCGCACCATGATGGCCGCCGTGGTCACCAAGGGCACCGCCCGGCGCGCGGGGCTGCCCGCCGGCACCGCGGGCAAGACCGGCACCGCCGAGTTCGGCACCGGCCCCAAGCTCGACTCGCACGCCTGGTTCATGGGTTACCGCGGCGACGTCGCCTTCGCGGTCGTCGTCGAGGGCGGCGGCATGGGCGGCGAGGTGGCCGCCCCCATCGCCGCCCGCTTCCTGCGCGCGCTACCCGGCGGCTGACGGCCCGCCCGCCGCCGGTCACCCCGCCGGTCACCCCGCGGGCGGCCCCGGCTCGGCCGCGGCCGCCGCCTGCTCCGCCGGCAGGCCGCCGTGCCGGCCGGCCCCGGCCGCGAACCGGGCCGCACCGGCCACGCCCTCGCGCGCCACGATGGGCACCCCGGCCGCCCCCTCGGCGCGCAGCGCCTCGAGCAGCGGCAGGTCCAGCCCGGCATAGGTCGACGCCCGGTCGGCCAGCACGCACTCGAACGGGAAGGACGCGATCTGCGCGGCCAGCCGCCGGGCCGCCTCAACCCCGCGGCCGGTGTCCACGACCCGGTCGGCCAGGCCGATCGCCAGCGCCTCGTCCGCCGCGACCGGGCGGCCGGTCAGGATCAGGTCCAATGCCCGGCTCAGCCCGATGATCCGGGGCAGCCGCACGGTGCCGCCGTCGATCAGCGGCACCCCCCAGCGGCGGCAGAAGACGCCGAGCACCGCGTCGCGCTCCATCACCCGCAGATCCGCCAGCAACGCCAGTTCCAGGCCGCCCGCGACGGCGTGACCGGCGATCGCCGCGATCAGCGGCTTGCCCAGCCGCATCCGGGTCGGCCCCATCGGGCCGCTGCCGCCGCCGCCGGGGTCCAGCTCCGGCCGCCGGTCCGGGTCGCCCACCGCCGTCAGGTCGAATCCGGCGCAGAAGGTGCCGCCCGCGCCGGCCAGCACGGCCACCCGCCGCGCCGGATCGGCCTCGAACTCCGCCAGCGCCGCCCGCAACTCGCCGGCCATCGCCCGGTCGACGGCGTTGCGGCGCTCCGGACGCTCCAGCCAGATCGTGGTGATCGCCCCGTCCGTCTCGACCCGCACGTCGGCCATCACGAACCTCCCGTCGATCGACGAGCCGGCGGGTGACCACCGGCTCTCCGATCATCGGGCATGGCGAGGGCGGATCACAGGGGCAGCGAGGCCGCGTCCTGCCGGAACACCATGATCAGCAAGGTCGCGATCAGGGTGGCGATCAGCAGCCAGCTCACCAGGATGATGACGGTGGACCTGCTGGGACGCCGCCCCGCCGCCCGGGCCGCTCGCCTGGGCCGGCCGTTCTCCCGGCGCTCGACGCGCTCGTTGAACGACTCCAGCCGGGCGGCCAGTCGCGGATCCTCATCGATGAGGTAACTCTCGATCTGGGCAAGCATTCGCTCCTCGTCCTGCGACCAGGCCATGCCGAAACCTCCCGGCAACGCAAGCGGTGTGCCCGAGTTGTGCCCGCCACGAAGATCCTTAGCCGTACGCCGATCGACTTTTTGCCGCCGGTTTCCGCGTCGCGGGGCGGTTCGGCGAGGCCGCACCGGGAGCGCCGGCCACCACCGGATCCGCCGCGCGCGCCGGCCGTACCGGTTCATCGGGCAGCATTCCATGCGACATGCGGATGGTTCATCGCATTGATGGGTATTTAACGCCAATGATGCGCCCGGCCAGGGCGCATTACCCTTCCCACCCGGCGACAAGTATCAGGGGGCATGATGGCCGGCGCATCAAAGAAATCCAGTAAGGCCACCGGAAAAGCCAAGAAGGCCGCGATAAAGGCCACGCGTGGTAATAAGTCCAACAAACCACCGGAAACCGATCAGCGTCCCGCGGAGTCCGCCGAGGCGCGTTGACCGCGCCGGCCCGGCGACGCCGCCGAGGCGGTATCCGCCGGGCCGGCCCAGCCTCTACATTGGGCAGACGACCACAACCATGATCAAACCGGTGGTCCACCGGCCGCGAGGCCGGCGGACCGTTCCCGGCACCGGCGGCACCTCCGGCCCGGCCCCGCCACCGGCACGCGGTCATGGCGAGCCTCCCGCCCCCCGAACAAGAGGATCGATGTCCGGCTACCTCCGCTTCCCCACGATCTGTGATGACCTCGTCGCGTTCACCGCCGAGGACGACCTGTGGCTCGTCCCCGCCGGCGGCGGGCGCGCCTACCGCCTGACCGCGGGCGTCGCGGAGGCCGGCTACCCCCGGTTCTCCCCCGACGGCAAGGACATCGCCTTCGTCGGCGAGGAGGAGGGGCCCGAAGAGGTCTACGTCATTCCCACCGACGGCGGCGACGCCCGGCGGCTCACCTACGACGGCGGCAGCTGCACCGTCACCGGCTGGGACCCGGCCGGCGGCGTCATCTACACCACCGACGCCCGCCAGCCCTTCTCCCGCTACCGATGGCTGCACCGCGTCGGCACCACCGGCGCCACCGAACGCCTCCCCTACGGCCCGGCCAACTCCATCTCCTACGGCCCCGGCGGCGGCGTCGTCCTCGGCCGCAACACCGCCGACCCGGCCCGCTGGAAGCGCTACCGCGGCGGCACCGTCGGCGACCTGTGGATCGACCGGGACGGCGGCGGCGCCTTCACCCGCCTCATCACCCTGGACGGCAACCTCGCCTCCCCCTGCTGGACCGGCGAGCGCGTCTACTTCCTGTCCGACCACGAGGGCGTCGGCAACGTCTACTCCTGCACCCCCGACGGCCAGGACCTGCGCCGGCACACCGACCACGCCGACTACTACGCCCGCAACCTGTCCACCGACGGCCGCCGGCTCGTCTACCACGCCGCCGCCGAGCTGTACCTGCTGGACCCGGCCACCGACCGCACCCGGCGGATCGACGTTCGCCTCGGCAGCTCCCGCACCCAGCGCGGCCGCCGCTTCGTCCCCGCCGCCCGCTACCTCGACAGCGCGCGACTCGGCCCCGACGGCAGCCGGCTGGCCATCACCACCCGCGGCAAGGCGTACTCCCTGGGCAACTGGGAGGGCCCGGTCCGCCAGCACGGCGAGCCGGACGGCGTCCGCTACCGCCTGCTCACCCCGCTGCCCGACGACCGGCGGCTGGTCGCGGCGGCCAGCGACGAGGGCGACCGCGAGGTGCTGGTGGTGCTGGCCGCCGACGGCAGCGAGCCCCCCGCCCGGCTGACCACTCTGGACACCGGGCGCGCCCTGGAGCTGGAGGTCTCCGCCACCGGCCGGATCGCCCTGACCAACCACCGCAACGAGCTGCTGGTCGTCGACCTGCCCGCCGACGGCGACCCCATCCTCACCCTCGCCGACCGCAGCCCCTACGGCCGGATCGAGGACCCCGCCTGGTCCCCGGCCGGCGACTGGCTCGCCTACACCTGCCCCGACAGCGCGCAGACCACCGCGATCAAGCTCTACCACCCCGACACCGGCCAGGCCCACCAGGCCACCCGCCCGGTGCTGCGCGACGCCCGCCCCGCCTTCGACCCCCAGGGCCGCCACCTGTACTTCATCGGCCAGCGGGTCTTCAACCCCGTCCACGACGCCCTGCAGTTCGACCTCGGCTTCCCGCTCGGCACCCGGCCCTACGCCGTCACCCTGCGCGCCGACGTCCCCTCGCCCTTCTTCACCGAGCCCCGCCCGCTGCCGGCCGGCGAGGACCGCCGGCCCGCCGAGGCACGTCCGGCCGGCGCCCCCGCCGACGAGCAGGCCGGCGAGGACCCGCCGGCCGGCCCGGACGGCGACCGGGAAGGTGGCCGGGACGCCGGGACCGAACCCGCGGCCGAGCTGCGCGTGGACCTTGCGGGCATCGACCGCCGCGTCGTCGCCTTCCCGGTGCCCGAAGGCCGCTACGAGCGGATCGCCGCCACCAAGGACAAGGTGCTGTTCACCTGCCGGCCGGTCCAGGGCGGCCACGGCGACGAGCACGCCGAGCACGCCGGCTGCGCCCTCAAGGTCTTCGACCTGACCAAGCAGAAATGCGAGACCCTGATCTCCGACGTCGCCGACTTCCGCCTCGGCCCCGACCGGACCACCCTGCTGTACCAGTCGGGAGAACGGCTCCGGGTGGTCAGGGCCGGCGAGACGCCGCCCGAGGACGGCGCGCCGGGCCGGGCCGGCGGCTGGGTCGACCTGGACCGGGTCAAGGTCTCGGTCCGCCCGGACACCGAGTGGCGGCAGATGTTCCGTGAGGCATGGCGCCTGCAGCGCGAGCACTTCTGGCTGCAGGACATGGCCGGCATCGACTGGGACGCCGTCTACCAGCGCTACCTTCCGCTGGTCGACCGGGTCGGCACCCGCGGCGAGTTCTCCGACCTGTTGTGGGAGCTACAGGGCGAGCTCGGCACCTCCCACGCCTACGAGATGGGCGGCGAGTACCGTCCTGGACCGCACTACTCCCAGGGCATGCTCGGCGTCGACTGGTCGACCGCCGGCGGTGTCCCGGTGATCGAGCGCATCGTGCACGGCGATCCCTGGGACCCCGACGCCACCTCCCCGCTCAACCGTCCCGGACTGGACCTGCGCCCCGGGGACGCCGTGCTGGCCGTCAACGGCCGGCCGGCCGACATCCCGGGCGGGCCGGCCCGGTTGCTGGTCAACCAGGCCGGCGAGGAGGTGGAACTGACCGTCCGGCGCGGCGAGGACCCGCCCCGCACGGTGACCGTCCGCGCCGTCGGCGACGAGCGCGCCGGCCGCTACCGCGACTGGGTGGCGGCCAACCGGGCCCTGGTGCACGAGCGCACCGGCGGCCGGATCGGCTACCTGCACATCCCCGACATGTCCATCAGCGGGTACGCCGAGTTCCATCGTGGCTTCCTGGCCGAGTACGACCGGGCCGGCCTGATCGTCGACGTCCGCTTCAACGGCGGCGGGAACGTGTCCGGCCTGCTGGTGCACAAGCTGGCCCGCCGGCGGCTCGGCTACGACTTCCCGCGATGGGGCGTCCCCGAGCCCTACCCGGCCGAGTCGCCGCGCGGCCCCATGGTGGCGATCACCAACGAGTGGGCCGGCTCCGACGGCGACATCTTCAGCCACACCTTCAAGCTGCTCGGGCTCGGCCCGCTGGTCGGCAAGCGCACCTGGGGCGGGGTGATCGGCATCTGGCCCCGGCACCGGCTGGCGGACGGCACCGTCACCACCCAGCCGGAGTTCTCCTTCGCCTTCGACGACGTCGGCTGGCGGGTGGAGAACTACGGCACCGACCCCGACATCGAGGTCGACATCACGCCGCAGGACCACGCCCGCGGCGCCGACACCCAGCTGGACCGCGCCATCGAGGCCGCCCTGGAACGGCTGGCCGCCTTCCCTCCCCACACGCCGGACCCGACCGACCGTCCCCGGCTGAGTCTCCCGTCGCTGCCGCCACGGCGATGGTCGGCCGGCGAGGACACCCAGTGATCAACTACTCCGATCCAGCGCCTTTACAATGTAGATCATAGAAGTGCCGCCCGGCATCGCGCGCGCGGCCGCCGCGCTCAGCCGGTCCCGATGTGATCCGGCTCGTCCGGCCGGCCGGCGAGCGGGGCCGGGCGCCGCGCGTAGCGGGCGGCGATCGCGGCGGCCCGGTCGCCCAGCGCGTCGCGCAGCCACTGCGGGGCCAGCACCTCGGCGCCGGCGGCGAGCCGCCACAGCGCCCATTCGGCGTGCCGGCGATCCTGGAAGGTGACCTCCAGCCGCAGCCGGCCGTCCGGGCCGGTCTCCTCGGTGCGGACGGCCAGCGCGGTGCCCATCAGGTCCTCCCGGACCGCCGGGTCCACCCGCGCCAGCACGGCGACCTGGTCGCCGCCGGCCCGGAATCGGGTGCCGCGGTCCCGCCAGGCACGGTCCAGGTCGACCCGGTCCGCTCGCCGGGCGGGCTCGTCGAGCTCCCTGGCGGCCAGGATCCGCGACAGCCGGTAGGTGCGGTCGGCGCCGGACCTGGTGGCCAGCAGGTAGCCCCGGTCGCGGACGGTGACCAGGCCGATCGGGTCCACCGTGCGCCACGTCGGGGGCCGGTCCGCGGCCGCGTACTGGATCTCGAGCCGGTGTCCGGCGACCACCGCGCGCAGGACCTCGGCCGCGATCGCGTCCGGCACCTCCTCCTCGACCAGCCGGCGCGAGAGCAGGTCGGTCTGCGGCTCGATGAGCAGTCGCCCGGCGGCGCCGGCGGCGGTGTCCCGGTAGCCCTCCGGCAGCGCGTCCATCACCTTGAGCATCGCGGTGGCGAGCGCCGAGCCGAGGCCGAACGCCTGCGCGCCGCGCCGCGATCCGGCGACCAGCAGCGCGAGGGCCTCATCGGGGGTGAGCCCGGTGAGCTCGGTCCGGAAGCCGGGCAGCAACGCAAACCCGCCGTGCCGGCCGCGCTCGGCGTACACCGGGACGCCGGCCGCCGACAACGCCTCGATGTCGCGCAGCACGGTGCGGGTGGACACCTCCAGCTCGCGGGCCAGCGCGGCCGCCGGCAGCCGGCCGTGCCGGCGCAGCAGCAGCACCAGCGAGACCAGCCGGTCGGCGCGCACCCGCGAAGATTATCGAAATACATGACAGAAGGTGTCGTGATTTCTCTGCGAGGCTCGGCGACGCGTCCGGCATCCGGCCACCGGGCCGGCCTGGGGACGCCGGATCGACGAAATGATGAGGAGCCGAGATGGCAGTGGAGCGAACGCCGGTCAACCCGTGGGAGTGGTCGGTGAAGGTGGGGTACGACCAGGGGGAGGTCGTCTCCGGGCACACCCGGACCCTGTTCTGCGCCGGGCAGACCGCGACGGACGGCGACGGCCGGCCCCAGCATACCGGTGACATGGCGGCGCAGCTGGCGCTGAGCCTGGACAACCTCGCGGCCGTGCTCGGCGAGGCCGGCATGTCGCTGGCGAACCTGGTCCGGCTCAACGTCTACACCACCGACGTCGACCGGCTGTTGGAGCACTACGGGGTGCTGGCCGCGCGGCTGGGCGCCGCCGGGGTGACACCGCCCACCACGCTGCTCGGGGTGACCCGGCTGGCGATCACCGAACTGATGGTCGAGCTCGAGGGGACCGCCGTAGGGTGAGGCCGCCCGGCCGCGCGCCGGAACGGTGAACCGAAGCCGCCCGGCCGTGCGTGTTCGAACAGTACGCGAGCGATGCGCTTAACAATGTAGATCACAACCCCCTGCCGGGCGGGACATTTGTCCTGCCCGGCAGGGGATCTCGATGCCTACCCCGCCGCGCGGGGTCCTCCTAGATTCGATCCATGAGCAGCGAAGCGGTGTCGCTCACTGAGCTGACCAAGACATACGGGACGGTCCGCGCCGTGCACGGCCTGAACCTGGACATCCCCTCGGGCCAGACCGTGGCCCTCCTCGGCCCGAACGGCGCCGGCAAGTCCACCACCATCGGCATGATGCTCGGCCTGGTCGAGCCGGACTCCGGCCGGGCGGCCATCTTCGGCGGTCCGGCCGAGCAGGCGCTGCGCGACGGCCGGATGGGCGCGATGCCGCAGGAGGGCGGGCTGCCCTCCCGGGTCACCGTCCAGGAACTGCTCCGGTTCGTGGCCGGCACCTACCGTGCCCCGCTCCCCCTGGAAGACGTCCTGGCCGCCGCGCGGCTCACCGGCGAGGCCGGCCGCCGGGTCGACCGGCTCTCCGGCGGTCAGGCCCAGCGGGTCCGGTTCGCCCTCGCCCTGGTCGGCGACCCCGACCTGCTCATCCTGGACGAGCCGACCGCCGCGCTCGACGTCGAGGCCCGCCGCCGGTTCTGGGAGGGCATGCGGCGGTTCGCCGCCCGCGGCAAGACCGTCCTCTTCTCCACCCACTACCTGGAGGAGGCCGACGAGCACGCCGACCGGATCGTGGTCGTGGACCGCGGCCGGGTGGTCGCCGACGGCACCAGCCGGGAGATCAAGCGCGTCGCCGCGCTCACCACCGTCAGCCTGACGGTCTCGGGCGACTCCACCACCTGGCTCCGCGAGCTGCCCGGAGTGACCTCCGTCGAACTGCGCGGCGGCCGGGCCCACCTGCGCTGCACCGACTCCGACGCCACCGTGGCCGCCATCGCCGCGGCCGGCGCCATCCGCGACCTGGAGGTCGCACCCGCCGACCTGGAGGACGCTTTCGTCGCCCTCACCGCCGGCTCCGCCGCCACCCCCGCCCTGGAAGGGACCTCCCTGTGATGCTCGGCTACGTCCGCCTGGAACTCGCCCGCGTGCTGCGCGACGTCACCTTCCTCGTCTTCGGCGTCGCGATGCCCACCGTGATGTACCTGATCTTCACCACCCTCGGGCTGGCCCCCGGCGACGGCCGGCAGGAGGTCGCGCTGTTCATCATGGTCAGCATGGCCGCCTACGGCGGCATGGGATCGGCCTTCAACAACGGCACCGGCCTCGGCGAGGACCGCGCCACCGGCTGGCTGCGCCAGCTCCGCCTCACCCCCCTGTCCCCCACCGCCGTGCTGGCCGGCAAGACCGTCACCGGCATGGTCGTGGTGGTACCGGGCATCGCCGCGGTGCTGCTGGCCGGCGTGCTGATCAACGATGTCACGCTGCGGCCCGCCCAGTGGGTGGCCATCGTCGCGCTGCTATGGCTCGGCACCATCCCCTTCACCCTGTTCGGGCTCGGCAACGGCTACCGCCTCACCGGCCAGTCGGCCGGCCTCGCCAACCTCGCCGCCACCATGGGACTGGCCGTCGCCGGCGGCCTGTGGCTGCCCATCGAGCGCTTCCCCGGCTGGCTGAAGGCCATCGCGCAGTGGACGCCCACCCACAACTACGCCGACATCGCCCGGCACGTCGCCTTCGGCCAGTCGCCCACCCTCCGCTCCGCGCTGATCCTGCTCGGCTGGCTGCTGGTCCTCGGGATGTACGCCCGGTACGGCTACCGCTACGCCGGCCGCCGGGCATGAGCCGGCGAGCGGCTAGGTTGGGGCGGTGACCGTGACCTCCAGGTCGGCGGGGACGTCCGCCGGGTCGTCCCCCGGCTCCTCGGCGCCGCCGTCCGCCGCGCCCCGCGGCGGACGGGCCGGGCGCGACTTCGCCGCCCAAGGGCCGACCTTCCGCGGTTTCCTGCCCTGGCTGTCGCTGCTCGCCGTCCCGGTGTGGGACACGCTGCACGGCGACGCCCGCCCGGTCTGGCTCGCCGTGGCGGGAATCGCCGGAGTGACCGCGCTGTACGTGTACACAATCCGGCTGGCCTTCACCCGCCCGGGCCACGCCGCCCGGTGGCCGCTGCCCGCGCTGGGCGCGCTGGTGGTCCTGCTCAACGCGGCGCTGTCCAGCGGCTGGCAGATGCTCTTCCTGCTGCTCGCCATCGCCTGCGGGGTCGCGCTGACCTCCCTGCGCCAGACGAGCGTCGCGCTCGGCGCCGTGATGGCCGCGGCGGTGCTGTTCGCCGCCCGCAACGGCGAGGACTGGTCGGGCATCCTGTCCATGGCCTGGGGCACCTTCACCGCCGGGCTGGTCCCGGCCATCATCCTGCGGCTGTTCGACGTCATCGCCGAGCTGCGCGCGACCCGCGAGGAGCTGGCCAGGGCCGCGGTGGAGCAGGAGCGGCTGCGTTTCTCCCGCGACCTGCACGACCTGCTCGGCCACACCCTTTCGGTGATGGTGGTCAAGGCAGAGGCGGTCCGCCGGCTGCTGCCCGGCGACACCGCCGCGGCCGCCGGGCAGGCCGCCGACATCGAGCGCACCGGCCGCGACGCGCTGACCCAGGTCCGCGCCGCCGTCACCGGGTACCGCGGCCGCGGGCTGGCCGCCGAGCTGGACGCGGCCCGCGCCGTCCTGGCCGACGCGGGCGTGACGCCGGCCATCCGCGTCCCGGTGATCGCCCTGCCTCCGGAGACCGACGCCCTGCTCGGCTGGGCCGTCCGCGAGGGGGTCACCAACCTGATCCGGCACAGCGGCGCCCGATCGTGCCGGATCGACCTGACCGCCGGCCAGGGCCGCACCGTCCTTTCCATCCAGGACGACGGCCGGGGCGGCGCCGGACCGGCGAGGTCCGGCTCCCCAGGCCACGGCCTGCCCGGTCTGCGCGAGCGGGTGGAGGCGGCCGGCGGGGAGCTGGCGGCCGCCGACGGGCCCGAGGGCGGGTTCCACCTCCAGGTCATCCTGCCGGAGGTGCCGCGTTGACCGGGCCGGCCGAGATCCGGGTGCTGCTCGCCGAGGACCAGGGCATGATGCGCGGCGCCCTCGCCCTGCTGCTCGACATGGAGCCGGACATGCGGGTGGTCGCCCAGGTCGCCGCCGGCGACGCGGTGCTGCCCGCCGCGCTGGAGCACCGGCCGGACGTGGCCCTGCTCGACATCGAGATGCCCGGCCGCGGCGGCCTGGAGGTCGCCGCCGACCTGCGCGACCGGCTGCCCGGCTGCCGGGTGCTCATCCTCACCACGTTCGGCCGGCCCGGCTACCTGCGCCGCGCCATGGAGGCCGGCGCGGCGGGCTTCCTGGTGAAGGACGGCCCGGTGGAGGACCTGGCCGCCGCGATCCGCCGGGTGCTCGCCGGCGAGCGGGTGATCGACCCGGCGCTGGCCGCCGCCGCGCTGAGCACCGGCCCCAGCCCGCTCACCGAACGGGAACGCGACGTGCTGGCCGCCGCCGCCGACGGGTCGACCGTCGCCGACATCTCCGGCCGGCTGCACCTGTCGGAGAGCACCGTCCGCAACTACCTGTCGGCGGCGATCGGCAAGACCGGCACCCGCAACCGCATCGAGGCGGCCGCGCTGGCCCGCCACAACGGCTGGCTGTGACCGCGGGCGGCCCGGCCCCCGGCGGCGGCCGCCCGGCGGCGGCTCCCGCGGCGGCCGCCGGGTCAGCGCCGCCGGGCGGCCTGCGGCGCGGGCGCCACGGCGGCGTCCCACCGGAAACCGGCCGCGTAGGTCACCTCCGCCAGCGCCCGCTGGCCCTGATCGTCGGGATGGAAGAAGTCCCAGGCGCTGACGTGGTCCAGGGTGAAGGGGTAGTCGAACACCGCGCCCCCGTCGTACCGGCAGCCCGGGCCGTACGCCGCGCACACCTCGGCCATCGCCGCGTTGTAGGCGCGCACCCGGGCCCGCACCCGCGCGCGGCGGAGCCGGTCGGCGCGGGCATCGGAGGCGGCGTCGGCCAGCATGGCCGGGCAGATGTGGCCGATCGCCCAGAACGACCGGGCGACCATGTTGTCGCGGCCGATCCGCCACAGCCGCCACAGGTCCGGGACGCTGGCCGCGAAGATCTTCGTTCCGGTGGTGGCCAGCAGCGCGAACGCCCGAGTGATCCGCGCCCGGTAGGTCGCCACCGGGGTCATCCGCGCCTGCCGGCGGGAGCAGGCGTCCTGCGCGCCGATCAGCACCGTGACATATCCGGCGCGGGCGGCGACCGCCCGGGCGGCCTGGGCCGCCAGCCCGGCGCTGGTGGCGCCGGGCACCGCGAAATTGAGGTTGTGCCCGCGCAGCGCCGGGTCGAGCGCCAGCAGGCGCAGGTAGTGGCTGCGCACCCCGGCCGCGTCGCCGGTGGACCAGGAACGCGCCGGGCAGGCGGCGTACCAGCCGCAGGCGTTGAAGCCGGCGGTGATGGAATCGCCGAGGGCCGCCATCACCGCGGGCACCGGCTCGGCCGCCGCACGACCCCTGGCGCGCCCCCCGGCACCGACCTGGGCACGGATCTCGGCACGGATCTCGGCACGGGCCTCGGCGGCGGCCGGTGCCGCCGTCCCGCCCGCCGCCGGCACCGCCGCGCCCGCCGTGCCCACCGCCGCGGCCGCGAGCACGGACACCAGCCTGCCGACCATGACCCCTCCCCCGCCGTCCCGGCCACCCAACGTAGGGGCCCCGGCACCGCGGTCTCCATCACCGTGCGGCCAGGCGTTGCTACCGTTGACCAAGTCCCTATCGTGGCTTGACAGGCCACCGCACTCCCCCGGCGGGCCGGGCGGGCGGCCAGAGCGGCACCCGATGTCGAACGCGTTCAGTTTCCGCATAAGGTGGGCAGAGTGAGTGTCGCGCTCGGTATAACCCGCCCCCCGCTGGTCCGCACCGTCCCGGTCCACCACCCCGAGGACCTGGTCGCGCGACTACCGCAGGTCGCCCCGTACGCCTGGGTCCACCGGGGCGACGGCCTGGTGGCGTGGGGCGAGGCCGCCCGGGTGGCGGTGCCGCCGGGCAAGGGGCGCTTCGAGTGGGCGCGGCGCTGGCTGGCCACCGTCTTCGACGAGCTGCGGGTCGAGGACGAGGTGCGGGTCCCCGGCTCCGGCCCGGTCGCCTTCGGCTCCTTCACCTTCGACCCGGACGTCGCCGGCTCGGTGCTGGTGGTCCCGCGGGTCCTGCTCGGCCGGCGGGGCGGCCACGCCTGGCTCACCACCGTCGGAGAGCCGCCGATCGACCTGATGGCCCCGGCCGGCACGCCGGGCCGCGTCGTCTACGGGGACGGGTCGCTGAGCGCGCCGCAGTGGCAGCACGCGGTCGCCCGCGCGGTCACCGAGATCAGGTCGGGCCGGCTGGAGAAGGTCGTGCTGGCCCGCGACCTGGTGGCCACCGGCGAGCGCGACATCGACGTGCGGTTGCTGCTGGACCGGTTGGCCCGCGCCTATCCCGGCTGCTACACCTTCTCCTGCGCCGGCCTGGTCGGCGCCACCCCCGAGCTGCTCGTCCGGCACACCGGCTCGGCCGTCGAGTCCCTGGTGCTGGCCGGCACGACCTACCGCGGCGCGACCGCCGCCGAGGACCGCGGGCAGGCCGCGGCCCTGTTCGCCTCGGCCAAGGACCGGCACGAGCACGCGTGCGCGGTCGCCTCGGTCCGCCAGGCGCTCACCCCGCTGTGCGCCGCCCTGGACATCCCGGCCGAGCCCGAGCTGCTGGTGCTGCCGAACGTCCAGCACCTGGCCAGCCGGGTGCGCGGCCGGCTGGCCGACGGCGCGTCGGTGCTCGACGTCGTCGCGGCCATGCACCCGACCGCCGCCGTCGGCGGCACGCCCACCGGTGTCGCGCTGGACGTCATCCGCGAGCTGGAGGGCATGGACCGCGGCGGCTACGCCGGGCCGGTCGGCTGGATCGACGGCCGTGGCGACGGCGAGTGGGGCATCGCGCTGCGCTGCGCCCAGGTCGAGGGCCGCCGGGCCCGGCTGTTCGCCGGCTGCGGCATCATGGGCGGCTCCGACCCGGCCGCCGAGCTGGCCGAGGCGCAGGCCAAGTTCCGCGTCATGCGCTACGCCCTGGAAGGCTGACCGGCGCCCGCGGGCCGCCGTCCTCACGCGGGCCGGCCCCGATCGGCGCGGGCTCGATCAGCCCGGCTTGACGGCGCCGTCCCCAGCGTCGCCGTCACCTGAATCGCTGTCAGCCGAATCACCCGGCCGGCGCCGGCCACATGAGGGGCGCGATCACGACGGAAAAGGCGCGATCCCGGCCGCTCGCCGGAGGAAGACGACGCCGTCCATCATGTCGAGCCCGGCGGGATCGATCGGGAAGTACGCGAAATCGCGGGAGACGCGCGGGTCGGGCGCCTTGACGGCCGCGGCCAGCCGGCGGGCGTCGACCACCGCGCGCTCCCAGGGGAGGGTGGACAGCATGCCCTCCAGGCTGCCGGGGGGCGGGGCGTCCTCGCCGACCGTGCCGAACGCCGAGGCCAGGTAGGCGTACCGGTCGCCCAGGTGCGCCGCGATGATCGCCCCGGCGCTCCACCACTCCAGCCGCAGGTCGCCGAGCGGCATGCGGCTCGGGGGCCGCTGCAAGTGCAGGTTGTGCCCGAAGACCAGGGCCGGGCCGTGCTCGGCGACGGCACGCAGGTTGCCGGCCATCATCGCGTCCCGCAGCGCCGACAGATGGCTCATCCGCACCGGGGAGGCGTCGGCCAGCCAGTGATGGTAGCGGAGCAGGCCGACGGCGGTGCGCCCGTACAACTCGGCCCGCGCCCGCTCCGGGGCGGCGAGCCGCGGCGCCTGCGTCTCCAGCAAGGCCACCAGCTCGTCGGCGATCAGCCGCAGCCGCCGGGCCTGGGCGGACCGGCCGATCGACCGGGACGGATCCATGACGGTGGCCTCGTCGGACCACCGCTCGTCCGGGCCCAGCAACGTCTCCAAGGTCTCCTCGGTCACCACCGCGTCCACCAGCGGCCCGTCGAGCAGGGCGCGTAGCGCGGTGAGCGCCTGGCGCGGGCTCGCCGCCCAGTACTCCAGCGGGCCGTCGAACCCGAAGAAGCGGACCTTCTCCTCGTGCTCCTGGTTATAGGCCCGCATCCAGCGGACGAGCTCGCGGTTGGCCGGTGCGGTGCCGAAGCGGTGGCTGAAGCCGCGCGCCATGACGTCGTCGAGCGTGCCCGCACCCCCGGTGACGTAGTCATCCACCACCAGGCCCATCAGGCAGTCGCTCTCGATGGCGAACGACCGGTACCCCTCGTGTTCGACGAGGTGCCGGAAGATCTCGTTGCGCGTCTCCCCCAACTCGGCCACGAAGTGCCTGGCCTCTCCCAGGCCGAGCAGCAGGGGCCGGGCGGGCAGCGACCGGAGGAACGCCGAGATTCCCGCGCCGTCGAGCGGCCGCGCCATGTCCGTGATGTCCATACCTTCAACGCTATCGTTGAACATACGGTGTAAACTTGCCAGCGTATTGAGCAGTTATTGTCGTGAGAACCCTCAAACAGCGGGGCAGCCATGAGACCGGTGGATCTGGCGCGCGAGCACGGCCTGTCCCCCCAGGCCGTCCGCAACTATGAGGAGGCGGGCATCCTGCCCGTCGCCGGCCGCACCGTCCACGGCTACCGCACCTACACCCCGCTGCACGCGCAGGCCCTGCGCGCCTTCCTCACCCTGGCGCGCGCGCACGGCCACCGCACGGCCACGTCGATCATGCAGGCGGTGAACCGGGACGCCGCCGAGGACGCGCTGCGGATCATCGACGAGAGCCACTGCCGGCTGCTCGACGACCGCCGCACCCTGCAGGCCGTGCAGGCCGCGCTCGGCGACCTGGCGCCGGTGCCCGCCGAGCGCGGCGAGACGTTCATCGGACCGCTGGCCGGACGGCTCGGCATCCGGCCGGCCACCCTGCGCAAGTGGGAGGGCGCCGGGCTGGTCCGGCCGCGCCGCGACCCGCGGACGGGCTACCGGGTCTACAGCGCCGCCGACGTGCGGGACGTCCGGCTGGCCCACCAGCTCCGGCGGGGCGGCTACCTGCTGGCGCAGATCGCCCCGCTGATCGCCCAGGTCCGCGCGGCCGGCGGGGTCGTCCCGCTGGAGTCGACCCTGCGCGACTGGCACGCGCGGCTGGCCGCCCAGGGCCGGGCCATGCTCGCCGGCGCCGCCGCCCTGGACGCCTACCTCGGCGCCCGCGCCGTCCGGACTCCTTCCCCGGATTCCCCGGATATCAGCCATGCCTGACAGCACACTTTCCCTGGTGTCAACATTTGTCAGGACATTCTGACGTCCGCTAATCTCGTCGGATCAGCGGATCACCTCGGCGCCGGGAGCGGGCATGAGCACAGGGTTCGACATCGCGCTCGACCGGTCGAGCCCGGTGCCGCTCTACTTCCAGGTCGCCGAGCAGATCTCCGAGGCCATCCGGCGCGGCGACCTGGCGCCCGGCGCGCGGCTGGACAACGAGATCCTGCTCGCCGACCGGCTCGGCCTGTCCCGCCCCACCATCCGCCAGGCCATCCAGTATCTCGTGGACAAGGGCCTGCTGGTGCGCAAGCGCGGCGTCGGCACCCAGGTCGTGCACGGCCAGGTGAAGCGCTCGGTCAAGCTGACCAGTCTCTACGACGACCTGCGCCTGGCCGGCCAGACGCCGACCACCCGGGTGATCTCGCTACGGCCGGTACCGGCCGGCGAGGAGGTGGCGGGCGTGCTCGGCCTGGCACCGGGCGCCGAGGTCCTCGAACTCGAGCGGGTGCGCTACGCGGCGGGCGAGCCGCTGGCCCTGCTGCACAACTGGCTGCCCGCCGGGCTCGCCGCGCTCACCCCCCAGGCGCTGGAGGAGCACGGCCTGTACGAGCTGCTGCGCACCGGCGGGGTGCGCATGCGGGTGGCCAGCCAGCGCATCGGCGCGCGGTCGGCCACCCCGGCCGAGGCGCGCCTGCTGGACGAGCGCCGCGGCGCGCCGCTGCTCACCATGACCCGCACCGGGTACGACGACCAGGGGCGCGCCGTCGAGCACGGCTCGCATGTCTACCGCGCCTCGCACTACTCGCTGGAGGTCACGCTGATCGAACGCTGACCGTCCTCCGGGTCCGGGCCCGGCACGGGGCTCTCGCCGGCCGCCCGCAGGGCCTTGCGCTTGATGTAGAGGGTCGTGCCCAGGCCGACCAGCAACGCCACGACCAGGCCGACCCAGGAGAACCCCTTGAGCCAGCGCTCGGCCACGATGCCGAGATAGTAGATCACCGCGGTGGTGCCGCCGGCCCACAGGATGCCACCGAGCACGTTGGCCACCAGAAAGCGCCAGTACGGCATGCGCAGCGCGCCGGCCAGCGGGCCGGCCAGGATGCGCAGCAGCGCCACGAACCGGCCGAAGAACACCGTCCACATGCCGTACCGGTCGAAGACCCGCTGCGCCCTGGCGATGTGCTCGGGCCCGAAGTGCTTGGGGAAACGCCGGCCGAGGCGGTCGAACAGCGGTTGCCCGCCCTTGCGGCCGATGGCGTACCCGATCGAGTCGCCGATGATGGCGCCCACGCTGGCGCACACGCCCACCCACACCGGGCTGACCACGTGCTGCGCCGACATCAGCGCGGCGCTGACCAGGACCACCTCGCCGGGCAGCGGGATGCCGAGGCTCTCCACGCCGATGACGACGCCGACGATGACACAGATCCACACCGGGGGGATCGCCTGGAGCCATTCCTCGACATGCATGGCCACCACCCTATTGCGGCGAATGACCTAGCCGAGCGCGCGCACCGCCGCCTGCGCCGCCTCGCGCATCTCCGCGTGCACCCGCGCGTTCTCCGCCCGGTCGGTGCGCGCCTCCACGATCCGCACGCCCTCGCCCCTGATCGCCTTGGACAGGCCGGCGGCCGAATCCAGCAGGGTGTGCGGGGTGCCGGTGGCCGCCGCCACGCTCGCCAGGTCCACCCCGTGCGGGGTGCCGAAGACCCGCTCGAAGGAGTCGGGCAGCGCCGCCTGCGGCAGCAGCGAGAAGATGCCGCCACCGTCGTTGTTGGCCACCACCAGGCACAGGTCCGGGCGGGGCTCGCGCGGGCCGAGGATCAGGCCGTTCTGGTCGTGCAGCAGGGTGAGGTCGCCGAGCAGCGCGTAGGAAGGGCCGTTGTGCGCCAGCGCCGCGCCGAGCGCGGTGGACACCAGGCCGTCGATGCCGGAGGCGCCGCGGTTGGCCATCAGCCGCAGGCCCCGCCGCGGGCGCATCGCCTGGTCGAGATCGCGGATGGGCATGGAGGAGCCGCAGAACAGCAGCGCGTTGTTGGGCAGCGCGTCGGCCAGGTCGCGCGCCAGCCGCGGCTCGCTCAGCGGCGAGCCGTCGAGCACGGCGTCCACCGCCTCCCGGGCGGCGGCGTCGGCGGACCGCCAGGCACGCAGCCAGCCGTCGTCGCCGGCCGCCGCCGTGATCTCCACCGCCTCGGCGACCTGGGTGACCGAGCGGGTGGGATCCGGCCAGCGGGCCGGCGCGGAGGTGACCACGATGTGCTCGGGAGCGTGCCGCAGCCAGGCCAGCAACGGGCGGGACAGGCTGGGCCGGCCCAGGGTGACCACCACGTCCGGCCGGTGCGCCTCGGCGAACCCCGGGGTGCCGAGCAGGAAATGGTAGGCGGAGATCGCGTGATCCCCGTACCGGCCGCCGCCGCTGGGCTCCGACAGGACCGGCCACCCCGCCATGCCCGCCGCCGCGACGTAGCGCCGCACGTTGACCGCGCCGTCGCCCACCACCAGCACGCCGCGCCGGGTGGGCGGCACGTGCAGGCCCGCCGACGACGGCGCGACGCGCACCCGCACCCACGGCCCGGTGACGCCGGTCTCCAGCGGCTCGCACCAGGTGGTGTCGCCGTCGGGGATCAGCGGCTCGCGGAAGGCCAGGTTCAGGTGCACCGGCCCGGGGTCGCCCGGGCCGAGGGCCCGCTGGTAGGCGCGACCGGCCAGCGAGCGCCAGTAGGCCACCTGGCCGGGACGGTCCTCGGGCACCCCGGCCTCGGCGAACCAGCGCACCGCCGAGCCGTACAGCTTGAGCTGGTCGATGGTCTGGCTGGCCCCGGTGCCGCGCAGCTCCGGCGGCCGGTCGGCGGTCAGCACCAGCAGCGGGACGCCGGCCTCGTGCGCCTCGATCACCGCCGGGTGGAAGTTCGCCGCCGCGGTGCCGCTGGTGCACACCACCGCGACCGGCCGCTCGGACCGGCGGGCCAGCCCGATCGCCAGGAACGCGGCCGACCGCTCGTCGACGCGCACGTGCAGCCGCACCCGCGGGTCGCCGTGCGCGGCGATCGCCAGCGGCGCCGACCGCGAACCGGGCGCGAGCACGATGTCGGTCAGGCCGCAGCGCACCAGCTCGTCGACGAGCACGCCGCAGAACGCGGTCGCCGGATTCACCTGCCCCCCTCCACCGGCCGGGGGGCCGGCCGGAGAACGCGCGCGCGCGTGACGCCGGAGACGGGCCTCATCTAGGGACGGCGCGGGAAGCGGAACAGTCGACGGTGCTCAGGGTCACTCTCGCTCCTCACTCGCCTGCGCCACCCGGCCCGCGCGGGGGCGCAGTCCAACGGGACTAACCTTACGACCGTGAGTGAGCGACCTGTGCACGCGGTGGTCCTGCCTGCGGGTCCGCCCCTGTTCGACCTGGTCCGCCGGGCGCTGCACGATGACGGCCCGGCGATCGTCCCGCTCGATCCCGACCTGCCCGCGCCCGCGCTGCGGGACGTGCTGGCGGCCGTGCGCCCCACTCACCTGGTCACCGCGGAGGGCACCCGGACCGTCCCGGACGGGGTGCCGGCCGGCGCCGGCACCGCGGTGGTCATCACCACCAGCGGGTCCACCGGGCCGCCCAAGGGCGTGGAGCTGTCGGCCGCCGCGCTGTCGGCCGCCGCGGCTGCCTCGCTGCGGCGGCTGTCGGCCGGGCCTGGCGAGCGGTGGCTGTGCTGCCTGCCCCCCTCGCACGTCTCCGGGCTGCAGGTGCTGGTCCGCTCGCTGCTCGCCGGGTCCGAGCCGCTGATCCACCCCGGCTTCTCCCCGGCCGCGGTGGCGGCGGCGGGCGCCGATCACGTGTCGCTGGTGCCGACCCAGCTGCGCCGGCTGATCGACCACGGCGCCGACCTGTCGCGGTTCCGCACCGTGCTGCTCGGCGGCGCCGCCGCCCCGCCCGGCCTGCTGGCGGCGGCCCGGCGCGCGGGCGGACGGGTGGTCACCACCTACGGGATGAGCGAGACCTGCGGCGGGTGCGTCTACGACGGCGTCCCGCTCGACGGCGTGGAGGTGGCGGCCGGACCGGGCGACGGGCGGATCATGATCCGCGGCCCGGTGCTGTTCACGGGCTACCGGCTGCGTCCCGACCTGACCGCGGCCGCCCGGCCGGACGGCTGGTTCCGCACCGCCGACCTCGGCGTGGTGGCCGGCGGCCGGCTGCGGGTGAGCGGCCGCGCGGACGACGTGATCAACACCGGCGGCCGCAAGGTGACGGCCGGCGCGGTGGCGGGCGTGCTGGCCGGCGACCCCGCCGTGCGCGAGGCGGTGGTGGTCGGGCGGCCCCATCCGGACTGGGGCGAGGAGGTGGTCGCGGTCGTCGTGCCGGCCGACCCGGCCGCTCCCCCGTCGCTGCCCGGGCTGCGGGCCCTGGTGAAGGCCGGCCTGCCCGCGTACGCGGCGCCCCGCGCGCTGATGGTGGTCGACCGCTTGCCACTGCTGCCCAACGGCAAGCCCGACATCGTCCAGATTCGTCGTGATATTTCACGGTTTGCCAGCACAGCAGAGGTTTCTTGACCACAATGGCCCGGCACAGGGGAACCTTATGTCCCCATCGCTCGTCATAGGGGACAGATGGAGCTAGGAAGGAAACCTCGATGAACCCAACCCGAAAGATGTGGATCTGTGCCGGAGTGACCGGTGTGGTCCTCGCTGGCGGCGTCTCGGTCGCGCTGGCCGCCGCGTCGGGCCGGGTCGACACCACCGCGCAGGTCGGCCAGGTCGGCGGGGCGACCACCCCGCGGCCCGGCGAGGCCCCGGGCCAGATTCCCGGCCCGGTCGACAAGAACGCCGAGCCCACCCGCGCGCCCAGCGAGATCGTCGCCGAGGACCACAACATGAACCCCGACCCGCTCAAGGTCGCCGAGCACTGGACCGAGCGCCGGATGGAGCAGGCCGAGCCGCTGCCCATGCCCGTCCTCACCCCGGAGGCCAAGCCGACCGCCAAGCCCACCAAGTAGCCGGCCGGGCGGCGCACGAGCCAGGACGGGCGCGCCGGACGCGCCGGACGACGACCCCGCGGAGGCGGGCCGCAGTGGCGGCCCGCCTCCGGCCGTGTCAGGGCCCGGATCCGGGGCAGGGAGCGGAGAACCAGCGACGACAGGTGAGACGATGAGGAGGACGACCTGCGGCGGCCGGAGGATACCCGGGAACAAAAACCGCGCCACGACGTTATTGATACTGGCGCCGGACGCCGACCCGCCGCGCCATCCCATGAACCGGACAAGACGACTCCGTGACGGAGGAGGTGTGCTCATGCCCCGAACCGCCCTGGCTACCACCACCGAGCGCGAGGCGCCCCAGGCCTCCCTCGCCCAGGTCCTCGACCGCGCCCGAGCGCAAGGTCACCTGTCCCTCGCGGAGCTGCGCGAGGCGTTCACCGCTGCGCACGTGGGCCCGGCGAAGGGCCGTTCGATCGTGCGCGAGCTGACCGAGGCCGGCGTGCGGCTGGGTGCCGACGCCGAGACCGAGCCACGCGCCGCCGGACGGGCGGGAAAGAGCCGTAAGAGCACGACAGTGACGACCAAGACCCACGGCAAGACCACCGCACGACGGGCCGCCGGGACCGCCACGGTCACCACCAGCGGCACCACCAGCGGCACCGCCGAGACGCCGTCCGGCGTGCGCGCCCGCGGCGCCGCCGCCCGTCGCGCCGCGGCTGACCCCGCCGCCCGGCCGGCCCCCGCCCGTCCCGACGGCTCCCCCGAGGCCGACGCCTGGGAGGAGCCGACCGAGGCCGATCTGCAGGAGGAGACCCTCGACCTGGACGACCAGTCCTCGGTCATGGGCGACTCGGTGCACACCTACCTCAAGTCGATCGGCCGGCGCACCCTGCTGACCGCCGCCGAGGAGGTCGAGCTGGCCAAGCGCATCGAGGCCGGCCTGTACGCCGAGCACAAGCTGGAGACCGAGCGGCTCAGCGCCGAGCGGCGCGCCGACCTGGCGTGCGTGGTCGAGGACGGTCGCCGCGCCAAGGACCACATGCTGGAGGCCAACCTCCGCCTCGTCGTCTCGGTCGCCAAGAAGTACACCGACCGGGGCATGGCCCTGCTCGACGTGGTCCAGGAGGGCAACCTCGGGCTCATCCGGGCCGTGGAGAAGTTCGACTACTCCAAGGGTTACAAGTTCTCGACCTACGCCATGTGGTGGATCCGCCAGGCCATCCAGCGCGGCTTCGCCGACTCGGCCCGCACGATCCGGCTGCCGGTGCACGTGCTGGAGATGCTGTCCAAGCTCTCGCGGATCGAGCGCGACATGCACCAGCGGCTCGGCCGGGAGCCCACTCCCGAGGAGCTGGCGGTCGAGCTGGACAAGACGCCCGACCAGATCGAGGAGCTGCTGCGCACCAGCCGCCAGCCGATCAGCCTGAACGCCACCATCGGCGAGGACGGCGAGACGACCATCGGCGACCTCATCGAGGACGTCGACGCCCCGGAGGCCTCGGAGGTCGTCGACCGGCAGCTGCTTGGGGCCGAGCTGCGCGGGGTGCTCGGCAACCTCACCCCGCGCGAGGCGAAGATCATGGCCCTGCGCTTCGGTCTGGTGGACGGCAAGCCGCACACGCTGGACGAGATCGGCAAGCATCTCGGCCTGACCCGTGAGCGCATCCGCCAGCTCGAGAAGGAGTCGCTGTCCAAGCTGCGCCACCCGAGCAACACCCGTCCGCTGCTCGACTGGGCCAGCTGACCGCCACGTGATCGGGCGGCCTCCCGTGCGGGAGGCCGCCCGTCCCGTGTTCAGCCCGCGGCGGGCATCGGCCGCGGCACGCGCGCGATGCCGGTCAGCCGGTGCTCCTCGCGCAGCGTGCGCAGCCGGCTCACCTCGGCGTCCCACATGGCGCCGTGCGGGGTGGCCACCCCCTTGCGCCGCCGGATGCGGTCGTCGTACGCCTTGATCCCGAACGCCGCGCGCCGGGCCGCCTCGGCGGCGCGCAGCGCGTCGGTCAGCGCCCGGTCGAACGCCAGCCCGGCCGCGCGAAGCTCGTCATCGGGCACCTGTGCCGCCTGGGCGGCGCGCAGCGCGTGCTCCGCCTCGCGGGCCTTCTCCAGCAGCCGCGGGAAGCTGTTCCCGACCTCCTGGTCGGCGTGGTGCCTGACCTCCGCCTCCCGGCTCACACTCGGACGGAAAAACGCCATCGCCTGCCCTTTCTCGGCTTTCGCCGGTGATCCGGCGGTTTCTCGCTGGCCATAGCGTACGCCGGAGCGGGTGGCGCTCGTGCCGGTGCCCCCGCGTAGGTGTCCATTACAGGCGCGGCGCCCTTTACAAAGTAAGCCCGAAGCCGGATCATGCCGTGCATGCCTGCGAAACGACCTCCCGTGCCGCTGTCGCGCGATCGCATCATCGAAGCGGCCCTGCACATCGCCGACGGCCAGGGCCTGCGCCGCCTGACCATGCGCCGCCTCGGCGACGCCCTGCAGGTGGAGGCGATGGCGATCTACCACCACCTGCCGCGCGGCAAGGACGCGCTGATGGACGCGCTCGCCGAGCACGTCACGGCGGTCCACGTCGACCCGGGCGGCCTGTCCGGCTGGCCGCAGGTCGCGCGGGCGTGGGCGCACGCCGCCCGCCAGGCGCTGCTGGCCCATCCGGGAGTGCTCGCCCTGGCGCTGACCCGGCCGCCCCGGGGCGCCGCGCTGCTGTCCATCGGCGAGCAGGCCGAGCAGCTGGCCGCGGCCGGCCTCCCCGACGCGGCACCCGCGGTGCGCGCGCTGCGCGCGTACGTGATGGGCAGCGTCGCGGTGGAGATCCAGCGTTCCGGCTGGGCCGCCGCGGCCGCCGGGGACGGGCCGGCGGCGGCCGGCGAGCCGGCCGAGGAGGCGGTCGCGGCCTTCGAGCGCGGCCTGGACGCGCTGCTCGCCGGCCTTGCCGATACGTAACCGTACGTTTATCCGCCCGGCGGCGAGTCGTGCTTGGACCGTTATCTTCCCTGCGGCACGCTTGTGTCGCAGGTCACACCGCCGAACCAGCCCTTCGGGCCCCCTCGGACCCCCTAATCGAAGGATCGAAACCGTCCTAACGGGCTATGTCGCCCGCGTGTGACCCGCAGCACACTTACTCTGTAGATGTGCCGTGGCGCACATGTCAACCACACAGCGCTCGTCCTCGTCCAACGGGGGAGGGGAATCGGCCGGCGATGGCGCCGGCTCCGGGGCCCCTGGCCGAGCACCGGATCGAGAGAGAAAACCGGAGGCACGCCGATGTGCCCGCATGAGCCGTCCTGTCCGGACACGACCGCGCCGGACCGCGAAGCCGCCCGCACGATCGCGGCCCACCCCGAGCAGGGGTGGAGCCTGCTGTGCAACGGCATCGTGCTCTTCGAGGACACCGGGGAGCTCCTGCCCGACGGCGCGGTCATCGCTCCGCACCGTCCCACCGACCTGGCCGTCAGCGCCGCCTGAGTTCAGCCGAGCCGCGGCTCCAGCCAGCCGGCCACGGTCTCGCCCACCCGGGCGGGATCCCGGTCGAGGTCGTGCCCCTCTCCCGGGAGCACGACCAGCGATGTCGCGTCCGCGGCCTCGGGCACCCCGAAACGGTCCCGGCCGCCGGCGACCACCAGCACCTCCGTCCCCGCCGCCCGCAGTTCCGGAGCCCGGGACCGATCCGGCCGGCCCGGCGGGCACAGCGGGAAGGCCAGCGCCACCGCGGCCCGCGCCCCCACCGCCCGGGCGGTCCGGCAGGCCACCCGCGCTCCGTTGCTCCGCCCGCCCTGCACCAGCGGCAGCCCCGGAAAGCGGATGCGCAGCGCCGCCACCAGGACCCCCCACGCCCGGTCCTGCCGCTCCGGCGAACCCGGCGCCCGGGCGCCGGCCAGCCGGAAGGGCTGGACGACCCGGGCCACCGAGCCGCCGATCGCGGTCACCGCGTCCCGCACGGCCAGCAGGTCCGCCGACTCCACTCCCCCGGCCGACCCATGGGTCAACACGCACAAGAACCGCGGGTCGCGCGCCTCGTCGATCTCCGCGGTCGCCGTCCCGGCCGGTGTCACGATCCGCATGCCGCACACCGTACCGGCGGAGGACCCGCTTCCTACCGGCGGGGGATGCCCACGGCGCGCCGATCTGTGCCACATTGGAGGAGTGCCGGACAATACACTCCCCCATGACGAGCTGCGCGCCACCGTGGAGGCCCGCCGGGATCTCGGCCCCGAATACGACAACGCGCTGATCGAGTCCTTCCTTCACAAGATGGACGCCGCGATCGACACGCGCATCCGCCAGGAGGTGGCGGCCCAGCAGGGCGGCCATCACCCGGGCGGGCACCACGGCTACGGGGGCCCGGTGCCGCCCCAGCAGCCCCGCAAGCAGACCGACCCGACCATCCCGGTGGCACTCGGCTCGCTGGGCATCGGCGTGCCGCTGACCGCGATCGCGGCGGACGCCTCCGGCATGGTCGGCCTGCTGATCACCTGGATCGGGATCGTGCTGGTCAACATGGCCGTCGCCGTGGGCCGCCGCCGCCACTGACCCCGGCCACCGCGCGCTACGCCTGCGGACCGGCGCCGGGCGCGGGGTCGTCCCCGCGCCGCAGGCGCAGCCGTACCTGCTCGGCGACCGCCTCGTCGGGATGGTCCAGACCGTACGACCAGACCGCCTCGGCGTCCTCGTCCCGGCCGCGCAGCGGCAGGGTTCGGGCCAGCAGCTCGATCGCGAGCGCGGCGCCGTCCACATCACCCGGCTCGCCGGCGGCGGCCGCGAACTCGCCACAGGCCATGTCCAGGTGCGCCATGCCGAGCAGCACCCGTAACCGCCCGGGGTCGGCGGCGCCCGGCAGGGCGAGCGCGTCCAGCAGCGCGTCGGCCGCGGCACCCGGCTCGCCGGCGGCCAGCAGGTGCTCGGCCAGCATCTGGGCCGCGTGCGACCCCGCCTCGGGGTCCCCGGTGGCCAGCGCGGCGCGCAGTTCCTCCTCGGCCACCGCGCCGTCGTCCTCCTCGGCGGCGATCCGGGCCAGCCCGAGGTGGGCGGCGGGCAGGTAGGCGGGCGTGCCGACCCCGATGACCGCCTGCCAGGCGGCGCGTGCCTGGTCGGCCAGGCCTTCGCGCTCGAAGCCGCGGGCCAGCAGGCAGGCCGCCTGCGCCGCGTACTCGGGATGCCCGGTGGCCAGCGCCGCCCGGGCCGCCGCCCGGGCGCCGGTCAGGTCACCGCGTTTCTCCAGCACCACGGCGAGGCCGACCGCCGCCTGGGCGCGGTCGGCCGCGCCCTCGTCGGCGACCAGCCGGGTGAAGATCTCCGCCGCCGCGTCGAGGTCACCGTCCTCGGCCAGCCGGCGCGCGTCGTCGATCGGCCGTCCGGACTCCACCTCGTGCGCCGCCATCACCAACGACCTCATCTCCGGATCGGCAGGGGCCCGGGCCGATCGGCGGCGGGCGCGCGCTCGCGCCCGACATATTATGCCGATCCGGATGATCGCCTGGGGCGTGACGGCTAGTCTTCGTAGGCCTCCAGCGGCGGGCAGGAGCAGACCAGGTTGCGGTCGCCGTAGGCCTGGTCGATCCGGCGGACCGGCGGCCAGTACTTGGCCTCGCGCACCGCCGGGACCGGGTAGGCGGCCTCCGCCCGGCCGTATGGGTGCTTCCAGTCGTCGGTGACCAGGCAGTCGGCGGTGTGCGGGGCGCCGCGCAGCGGGTTGTCCGCCCGGTCGTACTCGCCGGAGGCCACCTTGGCGATCTCCTCGCGGATGGCGATCATCGCATCGCAGAACCGGTCGAGCTCGGCCAGGTCCTCGCTCTCGGTGGGCTCGATCATCAGCGTCCCGGCCACCGGGAAGGACATGGTGGGCGCGTGGAAGCCGTAGTCGATGAGCCGCTTGGCCACGTCGTCGACCGTGACGCCGGTCTCCTTGGTGATCGGGCGCAGGTCCACGATGCACTCGTGCGCGACCAGGCCCTCGCGGCCGGTGTACAGCACCGGGTAGTGCGGGGCGAGCCGCCGGGCCAGGTAGTTGGCCGACAGGATGGCCTGCTCGGTGGCGGCGCGCAGCCCGTCGGCGCCCATCATGCGGACATAGGCCCAGGAGATCGGCAGGATGCCCGCCGACCCGTAGGGGGCGGCCGCCACCGGCCCCACCGGGCCGCCGCCCGCCAGCGGGTGGCCGGGCAGGAAGCCGGCCAGGTGGGCGCGCACCGCGACCGGGCCCACCCCCGGGCCGCCGCCGCCGTGCGGGATGCAGAAGGTCTTGTGCAGGTTGAGGTGGGAGACGTCCGCGCCGAACGCTCCGGGCCGGGCCAGCCCGACCAGGGCGTTGAGGTTGGCGCCGTCCACGTACACCTGGCCGCCGGCCCGGTGCACCCGCTCGCAGATCTCGGTGATCGTCTCCTCGTAGACGCCGTGCGTGGACGGGTAGGTCACCATGATGGCCGCCAGCCGGTCCCGGTGCCGCTCGATCTTGACGTCCAGGTCGGCGAGGTCGACGTTGCCCCGGTCGTCGCAGGCGATCACGACCACGCGCATGCCGGCCATCACCGCGCTGGCGGCGTTGGTGCCGTGCGCGGAGGACGGGATGAGGCAGACGTCCCGCTCGTGCTCGCCGCGCGAGCGGTGGTAGGCGCGGATGGCCAGCAGGCCGGCGAACTCGCCCTGGGAGCCGGCGTTCGGCTGCAGGGAGACGGCGTCGTACCCGGTCACCTCGGCCAGCCACCGCGACAGGTCATCGATCAGCCGCAGGTACCCCTCCGCCTGGTCGGCCGGGGCGAAGGGATGCAGGCCGGCGAACTCCGGCCAGGTGATCGGCTCCATCTCGGTGGTGGCGTTGAGCTTCATGGTGCACGAGCCGAGCGGGATCATCGACCGGTCCAGGGCGATGTCCTTGTCCTGCAACCGGCGCAGGTAGCGCAGCATCGCGGTCTCCGAGCGGTGGGCCTGGAAGACCGGGTGGGTGAGGAAGTCGGTACGCCGCAGCAGCGCCTCCGGCAGGGCGTCGGCGGTGCTGGTGTCCAGGTCCTCCGGCAGCACGCCCGGGAGCCCGAAGGCCGCCCAGACCGCGGCCAGGTGCCCGGTGGTGGTGGTCTCGTCGCAGGTGACACCGACGTGATCGGGACCGGCCGGCCGCAGGTTGATCCCCCGCTCGCGGGCGGCGGCCACGACGCCTTCGGCCCGGCCGGGCACCCGGGCGAGCACCGTGTCGAAGAAGTCGTCGTGCACCACCTCGACGCCGCCCTCGCGCAGGCCGGCGGCGAGCACGGCCGCGTGCCGGTGGACCCGCTGGGCGATGCGCCGCAGGCCGTCGGGGCCGTGGTAGACGGCGTACATGCCCGCGATGACCGCGAGCAGGACCTGCGCCGTGCAGATATTGCTGGTGGCCTTCTCGCGGCGGATGTGCTGCTCGCGGGTCTGCAGGGCCAGGCGGTAGGCGGGGCGGCCGGCGGCGTCCTGGGAGACCCCGACCAGCCGGCCGGGCAGCTGGCGCTGCAGCCCCTCGCGGACCGCGAGGTAGCCGGCGTGCGGGCCGCCGAAGCCGAGCGGGACGCCGAAGCGCTGGGAGGATCCGGCGGCGATGTCGGCGCCGAGCGTGCCGGGGGCCTCCAGCAGGGTGAGCGCCAGCAGGTCGGCGGCGGCCACCACCAGCGCGCCGCGCGCGTGCGCCTGGTCGGCGACCGCGCGGAAGTCGGCGACCCGGCCGCTCGCGCCCGGATACTGCACCAGGACGCCGAACAGCTCGCCGTCGGGCAGACCGGCGGTGAGATCGGCCTCGACCAGCTCGATGCCGAGCGGCTCGGCACGGGTCGCCAGCACCGCCCGGGTCTGCGGGAGCGCGTCGGCGTCCACCACGAACACCGGGCTCTTGGCCCGGCCGGCCCGCCGGGCCAGCGTCATGCCCTCGGCGGCGGCGGTGGCCTCGTCCAGCAGGGAGGCGCCGGCCACCTCCAGCCCGGTCAGGTCGGCGACGACGGTCTGGAAGTTGAGCAGGGCCTCCAGCCGGCCCTGGGAGATCTCCGGCTGGTAGGGGGTGTAGGCGGTGTACCAGCCGGGGTTCTCCAGCAGGTTGCGGCGGATCACCGCGGGGGTGACGGTGTCGTGGTAGCCGAGGCCGATCATGGAGGTGAGCACCCGGTTGCCGGCGGCCAGCGCCCGCAGCTCGGCCAGCGCCTCGGTCTCGCTCGCCGCGGCGGGCAGGTCCAGCGGGTCGGTGGCGCGGATCGCCTCCGGCACCGCGACCGCCACCAGGTCGTCCACCGAGGCGTATCCGACGACCTGGAGCATGCGTGCCTGGTCGGCGTCGGCCGGGCCGATGTGCCGGGTGGCGAAGGGTGGGGCGGAGAGATCGCGGAGCGGGGACCGATCGGTCATGGGGCCCTCCTGGAGGTTCGAGACCGGGCGCTGGGCGCGCGCGAGTACCGGGTCTCCCCCTCTGTCAGCGCGATATGTGCATCGCGACCTGAGAGCTTCATCCCTGATTTCGGGATTTGCACCGTCGGTGAGACACGCCTGGCGGGCACGTCTACTTTCCAGAGGCGCCTCGCCTGTGCGGTACGGGTGCCTGAGAGATTCCGGGGAGGTTGCTCCTTCGGCGCCAGCGGCGCTCACCGGCACCACGCCGCTGGGCGCGAGACCGGCTCGCACCCTGGTCTCTCCCGCACAGGGTCGTCAGCCTTGGCTCAATGGTACCGTCTCGCCCCGCGACCAGGGATACCCCTATCCACCGGTATGCCGGAGTCGGCGCCCCACCATCGGCGGGACCGCCCGGCGCCCCCGCTCCCCGAGAACGTCTCAGCCCGTGCGACGGGCCCTGCGGCGCCGAGCCAGCTCGTCACCGGGGTGCTCGGCCGGCCCCCCGTGATCGGCCGGCTCCGCCCGTTCCCCCGGCAGCTCCGCCAGCGACCCCTCGACCTCGCGCCACACGCCGCCCAGGGCGATGCCGAACACGCCCTGGCCGCCCTCCAGCAGGTCGATCACCTCGTCGGCCGAGGTGCACTCGTAGACGCTCACGCCGTCGCTCATCAGGGTGATCTGCGCCAGGTCGTCGACCCCGCGCTCCCTGAGGTGCTGCACGGCGGTGCGGATCTGCTGCAAGGACACCCCGGTGTCGAGCAGGCGCTTGACCACCTTGAGCACGAGGATGTCGCGGAAGCCGTAGAGCCGCTGTGACCCCGACCCCTGCGCCGGCCGCACCGACGGCTCGACGAGCTGGGTGCGGGCCCAGTAGTCGAGCTGCCGGTATGTGATGCCGGCCGCCGAGCAGGCCGTGGGGCCGCGGTATCCCACGTCGGCCGGCAGGGACGCCGGCCGATCATCGAACAACAGCCCCTGCTCGCCCGCACGCTCCCGCGCCGACTCGCGTCGCGCCGGATCATGCGGGCCGGCCGTCTTTCCCTCGCCGCTGCTGACCGCCACTTGCGGACCTCCGGCTTTCTCTCATCCCACGGCCTGATCTGGGGGTTCGTGAATTACAACCGTGGGTTCCCTTGCACCGTAGGACCGGTCGGATGCTCAGTCAACGATCCCGCCCGGCGCGTCGTGAAGCGTAAATGCCCGATATGACTATCCCGCCCGCCCGAAGTCCTCCGGGGTGATCGTGTCAAGGAACTCCCGGAACTTCTCGACCTCGTCCTCCTGGTCGTCGGGGATGATCACTCCGGCCTCGCGGACGACGTCCTCGCTCGCGAAGATCCCCGCACCGGTGCGCAGGGCCAGCGCGATCGAGTCCGACGGCCGGGCGCTCACCTCCACCCCGTTGGAGAACACCAGGTCGGCGAAGAAGATGCCGTCGCGCAGCGCGACGATGTTGACGGTCTGCAACCGCACCCCGAGCGCCTCGATCACGTCCTTGAACAGATCATGGGTCAGCGGCCGGGGCGGCGGCTCCTCGGCCTGCGCCAGCGCGATGGCCGTCGCCTCGGTCATGCCGATCCAGATCGGCAGGTAACGCTCCCCCTTCGCCTCCTTGAGCAGGACGATGGGCTGGTTGGTGGGCATCTCCACGCGTACGCCCACGACCTCCATCTGCAACACAGGCGGCTCCGTCTCGTCGGCTCGCGAGTGCCGGCCCGGGACCGGCCCTGCGGGGGCTCTCGGCTCGCGGCGTGACCATCGCCGCAAAACTCAACGTAACATCCTCGCGGCGCTGATTGACCGGGCGACTCCGTCAGCGGCCCAGAACGCCCTTGAGGCCCCCGCGTACCAGGGCGGCGTGCAGTTCCCGCAGCAGACCGGACAGCTCACGGGCGGCCTCCTCGGCCCGCGCCGCGGCCCCCGGGGCCCGGCGCCGCTGCAGCGGCGCCACCGCCTGCTCCACCAGGCCGGCCTCCCGCTCGGCCGCCGCCTTGAGCACCCGCAGGTGGCGGGGGTACAGGCCGAAACCGGCCAGCACGCCCGAGACGCGGGCCACGGTGAGGGCCTCGGCGTCGTACCAGCGGGCCACCGGGGTGACCAGCCCGTAGTCCTCCAGCTGGGCCAGCGTCTCCTCCGCCAGCCCGGCCGCCTCCAGCAGTTCGGCCCGGCTGAGCCGCACCTCGGCCGGGGCGGCCTCGGCGCCGACCGCCCGCGGCCGCGCGCCGGCGGCCCCGTCCGGCCGGCCGGTGTCCAGATGATCTTTGATCACGCGCAGCGGGAGGTAGCGGTCCCGCTGCGCGGTCAGGATGTACCGCAGCCGCTCGACGTCCGCGTGGCTGAACTTGCGGTACCCCGAGGGCGAGCGCTGCGGCTCGATGAGCCCCTCGCCCTCCAGGAACCGGATCTTGGAGACGGTGACGTCGGGGAACTCGGCCCGGAGGATCTCCAGGACCTCCCCGATGCTCATGAACGCCCTCGCGGCAGGCGCCCCCATCACCGTGCCCCGTCACCCACGCGTGAGGAACACCAGCCGGAACTTGCCGATCTGAACCTCGTCGCCGCCGGTGAGGGGCTGCTCCTCGATGCGCTCGCGGTTGACGTAGAGGCCGTTGAGGCTGCCGACGTCGCGGGCGGTGAAGTAGTCACCCCGGCGGTAGAACTCGGCGTGCCGGCGGGAGACGGTCACGTCGTCCAGGAAGATGTCGCTCTCCGGATGGCGGCCGGCGGTGGTGAGGTCGCTGTCGAGCAGGAACCGGCTCCCGGCGTTCGGGCCGCGCATGACCACCAGCAGCGCCGTGCCCGGGGGCAGCTGCTCGACCGCCGCCCGGTCGGGAAGGAGCGTCTGTCCCGTCGCATCGGAGTCCATCGCCTCGATCCCGGTGAGCGAGATCGTCGAGGTGGTGTCCCCTGGCGTGCTGCTCTCGACACGATTCAGCGGCGAGCCGCACCGTGAACAGAAACGGGCGTCATCGGGGTTGGCATGACCGCACTGCGTGCAGTAGACGCTCGGCATCGATCGGCTCGTCCTCCTACCGCGAAGTCGCGGCGACGGTGCTGTGAACGGTGTCCCCCGGCTCTTCGCTTCTCATGGTTGCTCAGACTGCGAATGCCGCAACTTACGCTGATGAGAGGCACTGGTCAAGGCGAGGGCACGCCCATGTGTTCGGACGGGTGTGGTGAGGCTGGCTCGGGTCCTCGGCGACGGGGGGCTCGCGTCCGCATCCTGCCGGCGCTCGCCCTCCCTCCGACTCGGCTCGCCGCGCCGGTCCAAAGCTACCGTCCCATCGCGCTCATGGTCCATCCGGCACGCCGTTCGAATTTGCCGATAATCAGGCTGTTCGCACCAGAAGATCCCACCGATTCGGCGGCGTGTCCCGCCGCCGGCACCCCATTCAGGTGCCGACCGCGTGCTCGACGACGCGTGCCCACCGCTCCAGCAACGCCTGGGCGACATCGATGTCGTCACCCTCGGCCCACAGGTGGGTCACCGCCTCGGCCGGGTCGGGCAGGATCAGCGCCCAGCCGTCGTCGTGCACCACCCGCACACCGTCGGTGGTGTCCAGCCGGTGCCCGTCGGCCGCCTCGACCACCGACCGCATCACCGCGCCCTTGGCGGCCCAGGGGGTGGGGACCGTGCGTTTGAGCATCCTGGCCTGCGGGATCCGCGCGTCGATCTGGCTGAGCGACAGCCGGGTGCGGGCCACCAGGCCGAGCAGCCGCAGGAACGCGGCCGGCCCGTCCACGGTCGGCGCGAACTCCGGCACGATGAACCCGCCCCGCCCGTCCGCGGCGAAGATCAGCTCGGGGTCGGCCGCCGCGGCGGTCAGCGCGTCCACCGTGGTCGGCGTCCACTGCACCTGCGCGCCGTGGAATCGGCAGACCTGCTCGGCGACCCGGGTGGTGGTCACCGGCACCGCCACCCGGCCGCCGCGGCGCTCGGCGGCGACCAGGTCGAGGACCACCAGCTGGGCGCGCTCCTCGCTGATCAGCTGGCCCATCTCGTCGACCAGCGAGAGGCGCTCCCCCACCGGGTCGAAGCGGACGCCGAAGGCCGCCCGGGAGGAGGCGACCAGCTCGGCCAGCCGTTGCAGGTCGCGGCGCCGCTCGGCCAGCGTCTCGGTCGGCGAGGCGTCGTCCAGGCGGTTGTTGACGGTGAGCACGTCCACCCCGACCCGGCCGAGCAGGCTGGGCAGCACCAGGGCCGCGGTGCCCCCCGCGCAGTCGATGACGACCTTCATCTCGGCGTCCCGCACGCCGCTCATGTCCACCCAGCGCAGCAGCTCGCGCGTGTAGTCCTCCACCGCCCTGGCCGGGAAGGTGAGGTCGGCGATCTCGCCGGGGAAGGCCCGCCGGAACTCCTGCCGGGAAAAGACCCGCTCCAGCTTGCGCTGGGCGTTCTGCGACAGGTCGGCGCCGTTCTCGTCCATGAAGATGATGTCGACGCTCTGCGGGTCGCCCGGGGTGGTCCGCAGCGCGATGCCGCCCGACACCGTCTCCTTGGAGGTGTGGAAGCGGGCCACCGGCAGCGGCGTCGCCTCCAGGTCCAGGACGTTGATCGCGCTGGCGGTGAGCGCGCTGATGACCGCGCGCTTGAGGGCCCGGGCCGCCCGCGAGCCGTCGCGGGAGGTGACGACCGAGACGCCCTTCTTCAGGGTGGTGGCGTAGGCGCTGGCCAGCCGCACGCACAGCTCCGGGGTGATCTCCACGTTCACCAGGCCGGAGACGCCGCGCTGGCCGAACAGGCTGCGCTGGCCGCGCGACTCCCAGATCACGCTGGTGTTGACCACCGCGCCGGCCTCGATGGTCTTGAACGGATAGATCTTCACTCCGGAGGTGACGTACGCCTCGGACTCGATCACGCACTCGTCGCCGACGATCGCGTTCTCCTCGATCCGGGCGCCGGCCATCACGTCGGTGTTCTTGCCGATCACGCAGCCGCGCAGGTGGGCGCGCGAGCCGACGTAGACGTTGTCGTGCACCACCGCGCGGTGCAGGAAGGCGCCCTCCTTGACCACGACGTTGTCGCCCAGCACGGTGAACTCGCGCAGCTCGGCGCCCGCCTCGACCTTGGCGTACCCGCCGATGTAGAGCGGGCCCTTCAACACCGCGTCCGGGTCCACCGAGGCGCCTTCGGCGACCCACACGCCCGGGGACAGCTCGAACCCGTCGGCGTCCAGCCGCACCCGGCCCGACAGGGCGTCGGCCTGCGCCTTCAGGTAGCTCTCGTGGGTGCCGACGTCCTCCCAGTAACCGCTCGCCACGTATCCGTACAGCGGGGCGCCCCGGGCCAGCAGGCGCGGGAAGACGTCGGCGGACCAGTCGACCGGCACGCCGCCGGCCACCTCGTCCAGCACCTCGGGCTCCATGACGTACACGCCGGTGTTCACCGTGTCGGAGAACACCTGGCCCCAGGTGGGCTTCTCCAGGAACCGCTGCACCCGGCCGTGGTCGTCGACGATGATGATGCCGAACTCCAGCGGGTTCGGCACCCGCTTGAGGCCGATGGTGACCAGCGCGCCGTTCTCCTCGTGGAACCTGATCATGTCGGTCAGGTCGATGTCGGTGAGCGCATCGCCGGAGATGACCAGGAAGCGCTCGTCCCGCAGCTTGTCGGCCGCGTTCTTGACGCTGCCCGCCGTGCCGAGCGGGATCTCCTCGGTCGCGTAGTGCAGGCGCATGCCCAGCTCGCCGCCGTCGCCGAAGTAGTTGCGCACCAGCGCGGCCAGGAACTGCACGGTGACGACCGTCTCGGTGAAGCCGTGCCGCTTCAGCAGCCGCAGCACGTGCTCCATGATGGGACGGTTGACCACCGGGAGCAGGGGTTTGGGCTGGTTGGCGGTCATCGGCCGCAGCCGAGTGCCCTCCCCGCCCGCCATCACGACGGCCTTCACAGATCACCCTCCCGCTCGTGTCGTCACGGTGGGCACGCGGCCACGCCGGCGTGGGCGACCGCCGTCAGGACCCGCCGGGACGGGCCGTCGGCGTTCACGTCGGGCGCGCCCCTCCGATGAGCCGGCGCCCCTGAGCCACGTACAGCGCCCCCGCCCACCAATACAGACCTGTTCCCCAGATGGCAAAGGCCCATCCCAAGATCCTGGCCCCGTCGGCGTACCAGCCTTGGTGGGAGGCGAGGAAGAGCAGCGGGAAGGCGTACAGCAGGCAGGCGGTCGCCGCCTTGCCCAGGAAGTGCACCGGCAGCGCCGGGCCGAACCCGTGCCGGCGCAGCACCGGCACGCCGATGGCGAGCAGCACGTCCCGCGCGACGATCAGCCCGGTCAGCCACCACGGGATCACCTCGCGCAGCGTCAGCCCGAGCAGCGTGGCCAGGATGTACAGCCGGTCGGCGACCGGGTCGAGCAGCCGGCCCAGCCTGCTGGTCTGGTTCCAGGCCCGGGCGAGCTTGCCGTCCAGCCAGTCCGACAGGCCGGCCGCCATCAGCAGGGCCAGGGCCCAGGCGTCGGCCCGCGGGCCCAGCACCAGCCACAGGAACACCGGCACGCCGAGCAGCCGCAGCATGCTCAGCACGTTCGGAACCGTCCAGATCCGGTCCTCCGCCGATCTCACCCCGTGAACCCCCTCGCGCGTCTGGTGCCGACCCTACCGGGACGGGCCGGCGCGCGGTGGCCGCCCCGGCGCCCGGCCGCGGCGGGCCTCCTCCTGGAGGAGGAAGCGGAAACCCCCTTCCGGAAGGACCGGAATCGCTCGGCGGGTGGAGCCTCGGCCGCCGTGCTTTCCCTAGGGTCGTTGCCATGGTCAACGACGCGGCGCTCTTCTTCGAGCAGTTCCTCCGGTTCCCCGGCACCACCGGCGCGGTGGCGCCCAGCTCGCGCCGGCTGGCGCGGGCGGTGGCCGGCCCGGTGCCCGAGCGAGGTGATCCGCTCGTGGTGGAGCTCGGTCCGGGCACGGGGGTGTTCACCGAGGAGATCCAGCGGCGGCTCGGCGGGCGCGGCCGGCACCTGGCCGTCGAGATCAACCCGGCGCTGGCCCGCCGGCTCACCGCGCGCGTCCCCGGCGCCGCGGTCGTGGTGGGCGACGCCGCGCGCCTGCCCGCCCTGCTGGCCGACCAAGGACTCGGCCGGGCCGAGGTGGTGGTGAGCGGCCTGCCGTGGGCGGCCTTCTCCGGCGCGCTGCAGGATCGGCTGCTCGGCGCCATCGCCGGTGCGCTGGCGGCGGACGGGGCGTTCACCACCTTCGCCTACGTCCACGCCCGGGCGCTGCCGGCCGCGATCGCCTTCCGGCACCGGCTGGGCGAGTGCTTCGAGGAGGTCGTGCCGGGCCGCACCGTGTGGCGCAACATGCCCCCCGCGTTCGTCTACCACGCCCGCCGGCCCCGGCTGCTCTCGCCGCTCCAGGCCGCCGCCGCGGCCGGCCAGCGTGGCCGGCCCGCCGGGTTCGCTCAGGGCATGGCCGCCTCGACCAGGGCGTCCACGATCCGGTTGTCGCCGCCGCGTTCGGGGTGCCACTGCACGCCCACGCAGAAGCGGTGACCCTGCAGTTCCACCGCCTCGACGATCTGGTCGTCGGCCCACGCCACGGCCAGCAGCCCGTCGCCGAGCCGCCGGATGCCCTGGTGGTGCGGCGCGGTCACCTCCAGGCGGTCACCGACCGCCTTGCCCACCTTGCTGGACACGCTGACCTGCAGGACGTGCGGTTCGCCACCGGCGTGCCGGTCGTGATGCACCGCCTGGGGCAGCCAGGGGATGAGGGTACCGCCAAGGGCCACGTTGAGGACGTGCAGCCCGCGGTCCACGCCGAGCACGGGCAGGTCGGCCTCGATGGCCGCCCGGGCGATCGCGATCTCGAACCGGTCCCGCCCGGGCTGGGGCTCGGCCACCCGCTCGTCGCGTTCCTCCCCGTACACGGCGGGATCGACCTCCACGCCCCCGGCCAGGATGAGCCCGGAGAGGCCGCGCACGTATCCCTCGATGGCGCCGAGGCTGAGCGGCGGGACCAGTACCGGCGACCCGCCCGCCCGGTCGACCGCCTTGGCGTAGGCGGGCGGGGAGATCACCGCCTCGCGGACCCAGGCGCCCCACCGGGCGGGGTCGAAGTAGGTGGTGATACCGATCAGCGGTCGCAGCATGGGGAACTCCCGGGGCTCGCGCGTGGCGGCCGCCGTCGCACAGCGGCGCACCCGTGCGTTTGCAGTGGCAAGCCACCATCATGGCGCAGCCAGATTTCGGATATGTCCACTATCTAGCTATCAGTCGCGTCACCGCGACCTCCACGGTCCCGGCGTACCGGGAGCCGGGAGCCCGCCGCCTGGCCACCCACCGCCCCCGGCGTCCCGGCCGGGTCACGACATGCCCGGGCGTGACCGTAAATCATTTCCGGCGAAGGCGATGATTATTCATGTGCCGATATGCGATTGCCGGGCCACCCGAAAACCCCGGTCATTACGAATAGTTCACCTTCTCCCCACCTTATGGAGAAAGGGTGGCAACCCGGCCACGGCGATGGAAGACTCCGTTCGGAGCGGACGGCCGGGCCGGGGCCGCCGGACGCTCGTCACCCGGAATGTCAGGGAGGTGGACCGCACGATCGGAAGGGAAATTCCGATCCGTCTCTGGGTGGGCGTCGACACATGTCGTTGAATCCGCGTCTTGTCAAAGAAAGCTTTTCGGCCATTCGGCCGGTCATGGGCAGGGCCGCCGCGTACTTCTACGGCCGGTTGTTCGCCGAGGCACCGCCGCTGCGCGGGATGTTCCCCCCGGCCATGGACGTGCGCCGCGACCGGCTGTTCGGCGCGCTGGCCCGGGTGGTGTGGAGCCTGGACGGCTCCGGCTCGCATGACTATCTCGCCCAGCTCGGCCGGGACCATCGCAAGTACGGCGTGGTCGCCGAGCACTACACCGCGGTGGGCAACGCGCTGCTGGCGACCATGCGCCGGTTCGCCGCCGACGGCTGGGACACCGAGGTCGAGGCGGCCTGGGTGGCCGGTTACACCGCGGCCGCCAACATCATGATCCAGGCCGCCGAGGCGCACGCGGGTCCCGCGTGGTGGCCGGCCGAGGTGATCGGCCACGAACGCCGCACGCCCGGCATCGCGGTCCTCACCCTGCGCCCGGATCCGCCGCTGGAGTACGTCCCCGGCCAATACATCGACGTGCAGACCCCCCGCTGGCCCCGGGTGTGGCGCAGCTACTCCATCGCCAACGCCCCCCGGCCGGACCACACGCTACGCCTGCACGTGCGCGCGATCGGCGGCGGCTGGGTCAGCTCGGCGCTGGTCATGCACACCAAGATCGGCGATACGCTGCTGCTCGGCCCGCCGGTGGGCACCATGGCCCCGCCCGCCGATCCCGGGCGCGACCTGCTGTGCGTCGCCGGAGGCACCGGCCTGGCGCCGCTGAAGGCGATCGTCGAGCATGTGATCGGCGCCGGGCGGGAGACCGCGGTCCATCTGCTGTTCGGCGCCCGCACCTCCGCCGAGTTGTACGATCTGCCGGACCTGATACGGATGGAGGCCGCCTACCCGCCGCTGCGCGTGCTGCCCGTCGTGTCCGACGAACCGTCCTACGACGGCGTCCGCGGCACGCCACCGGAGGTGCTCGGCCGCTTTCCCGTCTGGGCCGACCAGGAGATCTACGTCTGCGGGCCGGACGCGATGGTGGAGGAGACGGTCCGGCGGCTGCGGGATGACGGGGTGCCGGCGGCGCGCATCCACCGGGACGCCGTCCGCCGGTGAGGGGCGGCCCGAGCCGAGCCGCCGGCGGCGTCCGGTCGCGGCCCGCGCGGGCGAATCCGGCGGAGTGCCCCGCCGGCCGCCGGGGGACGTGACACGATGATGCCGATCCGCGCGCAGCGGCCGACATGTCGATCGGGTGCGAGCACGCCGAACCGGGGGGACAGGCGATGCGGCCCGACACCGCGAAAGGAAGGGCCACCATGCAGGCCACCCCGCCCGCCGCCCCGCTCCCCCGCTCCGCGGCGGCGGCGCGCTGATCCCATGGCCAGACCCGTCACGCTCGTGAAGTTCGTGCTGCCCAGCCCGCTGTGGCACTGGGGCACCGGCGCCGCGGAGGTCCGCGTATTCGCGGTCGCCGAGTCCGCCGAAGGCCATCCGACCCTCGGCGCCGCCCTGCACACGCTGCGCCGCGTCCACCCGACGCTCGGCCGGCGGCTGTGCGACGACCACGGCGGCATCCGCCGGCACATCAGCATGTTCGTCTGCGGCGAGAACGCCCGGCGCCTCGGCGGGCTCTCCTGTGCCCTGCCGCCCGGCGCCGAGGTGTACGTGCTGCCCGCCCTTTAGAGCGCGCCCCGCAGTCCCGCGCCTTGGCCGCGCGCCGCGGATCGGGCCGGGGATCGGACCGGGGATCGGACCGGGGATCGCCTACCGCCCGCCGGTCACCGCGGCGGTTCCCGCACCAGGCCGCCGACCACGGAGGTCACCATCCGGTGGACCGCGCCGGGCTCGGGCGGCGCGGCCCGCCGGTCGGCGAACAGCAGGTGCGCCGCGCCGATCAGCGTGGGCGCGAGCCCGTCCACGTCGGCGCCGGACGCCAGGCGGCCGAGCCCGCGCTCGGCGGCCAGATAATCGGCGATCATGGTCACCGCCTCGGTCAGCACCGGGACGCCGGCCGGCCAGGTGTCGCGCAACCGGCCGCGCAGCTCATCGCGGAAGGTGACCAGCGCGACGATCGCCACGGCCACCGAGCCGAACAGGGCGCTGAGCGCCGCGGCGAGATTGCCGATCACCGTACCCGAGCCGGCCGAGTCGCGCAGCGCGGCGGCCTGGGCGTCCATCCGGTGCACCCGGTCCAGCACGAAGGCCGCCAGGAAGTCGTCGAAGTCGGCGAAGTGGCGGTGCAGCACCCCTTTGGCGCAGCCCGCCTCGGCGGTGACCGCCCGGCTGGTCAGCCCGCTCGGCCCGTCCCGTAGCAGGACGCGGTCGGCGGCGGCGAACAGCTGCTCGCGCACGTCCCGGATGGCCACTCCCGTCGGCATGCCGTCCTCCCGACCTCGCTCGGCCGAATCCTATCGGGCTTGACCAAGTGGGCACACGCCCACTACTAATGGGCGCATGCCCACTCATGAACATCAGGAGATGCACTCCCACCACCAGCGGGACATGGCCGAGTCGTTCGGCGCCGACGCCGAGCGCTACGACCGGGCCCGCCCCGACTATCCCGGCGAGCTGGTGGCGGCGATCGTCGCCGCCACGCCGGGACTCGACGTCGTCGACGTCGGCATCGGCACCGGCATCGCCGCCCGGCAGTTCCGGGCGGCCGGCTGCCGGGTGCTCGGCGTCGAGCCCGACCCGCGGATGGCCGAGCTCGCCCGGCGGGACGGCTTCCCGGTGGAGGTGTCCTCCTTCGAGGAATGGGACCCGGCGGGACGGCTCTTCGACGCCGTCATCGCCGCCCAGGCCTGGCACTGGATCGACCCGGCCGCGGGTGCGGTGAAGGCCGGCCGGGCACTACGCCCCGGCGGCCGGCTGGCGGTGTTCTGGAACATGGCGCTGCCCCCGCCCGGCCTGGCGGAGGAGTTCGCCGCCGGCCTGCGCTCGGCCGTGCCGGGCCTGCCGCCGGCCCTCACCGAAGCCTCGCGGGACGCGGACCCGTACGGTCCGACGCGCGCCGCGGCGGCCGAGGGCATCCGCGCGGCGGCGGTGTTCGACGAGCCCGAGGAACGGCGCTTCGACTCGGAGCGGCCCTACACCCGCGACGAGTGGCTGGAGACGCTGTCCACCAGCGGCCTGCACGCCCGGCTCACCCCGGCGCAGCGAGCGGAGGTGGCGGCGAGCACCGCGGCGGCGATCGACGCGGTCGGGGGCCGGTTCACCGCCCGGTTCGTCACCGTCGCGGTGACCGCGGCGCGCGCCGGCGCCGCCTGACACCCGCCGCGACGGCGGGCCGGCGCCGCCTGATCCCTACCTGCCCGCGGCCGCCCGCCCGGGCGGGTCGGTTCCCGTCAGGGTGCGACCCGCCCGGCGGCGTTGAAGGCGGCGTGGGTGAGCGGCATCAGGCCGGCCCAGTGGGCCTCCATCTTCTCGGCGACCATCTCGATCTCGCGCTGCGGGAAGGACGGCACCTTCGCCCGCTCGTCCTTGGTGCGCAGCGACAGGAAGTGCATCAGCGAGCGGGCGTTGCAGGTGGCGTACATCGAGGAGAACAGGCCGACCGGCAGCACCGCCCGGGCCACCTCCCGCGCCACCCCGGCCGCGAGCATCTCCTGGTAGGCGGTGTAGGAGGTCCGGTAGGAGTGCTCCATCGCCTCGGCGACCAGCTTGCGCTGACCCTCGTCGCCGTCGACGAACTCGTACCGCCCCGGCTTCCCCCGCTGCACCAGCTTCCGCTCCCCCGCCGGCAGGTAGAAAACCGGACTTAGCTCGCGATACCTCGCACTCTCCTCGTTATACGACCATCCAACTCTATGGCGGTGGAATTCGCGGAAGACGAAGATGGGGGCGCTGATGAAGAAGGTCATGGAATTGTGCTCGAACGGGCTGCCGTGCCGGTCGCGCATCAGGTAGTTGATCAGACCGGCCGAGCGCCCGGCGTCCTGGTGGACCGCCTCCAGCGACTGCTCGCCCGCGGTGGAGACCCGCGCGGCCCACACCACGTCGGAGTCGGCGGCACTGTGCCTGACCAGCTCGACCGTCACGTCGCTCTCGAACCTCACCGGTAAGGCCCCCTTCCCGTCGGCCGCCATCGTAGTGGAGCGGCCGGGCCGGGACGGCGGCGCCGTCCCGGCCCGCGCCGGTCATCTCCGGCAGAGCCGCAGCACGTTGGCGATGACCCGCGCGCCGGCGCCGCCCTCGGTGGTGAGGATGGACTCGGGGTGGAACTGGACGGCGAACCGCCGCCGGGCGGTGTCCTCGAGGGCCATCACCGCGCCGTCGGGCGTGCGCGCGGTCACCGTGAAACCCTGCACGTCGGCCTCGGTGGTGTGCACCGAGTGGTAGCGGGCGGCGATGAACCGCTCCGGTAGCCCGTCGAGCAGCGCGCCGCCGCCCTGCCGGGTCACCTCACCGCGCTTGCCGTGCTGGGGGTGGTCCAGCAGGGACAGCGAGCCGCCGGCCTGCTCGACCATGGCCTGCAGGCCGAGGCAGACGCCGAAGACCGGCAGGCCGCGGTCGTACACGGCCTCGAGCAGGGCGGCGCAGCCGAAGTCGGCGGGCCAGCCGGGGCCCGGCGACAGGACCACCAGGTCGGGCGCGACCTCCTCCAGCATGGCGAGCGGGAACCCGTGCCGCAGGGTCACCACCTGGGCGCCCTGCTGGCGGAAGTAGTCGGCCAGCGTGTTGACGAAGGAGTCCTCATAGTCGACGAGCAGCACGGTGGTCCCCTCCCCCGGCCGCTCGGCCGCCGGCGCGGGCACCGGCGCGGGCGCGCCGGCCGCGGACCGCTCCGCGCCGACGGCGGCCAGCGCGCCGAGCAGCGCGCTCGCCTTGAGCTCGGTCTCGCGCTCCTCGGCCGCCGGGTCGGAGTCGAACAGCAGGGTCGCTCCGGCCCGGACGGTGGCGACGCCGCCGCGGATCTGCGCGGTGCGCAGGGTCAGGCCGGTGTTCATGGAGCCGTCGAACCCCAGGTAGCCGACCGCGCCGCCGTACCACCGGCGCGGGGTGGCCTCGTGGTCCTCGATGAACTGCATCGCCCACGTCTTGGGGGCGCCGGTCACGGTGACGGCCCACATGTGGGTCAGGAAGGCGTCCAGGGCGTCGAACCCGGGGCGCAGCCGGCCCTCGATGTGGTCGACGGTGTGGATCAGCCGGGAGTACATCTCGATCTGCCGGCGGCCGATCACCTGCACCGAGCCGGGGACGCAGATACGCGACTTGTCGTTGCGGTCGACGTCGGTGCACATGGTCAGCTCGGACTCCTCCTTCACCGAGCTGAGCAGGGTGCGGATCGCCTCGGCGTCCTCGACCGGGTTGGCGCCGCGGGCGATGGTGCCGGAGATCGGGCAGGTCTCGACCCGGTCGCCCTGCACCCGGACGTACATCTCCGGGCTGGCGCCGACCAGGTGCTCCCCCTCGCCGAGGTTGAACAGGAACTCGTACGGGGCGGGGTTGCTGTGGCGCAGGCTCCGGTAGAACGCGGCCGGGTCGGCGCAGGCCGCGTGGAAGACCTGGCCGGGGACGACCTCGAACAGGTCGCCGCGGCGGAAGCGCCGCTTGGCGGCCTCGACCACGGTGGCGTACTCGCCGCGCGGCGGGTCGGCGGGCAGCGCCGAAGGCGGCCCGGCCGGCGGGACGGACTCGCCGGCCCGCGGCAGGCCGCGGGTGGACACGCCGTCCACGGTGAACTCGTAGCGGTACTCGCGGCTGGTCTCGCGCTTGCGGTCGATGACCATGACCCGGTCGGGCAGGTGCAGCACCAGGTCGCGCTGGTCGGCCGCCCGCTCCAGCACCTGGCGGATGGGCTCGAACTGGAAGGCCAGGTCGTAGCCGAACGCGCCGTACAGGCCGAGGTGCTCGTCGGGGCCGGCGAACGCGCCGATGATCTCCCGGATGGCGGTGAACACCGTGGGCCGCCGGCTGCGCATCTCCTCGGGCAGGATGTCCTCGGACTCGTCGACGTGCACCTCGACCTCGTCCAGGGTGGGCTCGCCGGTGGTCTTGCCGGCGGCCAGCAGGCAGGAGGCGACCGCGGGCAGCACGACGCGGCCCCGCTGGTTGAGGGCTCGGGCCCGCACCCGCCGGCCGCGGGCGACGATCTCCAGGATCGGGTCGGCGTAGGCGAGGTGCCATCGGCTGTACCGCCCCGGATACTCCATGCCGGACGACAGGACCCCGCCCCGCCGCTCGCCGAGGGAGGAGACCACGTCCTCCAGCACGGTCTCCGCGACATCGGAGGTCGTCACCTCGACATCGATGCCACCGGCGGTGGTATATCCGCTCGTGTCCACCCTGCCTCGCCCTTCTGATCTTCGATGAGCCCCGGGGCGGGCAAACGAGAAAGGCCGCCTCCCGGGGCGGCCGTCCGTTGGATGTGCGAAACTCGCGCCGCCTATACGCGGCGCCACCACTTCGCAGGTGAGAGAGTTCGCATGCTTCGAATCGTAGCGGTCGCGCCCACCGGCCGCCACCGTTTCGGCCGGCCCGCCGCACCGCCGGGCCCTGTGAGCCAGGTCACAGCGGTTCGCGGACGATAGCACTAATATGTTACTGACGAGTAAATCGTCGATTTCCGCGAATGACGCGTGCCTCCGTCCACATCCGGGAGCGCTGAATGGCCGGGATACCGCATCGGGTGGCCCTCCATCGGGACGTCCGGGTGCCCATGCCGGACGGCGTGACGCTGCTGGCCGACCGCTGGGTGCCGCTCGGCGTGCCGCGCGCGCCGGTGATCCTCATCCGGTCGCCCTACGGCCGGCGCGGCCTGTTCGGGCTCGCCTACGGGCGGGCGTTCGCGCGCCAGGGGTTCCAGGTGGTGCTGCAGAGCTGCCGGGGCGGCTTCGGGTCGCAGGGCGAGCCGGCGCCGCTGGACGAGCAGGACGACGGGCTGGCCACCGTGGAATGGATGCGCGCCCAGCCCTGGTACGGCGGCGCCTTCGCCATGCACGGCCCGAGCTACCTCGGCTTCGCCCAGTGGGCGATCGCCCCCTACGCGGGCCCCGACCTCAAGGCGATGGCCACCCAGGTGACCGCCTCCCAGTTCCGGGACGCCGCCTACGTCGGCGGCTCGTTCGCGCTGGAGGCGACGCTGAGCTGGAGCACGCTGACCGCGATGATGTCCGGCCCGCTCAGCGGGGCCGCGGTGTGGTTCGCGCCGCGCCGCGCCCAGCGGGCGATGCTGTCGGGCCGGCCGGTCGGGGAACTGGACGTGCTGGCCGCCGGCCGGCCGCTGCCCTTCTTCCAGGACGTGCTGGCCCACCACGCCGACCCGGCGGTGCCCTTCTGGAAGAAGCGCGACCACTCGGCCACCGTCGGCGAGGTGGACGCCGCGGTCACCATGACCGGCGGGTGGTACGACGTCTTCCTGCCCTGGCAGCTCAAGGACTACGCGGCCATGCGCGCCGCCGGGCGGCACCCGTACCTCACCATCGGGCCCTGGCACCACGCCGACGTGCGGCACGGGCGGCTGGCCAACCTGGACGCGCTGGCCTGGTTCCGCGCCCACCTGCTCGGCGACCGTTCCGGGCTGCGGGCGAGCCCGGTGCGGCTGTACGTCACCGGCGCCGGCGAGTGGCGCGACTTCGCCGACTGGCCGGTGCCGGGCACCCGGGCCCGCCGCTGGCACCTGCAGCAGGGGGCGGGACTCGGCCCGGACGGCCCGGCGGACGCGCCGCCCGACCGGTTCCGCTACCACCCCGGCTTCCCGACGCCGGCGCTCGGCGGGCCGACGCTGCTCGGCAACTCCGCGCCGCGCGACAACCGGCCGCTGGAGGCGCGCGCGGACGTCCTGGTCTACACCGGCGCGCCGCTGGCGGCCGGCCTGGAGGTGATCGGGCCGGTGGCGGCGGAGATCTACGTGCGGGCCGGCACCCCGCACACCGACCTGGTGGTCAGGGTCTGCGATGTGGCACCGGACGGCACCTCGCTCAACGTGTGCGAGGGGGTGCGGCGGCTGGCGCCGGGCACGCCGCCCGCCGGCGAGGACGGGGTGCGCCGGGTGGAGGTGGAGCTGTGGCCGGTCGCCCACCGGTTCCGCCGCGGCCACCGGATACGGGTACAGATCGCCGGCGGCGCCTACCCCCGGCTGGCCCGCAACCTCGGCACCGGCGAGCCGCTCGCCTCCGGCGCCACCGGCGTCCCCGCCGACCAGGAGATCTTCCACGACCCCGCGCACCCCTCCGCGGTCGTCCTGCCCCACCTGGACTGAGGCGGGTCCCCGTCCCGGCGGGCGGGCGCCGCCGTCGGCTTCGGACCGCCGGCCGGGACGGCGGCGCGCCGGTGAGCGGTGGTGACCATTCGGCGCGCCGACACGCCCGTTCACCGATCGGTGAGGTCCCGGACGCGCGGCCGTAACTACGCTTCCGCACGACCGGCTGACTAGCCGCATCAGGCTAGTCACGCGACTCTTCTCCGAGGAGAGTGTGTTGACCACGCCATCCAGCGATCAGCGTCCGGCACGCAGCGACCGCAACCCGTGGAACTGGCTGCTGCTCGTGCCGATCGTCATCCCGTTGATCACCGCCCTGTACAACGCCGACCAGCCCCGGCTGCTCGGCTTCCCGCTGTTCTACTGGCTGCAGCTCGCGTTCGTGGCCGTCGGGGTCGTCTGCACGACCATCGTCTACCGGACCGGCCGGAAGCGGGGTGGCCGATGAGCGAGCACATCACCGAGATCGTCGTCTTCACGATCCTGTTCCTGGTCGTGAGCGGCATGGGCTTCGTGGCCGCCCGGTGGCGCCGCCCCGACGACCTGGCGAGCCTGCACGAGTGGGGGCTCGGCGGGCGCAAGTTCGGCTCGTGGGTCACCTGGTTCCTGGTCGGCGGCGACCTCTACACCGCCTACACCTTCGTCGCGGTGCCCGCGCTGCTGTTCGGCGCCGGCGCGATGGGCTTCTTCGCGCTGCCCTACACCATCATCACCTACCCCCTGGTGTTCCTGGTGCTGATCCGGCTCTGGTCGGTGTCGCACGTGCACAACCTGGTCACCCCGGCCGACTTCGTCCGGGTGCGGTTCGGCTCGCCCACCCTCGCCCTGCTGGTCGCGATCACCGGCCTGGTGGCGACCATGCCGTACATCGCCCTGCAGCTGGTCGGCATCGAGGCCGTGCTGAAGACGATGGGCGTCACCGGCGACCTGCCGCTGATCATCGCGTTCGCGATCCTGGCCGCCTACACCTACCAGTCCGGACTGCGCGCCCCGGCGCTCATCGCCTTCGTCAAGGACTCGCTGATCTACCTGATCATCCTGGTGGCGGTGATCTACATCCCGGCGAAGCTCGGCGGCTGGGGCTCGATCTTCGACGCGGCCAAGGCCAAGTTCGACGCCACACCGGCACCGGGCGACGGCATCCTGCTCAACCCGAACAACCAGCTGCAGTACATCACCCTGGCGCTCGGCTCGGCCATGGCGCTGTTCCTCTACCCGCACAGCGTCACCGGCGTGCTCGCCGCGCGCAACCGGGGCGTGGTCAAGCGGAACATGGCCGCGCTGCCCGCCTACAGCCTGCTGCTCGGCCTGATCGCCCTGCTCGGCTACATGGCGATCGCGGCGGGCGTCAAGCCGATCACCTCCGGCGGCAAGGCCGACGCCAACACGGTGGTGCCGCTGCTGTTCGACAAGATGTTCCCCGACTGGCTGGCCGGCGTCGCCTACGCCGCGGTCGGCATCGGCGCCCTGGTGCCCGCGGCGATCATGTCCATCGCCGCGGCCAACCTGTTCACCCGCAACATCTACCGCGAGTACTTCAAGCCGGACGCCACCGACGCCCAGGAGGCCGCGGTCAGCAAGATCGCGTCCCTGGTGGTGAAGGTGGGGGCGGTCGCGGTGATCCTGATGATCGACCCGCAGTTCTCCATCGACCTGCAGCTCATCGGCGGCGTGATCATCCTGCAGACCCTGCCCGCGGTGGCCCTCGGGCTGTTCACCCGCTGGTTCCACCGGGCGGGACTGATCGCCGGCCTGGTCGCGGGCATGGCCGCCGGCATGATCCTGCTCTACAACATCGCCAACCCGGCGATCAACCACGCCCACTTCGGCGGCTCGGCGTTCCCGCTGTCCCAGCTCGGCCTGGACACCAAGATGACGATCTACGCCGGCTTCCTGGCCCTGATCGTCAACCTGGCCGTCGCGGCCGCCGGCACCCTGATCGCCCGGGCCGGCAGGCTGGCCGACGGCCCCGACGGCACCCGGCCGTCGGACTACACCGCCGACGAGGGCGACCCCCGCGTCCACGAGATCGAACTCTCCGGCTCCCACTGACCACCGGCACCGGAGGACGGGGCCGGTCTCCGGCCTCGTCCCCGGCCGGTCGGTCGCCGTCCGGCGGTCGTGGATCAGGAGCCGGTGGGCGGTCCTCGGCGCGCACCCGCCAGATGTACGTGCGCCCGTCGACCGGCTCACCGTCCAGCACCCGTGTCCACTGCCGGAAATCCAGGATGCCGAACATCGTCAGGCGTGATGGGGGCGGCCATGGCGGCGGTGATGACGTCGGCGAGGGTGCCGACGACCCGGCGGCGGTCGACCTCGCGATGCTCCAGCCACCAGTCGCCGGTGGTGTGCACCATGCCGACGAAGGCGTGGCCGAGGATCTGCGCGCGGACGGGGTCGGCGCCGTCGCCGGCGATGACGGCGCCGAGTTCCTCCCCCAGGCTGCGCACGATGGCGGCCATGTGCGAATGCGTCCTGCTGTCCTCGGCGCCGGCGCGGTGGAACAGGAAGCGGTAGAGGTTGCGGTTGGCCGAGATCATGTCCAGGTAGGTCTCGATGGTGGCCTCGGCCCGGGTGCGCGGGCCGGCGCCGGTGCCGGCGAACCGCTGCCGCAGCTCACGGACGACCGTGCGGATGTGCCGGTCGGCCAGCGCCTGGTACAGGCCGCTCTTGTCGCCGAAATGGCGGTAGAGGATGGGCTTGGTGATGCCCGCCTCCGCGGCGATGGCCGCCATGGACGCCTGCGGTCCCTCGCGGAGGATCACGCGGTCGGCCGCGTCGAGCAGCACCCGGCGCCGGTCCGGATCACGCCCGTCGTTCCCCGCCAGGGTCGCCATGACGGACAGCATAGGGGTACTTCGCGGTCACGTACCGCTGTCGGGCGGGCCGGGACCGCCGCGGCCGGCGGCCCGGATGGTGACGCCGGATGATGACCGCCGGGTGCCCGGCCGCCCGGACGCCGCCACCGGATCCGCCACCGGGTCCGCCGCGCCGGAGCCGGGCGGCCGTGTCCCCCCGCGTCCCGCGGGCGGGAGCCGTCCGCAGGTGCGGTCGGGCCCGCCGGGGCGGATGGCACGCGGGTGAATGCTGGAAATCTCTGGAACCGGAGGGAACCACTGGTACGCTCCGGGCGTGAGCGAGACGCTGGACGCCCTGGAGGCGCGGATCAGCGCGCTGCGCGGGGAGATCCGGCGGGCCGTGCGAGCCCGGGACGGCGCGCTGGCGCGCGAGCTGCGCGCCGAGCTGCGCGGCGCCGAACGGGCGTGGGACCGGGCCGTGGCCGGGCCGGAGGCCGCCGACCCCGCGGCCGGGACCACCGAGCGGGCCGGCGAGCCGGCCTCGCTGCTGCCGGTCCGCGAGCAGGTGCACCAGGCGCTCACCCTGATCGGGGCACCCGCGGCCGCGCGGATGATCGTGGCGGTGCACGCCGCGCTGCACGCCGGTTCGTTGGGCGGCGGCCGGCTGGCCAGCCTGCGCCGGGACGAGGAACGGTCCTTCCGCGGCGCGCCCTACGCCCGCCCCTACTACCTGTGCGCCGCGCTCACCGATCGCCTGTCGGCCTCGCGCGGGCTGTTCGCGGTGAGCACCTGGCCGCTGGAACGCCGGGTGGTCGGCCCGCTGAGCCCGCGGGTCGACTTCCTCACCACGGCGGTGCGCGTCGCCGAGCACGTGCTGCGGCTGGCCGAGGCGGGCGAGCCCGCCGCGCCGGGTGCCGAGCGGCTGCTGGCCCGGCTGGCCCGCAACGTCCCTGGCGCGACCGGCGGCCCCGGCCGTCCGGGTGTCCCGGCCGCGCCGGATCCGCGCACCGTGGTCAAGGCGGCCCACGCCGAGCTGCGGGTGCACGCGGCGGCCGACGCCGCGGCCCGGGCGGACATCGCCGGTCGTGCCCGCGCGCGGCTGGGCGACGCCGAGCGCCTGTTCGGCGGCCTGCCGCTGGGCCTGGCGGAGGCCTCGTGCTGAGCCCGGCCCCATCCCGGGGCCGGCCCCGCGCCCGGCCGCGCCCGGCGGACGAGAGAGAGGTGTGAGGTGGATCGACTCGACCGGCTGCGCGGGCCGGAGCCGCCGCGCCCGCACGACGCCCGCGCCATCGCCGCCCTCGCGGCCAACCCGGGGTGCGCCCGCCGTGCCGTGCTGGACGCCGCCGGCGTGGACAAGGACGCCGTCGCCACCCACCTGGGTTTCCCCGCGCCCTTCGGCCGGTCGCCGTTCGCCATCACCCGCGGCGACGCCTTCGAGGCGCTGGTCAAGGAGGGCGGCGGCGCGGAGCTGCTGCGGCTGCTGCGCGAGCTGCTCGGGCTGCCGCTGCCGCTGGCCGGCTACACCGACCTGGCCGACGTGGGCGGCAACCCGTCGGCGCACCTGCGCCACTCCCACACCCGGCGGCTCATCGACCGCGCCGCGCGGGACGCCGGCGAGGCGGCCACCCTGTACGACCATCCGCTGCTGCGGCTGGAGATCGCCGGGTACCACTCCTACCTGGAGCCGGACGTGGTGGCGTTCCAGCTGGGCGGCCGGTTCCACATCGTGGAGATCAAGTCGTTCGCCGTGGTGGACGGGCAGGCCGAGCCGGACAAGGTGGCCGCCGCCGCCCGCCAGGCCGCGGTGTACGTGCTGGCGCTGAGCACGCTGCTGGCCGAGCTCGGCCACGACCCGTCGCGGGTGTCGCACGAGATCGTCCTGGTCTGCCCGGAGAACTTCGCCAACCGCCCGGCGGCCACGCTGGTGGACGTACGCCGCGAGCTGGCGGTGCTGCGCCGGCAGCTCGCCCGGATGACCCGGGTCGGCGCCATCGTCGAGCCGCTGCCGGACACGCTGACGTTCGACCTGGGCCGGGACGACGGCGGCGTGCCGCGGCGCCCGGTGGCCGAGCTGCGCTCGGCGGTGCGCGAGGTCGGCGCCCGCTACGCCCCGGACTGCCTCAACACCTGTGACCTGTGCTTCTTCTGCCGGGAGGAGGCGGCCGAGGCCGGCGCGACCGACCTGCTGGGCCGGCAGGTCCGCGACGAGCTCGGCGGGGTCGCCACGGTCGCCGAGGCGCTCGCCCTGGCCGACGGCTCGCTCGCGCCCGACGACGATCGCGCGGAGATCGCCCGGCTGCTCCGCCTGGCCGACCGCCTGTACGCCGAGGTCTCGTGAGCACCCTGTCGGCGCTCGCCCGGCTGCGCGCGCTGCGGGAGGGCCGCGCGCAGCGGCTGGCGACCGTGCGCCACTGCCACCTGTCCGACCGGCCGATGGTCCTCATCCCGCTGCGGCTGGCCGGCGAGGCGGCGGCCCCGCTGGCCGCGATGGCCGGCACCGATCCCGATCATCCCCGGCTGCTGGTGGTGCCGCAGCCGCGCGACCGCGACCTGCGGTTCGCCTTCACCGCCGAGCTGGCCGAGGTCGTGCTGCCGTACGTGGAGGGCCTGCAGAAGGCCACCGAGACGGTGGAGCGGCGCGGCGCCGAACCATACGAGCGGTGCGTGGACGCCCCGCAGCTGCTCGTCCCGAACCCGGCGGGGGTCACGTTCGTCCAGCTGCTCGGCAGGTCCACCCGCTTCCGCCGCGCCGAGGGACCGTACGCGGTGCACCCCTCGGTGCCGGTGCTCGGCCGGTGGCTCACCTTCTTCGGCCGGCGGGCGCAGTATCCGGGGTCGGTGCTGCTGGCCGCGGCCACCGACCTGCTCTCGCTGCACTGGGCCACCGGGCAGAGCGCCCTGGAGGACGCCAACCTGGCGTCGCTGCTGGGCTGGATCGACCCGCCGCCCGGCATGAGCGGCGCGAGCGCGGCCCGCGAGGCGGAGGACCCGCTGGTCTGGCCGCCCGCGGGGCCGGCCACCGACCCGGGGTTCGACGCCGAGGTGCTCGCCCCGGCGATCCGCGCCTACCAGGAGGCACCCGGCGAGCGGGCGGCGGCCGCGGTGGCCGCGGCGGTCCGCTCCCAGCTGGAGCCGACCTGGCGGCTGATGTGGCGGGCGGTCGATCTGCTGCGGGCCCTGCCGCCCGGCGGCGGGGCCGCGGCCCGTTGGGAGGGGGACCGTACCGCGTTCACCGCGTTCGCGGCGCAGCTCGCCGAGGGCGCGCCGCCGCAGCCTCGGCGGGACGGCGCGGTGGCCGCCGCGGCCCGGCTGGCGCGGATGGAGCGGGCCCGGGCGGTGTACGACGCGCAGCGGGCCTTCGACGATCCGCTGGTGATGGCGGGCCACCGGCTGGCCGGCGAGGCGTTCACCGGGACCGTGGTCGCCGCCGAGCCGGACCGCACCGAGGGCGAGGGACGGGGCCGCAAGCTCCGGCCGCTGCTGGTGGTGCGCACCGGCGATCCGGTGCGGCTGGCGGCCGGGGCGCGGCTCGCCACGCCGGCCCGGCGCGGCCAGCGGGCCGACGTCGTCGACGTCGCGGGCGGCGAGGTCACCCTGAAGATCGTCAAGGGGATGGGGCGCGGGACGACGGCCACGCCGGGCGCGGTCCCGCAGGTCGGTGAGGTGGTGTGCTACGCGGCGCTCACCGACGAGTACCAGCCGCCGGCCGCGCTGCCCGCGCCGGAGGAGACACCGTGGACGCACGGCGGCCCGCCGCCCGAATACGTGCCGGCCGAGGACGACGCCGAGGAGGACTGGTCATGACCCGCACCGGCGGCCGGCGGTCCGGAGCGGTGGCCGTGCCGGCCACCGGCGCCGCCGGGCCGGCGGGCCTGTCCCCCGCGGCGGAGGCCGGCGCGGTCGTGGACGCGGTGCTCGCCGACCTGCCCCGCCACCGCGGCGTGGTCGTCGACTCCCCGCCGGGCGCCGGCAAGTCGACGCTGGTGGTGCGCGCCGCCGGGCACCTGGCCGCGGGCGGCGAACCCCTGATGATCATCGCGCAGACGAACGAGCAGGTGGACGACCTGATCGTCCGGCTCGCCGCCGCGCACCCCGCGCTGCGCCTGGGGCGGTTGTCGGCGGGCGACTACACCGCGCCGGCCCGGGTGACCGGCCGGGCGGCCATCGGCACCCGGCTCGCCGATCTCGGCGACCCGGACGTGGTGATCGCGACCGCCGACAAGTGGGCCTGGGTCGGCGACCGGGTGTGGCCGTGGGCGATCGTGGACGAGGCCTACCAGATGCGCTCGGACAAGCTGCTGCGCATCGCCGGGCTGTTCGAGCGGGCGCTGTTCGTCGGCGACCCCGGCCAGCTCGACCCGTTCTCGGTGGTGGACGGCGACCGGTGGGCCGGCCTGTCGTGGGATCCACTGCAGAGCGCGGTCGCGGTGCTGCTGCGCCACAATCCCGACCTGCCGGTGCATCGCCTGCCCGTCTCCTGGCGGCTGCCCGCGTCCGCGGCGCCGCTGGTGTCGGAGGCGTTCTACCCGTTCACCGGATTCCGGGCCGGCACCGGGCCCGAGGAGCGGCGGATGGGGTTCGCGACCGGCGGCATGCGCACCGCCTACGACCGGGCGCTGGAGGAGGCGGCCGCGTCCGGCTGGGCGCTGTACGAGCTGCCGGACCGGCACACCGTGCGCACCGACGCCGAGGCGGTGCGCGCCGTCGCGGTGCTGGCCACCCGGCTGCTGCAGCGCTCGCCGGTCACCGTCTCCGAGCGCGGCGAGCATCCGGTCACCGCCGAGCGGGTCGCCGTCGGCGCCGCGCACCGTGACCAGGTGGCCGCGATCCGGGCCGCCGGGCTGCCCGCCGGCGTCACGGTGGACACCGCCAACCGGCTACAGGGCCGCGAGTACGACGTCACCATCGTGCTGCATCCGCTGTCCGGGCGCCGGGACGCCACCGCGTTCCACCTGGAGTCGGGCCGGCTGTGCGTCCTTACCTCGCGGCATCGGCACGCCTGCGTCGTGGTGGCCCGGGCCGGGATCCCCGAGCTGCTGGACGCCCACCCGTCGGCGGACGCGGTCCGGCTCGGCGTCCCGGTCAAGTTCCCGGACGGCTGGGAGGCCAACCAGGCGGTGCTCGCCCGGCTGGCCGAGCACCGCGTCCCGGCCGCGCCGCCGCACTGAACCGCCGCCGCGCCACCTCCCCGGCGCGCCACCTCCCCGGCGCGCGGCCTTTCCGACGCGCGGCCTCCCCGCGGGCGTGACCCGCTCGGCGCGCCCCGTCCGGACGCCGGCCCTCAGGTCGCGCCGGCCACGGCCGAGGTGGCGCGGGCACCCGGTCAGCCGCGGCGGGCGCGGGCCTTGCTCGTGGCGACCTTGACCCGGCGCTCGCGGCGGGCGCCGGCCTCCCGGCCCGGAGCGCCGGCGTACCCGTCCCGCTGCCGGTCGCCGGCCGGGGACCTCGGGCCGGGGCGCGGGCCGGTCGTCCCGGCGGTCTCCCGGCGCGGGCCTTCCCCGGCGGTGCGCTCCGCGGGTTCGGCGGCGGTCGCCGCCGATTCGCCTCCGCTCGTCCCCGCTCCGCCGGCGGACGCCTCCGGTCCGTCGGCGGGCTTTTCGGGTCCGCCTCCGGGCCCGTCCGCTCCCCCGCCGGGCGTCTCCGGCCCGCCGCCGGTCGGCTGCGGCCCGGCGGAGGCGGGGCCGGTCGCCCGGGGCCGGCCGGTTCCGGTGGACAGGCCCGCCGGCGGCGCTGTGACCGGGACCGGCGCCCCGGCGGGCGGGCGGCTGCCGGTGGCCGGCGCGGACGCGGCGGGGGTGGTCGGCCGGGACATGGCCGCGGGCACCGGGCGCCCGCCGGGACCGGCCGGCCAGGCGGGACCGGCGGAGGCCACCGAGGCGGTGGAGGGGAAGGCGATGGACGGTACGCGGGCCGCGGCGGAGCCCGCAGCGCCGGTGGTGCCCCCGGGTTCCGGGAGGGCGGGGTCGGAAAGGTCGGGTTCGGGGCTGGTGGTGGAGGCCAGCAGCGCCAGGATGACCAGGGTGACGACCGCGATCACTATGACCGCGGCTGCCATCAGCACCAGAACGATGAGCAATGTCCAAATCGTGCCGATGACGGCCATCATCGCCGGATCCTCCCTCTGCTGTTGTCGCGCTGGGACACGTGCCCCGAAGATCGGAACTCACACGCGTTCCCTCCTACCGCAAGGGCTGATTTTTCCGGAAAGTTCCGATGCATCGGCCGGTCGACCCGGGCCAGGCCCCATTCGACGCCGAAGGGTTACCCCGCCGACATCATGTCGAGGCGGCGCAGGATCACCCCCTCCCGCAACGCCCACGGGCAGATCTCCAGCCGGTCGACGTCGAACAGGTCCATCGCCGCGTCCGCGACCAGTGCGCCCGCGGCCAGCTGGGGCGCCCGGCCCGCGGAGACGCCGGGCAGTGCCGCGCGCTCGGCGGCCGGCATCCCCGGCAGGCGCTCGGCCCAGCCCGCCAGGTCCGCCCGGGACAGCGACCGCCGGACGTAAGGCCCCTCCGCGGACGGGGCGGCGCCGGCGATCCGGGCCAGCTGCCGGAAGGTCTTGGAGGTGGCGACCGCGTGGTCGGGCCGCCCGCCGCGGACCACGTCCCCGACGACCCGGCCGATCTCGGCGCGCACCATCCTGCGCAGCTCGCGCACCTGCCCGGGAGGCGGCGGGTCGCCGGTGAGCCACTCGCGGGTCAGCCGGCCGGCGCCCAGCGGCAGCGAGACCGCGACGTCCGGGGCCTCCTCCAGACCGGCGGCGATCTCCAGCGAGCCGCCGCCGATGTCCATCACCAGCAGCCGCCCGGACGACCAGCCGAACCAGCGTCGCACCGCCAGGAAGGTCAACCGGGCCTCCTCCGCACCGGGCAGCACCCGGATGTCCACCCCGGTCGCGGCCCGGATGGCGGCCAGCACCTCCTCGCCGTCGACGGCCTCGCGCACCGCGGAGGTGGCGAACGCCATGACGTCCTGCACGCCCTTGTCCTCGGCGACGCGCAGCGACTCCTCGACGAACCGCAGCAGCGCGGCCTGGCCGCCGGCCGACAGCCGGTCACCATCGAGGGCCTCGGCGAGCCGCAGCTCGGCCTTGTGCGAATAGGCCGGCAGCGGCCGGGCACCGGGATGCGCGTCGACCACCAGTAGGTGCCCCGTGTTGGAGCCGATGTCCAGGACGCCCAGTCGCATGTGTCGACGCTACTACCCTGCTCGGCCCGGCGGTCACGGCCCCGCAACGCCCGGCCGGCCGGGCGGGATGGCGACGAAGTCACACAGACCGGAGGGCGGCGCGCAAGGCAGAGGCGTAGGCACGAGGGTGGGTGGTGTTGCCGTTGTGGCCGCCGGGGAACTCGAGCGCCTCGGTGCCAAGCAGGTCGGCCAGCGCGAAGGCGCACTTGTTGTCGAAGACGGTGCGCGGTGTCGTGCGCCCCGCGGCCGGCAGGATGCGGGTCGGACTGCCGGCGAGGGCCGCCACGTCGAGGGTGTCACCGATGATCGCGGTGAAGTCGTGCTCCACGAAGTAGTCGAAGTTGCGCACCCGCTGGGGCGTCATCGGCTGAGGGGTGAGGCCGGGTTCGACGTCGGGGTCGGCGGGGTCGATGCCCAGCACCTCGGCGATCACCTTGAACGTCGCGGCCAGCCCGTCGCGCCGGTGGACCTGCTGGACGTGCGCCAACTCCTGCTCGTGGCGGGCGCGCTGGTCACCCGGCAGCAACCGCGGGGTGACGGGTTCGTGGGCGACGAGCGTGCCGACCTGCCCGGGGTGCTCCAGGATCAGATGGAAGCCGATGGAGGCGCCGAGGCTGCAGCCGAGCATGAGCGCCGGCTCGTCGGTCAGTTCGGCCAGCAGGCGGTGCACGTCGTCCGCGTGGCCGGCCAGGCTCGTCCCCTGGGCGGGGTCGTCCGGAGTGCTGCGGGACAGGCCGCGCCGGTCGTAGGTCACGACGGTGTAGTCGCCGGCGAGCAGGTCGACCAGGTCCTTGCTGCGTCCGGCGTCTCCCTCGCCGCTCTGAGAGATGAGCAGCACGGGACCGGTGCCGCGCACCTCGTAGTAGAGCGAGGCGCCGTCTACCCGGAGCATGCCTGTCGTCGTCCGGCCGGCGGTGGTGATGTCCATGAAGTCCCCTCAGATTCCGGAGCGGGTTCCGCCCCTCGGCACATCAACACCATAAAGCATCTTTTTGGATGTATCAAGACAGATGTATACGGAAAGATGCATCCGCCTTGATGCACGTCACGGACATGCACGGAGTCGAGGTGTTCCTGCTCGGGCGCACCCTGATGAGATCGGCGAGGAGGCGCGCGCTCGGGGCGGCGCGGCAACGCGGCGCCGGAGACGGCCGAGGCCGTGACCTCGGCGGTCACGGCCTCGCGGATGGGCGGGCCTGGATCCCGTCGGAGGCGGCGACGGCCTCCTCCTCGCCCGCGGGCGAACCCGGCCCGATCCCGCCGGGGCGCCGGCGCCGGGCGGCGGATCTCCCGGTCAGAGCAGCCGGAACCTCGCCGCGTGCCGGACGACGTGCTCGCGGTCGACGTGGTAGACGCGGTCGTGCCCGTCGGCCAGGTGCCGGGCGAAGGCCCGGTCGCCCGCCGCGGCCCGCCGCCGCATGTGATCCACCAGGGCGTCCAGCCGTTCGGCCACCGCCTCGGGCAGCCCGGCCCGCCGCGGCGCGTCCAGCCGGTAGGCGTCCAGGAAGAGCCGCAGCCTGCGCGCCTGCTCGGGTACCGGTGGCGCGTCCTCCCCCACCCGCTCGGGGTCGGCCAGCGGGACGAAGCGGTAGGCCGCGTACGCGACGTCCGCCAGCCGCGGGCCGGGGTGGGCGGTGTCGAAATCGATGAACGCGACCGGCAGGCCGTCCCGGTAGACGCAGTTATAGGTCGCGACATCGCCGTGGCAGACGACCTCGGCCGGCTCGCGCGGCGGGTGGTACCAGACGGCGTCCGGCGGTGGCACGAACCCGGCGGACGCGTCGTGGTAGGCGCGCAGCAACGCGCCGGCCGCCGCGAGCGCGGCGTCGGTCCGCGCGTGACCGGGCACCGGATAGTGCGCGACCTCGCCGGGCACGAAGTCGAGCACCTCGCGGCCGCGCTCGTCCAGTCCGTGGGCCCGCGGCGCGCCGGCGAACCCCTGGCCGGCCAGGTGCGCCAGCAGCCGGTGCACCGTGGGCGTCCACGGCCCGGCCGGTCGCCGCACGGTCGCGCCGACCCGCACCACCTCGTTGACGCCGCCTCCGGCCAGCCGCTCCTCGATCATCGGGCGACGGTAGCAACGGCTCCGCCGGCCGGGCCACCGGATTTCCGGCCGGCGGAGGCGGGTGCGTCAGTCGAAGGCGGCGACGGCCTCCTCCTTGCTCGCCGCCGAGTCGGGGCCGGCCGGGCCGCCGGGCGCGGTGGCGCCGCGCAGCGGGATCTCCTTGATGAAGGCCGCCAGCACCGGCACCGCGACCGCGAAGGCGATCGCCCAGACGAAGATGCCGGAGATGGAGGTGGCCAGCGCCTCCAGCAGCCCGGTGCGGACCGGCGCCGGCAGGCCGGCCAGCGCGGCGGGGTCGAGCCGGCCGCCGCCGCCCTCGGCCAGCCGCGCCCCCTGCGGGCCCAGCTTGGCGGTCAGCTCGTCCACCAGGTGGTGGTTGAAGACCGCACCGAAGATCGAGACGCCGAACGAGCCGCCGATGGACCGGAAGAACATGGACGCGCTGCTGGCGACGCCGAGGTCCTTCTGCTCCACGCTGTTCTGCGCGATCAGCATGGTGGTCTGCATGAGGCCGCCCATACCGAGGCCGAGGACCGCGATGAACAGGCCGGTCTGCAGCGGTCCGGTGTGCACGTCCTGCAGCGACAGCAGCCACATGCCCACCACCATGACCGCGCCGCCGGCCACCGGATAGATCTTGTACTTGCCGGTCTTGGTGATGGCCTGGCCGACGAACAGCGAGACGACCATCATCGCGGCCATCATCGGCAGCAGCAGCAGGCCGGAGTTGGTGGCCGACTGCCCCTGGACGGTCTGCTGGAACAGCGGCAGGAAGTTGATCACGCCGAACATCGCGAAGCCGAGCAGGAAACCGATCAGGGAGATGAGCGTGAAGTTGCGGTCGGCGAAGACGTGCAGCGGCATGATCGGCTCGGGCACCCGGCGCTGCACCGGGATGAAGATCGCCAAGGTGACCACCGCGACCGCGGCCAGCGCGAGGATCTGCCAGGAACCCCAGTCGTACTCGGTGCCGCCCCAGGTGGTGATGAGCACCAGCGCGGTGATGCCCACCGCGAGCAGGCCGGCCCCCCACCAGTCGATGCGGTGCTCGGTGCGGTACTTCGGCAGCCGTAGCCGGACCAGCAGCCAGACGAACGCGACCGCGCCGATGGGCAGGTTCACGTAGAACGCCCAGCGCCAGTCGAGGTGGTCGGTGATGAAGCCGCCGACCAGCGGCCCGGCGACCATCGCCAGCGACATCATCGCGGCCATGATGCCCTGGTAGCGGCCCCGCTCGCGCGGCGGCACCAGGTCGCCGATGATGGCCATGGCGTTCACCATGAGCCCGCCGGCGCCCAGGCCCTGCAGCGCGCGGAAGCCGATCAGCTCGCTCATGCCGTCGGCCGGCCCGCCGAACAGGTCGGAGCCGGCCATGCCGCACAGCACCGAGCCGACCATGAAGATGCCGATCGACGCCAGGAAGATGGTCTTGCGGCCGTACAGATCGCCGATCTTGCCCCAGATCGGGGTGGAGACCGTGGTCCCCAGTACATAGGCCGTCACCACCCAGGACAGGTGGGAGAGGCCGCCCAGCTCGCCGACGATGCGCGGCATCGCGGTGCCGACGATCATGTTGTCCAGCATGGCGAGGATCATCGCCAGCATCAGCCCGGGCAGGACCGCCATGACCTCCCGCCGCCGGCCAGGCACGGCCGCGGCCTCGGTCTCCGTCATCGGTTTTACGCCCCCTTGGTCACACCTTACTTACTTGCCGACCGGCAAGTTACTATGGTGACCAAGGTAGAGTCCTTACTTGCCGGCCGTCAAGCTGATTAAGGGTGCCTGGGAGAGTCTGAAGGCATATGCGGGAACACACCGACACCAGAGATCGGATCCAGGAGATCGCCCTGAAGTTGTTCACCGAACAGGGCTACGAGGCGACCTCGCTGCGGGAGATCGCCGAGGAACTCGGGGTGACCAAGGCCGCCCTCTACTACCACTTCAAGACCAAGGAGGACATCGTCGCGAGCCTGGCCGAGGACCAGCAGGCGGCGATGGAGCGCCTGATCGAGTGGGCCAGGGAGCAGCCGCGCACCCGGGAGGTCCGGCACGAGTTCCTGCGGCGCTACGCCGACAACCTCTACAGCGGGCGCAACCACGCCTTCCTGCGGTTCATGGAGCGCAACCAGACCGCGCTGCGCACGCACCCGAAGGTGGAGAAGATGCGCCGGCTGGTGGCGGCCCTGATGGAGGTCTTCGGCGAGGAGGGCGACACCACCGCTCAGCGGCTGCGCCGCTCGATGGCCATCTTCTCCCTGCACGCGGGCCTGTTCCTGCTGAACGAGGAGAAGATCGACGACGCCGAGCGCAAGGCGCTGGCCCTGGAGCTGGCCCGGGAGTTGATGGACGCGGGCAGCGGCCCGGGCTGACGGCGCCCCGCCGGGCCGGCCGGCGCGGTCGATAGGGTCGGCCACCTGGACCGGACGCCGGAGGAGGCAAGGTGAGCGTTCCCGGGTACGGCCGCCGGGCCCGGTGGCCGCGGCTCAGCACGCGGGCGTGGTTCGGCGGCACCATGGCGATCATGTTCCTGCTGGCGGCGCTCTCGGCGGCGGCCGGCGGCATGGCCCTGTCCCGCACCTCCGAGGCCACCGAGCTGATCACCAGGCGGCTCACGCCCGCGCTGCTGGCGGCCGAACGCCTGCGCGGCGTCCTGCAGGACCAGCGCGGCTCGGTGCACGGCTACGTGCTCACCGGCGACCCCGGGTTCCTGGCCTCCTACCGGGAGGGACGGACCGCCGAACAGGCGTCCGCCGAGGCGCTGCGGCGGACGCTGGCGGGCCACGTCCTGCTCGCCGACCTGGACACGGTGGGTGCGCGGGTGACCGAGTGGCGCGCCGGCTACGCGGACCCGTCGATCGCCGCGGTCGGCGGATCCGGTCCCGGGGCGGTGTCGACGGCCGGCACCGCGCGGGGCCGGGTGCTGTTCGAGGGGGTGCGCGCCGCGCTGGACGCGCAGGCGGAGAACCTCACGCGCGCCCGGACCGCGGCGCTGCGCGCGGCCGACCGGGCCACCATGTGGCGGGACGCCGTCTTCGTGGCCATCCTCGCGACTGTCCTGCTGACGCTGATCTCGGTGGCCGTGCTGTTGCGGTACGTCATCCTCGGCCCGCTCGACCGGCTGGGCTCGGCGTCCCGCCGGGTCGCCGGGGGCGACTTCGGGCACGTCATCGACGTGCGCGGCCCGGCCGACATCACCATGCTGGCCCTGGACGTGGACGCGATCCGGCGGCGCATCACCGCCGAGCTCGACATCTCCCGGGACGCCGAGCGGCGGCTGCGGGAGCAGACCGACCTGCTGCGCACGCAGGCCGAGGAACTGCGCCGCTCCAACGCCGAGCTCGAGCAGTTCGCCTACGTGGCCTCCCACGACCTGCAGGAGCCGGTCCGCAAGGTCACCGCGTTCTGCCAGCTGCTGCAGCGCCGGTACGCCGGCCGGCTGGACGAGCGCGCCGACGAGTACATCGCCTTCGCCATCGACGGGGCCAAGCGCATGCAGACCCTGGTGAGCGAGCTGCTGACCTTCTCCCGGGTGGGCCGCGAGCAGGCGCCGAGCGAGCGGGTGCCGCTGGACGAGCCGCTGGAGGCGGCGCTGGCCGACCTCACCCGGTTGATCGAGGAGTCCGGGGCCGTGGTGGAGCGTCCGGCGCTGCCCGAGGTGGTCGGTGATCCCGGCCTGCTGACCATGCTGTGGCAGAACCTCCTCGGCAACGCGATCAAGTTCCGCGCGCCGGACCGCGCGCCGAAGGTCGGCGTCGGCGTCCGGCGGGCCGGGGACATGTGGGAGGTGACGGTCACCGACAACGGCATCGGTGTTGAACCGCGGTTCGCCGAGAAGATCTTCGTCATCTTCCAGCGGCTGCACGGGCGGGGCGACTACGACGGCACCGGCATCGGGCTCGCGCTGTGCAAGAAGATCGTCGAGTACCATGGCGGCGAGATCCGGCTGGACACCGGCGCCGAGCAGGGCGCCCGCTTCGTCTTCACGCTGCCGGCGGCGGACGGCCCGGCGGGCGACCTGGCGGACAGGGCGGCGGGCGTCACGCGGGCGCCGGCACGTACACCAGCGGACCCGGGGTGACCCGTGCCCGGCCGGCGGTGACGGCGGCCGCCCAGCCGGCGAACCCGGGCAGCCGGTCCAGCCCGACGCCCACCTCGGCGGTCACCTCGGCGCCGTAGGAGACGCCGCGCACCGCGTGGCCGGCCGTGCGCAACTCGTTCTCCAGCCGTCCGGCCAGCGCGTGCTCGACCCGCACGGTGACCACCCGGGCCGGCACCATGGTCACCAGGTCCGCCCGGTCCAGCGCGGCGGCCACCGCGCCGCCGTACGCGCGCACCAGCCCGCCGGCGCCGAGCAGCACCCCGCCGAAGTAGCGGGTGACCACCGCGATCGTGTCGGCCAGGCCACGGCGGACGAGCACCTCCAGCATGGGGGCGCCCGCCGTGCCGGACGGCTCGCCGTCGTCGTCGGCGCGCCGCGTGCGGCGGTCGCCGCCGAGGACGTAGGCCGAACAGGTGTGCCGGGCGGCGTGGTGCGCCCGGCGCCGCGCGGTGACGAACGCGGCGGCCTGGCCGGGCTCGCCGACCGGCGCCAGCGCGCAGATGAACCGCGACCGCCGGACCTCGATCTCGTGCTCGGTCTCCCCGGTGACGGTCAGGTACGGCTGCGGCATGCCCGACAGGCTAGCGCCGCACTCACGGTGCGGCGGGCCGGCCGTCGGCGCCGAAGCCGGTGGGGTGGCTCCACAGATGGGTGCACCCGGGGCACTGCAGGTGCAGGACCGCGCCGGTGACGGCGAGCAGGTAACGCCAGTGCTCGCCGCAGTTGCGGCCGGCGCCGCAGTCGGCGCAGCCGTGGTCGTCCCGGCACCACGGGCAGCTCACCCAGGCGCGGCGGGCGATGTCGGCCTCAGGGTCGATCGGCAGCATCGGAGGCGGCACCGCCCTCTCGCGGGGGAAGGACGCCCGCGGCGACGAGCATCCGGTAGGTCGCGCGCTGCCCGGCGTCCAGACCGGAGTACAGCAGCCCGGCGGCCGCGTCCTCGGCCCGCATCGCGGCCGGGGGGTCCCAGCCGGGGCCGAGGGCGGCCAGCACCTCGGCGCGGCGGCGCGCCTCGTGCCCGGCCAGGTCGAACTCGAACCATTCACTCGTGACGGGCTCGGCGGGCCCGCCGCCGGCGGCGTTCGTCATCAGGGCTCCTCGCGGTGTCCCCCGGACCGGCGGGACGGGATAGGGGTGGGGATGGGGCGGAACGGGGCACACCGGGAACGCAGGACGGGCGCCTGGCGGCCCTGTCATGCGCGTTCGCCGGTGGTGGACCGGCCGGCCCCGCGGCGGGGCCGAGAAGGACCGGACGAGGACCGGACGAGGGCCGGACGAGGACCGGACGGGCGTTCCGGGTGGGACGTGGCGGCCGGGCCCGGGGTGGCCGGGGCGCGGAGGCGGCACGCGATCCGGCAGGGGTTTGCCGGATAACACACTATATGAGCCTTTTGTCGGTATTTGTCGAGACGGTGGACGCGCAGATGTCCGGTGACATCGGTCACCCTCGCAGGCTCGGCGATCCGGCACGCCGGCACCGGCCCGCCTTCCGGCCCGGTGCCGCGGCGTCCTAGTATTTATTAGGACGTCCTAGTAACTTTGCCCGAGGAGCCCCGGTGTACGTACCTGCCCATCCCGTGCGCGTGGTCACCGCGGCCGCCCTGTTCGACGGGCACGACGCGGCGATCAACATCATGCGGCGCATCCTGCAGGCCCAGGGCGCCGAGGTCGTCCATCTCGGCCACGACCGCTCGGTGGACGAGATCGTCACCGCCGCCGTCCAGGAGGACGCGCAGGCGGTGGCGATCAGCTCCTACCAGGGCGGCCACGTGGAGTTCTTCACCTACCTCGTGGACCTGCTGCGCGAGCGCGGCGCCGGCCATGTCAAGGTGTACGGCGGCGGTGGCGGGGTGATCGTCCCCGACGAGGTCGCCGCCCTGGAGCGGCACGGGGTCACCAAGATCTTCACTCCGGAGGACGGGCAGCGGCTCGGCCTGGCCGGCATGATCAATACCATCGTCGAGGCCTGCGACACCGATCCGACCGAGGGCGCCGAGCCGCCGCCGGTGGCCGGCGGCGACCACCGCGCCGTCGCCCGGGCCATCACCTTCGTCGAGGCGGGCCGGGCGGACGCCGGCTACCTGGACACGCTGCGCGCCGCGGCCGCCGCGCGCGCCGTCCCGGTGCTCGGCATCACCGGGACCGGCGGCTCGGGCAAATCCTCGCTCACCGACGAGCTGGTCCGCCGGCTGCGCGTGGACGACGAGGACAAGCTGCGCATCGCGGTGCTCGCGGTCGACCCGACCCGGCGTCGCGGCGGCGGCGCGCTGCTCGGCGACCGGATCCGGATGAACAGCCTGGGCGGTGACGGCGGCGGCACGGTCTTCTTCCGCTCGCTGGCCACCCGCGGCGCGCACGAGCTTCCCGAGCAGCTGGCCGACGTCATCGCGGTGTGCCGGGCCGCCGGCCACGATCTGGTGATCGTGGAGACCCCGGGCATCGGCCAGGGCGACGCGGCCGTCGTCCCGTTCAGCGACGTCTCGCTGTACGTGATGACGCCGGAGTTCGGGGCGGGCTCCCAGCTGGAGAAGATCGACATGCTGGACTTCGCCGACGTGGTCGCGATCAACAAGTTCGACCGGCGCGGCGCCCAGGACGCGCTGCGCGACGTGCGCCGCCAGCTGGTGCGCAACCGGGAGGCCTTCGGCACCGCCCCCGACGACATGCCGGTGTACGGCACCGTGGCGTCCCGCTTCAACGACGACGGCGTGACCGGCCTGTACCACGAGCTGCGCCGCCTGCTGGCCGATAAGGGCCTGCCGGCCGGCCCGGGCCTGCTCGCCGATCCGGGGGTGAAGACCTCGACGCTCGGCGGCGCCGTGGTGCCGCCGGCCCGGATCCGCTACCTGGCCGACATCGCCGACGCGGTGCGCGGGTACCACGCGCGCACCGCGGCGGAGGTGGAGATCGCCCGCCGCCGGCAGCGGCTGGCCGAGACCGCGGCGCAGCTCGCCGCCGAGGGCCAGGACGCCACGGCCGTGGAGGCGCTGGCCCGCACGGCCGACGCCGAGCTGCCGGCCGGCAGCCGCGAGCTGCTGGACGGCTGGGCGGGAACGGTGGCCGCCTACTCCGCCGACGAGCTGGTGGTGAAGGTGCGCGACCGCGAGCTGCGCACCCCGCTGTGGCGCACCTCGCTGTCGGGCAGCCGGGTGCCGCGGGTGGCGCTGCCCCGCTACGCCGACCACGGCGAGTTGCTGCGCTTCCTGCGCTCGGAGAACCTGCCCGGCCGCTTCCCGTTCACCGCCGGCGTCTTCCCGTTCAAGCGGGCCGACGAGGACCCGACGCGCATGTTCGCCGGCGAGGGCGACCCGTTCCGCACCAACCGGCGGTTCAAGATGCTGTCGGAGGGCCAGCCGGCCGTGCGGCTGTCCACCGCGTTCGACTCGGTGACGCTGTACGGCAACGACCCGGCCGAGCGCCCCGACGTGTACGGCAAGGTCGGCACCTCGGGGGTTTCGATCGCCACGCTGGACGACATGAAGGCGCTGTACGACGGGTTCGACCTCACCTCGCCCACCACGTCGGTGTCGATGACCATCAACGGGCCGGCCCCGGCCATCCTGGCGTTCTTCCTGCACACCGCGGTCGACCAGGCGCTGGACCGGTTCCGGGCCGACCAGGGCCGCGAGCCGTCCCCCGAGGAGGCGGCGCAGGTGCGCGCCCGCACGCTGGCCACGGTGCGCGGCACGGTGCAGGCGGACATCCTGAAGGAGGACCAGGGCCAGAACACCTGCATCTTCTCCACCGACTTCAGCCTGCGGATGATGGCCGACGTGCAGGAATGGTTCATCGCCCACCAGGTGCGCAACTTCTACTCGGTGTCCATCTCCGGCTACCACATCGCCGAGGCGGGGGCCAACCCCATCACCCAGCTGGCCTTCACTCTGGCCAACGGCTTCACCTACGTCGAGGCGTACCTGGCCCGCGGGATGGCCGTCGACGACTTCGCGCCCAACCTGTCGTTCTTCTTCTCCAACGGCATGGACCCCGAGTACAGCGTGCTCGGCCGGGTGGCCAGGCGGATCTGGGCGGTGGCGATGCGCGACCGGTACGGCGCCGGGGAGCGGGCGCAGAAGCTGAAGTACCACATCCAGACCTCGGGGCGCTCGCTGCACGCCCAGGAGATGAACTTCAACGACATCCGCACCACGCTGCAGGCGCTGATCGCGGTGTACGACAACTGCAACAGCCTGCACACCAACGCCTTCGACGAGGCCGTCACCACGCCGAGCGCCGACTCGGTGCGCCGGGCCATGGCCATCCAACTGATCATCAACCGCGAGTGGGGCCTGGCGGCGAACGAGAACCCGCTGCAGGGGTCGTTCGTGATCGACGACCTGACCGACCTGGTGGAGGAGGCGGTGCTGGCGGAGTTCGAGCGGCTGTCGGACCGCGGCGGGGTGCTCGGCGCCATGGAGACCGGTTACCAGCGGGGCCGGATCCAGGACGAGTCGATGCTGTACGAGACGCGCAAGCACGACGGCTCGCTGCCGATCATCGGGGTGAACACCTTCCGCAACCCGGCCGGCGAGGCCGAGCACGGCTCGCTGGAGCTGGCCCGGGGCACCGAGGAGGAGAAGCGCGGCCAGCTGGAGCGGTTGCGCGCCTTCCAGGCCGCGCACGCGGCCGAGGCGCCGGAGGCGCTGCGGCGGCTGCGGGAGGCGGCGATGTCGGACGAGAACGCCTTCGCCGCGCTGATGGACGCGGCCCGGGTCTGCTCGCTCGGGCAGATCACCGAGGCGCTGTTCGAGGCCGGGGGGCAGTACCAGCGCAACGTGTGAGCCGCTCCCGCACGCGCGCGCGGACCCGGGTGGTCGGAGGTCACGGCGGTCACTTGCTGCTCCGTTCCCGCCACGCGCGCGCGGACCCGGCCGCTACCGGCCGGGCCCGCGGACGCTGAAGGCAGGCGGACTCAGGTCCGGCGCCAGCGGGCCTCGCCGAAGCAGTAGGCGGCGAAGAGCAGCAGGCCGATGGCGACCGCGACCAGCAGCCACGGGCCGAACGGGGTGTCGGCGAAGGACCGCAGCGTGGAGTCCAGGCCCTTGGCCTCGTCGGGGTCGAAGGACATCGCGGCCTGGATGGTGAAGACGCCGACGCCGATGGCGATCACGCCGCGGGCGGCGTAGCCGATCATGCCGAGCTTCTCCATCACGCCGCGGGCGCGGGGGGACATCTCGGCGGTGCGCAGCTTCTCCAGGAACTTCTTCTTGGCGCCCTTGTAGATCCAGTAGGCGCCGAGCGCGATGATGGCGAGGCCGGCCAGGCCGACGATGAACTGCCCGCCGGGCCATTCCATCACGGTGGCGGTCAGGTCCTTGGAGCTCTTGTCGGTGGACGACCCGGTGCTGCCGCTCAGCAGGAAGTTGAGGATCGTGCCGAGGGCCAGGCCGTAGACCACGGCGTGCGCGCCCTCCTCGACGCGGTCCTTGATCTTGCCGCCGCCGAGCAGCGCTCCGGTGGCCTGCCAGATGGCCAGGGCGAGGAAGCCCACGGCCATCAACCACAGGATGACGGTGCCGAACGGCTGCTCGGCGACGGCGCGCACCGCGCCGGTCTTGTCCGCCTCCTTGCCGCCGCCACCGAAGGCGATCTGCAGGGCCAGGATGCCGATGAGCGCGTAGAGCACGCCGCGGCACGCCATCCCGAAGCGCGCCAGCCGGTCGAAGGTCCGGGTGTTGGTCGCCTGCCGCGCCGTCCCGCGCGCCTGGTTACCGGCCGAGGCCACGGAATTCATGGGCCTCCTCCTTTCGAGGTCGACCTTCTTCTACCGCCATACCGGAAGGTAAACTTCTCCGCTTCAACTGCTTAGCGCCGGTTGCCCTCAGAAAACCGGATTCCGGGCATGAAAAGGACATGAGGGCATTAATTCGCCTTGTTTGCTCCGGTCGCGGCGCCCGGCGCCGGCCGGCCGGCGTCCCGGTCCCCCGGCCTCCGCTCATCCTGCTGCTGCCCGCCGCCGGGGGCCTGCTGTTCCTGCTGCTGCCGCTGGCCGGGCTGCTCGCCCACGCACCGCGCCCGGCGCTGCCCGGCCGGCTCGCCGCCGGAACGGCCGCCGCGCTCCGGCTGGCGGTGGCGACGTCCGGCGGTGCCGCGCTGGTCTGCCTGCTGCTCGGCGTACCGCTCGCCTGGACGCTGGCCCGGGGCGCCTTCCGCGGCCGGCGTGCGGTCCGCGCCCTGGTGACCGTGCCGCTGCTGCTACCGCCGGTCGCCGGCGCCGCCGCGCTGATGCTGGTGTTCGGCCACCGCGACCTGGCCGCCGCGCCACCGGCCGGCGGTGCGGCGCTGGCACCGGTGGTCCTGGCGCAGGCGTTCATGGCGCTGCCCTTCCTGGTGCTCAGCACCGAGCGAGCGCTGCTGGCCGCCGGCCCGCGGGCCGAGGAGGTGGCCCTGACCCTGGGCGCCTCGCGGTGGACCGCCTTCCGCCGGGTGGCACTGCCGCCGGCCGCGCGGGGGATCGCCGCCGGGACGGTGCTCGCCTTCGCCCGGGCCCTCGGCGAGTTCGGCGCCGCGGTCTCGGTCGCCGGCGGGCTGCCCGGCACGGCACCGGCCGGCCCGGCGTCGGCCCACCTGCCCGCCGGGGCGGCGCCCGCCGTGCTGGCGGCCGTCGGCCCGCCGCTGCTGCTGGCCAGCGTCACGGTGCTCACCGTGCTGCGCCATCACTGGCTGAGCACCGCGTGCTGACCGCCCACCTGATCGCCGAGCGTCCCGGGTTCCGGCTCGACGTCCGGCTGCGCGCCGCGCGCGGCGAGGTCGTCGCGCTGCTCGGGCCGGACGGCGCCGGCAAGACCACCGCGCTGCGGGTACTGGCCGGGCTCGACCCCGCCCCGGCCGGACACGTCCTGCTCGACGGCGAGCCGGTGCACACCCGGCCCGCGGAGACGCGCTCGGTAGGCCTGCTGGGAGCCGATCCGCTGCTCTTCCCGCACCTGAGCGTGCTGGACAACGTGGCCTTCGGCCCGCGCTGCCAGGGCACCGGCCGGCCGGAGGCCCGCCGGGCGGCCGCCGCCTGGCTCCTGTGCGTCGGCCTGGCCGGGTCCGGTGCCGGCCCGACCCGCGCGCTGACCGCCGAGCAGGCTCGCCGGGTGGCACTGGCCCGGGCGCTGGCGGCCCGCCCGCGGCTACTGCTGCTCGACGAACCGCTGGCCGGCCTCCCGTCCCGGCCCCGGCGCCGGCTGCGCGAGCTGCTGCGGCATCAGCTGCGCGGCTTCGGCGGGATCTGCCTGCTGGCCACCCGGGACGCCTACGACGCGGCGGCCCTGGCCGACCGGCTCGTCGTGCTGGAGGACGGCGCGGTGACCCGGGAGACCGGGCCGGCCCCGGCACGAACCCCTGGTCCGGTCGATCTTCGGAAAAGCCTGTCACCTTATCGGGCGGCCGAGGCTTGTCTCGGCTCGGTGTGGGCAGAGGTAAAGGGCTGGGATCGCGACGGAACCTCCCCGCGACCAGCCAGCTCGCGCTCGGACCACCACCGAAGGGAGCCGTCGCCGATGGCAAGGCAGATCCCCGGCTACCAGCCCCCCAGTCCCATCGAGCTCGAAGCCAGGCTGCACAACCTGGAACAGCAGGTCGCCGACCTGACCGAGGCAGTGCGCTCGCTCACGCTACGGGCCGGGGAGACCGCCGCCACCGGCTCCGGAGATTGACCCGGAAAGCGTAAAAGCGCCTCAAAACTCACGAAAAATCGGGCACCTGGCGCGTTCCCCACCACCGGCGTTGTGGTCGACTGACGTAAGTGGTAGGGAACAGGCTGGGCGCACCGCGTCACTGGTCGGTGCGAGCGCGTCTGACGTTGTACGCCGGCGTCACGGCGGCCTTGCTGTCGGCGCTGCTCGCCACCGTGCTCATGATCGCTGTCAACCGCCTGGCCACCGCCTACCGGGTCAAGGAGGTCACCGCCACCGGCAGCCGCGTCGTCTTCGAGATCGAGCGGGCCGGCCTGCGCCCGCAGATATCCGCCGACGTCCTGCACCGGCACCAGGTACTCGGGGCGACCGGCCGGATCCTGGCCGCCAGCCCGGGCATGGAGGGACGGCCGCGGATGGCCACCTTCGCCCCGGCCGGCAACGGCAGCACCGCCTCCGCGGTCGTCTGCCACGGCGGCGACTGCGACATCGTCGTCGCGCACCGGGTCTACCACCGCTCGGCGGGCAGCCTGGTGGTCTACAGCTCGGCCCCGGCGATCCCGCCGCTGGTCCATCCCAAGCTGGCCACCCTGGTCATCGGAGGCTCGATCCTGCTGGCGGTGGCCGTGACCTACGGCGCCCACCGGCTGGTCGCCGGCTCGCTGGCGCCGGTGGACGTCATCCGGGCCGAGCTGGACGCCATCAACGCCCGCGACCCCGGGCGCCGGGTGCCGGTGCCCCGGACCGGCGACGAGATCCACGACCTGGCCGTGAGCGTCAACCGCACCCTGGAACGCCTGCAACGGGCGATCGAACGCCAGCGCCGGTTCGCCTCCGACGCCTCCCACGACCTGCGCAGCCCGCTCACCGCGATGCGGGCGGAGGTCGAGGAGGCCCTGCTGGCCCCGGGCGAGACCGACGTGCGCGACCTGGGCCGATCCTTGCTGACCAGCCTGGACCGGCTGCAGGCGCTGGTCGCCGACCTGCTGATGGCCGCCCGGCTGGACGCGGGGGACGTGGGCGCCCGCGAACCGGTGGACCTCGGCGCGCTGGTCGCCGGCGAGCTGACCGCCCACCGCCACAACAGCCCGTCGGTCGAGACCCGGCTGGAACCCGGCATCGTGGTGCTGGGCGACCCGCCGCGGCTGGCCAGGCTGCTGACCAATCTGGTGGACAACGCCGAGCGGCACGCCACATCCCTGGTGGTCGTCAGCCTGCGGCGCGAGCCGGGCGACGACCGGTTCCCGCACGGCACCGCGGTCCTGGAGGTGCTCGACGACGGGGCGGGCATCCCGCCGGACCAGCGCGAGGCCGTCTTCCAGCGCTTCGCCCGGCTGGAGGAGGGCCGCCGGCTGGACCCGGGCGGCACCGGACTCGGCCTGGCGATCGCCCGGCAGATCGCCGAGGCGGGCGGCGGCTCGCTGAGCGCCGAGCCCGGCGGCCGCGGCGCCCGGCTGGTGCTCAGGCTGCCGGTCGCGAACCCGGGGGCGTCTCCGCCGGGCGAGAACCCCGGCGGATCCGGCGCGCCGGGCCCGGCCGCGGTGCCGCCGGCGGGCTGAGGCCGCGCCCCCGGTACGCCGGCCCGGCCGCGAAGCTCAGCGCGCCTGCGCGGACAGGCGGCGGAAGATGTCCAGCGCGGCCTGGCGCACGTCGGCCGGCGTGACGCCGTCCAGCGCCGCCCGGGCCTCGGCCACGTCCCGGGTGGTGGCGCAGGTGATCGCCACCGAGGTGGCCGCGGCGTGGGCGAGCGACCCGGTGGGCGCGTCGTCGGCCAGCCGACGGGCGCTGGTCGCCAGGTCGAGGTTGTCGATCCTCGGTGCGGTGGTCAATGGATTCTCCTCGCGGTCACTGGTGGGCGGCTCGCCGGCGTCCGGCCCCGGTCCCGGGTGCCGGCGTGGCGGCCCTGTGGCGGCCCGCGCCCCCGGCGGCGGGGACCGGGGGTCCATCCTGCTCCGCCGGATGGCCCTCGCGCCACCCGCCGGACGCGTGCGCGTACATCGAGCATAAGCATGCCCCCCGCCGGATCCGCCGCCCCGCCCCGGATCCGCCGGGCGGCGCGCCGGGGCCGCGGGCCACGAACGGGGAATATCGAGGTCGTGGGAAGCGGCGAGGGGGGCGCATGATCACCGCGGAGACGATCGGCCGGATCATCGGGTACCACGGGGGCGAGATGCCGGTGGTGTCGCTGTACGTCGCAGCCGGCCGGGAGGGGGCGCCCGCGCTGCCCGCGCGGCTGCGCGGCCTGCTGCACGAGATACGTCCACTCGCCTGGGACGGCTCGCTGGACCGGCGGGCGCGCCGGTCGATCCGCGCCGACATCGAGCGGCTGGAGGGGCTGGACGGGTTCGCCGGGTCCGGCGGGCTGGCGGTGTTCTGCTGCAGCGAGGGGGACCTGTTCGAGCGGGTGCCGCTTCCCCGGCCGGTGCGGGACCGGGTCATGGTGGCCGCGACACCGTGGGCCCGGCCGCTGCTGGCGGTGCTGGACGAGTACCACCGCACCTGCGTGGCGGTGGTGGACCGGCGCTCGGCGGAGATCTGGGAGCTCTACCAGGACGAGATGACCGGCCTCGGCCGGGTGGAGGACCAGGTGCCGCACGGACCCGGCCACCTCGGCCGGCACGGGCCGGCCGGGGACCGGGTGCGCAACCGCGCCGACGATCCGACCCGGCGGCACTACCGGACCACCGTGCGGATGCTCGACCAGCTCTTCCGGGCCGGCGACCGCGAGCTGCTGGTGATCGGCGGCCGTGCGGAGGCGGTGTCGTGCTTCGCCTGCTTCCTGCCCCACCGGCTGCGCGCCCGGCTGGCCGGCACGTTCGAGGTGGACCCGCGCACCGCCACCCCCGCCGACGTGCGGCGCGGCGCCGAACACGTCGTCGAGCGGTACGAGCGCGCCGAGGAGCGCCGCCAGGTGGCCCGGGTGCTGGATCTGGCCGCGGCCGGCCGCCCGGCCGCGCTGGGCCCCGCCGACTGCCTGTGGGCCGCGTCGGTGGCGGCGATCCACAGCCTGCTGGTCCAGGAGGGCGCGACCGCCGCGGGCGTGGTGTGCGACGAGTCGGGGTGGCTGGCCGCCTCCGGCGACACCTGCCCGCTGTGCGGCCGGGCGACCCGGCCGGCCGCGAACGTCCTCGGCGAGCTCGCCGACGCGGTGATCGACGAGGGCGGCACGGTCGAGCACGTGCTGGCCGACACCGAGCTCGCCGGCCACCTCGTCGCCGCCGAGCTGCGTTTCCCGCTGCCGCCCCGCCCCTCGCCCGCGGCGGCCGCCTCCGGCTGAGCGGCGCCACGGGCGGCCGCCGGACCCGCCGCCCGGCCCGCCCGGTCCGGCGGCGGTCGTGGCGGCGGTCCCGGCGGCGCCGGCCGTCAGGCGCGGGGCAGGTCGAGCACCAGCAGCGGCTCGGTCGTCGGCCGCGCGGAACCGCCGGCCGGTTCCACGGTGACCGCCACCTTGGTGGCGTCGCCGAGACCGCCCAGCACGGTCGGCGGCACCCGGCCGGCGGTGTCGGGCCGGGTCAGCCGGTCCGGCCGCGGGCCGTCCCGGCCGATCCGCCACAGCTGGTAGGTGCGGCCCTGCGGCAGCGCGGCCATCCCGCTGGAGAAGAAGACCATGCTCTGCTCGGATCGGGAGACGACGACCGTGGCGGTGCCGCCGGCCCCGGTGCGGGCGGTCACCGACCGGGAATCCGGCGCGGCCAGCACCGCGGCGATCCGCCGGCCGCCGTCCCGTTCGGCGTCGAGCTGGTCCCTGGTGCGGACCACCACCACGCCGAGGCCCACCGCGACGGCCAGGCAGGCGGCGGCCAGCGCCGTCGCGGCCCGCGGCCACCAGGAGCGGGCGGCCGCCGGCGCGGCGTGCGCCCGCGCCGGCGGGACGGCCGGAGGCAGCTGGCGGACCAGGCCGATCTCGGCCATGACCCGGGCGCGCAGCGCGGGGGGCGGCGCGACGGCCACCGCGGCGCCGAGCCGGGCGGCGGTCTCGCGCAGCCCGCGCGCCTCCTCAGCGCACTCGGGGCAGCCGGCGAGGTGGCCCTCGATGGCGGCCAGCTCGCCGAGGTCGTCCACGGCGTGCAGGGCGTACGCCCCGGCCAGGGTGTGCGGATCGGACCTCATCGCTCCACCCCCAGGCAGTCGCGCATCCGGATGAGCCCGTCACGCATCCGCGTCTTGACCGTGGCCAGCGGCACCTTCAGCAGCTCGGCCACCTCCCGGTAGCTGTAGCCGCCGTAGTAGGCGTAGGTGACCGACTCGCGCTGCAACTCGGTGAGCCCGGCCAGGCAGCGGCGCAGCCGCTCCCGGTCCAGGGTCAGCTCGACCGACTCCACGACGTCGTCGTAGGGGCGCCGCACCTCCAGCCGCGCCACCCGGTCCTCCCGGTCGGTCGCCGCCTGGGCGGCGCGCACCCGGTCCACCGCCCGGTGGTGGGCGATCGTCATCATCCACGACAGCGCCGAGCCCCGCCGGGCGTCGAAGCGCGCGGCGGCGCGCCACACCTCGACCAGCGCCTCCTGGGCCACCTCCTCGGCCTGCGCCGGGTCGCGCAGCACCCGCAGGCCGACGCCGTACATCGCGGGCGCCACCTGCTCGTACAGCTCCTCGAACGCCGCCCGGTCGCCGTGCGCCACCCGGTCCAGCAGGCTCTCCAGCGGCGGGCCGCCGTCGTGGCCGCCGTAGGGCGGCGCGGCCCTTCTCGGTCTCATCCGATCTCCCTGACCGTGGGCGTGGGCGGGCCACGCGACGACTACGGACACAGGTACTTCGCGGCGGTCCGCCGTCCGGATTGGCACGCGCGCCGTCCGTTTCCGCCGAGGTTCGCGGAGATTATCGCGCCGGCGGGAATGCCCGCGGGGGGATCGGGGTTGTCAGAGGTGCCGGTGAGTTCGAGTCCCCGGGCCTCACCAACCGCCTTCGTGGAATACCGTCCGGCTGGAGCCACGTTGTGCATTCCGCCGAGAGGCGACCGCTCACCGGCGTGGGTGCCGTGCCCCGCGTCCTTCGGGACGCGGGGCACGGCACTGTTTCCGCCGGCGACCGGTGTGGCAGACTCCCCCGGATGGCCGGGCCCGCGCCCGGGACCCGACGACGCGGAGACACACGTGAGCAAGCGTCCCCTTGTGCTGCTGGACGTGGACGGGGTGCTCAACCCGGCCCGCCGGCGCGGCCTGCGATCGCGGCGCCACGAATGCGTGCTCGACGGGCGCGTCTACCAGGTGTATCTGGACCGCCGGCACGGCCGGGCGCTGGCGGCGCTGGCCCGGGAGTCCGGCGCGGAGCTGGCGTGGGCCACCACCTGGGAGGAGCACGCGAACCTCTGGATCGGCCCGCGGGTCGGGCTGCCGCCGCTCCCGGTGATCAAGGTCACCGACGACCCGGGCAGCCGGGCGGGCGAGCACTTCAAGACCCGGCACGTCGCCGAGTACGTGGCCGGCCGGCCGTTCGTGTGGTTCGACGACTCGCTGGGCGTGCCCGACTGGCAGTACCTGCTGGATCATCCGGGCGTCGGGGAGTTCCTGCTGGTGGACGTGGACCCGATGACCGGCCTGACCGGCGCGCACCTGGCCCGGGCCCGGGAGTGGCTGGCCGGCCGCGGCGCCGGGGATCTCGACGACGCCGGCGCCGCCGCCCCATGACCGGGGCCGGCCGCCGGCGGTCCGGGTGCCGCCGGCGGCCGCCGCGCCGTCGGGCGCGGGCCGGAGGGTCAGCTCGCGCAGATCACGTACACGCTGATGCCGACGTCGCCGTACCTGTTCTGCCGGCCGAGGCCGATCCAGCCGGTGCCGTCGTCGGTCGGGAAGCTGCCGACCAGGATGGCGTCGGCGCCCTGGGCCTCGGCCCCGCCACCGATCGCCCGCTTGCCGGCCGGGCAGCGCACCGTGCGGCGGGTGAAGTTCGGGACGTTGGCGTTGGGCAGCTTGACGATCTGGTAGCCGGGGATGTCCGCCGGTGCGGCGGCCCGCGCGCCGGCGGCCTGCGGGACGGCCGCCACCAGCGCCGCGGCGAGCGCGCCGCACGCGGCCACCGCCAGGCTCGGCGCCCAGAGCCTCTTGAGATGCATCGCTTCTCCCTTGCGTCGTCGCGGTCCGCCCCGGCCGGCCCTTCCCGCGTGGCGCGGGACGCCTCGGGATCACCGGTGCGGCGATGAACTCGGCACTTCGTCACTCACGGTATTCAGTCACTACGCAGAGTGTCCACACTCCGGCCCGGCCACAACCGGCCATCCGGCCGGCCCACACCCCTCCGTATCGCTAAATCCCATTTGTCACCTAAAGGGGCCATCACCCTATTTAGAGCTTCATGTCGGATAAGCCGGGGCATTCAGCTGATGGCCAGGCCGAGCAGCGACGGCGCCCGGCGAACGAGATGACGGCCGCCCGGCCGGTGAGGAGGTCCGCACCAGGTCCCCCGCCCGCACGCCTGATCGCGAGGAGAGTCCATGATCGGCACCGGGAACGACCAGGCACGGGTCCGCGGCCGGGATGAGGTGGCGGATTTCGCCCGGCGCTGTTTCACCGGCACGCCCGGCGACCGGGTGGGCGTGGAGCTGGAATTCCTGGTCGTCCACCCGGCCGACCCGGCGCGCCGGGTGCCGGTGGACGAGGTGCGCGCCGCGCTGCCCCCGCTGCCCGCCGGCGCGGTGGCCGGATTCGAGCCGGGCGGCCAGCTGGAGCTGTCCGGGCCGCCGGTCACGCTGGATCGGGCGATCGCCGGGTTGCGCGCCGACGTGGCCGCCGTCCGCCGGGCGCTCGGCGAGGCGGGACTGGCACTGGCCGGGCCCGGCCTGGACCCGCTCCGCCCGCCGGTGCGCCAGCTGCGCGAGCCGCGCTACGACGCCATGGCCGACCTGCTCGGCGTGCCCTACGGCCCGATGATGATGTGCCTGACCGCGTCGATCCAGGTCAACGTGGACTTCGGCCCGTGCCCGGCCGCCCGCTGGGAGCGTGCCTGCCTGCTCGGCCCGGTGCTGTCGGCCGCGTTCGCCAATTCGCCGCTGGCCGAAGGGCGGCCGTGCGGCTGGACCTCGGGGCGCCAGGCCGTGTGGCTGCACCTGGACCCCACCCGGACCAGGCCGCTGCCGGCCGGCGGCGACCCGGCGGCGGCCTGGGCGCGCTACCTGGCGGACGCCCGGCTGATGCTGGCGCGCCCGCCGGGCGCGCGCCGCCGCGGCCCGCCGAGCCGGGTCACCTTCGCCCACTGGATGCGGCGCCCCGGCCTGGGCGGCCGGCCGCCCACCATGGCCGACCTGGCCTACCACGCGACCACCGTCTTCCCGCCGGTCCGCCCGCGCGGCTGGCTGGAGGTGCGCTACCTCGACGCGCTGGACCCGGCCCGCTGGCCGGTGTGCGTCGCGGTGACCGCGGCGCTGCTGCTGGACGACCGGGCCGCCGACGCCGCGCTGGCCGCGGCCGCGCCGCTGGCCGGGCGCTGGTGGCAGGCCGCCCGGTCCGGCCTGGCCGACGACGGGTTGCGCCGGGCCGCCGAGGAGTGCTTCGGGGCCGCCCTGGCGGCGCTGCCCCGGCTCGGCTGCGACACCCGGTTGGCGGCCGAGGTCGAGGCGTACGCGGCCCGGCACGTCTGCACCGGCCGCTCCCCCGCCGTGGACGTGCTGGACCGGGCCGCCGCCGGCCCCGCCGCCGCGTTCCAGACCGGGGAGGAGGTGCCCGCCTGACCCGGGGGCGTGCCGTCCCCGCTCTCCCCACCGCCTGACGCCCGCCCGCTCCCCCCGTCCCGCCCTTGCCCGGCCCGGAGGCTGGAGGACGCAGATGACCGACCTGAAGGAGCGGATCGCCGCCGCGCTGCGCGAGGTGCGCGACCGGTCGCTCACCTACACCGACGCCGACGACGCGGTGCTGGTGCGCCGGCACTCGCGGCTGATGTCCCCGCTGGTGTGGGACCTGGCGCACGTCGGCAACTACGAGGAGCTCTGGGTGCTGCGCGCGCTCGGCGGGATCGAGCCGCTGCGCCCGGAGATCGACCAGATGTACGACGCGTTCGCCCATCCCCGCGCCGAGCGGGCCGGGCTGCCGCTGCTGACCCCGCGCGAGGCGCGGGCCTACATCTCCGGCGTGCGCGGCCGGGTGCTGGACGTGCTGGACGCCGCCGACCTCGGCGCGCCGGACCCGCTGCGGGCCGGCGGTTTCGCCTTCGGGCTGGCCGTGCAGCACGAGCACCAGCACGGCGAGACCATGCTGGCCACCCTGCAGCTGTCCGGCCGGGCCGGGCTGGTGCGCGACGGCGAGCCGCCGCCGGGCCGGTCGGGCGGCCCGGCGGAGGTGCTGGTGCCGGGCGGGCCGTTCCTGGCCGGCACCGACGCCCTGCCGTGGGCCTACGACAACGAGCGGCCCGCCCACCTGGTGGAGGTGCCGGCGTTCTGGATCGACCGGCTGCCGGTCACCAACGAGCGGTTCGCCGAGTTCGTCGCGGACGGCGGCTACACCGACCCGCGCTGGTGGGACCCGGCCGGGTACCGGTGGCGGCGGGAAGGGGAGGTGACCGCCCCGCTGTTCTGGACCCGGGACGGCGGCCGGTGGTGGCGTACCAGGTTCGGGCGCACCGAGCCGGTGCCGCCGGAGGAGCCGGTCCAGCACGTCAGCTGGTACGAGGCGGACGCCTACGCCCGGTGGGCCGGCCGCCGGCTGCCGACCGAGGCGGAATGGGAGAAGGCGTGCGGCTGGGACCGCGCCGCGGGCCGGGCCCTGCTGTACCCGTGGGGCGACGGCCCGCCGGGGCCGCAGCACGCCGGCCTCGGCCACCGGGCCGCCCGCCCGGCGCCGGCCGGCGCCTACCCGGCGGGGGCGAGCCCGTGCGGCGCCGAGCAGATGATCGGCGACGTGTGGGAGTGGACGTCCTCCTGGTTCCGGCCCTATCCCGGGTTCCGCGCCTTCCCCTACCGCGAGTACAGCGAGGTCTTCTTCGGCCGTACCCATCGGGTGCTGCGCGGCGGCTCGTGGGCCACCCACCCCGACGCCGTCCGCACCACCTTCCGCAACTGGGACCTGCCGGTGCGGCGGCAGATCTTCGCCGGGTTCCGGACCGCGCGCGCCGCCGGCCCGGAGGAGTGCTGATGTGCCGCCACGCCGCCTGGCTCGGCGCGGCCCGCTCGCTCGCCACGCTGCTCGGCCCGGCGGGCGGCTCGGTCCGCGGTGGGGAGAGCGGCCCGGAGAGCGGCCTGGTGCGCGGTCCGGTGCGCGGTCCGGAGAGCGGTCCGGAGAGCGGCGGCCTGCACCGGCTGGCTTTCGCGCCGCGCCTGCAGCGCTGCGGCACGGTCAACGCCGACGGCTTCGGCGCCGGCTGGTACGACGAGCGGCGCGCCGGCCCGGTGCGCTACCGCCGGACCGGCCCGATCTGGGCGGACGCCAACCTGCCCGGGCTGGCCGATGTCGCGGTGTCGACCTGCCTGCTGGCGGCGGTCCGGTCGGCGAGCCCCGGCATGCCGGTCGAGGAGTCGGCGACCGCGCCGTTCGCCGAGGGCCGCTGGCTGCTCAGCCACAACGGGCGGGTGGCCCGCCGCGCGGTCCGGCCGCTCGCGGCCGGCCGGGAGCCCGAGAGCGCCTGCGACTCGGCGTGGCTGGCCGCGGCGGTGTTCGCCCGGCTCGGCGCGGGGTTCCCGCTGGACGGCGCGGTCGCCGAGGTGGTGGCCGGCGCCGGCGCGGCCGACCCGGCGGCCCGGCTCAACCTGCTGGTCGCCGACGGTGGCGCCGTCGCGGCCACCGCGTGGCGGGAGACGCTGTTCGTGCACCTGGACGAGGGGGTGGTGATCGCCAGCGAGCCGCTGGACGACCGGCCCGGCTGGGAACCCGTCCCCGACCGGCACCTGCTGCTCGCCACCCCCGACGGGATCCGCCTGGACCCGCTGTGACCCCGCTGTGACCCCGCTGTGACCCCGCCGGGGCGGCCCGCCGTCCCCGGCCCACCACCCGAAGGCCCGCACCACTGGGGAGGCCCGCGTGTCCGTCACCCAGATCCCGCTGCCATTCCTGTGCACCGTCGACCACCTCGGCGCGCGGTACCTGCGCCGTGCCCTGGCCCGCGACGCGCGCGCCGGGCTGACCGCCGAGCCCAAGCGGCTGCCGCCCAAGTGGTTCTACGACGCGGCGGGCAGCGAGCTGTACACCCGCATCACCCGGCTGCCGGAGTACTATCCCGCGCGGCGCGAGGCGGCCATCCTGCGGGGGGCCGCCACCGAGATCGCCCGGCTGAGCGGGGCGGAGACCCTGGTGGAGCTGGGGTCGGGCACCAGCGAGAAGACCGGCGTGCTGCTGGCCGCGCTGGAGGCGGCGGGGACGCTGCGGGCGTACTCGCCGGTCGACGTGGACGCGGTCACCCTTTCGGCCGCGGCCGGGCGGATCGCGGCCGCGCACCCCTCGATCGCGGTGTGGGCGGTGTGCGCCGACTTCGAGCGTCACCTGGCCCGGCTGCCGCGCCTGGGCCGCCGGCTGGTCGCCTTCCTCGGCGGCACCGTCGGCAACCTGGACGAGGCGCCCCGGGCGGCGTTCCTGGCCGCGCTGCGCGGCACCCTCGCCCCCGGTGACGGCCTGCTGCTCGGCGCGGACCTGGTCAAGGACCCCGCGCGGCTGGTCGCGGCCTACGACGACGCCGCGGGGGTCACCGCCGCGTTCAACCGCAACGTGCTGCGCGTGCTGAACCAGGAGCTCGGCGCGGACTTCGAGCCCGAGGCGTTCGACCACGTCGCGCGGTACGACACCCGGCGGCACCGCATCGAGATGCGGCTGCGGGCCGCCCGCGCGATGCGGGTGCGGCTGCCGGCCCTGGCCCTGCGGGTCGCCTTCCGGGCCGGCGAGGAGATGCGCACCGAGATCAGCGCCAAGTTCGACCGGCGCGGGCTGACCGGTGAGCTGTGCCGTGCCGGTTTCGCGGTGACCCGGTGGTACACCGACCCGGCCGGTGACTTCGCCGTCGTCCTGGCCCGTGTCCCCGGCGCCGCTCCGCCCGGCGCGGGACCTCGGTGAGACCGCGGTCGACGACCTCAGAAGAGACCACGGTGACCGAGCGTGGTGAGGGGCGATGCCGGGGAGGCGCGGCGGACGGGCTCGGCGAGGGGACGGCCGACCGGCACCGGGGCCCGCCGCGAGATATATGCTTTGGAGATCAATACGGCTTCTGCCGCTGAAACGGGGCACCAGGCGACGGACCGAGGAGGCCTGCACGGTGTCGGCCCAAGACAGACGGCTAGCGGCGATCGGCGAGGCGGCGGCGGAGGTCCTGCGCCGCACCGACTACCACCTGGTCCGGGCCGAGGACGTCGCCGCGGCGGTCCGGCTGTCGCGGGAGGGGCAGAGCGGCCGCCGCAGCGCGGTGTGGCTGTACAACGAGGTCAAGAGCCGTCGCGTCCTGGTCTCCCTGGCCCTGCGGCACGCCTTCGCCCGGTTCGCCGAGCGGCACGTCGTGCCCGAGCGGCCGCCGGCGCCCGGCAGCCTGGTGGAGGCGCGCGACCTGGTCACCGAGGCCCTGCTGCTGGTGGCGCGCTTTCACCGCGCCGAGTCCTTCCTCACCCAGCAGGTCCAGCTCGGCATCGGGGACATCGCCACCTCCGAGAAGCGCCAGTCCGGGCCGGCCGGTCCGCCGGCCTGGCCGGACACCGTGATGGGGCGGGTCGCGGCCGCCGGCTGGGCCGGCCGGATGGTGGCCTACGCCGACCACCTGGCCCCGGCGATCGCCGCGGCCACCGAGGCGGTCTGCCCCGCCCCGCCCGGCTGGGTGACCACCTGCGCCGACCGGCTGTCCGACCTGGCCTTCGACGCGCTGTCGGACGACCCCGACGGCCCGGTGGACCGGCAGGCCGCGGCCCTCGGCGCCCACTGGTACGAGCGGCACCTGGTGCCGCTGGCCGGCACCTGGCTCGGTGACCTGGACGTCGCCGAGCGGGCCCGCGACGTCGCGCTGCGCTCCGGTGAGGACACCACCGCCGAGGCGGCCGCCCAGGACCAGGTGCTGCGCGCCCTGCTCGGCACCGGCGTGCTGATGGCCCGGGCCGCCCGGGAGGCCGCCCGGCTGTGCCGGCTGCTCGACGGCCCGCCCGCCGCCGCGCCGCGCGCCCGGTGCGAGGCGCTCGGCCGCCACGGGCTGGCGCTGCTGCGGTTCGGCGACGCCGACGGCGCCCGGCGCTCGTTCGCGGCCGGCCTTCAGATCGCCGAGGAGATCGCGGCGGGCGATCCGGAGAACGCCTCCTGCCTCGCGCGGGCCTGGCACAACCTGGGCGAGGCGCTGGTGGAGGCGGGCCGGCCGGTGGAGGGGGCGCGGCTGCTGGAGCAGGCCCGGACCGCCCGGGCCACCGACGCGGACCCGGGCGGGGCCTCTCACGGGTGGCGGCGCCACACGCTGACCGAGCTGGCCGCCGCCCGCGCGGCCACCCGGTGCGGCCGGGTCACCGACGGGCTGCGGCTCGCCGAGCGGGTGGCGGCCGACCGGCGGGCCCGCCTGGGCGACCCCGGGGACATCAACGTGGTCGCGGCCCGGGTCGCGCTCGGCGAGGCGCTGCTGGCCGCCGGGCAGCCGGTCGAGGCCCGGCACGTGCTGCAGGAGGCCGCCCGCCGGCGGGCGGAGGTGCTCCGCCCGGACGCCTACTGGCCCAACCACGACGTCGTGCGCGCGGCGCAGGCGGAGCTGGTGCTGCGCGACCCGGCGGCGGCGGCGCGCATGTTGGAACGTGCCCCGGTGCTGTCGGACTGGTTCGGCCGGGAGGTGTCGTTCCGGCTGTGGGGCGAGGCCAGGGTGGCGCACGCCCTGGCCATGGCGATGGATGACGACGTCCCGGCGGCGCTGGGCGCGCTGGCGGAGCTGGACGCCCTGCTGGCCGGGGCGCCCGCCGACGCGCTGGCCAGGTCGGCGCGGCGGGCGCTGGCCGAGGTCCGGCTGCGCGACGGCGACCCGGCCGGGGCCGCCGCGCTGCTGGCGTCGGTGGCCGCGGCCGAGGAGGGCGGCGGCGACCCGCCCGGCCGGGCGCGGACCCTGCTGCTGGCGGCCCGGTGCGCCGAGGCACGCGGCGACGGCGCGGCCGCCGAGGCCGCCCGCGCCGCGCTGGCCGGGGTGGAGCTGGACCCCCGGCACCCGCTGCTGCTGGCCGCCCGCTATGACCAGGCGGCGCGGTGCTTCGCCGCCGGCCGCCCGGAGGGGCTGGACGGGCTGCTGGACCCGCTGCTGGACCGCACGCCGCTGGCGCACGGCCGCCCGGCGCTGGGCGACGGCCATCCGCTGCTGCTCAAGGCGCTCGCCCTGGCCGACCGCAGCGGCACCGTCCGGCAGCCGCACGCGGCCCGGCCGGTGTTATGGGAGGACGCCTGACCCGGCGCCGGACCGCGCGCCCCCCGGGCGCGTGCCCAGGCGTCTCCCGGGTGGTCCGGCGGCGTCCCTTCACGTCCCTCGCACGTCCCCGATGTCGGCGGGGTCCCTTCACGTCCCTTGGCGTCCCTGCGGGGTCCGGTGGCGGGTCCCGGGATCACGGCAGGTGCTCCAGCAGCCGCTCCAGCCGGATCGGCAGGTCCCGCACCCGCACGCCGGTGGCGTGGTGCACGGCGTTGGCGATCGCGGCCGCGGTGCCCACGATGCCGATCTCGCCGATGCCCTTGGATCCCATCGGGTTCAGGTGCGGGTCGTCCTCGGCCACCCAGCACGCCTGCACGTCGGGAACGTCGGCGTGCGCCGCCAGGTGGTACTGCGCCAGGTCGTGGTTGAGGTAGTCACCGAACTCGCGGTCCATGACGCTCTCCTCCAGCAGCGCCATCGACAGGCCCATCGTCATCCCGCCGAGGAACTGCGAGCGAGCGGTCACCGGGTTGATGATGCGGCCGGCGGCGAACACGCCGAGCAGCCGCCGCACCCGGGTCTCGCCGGTGTCGGCGTCCACCGCCACCTCGGCGAACTGGGCCCCGAAGGCGTGCCGGGCGAGCTTCTCCTGGCCGCGGATCTCCTCGCCGGTGTCGGCCTCGGCGGTGAGGCCGCCGGCCGGCACCCGGCCGGCGTGCCGGTCGAGCTCGGCGACCAGCGCGTGGCAGGCCCGCACCACGGCGGTGCCCCAGGAGGCGGTGCCCATCGACCCGCCGGCCACGGTGGCCCGCGGCAGATCGCTGTCGCCGATCTCCAGCCGCACCCGGCCCGGAGCGGTGCCGAGCGCGTCCGCGGCGATCTGGGTGAGCGCCGTGCGGGCGCCGGTGCCGATGTCGGTCGCGGCGATGCGCACCACGAAGTCGCCGTCCGGGCCGGCGGTGACCGACGCCGCCGAGGGTGCCCGGTAGGCGGGGTAGGTGGAGGCGGCCACCCCGGTGCCGACCAGCAGCCGGCCCTCGCGGCGGACCCCCGGCCGCGGGTCGCGGCCGGCCCAGCCGAACCGGCGCGCGCCCTCCCGCAGGCAGGCGACGAGGTTGCGCGAGCTGAACGGCAGGCCGGTCGCCGGATCGGTGGCGGGCTCGTTGCGCACCCGCAGTTCCACCGGGTCGACACCGCACGCGGCGGCCAGCTCGTCCATGGCCGACTCCAGCGCGAACATGCCGGGCGTCTCGCCCGGCGCCCGCATCCACGACGGGGTGGGCACGTCCAGCCGGACCAGCCGGTGGCAGGTGCGCCGGTGCGGCGCGGCGTACATCATGCGGGTCGGCACGGTGGTCTGCTCGGCGAACTCGGCGATGGTGGAGCTCTGCTCGAACGCCTCGTGCACGATGGCGGCCAGCCGCCCGTCGGGTTCGGCGCCCAGCCGGACCCGCTGCACGGTGGGGGTGCGGTAGCCGGTGACCGCGAACATCTGTTGCCGGGTCACCGCGAGCTTGACCGGCCGGCCCACCTGCTTGGCGGCCAGCGCGGCCAGCACCACGTGCGGATGGGCGCGCCCCTTGGAGCCGAAGCCGCCGCCGACATGCCGGGCGATGACGCGCACCTGCTCGGGCGGCATGCCGAACAGCGCCGCCAGCGTGCGGCGCAGCGCCGACGCGCCCTGGGTGGAGTCGTGCAGGACCAGCCCGCCGGAATGCCACTCGGCGACGGTGGCGTGCGGCTCCATCGGGTTGTTGTGCTCGGCCGGCGTGGTGTAGGTGGCGTCCACCACCACCGGGGCGGCCGCCAGCGCCGCGTCCGGGTCACCGTGCTCCTCGTCGGTGGCGTAGCCCGCGTTGACCTGCGCCGGGCGGTACATCTTGGGGTGGTCGGCGCGCAGCTCGACGTCGTGCGGCTCGGCGGTGTACTCCACGTGCAGCAGCCGGGCCGCCTCGCGCGCCTCGTGCGGGGTCTCGGCCAGCACCACCGCGACGTACTGGCCCCGGTAGGCCACCCGGGGCGACTGCAGCACGGCCAGCTCGGCGTCGTCGGCGGGCGCCAGCCGGGGCGCGTTGGCGTGCCAGACGACCGCGACGACGCCGGGCCGCCGCAGCGCCTCGGTGGCGTCCACCCGGTCGACCTCGCCGCGGGCGATGGTCGCCTGCACGGGGGCGGCGTACAGCGCGTCGCGCGGGGTGTGCTCGAAGGCGTACCGGGCGCGCCCGGTGACCTTGTCCAGGCCGTCGACCCGGGGCAGGGCCGAGCCGACGGCGGGGGCGGCGGTCGTTGTCATGATGATCCCTCCACCAGGCCGGCCAGCGTGCGGACGATGAGATTGCGGGCGAGGGGCACCTTGAAGGCGTTGCCCGGCAGCGGGCGGGCGGCGGCCAGCTCGGCGCCGGCCGCCCGGGCGAACGCCTCCTCGGTGGCGGGCCCGCCGCGCAGCGCGGTCTCGGCCGCCTCGGCGCGCCACGGGGTGTGCGCCACCCCGCCGAGGGCCAGCCGGCAGTCCCGCACCACCGGGCCGCCGGAGCCGTGGTCCACCTCCAGCGCGGCGGCCACCGACACCACCGCGAACGCGAACGAGGCCCGGTCGCGCACCTTGCGATAGCGGGAGCGGGCGGCCATGGGCAGCACGGGCAGGTCGACCGCGGTGATCAGGTCGCCGGGGCGCAGCAGGGTGTCGCGTTCGGGGTGGTCGCCGGGCAGCCGGTGCAGGCCGGGCAGCGGCAGGGCGCGCGGGCCGTCGGCGCCCGCCACGTGCACGACCGCGCCGAGCGCGGCCATGGCGACGGCCATGTCGGAGGGATGGGTCGCCACGCAGGCGGCGGAATGGCCGAGAACGGCCAGGTCGCGGTGCTCGCCGTCCCGGGCCGGGCAGCCGGAGCCGGGGTTCCGCTTGTTGCAGGGTTTGGTCACGTCCTGGAAGTAGGGGCAGCGGGTGCGCTGGAGCAGGTTGCCGGCCACGGTGGCCATGTTGCGGATCTGCCCCGACGCGCCGGCCACCACGGCCTGGGCGAGCATCGGGTAGCGGCGCCGGATCAGCGGGTGGCCGGCCAGGTCGGCGTTACGGACCGCCGCGCCGACCCGCACCTCGCCGCCGGGCAGCTCCTCGATCTCGTCGCCGGCCACCCGGGTGACGTCCACCAGCGTGCCCGGGGTGGCGACGCCGAGCCGCATCAGGTCCACCAGGTTGGTGCCGCCGCCGAGGTAGGCGGCGTCCGGCGCGGCGGCCGCGGCCACCGCCTCCGCCGCGTCGCCGGGCCGCACGTAGGTGAACGGCCTCACCGGGCCACCTCGCCGATGGCCTCGACCATGCCGCGGTAGGCGCCGCAGCGGCACAGGTTGCCGCTCATCCGCTCGCGGATCTCCGCCTCGTCCAGCCGCACCTCTCCGTCGCCGGCGTCGGTCGGGGTGACCGCGCTCGGCCACCCCTGGGCGGCCTCGGCGAGCATGCCGAGCGCCGAGCAGAGCTGGCCTGGGGTGCAGTATCCGCACTGCAGGGCGTCGTTGGCGACGAAGGCCTCCTGCAGCGGGTGGAGCCCGCCGTCGCGGGCGAGCCCTTCCACGGTGGTGATCTCGCGGTCGTCGGCGGTGACGGTGAGCACGAGGCAGGACTTCACCCGCCGGCCGTCCAGCAGGACGGTGCAGGCGCCGCACTGGCCGTGGTCGCAGCCCTTCTTGGCGCCGGTCAGGTCCAGCCGCTCGCGCAGGGTGTCCAGCAGGGTCTCGCGGGTGTCGACGCAGACCGGGCGGGACCGGTCGTTGACGCGCAGCCGCAGGTCGGCGGTGACCGCGCCGGCCGCCGGGTCGTCTTCGGTGGTGTTCACCCGCGCTTCCCTACCCCGCCGATCGGCCGTCCTACCCCGTGCGGCCGCGCCGGGTGATCACATGCGGGTGCGGGCCGACCACAGCTCGGGGAACACCTCGCGGCGCAGGCTGCGCTCCAGCCAGCTCACCCCGCTGGAGCCGCCGGTGCCCGGTTTGGCGCCCATGGTGCGCCGCACGGACATCAGGTGGCGGTAGCGCCAGTCGGTGAAGCGCTCGGAGACGTCGGTGAGGGCCTCGCCGAGGTCGTGCAGGTCGTCGCCGGGGCCGCGGGCGTAGATCTCCACCCAGGCGTCCTCGACCGCCTGGCTCGGCACGTACTCGGCGCGCGGGTCGCCGGGCGGCGGGACGGCCAGGCCGCGCCGGGCGAGCAGGGCGAGCACGCTGTCGTACAGGCTGGGCCGGTCCAGCGCGGCCAGCAGCTCGCCGTGCACCCGCGGGCTGCGGCGGTGCGGCCGGACCAGCGCCGCCGACTTGTTGCCCAGCAGGAACTCCAGGTGCCGGTACATGGCCGACTGGAACCCCGAGCCCTCGCCGAGGTCGTCGCGGAAGGAGTTGAACTGCGCCGGCGTCATCCAGCCGAGCGCCCCCCAGGCGGCGTTCAGCCCGTCGAAGTAGCGGGTGCTGCGGGACAGCACCGCGGTGGCCCCGGCCGCGTCGCCGCCGTCCAGCAGGCGCTGGACGAGCAGCCACTCGGCGCGCAGCAGCCCGAAGTACAGCTCCATGATCTGCGTGGTGACCAGGAAGGCGCGTTCCTCCGGGATGTCGGTCACCGTGCGCTGCAGCCGGTGCAGCGTCTCGGCGCCCACGTACTCGTCGTAGGGGGTCTGCGCCGGGAAGTCGAGCGTGGGCGCGCCCCGGTTCGCCGCCGTCCGGATCGCCCGCTGCCGGGCGCCGCCGGGCCGTATCCGGGCGCCTGCCGCCCGCCGTCTGCTGGTCATCTCCGCCTCTCGGTGTCCCACCCCATCGTCGCCGGGCCGGGGCGGGTGGTGAAAGGATGAACGCAAGGTGATCCGCCCGGTTCGCTTGCCGGACGCGAGGTGTGCGGGCGGTACCGGTTCGGGGATGACGCAGCGTGAGGGAGGGACGCGATGGACGCGATGGACTGGGCACTGCTGGGCGAGTTGCAGGCGGACGCCCGGCTGTCCTACAGCGAGCTCTCCCGCAGGGTGCACCTGTCGGCGCCGGCGGTGGCCGAGCGGGTGCGGCGCCTGGAGGAGGCCGGGGTCATCGCCGGCTACCATGCCCGGGTGGACCTGGCGCGCGCGGGCCGCACGGTCGCCGCGCTGATCCGCATGTCGTGCTACGGGGCCCGCTGCGTGCTGCGTGACCGGGCGGTGCTGGCCTGGCCGGAGATCGTGGAGGTGCACCGGGTGACCGGGGACACCTGCTGCCTGCTGCGGGTGGCCACCACCTCGATGCCGGCCTTCGAGGATCTGATCGACCGGCTGGCGCCGCACGGCCAGCCGTCCAGCATGATGATGCTGTCCAGCCCGATGCCGTGGCGGGCGCTCAGCCCGATGGCGGAGGGCTGACCGGTGGCCCGGCCGGGGGGCCGAGCCGGGCGGCGAGCTCGGCGGCGACCTCGCGCCAGACGGGGGTCGCCGGGTCGATCACCGCGAAGTGGTCGCCGGGCCGCTCCAGGTAGGTCGCCTCCGCGCCGGCCGCCCGGGCGTAGCCGCGGTTGACCGCCACCAGCCCGGGATCGTCCTCGGTGCACTGCACGATCAGCTGCGGCACGCCGAGGGGCAGCCGGGCCATCGGGTCGGCGGCGGCGTACACCTGCGGGAGCGACTCCGGATCGCCGCCGAGGGCGGCGGCGACCGCCCCGGAGCCGAGGCCGTGCCGGTGCGCCTCCACCAGGTCCAGCACGCCGGCCAGCGATACCGCGAGCGCGACCCGCCCGTCATCGGCGGCGGCGCGCAGCGCGAGCTGCCCGCCGGCCGAGTGGCCGACGACCGCGACCCGGCCGCGGTCCACCCCCGGCAGGGCGGCCACCGCCGCCAGCCCGGCGGCCACGTCGGCGGTGGTCGCCGCCCAGCCGTGCCGGTCCGGCCGGCGGTACTCCAGGCTCCAGGCGGCGAAGCCGCGGCCGGCCAGGTCGGCGGCCAGCGCGTCCATCAGGCCGGCCTCCCAGACCGACCGCCAGTAGCCGCCGTGCACCAGGACGGCCACCGGCGGCGGGCCGCCGGCCGGGGCCGGCGGCCACAGCTCGCCCCACTGGTCGGGGTGCGGGCCGTACGGGATGCGCCGGCGCGGCGCGGCGCCGGTCTGCGGGCTGGACATCCCGCCTTCATACCGGCCCCCGGTGCCGGGCGGCAACCGGGACGGCGACCGGGCGGCCCCGGGCGGTCAGCCGCAGCCCTCGAACTGCGGGACGGCGAAGTTGAGGGCCAGCCCCGACTCGGCGAACCATTTGCGCAGCAGGCGCCGGGCGGTGCCGTCCTGGTACATCTCGGTGATCGCCTTGTTCACCGCCTCGCAGCCGTCGATGTCACCGCTGCGGATGCCGACGCCGTACCGCTCGTCACTGAACGGCGCGTTCACGATCTTGGTGCCCGCGGTGGCGAAGCCGGCCAGGATCAGGTCGTCGGTGGACACCGCGTCCACCCGGTCCTCCTTCAGGTCCCGGACGCACTCGCTGTAGGAGGCCGACTGGACCAGCTCCACCGGGATCTTGCGCTCCTCCTTCACCCGCCGCCAGGAGTTGGAGCCGGTGACCTGGCACAGCCGCCGGCCGCGCAGATCGCGGACGTTCGACACGCCGCTCTCCCCCGACCGGACCAGCGTGTCCTGGTGGGCCACGTAGTACGGCCCCCCGAAGGAGACCTTGGTCTTGCGCTCGGGGGTGATCGAGTAGGTGGCGAAGACCAGGTCCACCCGACCCTGCATGATCATCGCCTCGCGGGTGGCGGACGGCGCGGCGACGAACCTGGCGGTCTTGCCGAGCTTGCCGGCCACGTAGGTGGCCACGTCGACGTCGAACCCGGTGAACTTGCCGGACGCGTCGCGGACTCCGAGACCCGGCTGGTCGGGTTTGACCCCGATGACCAGCGAATCCCCGTCCAGGATCGAGGTGCCGGCGGCGCAGGAGGTGGCCGCGGGCAGCACCGCCGCCACGGCGAGCGCCACGGCGGCGACCCGCCCGGCACGGCGCCGGGCGCGGCGCGGCCGGCCGGCGCGAAGGAGCGTGAGCATTGACCCGTTCCCTTCAGCGGTACTCGGCGAGCCGGGGCCGGACCCCGATCAGCACCAGCAGGACGGCGGCCAGCGCGGCCGCCGGAGGCACCCACTCCCAGCCGCGCAGCGCGGCGTCGCCCTCGGCCACCGCGGCGTCGAACGCGGTGCGATGCAGGCCGGTGAGCCGGACCAGCGCGTCGTCGTAGGAGGCGAAGGCCGGGCCCATGGCCTGGGCGACCGCGGCCTGCCGGTCGCCGCCGGCCGCGGCCTGGCGCAGCCGGCGGTCGGCCTGCTGGAAGGCCTGGTAGAGCTTCAGCGTCTCGCTGATCGACTCGCGCTGGCCCGGCAGGGTGACGTGCGCGGCCTCCGAGCCGTAGAACCCCAGGAAGTCGGCCCGGCCGGGGTAGCCGGCCACGCCGCGGTCCACGGCGGCGTAGTACTTGTCCAGGTTGCCGGCCGGCAGGTAGAAGACGGCCTGCGACTTGTCCAGATACACCTGCTCGTAGGTGTCGGCCCGCTGCGGGTCCAGCAGGTAGCGGCTCTGGTCGCCGTGCAGGGTGTTGCCGATGGCGCGGGCCCGCGACAAGGCGAGGACGGAGTTGAAGCCGTCCTCCTTGGCGCGGGCCAGCGCGCCGGCCTCCCGCTGCAGCACGACCACCGCGGCCACCGCCAGCCCGGCGGCGACGACCGTGGCGGCCAGCACCGGCAGGTTGAGGGTGCGGCGGAACCGGCGGCTCAGGTACACCTGCAGCGCGACCAGCGCGGCCAGCGCGAGCAGGCCGGTGACCGCGACCCACACCCGGCCGGCCCGCACCGCCGACAGCTCGGCCAGGTAGGAGCGCCGGACGATGGTGCCGCTGTCCAGGGTCAGGTTGTAGGCCTTGGGCAGCAGGTCCAGCCGCATCAAATCGGTGGCCTGGCGGTAGACCTCCAGCACCGCGGCCGGCGGCGGCCCGTCCCCGGCCGGGGCGCGCTCGGCGAGCACCAGGGCGCGCTCGGCGAGGCGCTCGTAGCGGCCGAGCCCGTCGAGCACGGCGCGCACGGTCATCCGCCCGGTCGCGTCGTCGCCGGCCAGGTCGGCCGCCTCCAGCACGGCCCGGTCGGCCTGCGAGCGGCGCTCCTCGTACCGGTCGAGCATCGCCTGCCGGCCGCCGCTCTGGCGGCCGGTGAGCAGCAGGTTGGCGACCTGGGCGTCCATGTCGCTGAGCGCGAAGTACAGGTCGGCGGTGGCGACCACCTGCGGGCCCGCGGTGTGGCCGATGGAGCGCAGGCCGTCGCGGGCGTGGCCGATGGAGACGGTGACCGCCGCGAACAGGGCGGCGGCGGCGACCACGACCACGGTCACCAGCAGGCGGATCCACCCGGGCACGGTCCGCACCCGGCGGCGCGGCGCGGCGGGCGGGGCGGCGGCGGCGGGCGCCGGGGCGGCGGGAGCGGGGGCCTGGACGGTCACGACGCCGCCTTCCGCACGGTGATGAGCGTCCACGCGCCGAGATGCACGCGGGCGCCGTCGGCCAGCGGGACCGGGACGTTGACCTCGGCCGGCTCGCCGTCGACCAGGGTGCCGTTGGCCGACCCGGGGTCGACCAGCGACCACCCGCCGTCCGGGCCGGCCAGCAGCACCGCGTGCAGATGGGAGACCCCGGGGTCCTCCGGCGGGCCGGACAGGTCGATCTCCGGGCGCAGCGACCGGGACCGGCTGTGCCGGCCGATGCGCACCTGGGCGCCGGTGAGCGGGACCGAGCGCGGCGGGCAGTACGGCGGGAACGCCACCGCGGCGGCGTCCGGGCCGCCCTGGCCGACCATCTCGTCGTAGTGGGCCCGGTCGGCCTCGATCACGGCGGTCCAGCCGGCGGCCGGCGCGGCGGGCTGACCGGACGGCGCGGCGGACGGCGCGCCGTCCGGGGCGACGGGCGGCGCGGCGGGGTACGGGGTGGGCAGCGGGACGGCGGGGGTCTCGGCGGCGATCGGCGCGGCGGGGGGCACCGGGGCGGCGGGCCGCCAGGGCTCGGCAGGCCGCCAGGATCCGGTGGTCCCGCCCGGCGCGGCGGGCGCGGCGGGGGCGGCGGGCCGCTCCTGCGGCGGGGACGGCCGGCCGCCGCCGAGAACGAAGTCGTAGCCGCAGGTCTCGCAGAAGCGGCCGGTGCGCGGCGCGCCGCAGTCGGGGCACGGACCGTCCGGCCCCGCCTCGGCGGGCGCCGGCCCGGACCCGGCCGGGGCGCCGGCCTGGCCGGAACCGCCCGGTGCCGGGGCGGCGGCGCCGGACATCAGCGCGCCGCAGATGTCGCAGTACTCCTCGTCGGCGGATTCGTGGCCCTGCGGGCAGGTGGCCATCATCAGCCCTCCGGGTCCTTGCGCATGCGGACGGTGCGGACCGAGCGGGTGTCCAGCGCGATCTCGTCGGCCTTGTCGACGACCCGCTTGAGCCGGGCGGTCCCGGTCTCGGGGTCGACCTCGACCACCTTGGCCAGCAGCCGGGCGGTCTCGTCGTTGCCGGCCCGCTCGGCGATGCCGCGGGCCCGGCCGAGCCGGGCGGTCGCGGTCTCCACGTCGCCGTCGTTGCGGGCCTGCAGGCCCTCCTGGATCAGCTCGGCCAGCTCCTGCTGGCCGGTGTAGTGGGCGACCCGCGGGTTGATGCGGGTGGACTGGACCGGGTCGTCGCTCCACTGCGCCAGGACGTTGCCCGAGCCGTACACCTCGCCGGTGGCCGGGGCGACCAGCTTGACCAGGCCGGCGCGCATCTCCTGGCCGACCTGCCCGGGGGGCACCTGGATGCTGATGTGGTACTCGCGGGACTCCGCGCCCCAGCTGCCGGTCGGGTAGTCGCCGCTGAGCTCGTCGACGGGGGTGCGGCGGCCGGTCAGGTCCTCCAGGGCCGGGGACACCTGCTTGACGAAGTTCAGCGTGGCCGCGCGCGGCGTCCACAGCCGCAGCGCGACGTCGGCGACGGTCTTGCCCATCGCCGCCTCGGTCATCGCCCGGAAGTCGTCGGCGAGGTCCTCCGGGCGGCGCACGTCCATCACGCTGCCGAGCAGCGTGGAGCCGATCCGGCGCACCTCGGCGACCACCCAGTCGGTGCCGACGCCGCGGCAGTCGCAGACGAACTTGCCCGCACAGTAGGCGAGGTTGGCGTCGAACTCGGGGGCCGGCTCGTGCTCGTTCTTGCCGTCGGTCAGCAGGATGGCGTGCCGGATGGCGCCGGGGCGGGCCCCCTCGTGCGCGCTGAACAGGTCGGCGGCGCGGCGCAGCCAGCGGCCCATGGCGGTGCCGCCGTCGGCGCGCAGCCCGGCGATGGCCTGCTTGGCCGCCTGCCGGCTCTCGGGGTCGGCCGGTGCCAGCCGCCCGTAGTGCGGGAAGATCACCTCGGCCTGGTGGTTGCCGGCGATCACCGCGAAGTAGACGCCGTCGCGCAGCGTGTCCACCGCGGTTTGCGCGGCCTTGCGCGCGTCGTTGATCTTCCCGTAGGACATGGAGCCGGACGTGTCCACGATGATCACTTCGGCGGCCTCGGCGGCCGGCGCCCGCTCGGGCGCCCCGCTCGCCTCGACGGTGACGATCGCGTGCACCTCCTGGCTCCCCGCCGGCAGGTACTTGTTCTGGTCCACGCGGACGCTGAAGTCAGTCACTTCTCTCCTTCGGGAATGCCACCGTGGTCTCGCCCGGCTCCCCCTGGCCGAACGGGATGACCGCGACGGTGATGTTGTCGTGGCCGCCGGCCTCGTTCGCCAGCCGCACCAGGTGCCGCGCCGCCGCGAGGGGGGCCTGGCCGAGGGCGTTGGCCGCGATGCTCTCCGGCTCGGGGTAGTAGTTCCACAGGCCGTCGCTGCACAGCACGACGGCGCCGGGGCCGTCGGTGGTGAACGTGCGCACGTGCGGCACCACCTCGCCGGCGTCGGCGCCGAGCCACGCGGTGAGCATGTGGGTGCCCGGGGTGGCGTCGTCCACGGTGAGCAGCGCGGAATGGGTGCCGAGCCAATACGCGCGGCTGTCGCCGACCCAGCCGACCGTGACCTTTCGCCCGGTGACCACGGCGGATACGTAGGTGCACGCGGGGGCGTCCTCCCCCGGCCTGGCCGCGTCGGCGACCGCCGCGGCCGCCGCCCGCACCGCCTGGCGGGTGGCCGCCTGCGGGTCGTCGCCGTCGGCGAGCCGCTTGGCCAGCACGCCGGCCGCGGTGTCGGCGGCGGCCTGGGAGGCCTCGTCCGGCCGGGCACTGGTGGACACGCCGTCGCAGACCACCGCCAGCAGCGCGGCCGGAGCGGCCGCCAGCGCCATGGCGTCCTCGTTGCGGCTGTGCCGGCGGCCGCGGTCGCTGACCCCGGCCAGGCCGGGCAGGTCGGTCTCGACATGGTCGCGGCCGGACGGCTGCAGCATGCCGCAGTTCTCGCAGTAGCCGTCGGCGCCGACGGCGGCCGAGCCGCAGGCCGCGCAGGCGGCGGCGGTGACGGCGGCCGACAGGTCGTGCCCGCACCGCTCGCAGAACGACTCGCCGGCCAGCACCCCGGTGCCGCAGGCGGGGCAGGCGCTCACCACAGCGTCCTCGGGCGCACCGCGTTGGCCCGGCCGATCATGGCGTGCCGCTCCTCCGGGGAACGCGCCGACCGGGCCAGCGACCGGTAGACCCGCTCCAGCTCGCCGCGCACGCCCTGCTCGCTCAGCGGCGTGCCGAGCAGGGTGCCGCCGCCGCCGGCGGACCGCCCGGTGACGAACCGGGCGAGCGCGCTCTCCAGCACCTCCGAGGCCAGGCCGTCCCGGTCGCGCGAGTCGAGCCGAAGGCCCTGCAGCCGCTCGCCGGCGCCGACCAGTTCCCCCTCGGCGGGCGCCCGGCCGCGTACGGTCACCGCCACCGCGGCCACCTGGGCCGCGGTCCGGTGGATGGAGGTGGGCGGCACCTCGTCCAGCACCCGGGTGGCCGCGTCCGGGTCGCCCTGGTCCAGCAGGATGCGGGCCAGCGCGAAGCAGGAACCGACGTAGGAGCGGTCGGTGCGCCAGATGGCGGCGTGGTGGCGGATCGCCTCGGCGCCCTGGCCGGCCGCCTCAAGGGCGAACGCCAGCGCCAGCCGGGGCGCGGCCTCGCCGGGGAACCAGCCGTACAGGCCGTCGAAGTAGCGCACGGCGGTGCCCGGGTCGCCGGCGGCGAGTTCGTACACGCCGCGATACCACCACAGCCGCCAGTCGCCGGGCAGCTCGGCGGCGACCGCCGTGTACAGCTCCTCGGGCGCCGGCCGGCCGAGCTCGCTCATCACCCGGATCAGCGCCAGCCTGGTCTCCGGCGTGGGCGGCACCGACTGCAGCAGCGCGATCAGCTCGTCGGGGTTGCCGGAGGTGATGCCCGCCAGGAACCCCGCGGCCGGGTCGAGCGGCTCCACCAGCGGCACCGGGAGCGCCGCGGTGGCCTCCCGCCGGTCCAGCGGGGCGAACACCCGGCCGCCGGCGGCCGGGGCGAGCTCGGTGCCGACCGCCGCCCGCTCCGGGCCGAACACGCCGGACGGCGCGGGATGCGGGACGCCGTCCTCGGCGGCCCGGGTCTCGCGCAGCACCCCGACCAGCTGCTCGGACATCTCCGCCGCGTTGGGGAACCGCCGCGCCGGATCGGCGTCGGTGGCCCGGCGCAGCAACCGCTGGTAGGACTCGTAGTGCGGGCCGAGGTCGGGGATCGGCGCCGCGGAACCGCCACTGGCCGGGCTGAACGGCACGCTGAGCACCGCGAGCGTCCGGCCGACGGTGTAGATGTCGGAGGCGATCGACGGCCCCTGGGCGGCGATCTCCGGGGCCTGGTACCCGACGGTGCCGTAGATCGCGCTGTCGGGGTCGTCCAGCCGGCGCACCGCGCCGAGGTCGATGAGCTTGAGCTGCTCCTCGACCTGGATGACGTTGGCGGGCTTGAGGTCGCAGTACAGCATGCCGCGGTCGTGCAGGTACCCGAAGGCGCGCAGGATCTCCAGCCCGTAGGCCATCACCTGCGCCGGCGGGAGCGCCTGGCGGCTGTCGCTCTCGCGCAGCCGCCCGCGGAGCATCTCCTGCAACGACTGGCCGCCGACGTACTCCATCACGATGTAGCCGACCAGCGACCCGGTGCCCGGGTCGGGGTGGTTCACGAAGTTGAAGATCTTGACGATGTTCGGGTGGTCCATCGCCGTGAGGAAGCGGCGTTCGGCCTCGGCCGCGGCGAGCGCCTCCAGGTCGCCGGTGTCCAGCAGGCCCTTCATGACCACCCAGCGGCCGTCCAGGTTGCGGTCGGCGGCCAGGTAGATCCAGCCGAGGCCGCCGTGGGCCAGGCAGCCCTTCACCTCGTACTGGCCGGCGACGATGTCGCCGGCGCGCAGCTTGGGGGTGAAGGAGAACCGCTGCCCGCAGTGCGGGCAGTAGCCCTCCGGCCGGCCCGGGCGGCCGTCCCGGCGGCGGCCGACGGGCTTGCCGCAGTCGGGGTTGCCGCAGTAGCGCCGGTCCTCGGGCACCTCAGGGTCGGCGAGGACCACCGCCGAGGGGTCGCGGTAGGGCACCGGCGGCACCTCGACCAGGCCCATGCCGAGCATGCCGCGCCGGGACCTGCTGCTGCGCCGCGAGCCGCTGGTGAACCCGGTGGCGCCGGACGCGGCGGTCGCCGCGGTGCCGGCGATGGACGGCCGGGTCATCGCGCCCGAGACGGGGCCCGGACCGCCCGGGGTGGCCGCGGAGGGCCAGGCGGTCAGGCCGGAGGCGGCACCGGGGGGCGCCGCGGGCGGGCCGCCCGGCGCGGACGGCCACGCGGTGCGGCCGGGCGCCGGAACGGGGCCGGCGGAGGGCTGGGCGGCGCCGGGCGGCGCGCCGCCCGGGTAGGGCGCGGCGGCCGGGTAGGGCGCGGCGGCCGGCGGGGCGCCGGTGAACGCCGGGGCGGCGGGTGCCATGCCGCACTGGTCGCAGTACCCCTCCACCACCGTCCCGGCGCATCCGGGTTGGGCGCACTTGGTCATCCGGCCGCTCCGATCCGAGTGATGGCCCGCTGGTATTCGGCGACCGCCACGGTCGCCCGGCGCAGGTCGCACGGTGCCGTCCACAGCAGGTCGCGGGCCGCGCCGTAGAGCACGGCGAGCCCGGCGTCCTCCGCGTGGCCGAGACGGAACGCCTTGGCCTGGTAGGCCGACAGGCGCCCGCGAAGCTCGTCGCGCCGCCCGATCAGCCCGCCGGCCGAGTCGGCGGCGGCCCGGGCGCGGGCCAGGGCCTCCTCGACGCCCTGTTCCAGGGCGGCCAGCCGCTCGGCCAGTTCCAGCCAGCGCCCGCCGACCGTGCCGAGCGCGGCGAGCCGGTCGCGCAGCGCGGCGGCCTGGGCGGGCGGCTCGGGCAGGCCAGGGGCGACGATCTTCCGCTGGACGGTGTCGCGGACGGCGCGCGCCTCGGCCTCGGCGGCGGCGACCTCGTCGATGCGCGCGGCCAGCCGGCCGGTCCGCGCGGCGAGGTCCTCGCGCAGCAGCGCGGCGCGCTCCAGTTCGGCCAGCCGGGCGGTGGCGGCGGCCAGCGCGGCGGCGAGGTCCGGGCCGAGCGCGGCCGAGCCGAGCGGGTCGGTGGTGACGCGCTCGCGCAGCCGGGCGGCCGCGGCGTCCAGCCGGTCCAGCACCGGGTCGGGCTCGCCGAGGGCGGTGGCGGCGTCGCGGGCGGCGCGACGGGCGGCGTCGGCCCGGTCCAGCGGTGGCAGCAGCTCGCTCCAGGCGGCGTCCACCGCGGCGACCGTGGCGGCGGCCTCGCGGTAGGCCTCGTCCATCCGGGCCAGCGCGACGTCCAGGGTGATCTGCTCGCCGACGGCGCGCAGCAGCGAGCGCCGCTCGACCGGGACGTCCTCCGGCTTCAGCTCGACCGACGGGCCGGCGAGCAGCGCGGTGAGCCGGGCCAGGTCGGGCCGGCCGGCGGCCCTGGCCTCCTGGGCGAGGTCGAGCACCCGGCGGTAGCCGTCGAAGAGCCACCACAAGGTGGCGATGAGGCCGCGCGCCCGCTCCCAGCGGCGGCCGGTCTCCCCGGTGAGGGCCAGGCCGGACAGCAGGGCGACGCTCTGGTGCCCGTCGAGGTCGAGCAGGTCACCGGCGACGCGTTCGCGCTCCTCGCCGCGCCGGCGCAGCGCGTCGTCGACGCCTTCCAGGCTCATCGGCGGGCCGCCCGCTCCGCGCATGCCCAAAGCCGCGCACCTCCCCCGTGCGAGCCGTCCCACACCGTTTACATAGACATTCTTTCCATAATTGCGGGGTGCGCGTGCGGCGGAGCGGCGCCGGGCCGGCCGGTATTCGATCACATACCGGTCACGCAGCCGTTACGGAACGGTGAGCGTCGGGAATCACCGCAGGTCAGAGCACCCAAGGTGGTGGTACGCCCTCCGGCGGGCGGTATCGGGACCGGCGGCGAACCGTTACCCGCGGGCAGCGGACCGGCGAGCAGCGGACCGGCGGCGGCCGGGTTCAGTGCGCGGCGAGCCAGTTCCACACCGCGCGCACCAGGGCGGGGTCGACGTCGGGCGTCTCGCCGGCGGGCAGGCCGAGGATCCGGGCGGCCGCCGACCGGGTGAGGTGCTCGATCGCGGCCTCGTCCCGGTAGTGCACGGCCTCGTCCAGCCGGGCCAGTTCCGCCGTGGCCTCCCGGCGGTGCCGCTCGACCAGCCGGAGCACCTCGTCCTCGTCCACCCCCTCGTCCACGGCCGCGTCCACGCCTCCGTCCCGGCCCGCCTCCACTCCGTCCCGGCCCGCCTCCATGCCCGCGTCCCGGCCGGCTTCCATGCCCGCGTCCCGGCCCTGGGCCGGCACCACGTCCGCGCACTCTCGCCTTCCCTCGTCCATCGCGGGCGGGTCAGCAGGCCGGCCCGGCGACGGCCGGGCGGCAGCGCTCGCCGTCCCACCGCACCAGGTTGGCGTGCCGCGCCACGGCGGAGGCGGGCAACTCGGCGAGCGCGGCGGCGTCGTCCAGCATCCGCTGGAACCGGAAGACCGCGGCGGGCGTGACCCGGGTCGCCAGGGCGAGCAGCAGGCGCGGCAGGTTGTAGCGGAACCGCGCCGAGCAGGGGATGACCCGGTGGTCGTCGCGCAGGCGGCCGAGGACGTCGGCGTGCTCGGGGTGGGCGTCGCGGTACCGCTCGTGCACGGATCCGGAGAAGTGCCCGCGGTAGCGGACGGCGTGCCGGTCGCCGCGCAGCCGGCCGTCATCCGCCGGCAGGATGCCGGCCGGGCGGCCTTCGGGATCGGCGGTGGGATAGGTGGCGGCGGTGAGCAGGTCACCGAGCGGGGCGAGCAGGGCCTGCTCGGCCCGCGCGGCCCGCCGCTCCAGCCGGGCCGCGAGCGCCGGGCCGGGCACGAAGGACCCGCGCCGGCCGCGGGCGTCGAAGATCCATGGCGGTGGGCTCAGCAGGTCGGCCTTGGTGAGGACCGCGGCGATCCGGCCACCGACGCGCCGCGCGTGGTCCGGCCCGGCGGAGTCGAGCAGCTCGCGCAGCCGGGCCCCCTCGCACCCGGCGGGCCGGGCGTCGGCGTGGCAGGCCCAGACGACGACGTCGGAGGTGATGAGCGCGTCCAGCATCGCCGGCCGTCCGGCCCAAGAATCCGCCATTCCCGGCATATCCCAAAATTTCAATATATGGCCGGTGTTTCCGGTCGATTCACGGAGCTCCGGCCGGCCGGGCGGTTCTTTCGTTCCACCCACCGGGAAATCGGTGCCGAAAAGGGCATTGAGCAATGAGGCCTTACCGACTCCTGGCGCACCCATCACCGCGACCACCAGGGGTTCTGCCGCCGCGGCGGCCCGCTCGTCGCGCACCGCCCGGCGCAGCTCGCCGAGCCGCCGCGCGCCGAGATCGGCCGCGGAAATTCGGGCCGTCCTTGCCACAGACTCACCCCACGACATAACGTCGGCGACGTTCATGGACATTCGTTCTCCGCCACCGGCCCCATCGTGGCCGGAGAAGCTTGCGATGACCTTGCGGGGGAGGCCGTCGCGCGAGATCGGCGGGACCGGTGCGGCGGTGAAAGTGGCGCATTTCGATATCAGACTCCTCGGCGACGTACGCGTCCTGGTGGACGGCGTGCCGCGCAAGCTCCTCCCGCAGACGGCCAAGGCCCTGGCCATGCTGGTGGCGGCCCGCCACCCGGTGCCCCAGGCCACCCTGGCGGCCGCGCTCGGCCAGGGCCCGCAGTGGCCGGTGCCCGACGTGGCGCCGCCGCTGTCGCGGTTGCGGCGCGCCCTGGCCGGCAGCGCGCTGGACATCCCTCCGGCCAAGTGGTCGCACGCCTACGCGCTGGTGGAGACCGAGCCGGGCGGTCTCGCCCGGGCACTGGACACCGAGCGGTTCACCGCCGGCCTGGCCACGGGCCGCGAACGGTACGAGCAGGGCGACCTGGCCGGGGCGCTGGCGGCGCTGCGAGCGGCGGCGGACGAGTGGCGGGGCGCGCCGTTCGCCTCGCTGGCGGCGGCGTGGCCGCTCCCCCGCGCCTGCCAGACCTACCGGGCCAAGCTGGAGGAGCGGCGCGACGAGCTGGTCCGGCTGGTCGCCCGGATCGCCCTGCGGACGGGCCGGCCCGAGGACGCCGCGTTCCTGGCCCGGACCGCCATCGGCGAGGGACTGGACGACACCACCGCGGTGTGGCTGGTCCGGTTCCTCAGCACCCTGCGGCAGGACGGCGCCACCGCCGCGGGCCGGCTGCTGGCCGCCCGCCGGTCCGGCCCGGGGGGCGCCGCGGGGGCGGCCGACGACGCGGTGCGCCGCGCCGAGGATCTGCTCGCCCTGCACCGGCACGGCGTCGACGCCGGCGCGCCCCTCGGCGCGGCCGAGCCCGCCGGCGGCGCGCCGCCGCTGGTCGGCCGGCGGCGTGAGCTGGCCGCGCTGGACGAGGTGGCCGCCAGGGTCGCCGGCGGCGAGCCCGCCGGGCTCGCGCTGTGCGGCCCGGCCGGCACCGGCAAGTCCCGCCTGCTCGCCGAGGCCGCGGCCGGGGCCGCCGCGCGAGGCGTCACCACCGCCACGGTCACCTGCCGGGAGCTGGACGGCCTGCAGCCGTGGCGGGAGCTGGCCGGCGTCCTGTGGGCGTACCTGCGGCGCGATCCGGCGGCACCGGCCGAGCCGATCAGCGCGCGGGAGCGCGACACCCTCGGCAAGCTGATGACCGCGGGCGACGGCGGCTCCACCGCGCTGCCGGGGCACGAGCGCGACCCCCGCGACCTCACCCTGCTGGTCACCAACCTGCTGCGCCGCGCCGCCGGTGACGGCCTGCTGGTGGCGTTCGACGACGCCCACCTGCTGAGCCCGCACGCGGTGGAACTGCTGCGCCGGGTGCGCGGCGGTCTCGGCACGGCGCCGGTGGGCTTCCTGGTGGCGGGGCGGCCGGACGCCGATACCTGGGCCGGCGCCCTGGAGATCCTGGAGCCGTCCCCGCTGTCGGCGGCCGAGGTGGCGCGGTGGCTGGCCGGGGCCTGGGGGCGGCCGCCGGCCGAGCATGAGGTCAAGGAGGCCCTGCGCGTCACCGGCGGCCTGCCGCTGGAGCTGTGCGAGCTGACCATGGCGGCCCGCCCGGCGGAGCCGGTCGCGGCCGTCCCGGACGGCCGGACACCCGGCGGCGGACCCGCTGACGGACCCGGTGACGCTGACGGACCCGGTGACAGAGCCGGCGGCGGACCAGGTGACAGAGCCGGCGGCGGACCCGCTGACAGAGCCGGCGGCGGACCCGGCGGCGCGCCGGTACGGGCCGGCGGGCGGCCCGCGGGTGCGGCCTCGCGGGACGCCGCCGCCGCGACCGGCCCTGCGGGTGGCGGCGACGCGGACTTCCGCTGGCTCGCCGCGGCAGCGATCACCGCGCTCGGGGTAGAGGTCGACGCGGGGCTGGTGGCCCGGCTGCTGGAGCTGCCCGCTGCCGCCGCGGACCGCCTGCAGGCCGCCGCGGCCGCGGGCGGCGCGGTCATCGGGCACGACCGGGTCCGCTTCCGCCACGAGCGCTCCCGCGAGACGGTGCTCGACGCGCTCGGACGCGACCCGGCGCTCGCCCGCGACCTGCACCGGCGCGCGTTCGCCGTCCTGCGCGAGCGCCTGGCCGCGGCGCGGTGGGCCGACCCCTCCTTACCCGGCCGCGTCGCCCGGCACGCGCGCGCCGCCGGTACGGCGGTCCCGGAGGAGGAGGCGGCGGCCGCCTGCCTGGCGGCGGCCCGGGCCGCGCAGCGCGGCTTCGACGTCCAGGGGGCGGTGGCGTGGGCGCACCACGGTCTGGAACTGCGCTGCGACCCCGCCACCAGGGTGGACCTGCTGATCACGCTGGGCGACGCGCTCGCCGACGGCGGGGACATGGACCAGGCGGGCCGGCGGTACCTGGCCGCGCACCAGGCGGCCGGCGGGCTGCCCCGGGCGGCGGCCGCCGCGGCGGTCCGCCTGGCACGCCGGTGGTCGGCGCCCGGCCAGGTCGACCACCAATTACTGGGCGTGCTGGCCGGGGCGCTGGACTCGCTCGGCGACGACCCCGCGCCGCCCGCGGTGGCCCTGCGGCTGCAACTGCTGGCGCACCTGGCCAAGAAGCGCACCCTGGCGGTCGGCGCCCCGGCCGGGACGGCCGGCGGGGCCGCGCTGGCCCGCGAGACGCTCGCCGCGCTGCCGGCGGAGGTGGACCCGCTGGTGCGGTGCGAGGTGCTGAACGAGTGCCGCTGGGCCCTGTTCGACCACGCCGGGCCCGCCGAGCTGCTCGGCCTGGCCGGCCGGCTGCGCGAGGCGGGCATCCAGGCCGGCTCGACGTACTTCGAGAGCGAGGGCATGGTGGCCCAGGCGGTCGACCAGCTGCGCCTCGGCCGGTTTCCCGAGGCGCTCGGCACGGTGGCCGAGCACCGCCGGCACCTGTCCCGTAACCCGCGGGTGCTCGGCGGGTGGCTGCGCGCCACCTTCGACACCATGATGGACCTGTGGAGCGGGGAGTTCGCCCGCGCCCACGAGCGGCTGGCCGGCGAGTCCCTCGCCATGGTCGAGGAGCTGGCCGCCGGGCAGGCGGTGCCCGTGGAGACGCTGCGGCAGACCTGGATGGCGCAGTACTACTGGCTGATGCACGAGCGGGGCACCCCTGGCGAGCTGTTCGGCGCCGGGCTGGCCCGCCAGATCGAGGAGCACGGCTACTTCCCGGTGTGGCGGGCCGCGCACGTGCTGGCGCTGTGCGAGACCGGCCGGTACGACGAGGCCGCCGACCACCTGGACGCACTGGTGCGCGACACCTCCGGGCTGGCCGCGCTGCCGCCGCACGGCTGGGCGGTGGCCACGGCGGCGGTGCTGGCGGAGTCGTGCGCGCTGCTGGCCGCCGCTGGGGCCGGCGACGCGGCGGCCCCGGTGCTGCCGGTGCTCGCCGCCCGCCTTTCGGCCTACCCCCGGGAGATCGTGCTCGCCGGCTGGCCGGCCGCGCTGCTCGGGCCGGCCGCGCGGTTCCGCGGCCTAGTGGCCCTGGCCGCCGGGGACGCGCCGGACGCGGTGGAGTACTTCGGCGAGGCGGTCGACCTGGCCTCCGGCGCGCCGCCGCAGATGGCCCGGCTCAGCCTGGACCGGGCCAGGGCACTGCGCCGGGCCGGCCGGCCCGGCGAGGCCGACCGGCTGCTGCACCGCTCGCTGCGCCTGGCCGAGCGCCTCGGCATGGCCGGCGTGGCCGCCGGGGCCCGGAGCCTGCTGGCCGAAGGCTGACGCCGGCCCGCCGGCCCGCCGGGACGGCCGCACCGGGGGGCGGCCGCCGCGGGCGCCGGCTTCAGACGGCCATCGAGGTGCCCAGCTCCAGGGTGGAGGGCAGCTCGGCGCGGCTGGTGATGTCCAGCTTGCGGTAGGTGCGGGTCAGGTGCTGCTCGACGGTGCTCACCGTGACGTACAGCTTGTCGGCGATCTCCCGGTTGGTGTACCCGGCGGCGGCCAGCACCGCGACCCGTCGCTCGGCGTCGCTCAGCACCGCCGTGGCGTCGCCGGCCTCCGGCGCGGCGCCCGGCGCGGGGCCGGCGGCGGCGGTGTCGGCGCCGCGGGCGAGCGCCCGGGCCAGCGGCTCGGCGTGGCACTCCTGGGCGACCGCGCGGGCCCGGCCGCCGATCATCCCGGCCCGGCGGTACTCGCCGAGCGCGTGGAAGGCCTCGGTCAGGTCGGCGAGCACCCGGGCCAGTTCGTAGCGGTCGCCGGAGGACTGCAGCAGGTCACCGGCCTGGCGCAGCAGCATGGGCCGGTGCCGGGCCTCGCCGGTGGCGGCGAGCAGCCGCATGGCGATGCCGTGCACCCGGGGCGCCGACCCGCCGCACCGGCGGATCTGCTCCTCGGCCAGCCGGCGGGCCTGGTCGGGGCGGCCCAGGCGCAGGCACGCCTCGGCCGCCTCGGCGCGCCACGGGATCAGCCACGGCACGTCGATGTCCCAGCGTCCCATCAGCTCGCCGCAGCGCTGGAAGTCGCGCAGCGCGAGCTGGGCGTGCTCGGTCGCCATGCTGTAGCGCCCCCGGGCGTGCAGGTAGTGCAGCCCCCAGCGGGTCTGGAACATCGCCTCGGGCACCGGCAGGTCGAGCAGCTCGTTCACCGCGTCGTGGAGGCCCATCGCGGTCGCCGCGATCACCAGGCTGGACAGCGGCCCACCGGCCGCGACGCCCCAGCCGCTCAGCGAGATGGCGTCCAGGGCGAGCCGCCCGTGGAATTCGGCGCCGAGCATGTCGCCCTGGCGCAGCGCGATCTCGGCGCGGATGGCCGACAGCCGGGCCCGCCGGCTCGGCGCGTGCCGGGAGGACGCCTCGTCGATGAACAGGTCGCACCAGGGCGCCGCCTTGTCCGGCCGGCCGCCGTAGGTCAGGGCCAGCAGCGCGCTCTCCACGGTGTCCATGGACATCTCGTCCAGCCGCGAACTGCGCAGGATCCGTTCGACCACCGCGACCAGGTCCTTGCGCGGCCCGCGGGTGAGCACCGAGGCGAGGGTCACCGACGACTCCAGCCGGCGGTACGCCGACACGGTGAGGATGGCGGCGCGGGACTGCTCGCCGGTGACCTGCGGCACGTGTGACAGGAACGGGGTGTGCGTGACGCGCACCCAGGGCCGGGTGACGACCAGCTCGGTCACCGTCTCGGCGTCGAGCTTCTCCTCCGACTCGCCCACCCGCCGGAGCACGTCCTGTGCGTCGTCGAACCGGCCGTGCCACAGCAGGGCCTTGGCCAGGACGACGGCGTCTCCGCCGCGCAGGTGCCCGCGCTGCAGGGCGTCGGTCAGCTCGGGGAAGTGCCCGGTCGGGGTGCTGGGATTGAGCCGCCATTCGGCGCGCATCAGCGCGGTGGTGATCCGGGTGCGGCGCTGCTCGTCGGCGCAGGTCAGGCAGGCCAGGCGCAGGTACTCCACGGCCTGGTGCACCCGGCCGTCGCGCAGCGCGTGCCTGGCGGCGTCCTCCAGCACCTCCACCGCCCACGGCTCGCGGACCTGGCCCGCCTGCAGCAGGTGGTCGGCGATGGCCGTGGTGGAGCCGCCGCCGGCGTAGGCCAGCTCGGCGGCCCGCCGGTGCAGGCCGGCCCGCTCGGCCGGGTCGAGTTCGGCGAGCACGGCGGCCCGGGCGGCCTCGTGCCGGAAGCGCCCGCCGCTCAGCACGCCGGCGGCGGCCAGCGACTGCAGCTCGCGGGTGACGTATTCCAGGCTGACGTCCAAGAGCCGGTCCAGTGCCTCGGGCCGGCCGAGCACGCCCAGGCCGAAGGCGACCCGCAGCAGCCGGGGGTCGGCGCGGTGCAGGCACGACAGCACCGCCTGGCCGTAGGCGTCGCCGGGGACCAGCTCGGCGGGAGGCTGCCCGCCGGCCGCGCGGACCGCGGCCTGGTGGTCCTCCATCAGGCCGGCGGCCAGCAGGGGGTTGCCACCGGTGTAGTCGTACCACTCGCCGGCGAACCGCTCGGCGTCGCCGGTCCCGAGCTGCTCGGCGACCAGGCTCATCACCCCGGCCTGCGACAGCGGCGCGAGCTGGACCCGGCGGCAGTGCGGCTGGCGCAGCAGCTCGGTGGGGAAGGACGCCTCGGCGTAGCGCCCGTGCGAGGAGTGGCCGAACACCGCCATGATCGCGGCGAAGCGGACCCGGCGCGCGAGGTAGGAAAGGCACAGCAGCGAGGCGCGGTCGGCGTGGTGCACGTCGTCCACGATCAGCAGCAGCGGGTATCGCTCGGACAGCTCGAGCAGCACGGTGCACAGCGCGTGCACGACCTGGGCGTCCACCTGGTTGAGCCCGGCCGGGCCGCCGCCGGGCGGCAGGACGGTGCGGGCGCCCTCGCGCAGCAGGGCCATGGCCCGCTCGCGGTCGGCCGGGGTGAGCGGGGCGTCCTGGATGAGCTGGCCGAGCACGCCGAGCGGCAGGTCGCGCTCGGCCGCCGAACCGGTGGCGGTGACGGGCAGCGCCCCCCGTTCGGCGGCCTGCTCGGCGAAGGAGTGCAGCAGCTCGCTCTTACCGGTGGCGACGGCGCCGCTGACCAGGGCGACCCGGCCCTTGCCCATGATCGCGCTGGCGAGGAGTCCCTCCAGGGAGGCGAGCGCCTCCTGGCGTTCCATCAGGCTCATGCCCAGCCTCCCTTTCCCGACGAGGACCGCATTCCGCCGTGGATCAGACGCGCGAGTTCCGGCCGGCCGGGCCCGCGGGCCGGGGCGTTCCCGCCGCCGCGCTCTCCGTACCGGAGTCGCCGCATGATCGAGGCGCCGTGCCAAGTGCTGTGAATTGTCCGGTTTGTTCGTTGATGACGACGTTAGGCGGCGGCGGCTTCCGGTCCCTATCGCGCGGCTATCGCATCGGCGATCCGGTGACCGCACCGGCCGCCGGCCGGTGCGGTGACCGGCGCGGGGGCCGATTCGAGTGCCGATTCGAGGGCCGGCGCGGTGGCCGGCTCGATCGCGGGCTCGATCGCGGGCTCGATCGCGGACTCGGAGATCGGCTCGATGGCCGGCCCGGCGGCGGCAGGCCGGGCCCGGGCGACGGCGGACCGCACGGCGCGCAGCGCCACCTCCGCCGCCTCCGCACCGGCGGCCGCCCCCCACAGCGTCCGGCCGCCGGTGCGGCACTCGGCGTAGACCACCACCTCGCCGGCGCCGGCGCGCGACCGCCGCCCGGGGATCCGGCGCACCGCCCGCACCCGCACACCCCGGCGGGCCAGCTCCGCACGTACCTGGCGCTCCGGGTCAGCGCCCGCCGCGCCGTCCAGGTGCACCTCCACGGTGACCGGCTCTCCAGGGACCGGCGGGGGCAGCGGCGGCGCCGGACGCTCGACGTACTCCTCGGCGAACAGCCGGCCGATCCGCTCCGCGCCGAGCTCCGCACCTTCGGCGTCGGCATGCCGCTGCACCACCCGGGCGAACTCCGCCCGCAGCCCGGCCGGCAGTTCCAGCCCGTGCCGCTCGCTCATGATGTAGGCGACGCCGCCCTTACCGGACTGGCTGGTGATCCGTACCACCGGCTCGTAGTCCCGGCCCACGTCGCGCGGGTCGATCGGCAGGTAGGGCACCTCCCACACCGGCGCCCGCCCGGTGCTCGCCCCGGTCCGGGCCATCGCGTCGAAGCCCTTCTTGATCGCGTCCTGGTGCGAGCCGGAGAACGCGGTGTGCACCAGATCGCCGCCGTACGGGTGGCGGGGGTGCACCGGCATCCCGGTGCACGTCTCGACGGTGCGCCGCACCGCGCCGAGATCGGAGAAGTCGACGCCCGGGTCTACGCCCTGGGTGAGCAGGTTCAGCCCGAGGGTCACCAGGCAGACGTTGCCGGCCCGCTCGCCGTGGCCGAACAGGCAGCCCTCGACGCGCTCGGCCCCGGCGAGCACGGCCAGTTCCGCCGCGGCCACCGCGGTGCCCCGATCGTTGTGCGGGTGCACCGACAGGCACACGTGGCGGCGGTCGGGCAGGTTGCGGTGCAGCCACTCGACCTGGTCGGCGAACACGTTGGGCAGCGACCGCTCCACGGTGGCGGGAAGGTTGATGATGATCTCCCGGCCGGGGCCGGTCCCCCACTCCCGCATCACCGCCGCGCACACCTCCAGGGTGAAGTCCGGCTCGGTCTCGTTGAACAGCTCCGGTGAATACTCCAACTCCAGGTCGCAGCCGGCCGGCAGCCGCTCGGCGTACTCGGCGACCAGCCGGGTGCCCCGCACCGCGAGGTCCCGGCACTCGTCGCGGTCCATGCCGAACACCACCCGGCGGAACAGCGGCGAGGTGGCGTTGTAGAGGTGGACGGTCGCCCGCGGCGCGCCCGCCAGGCACTCGACCGTGCGGCGGATCAGCTCGTCGCGGGCCTGGGTCAGGACCGAGATCCGCACGCCGTCCGGGATGAGGTCGCGCTCGATCAGGGTGCGCACGAACGCGTGGTCGTCCCGGCTGGCCACCGGGAAGCCGACCTCGATCTCCCGGTACCCCATCGCGGTGAGCAGCCGGAACATCTCCAGCTTGCGCTCAGGTGACATGGGCGTGGCCAGCGACTGGTTGCCGTCCCGCAGGTCGGTGGACAGCCAGCGCGGCGCCCGCGTGATCACGTTTCCCGGCCAGCGGCGGTCGTCCAGCGGCATGGCCGGTAACGGCCGGTAGCGGGCGGCCGGCGAGGCCCCCGCGGGGTCATCGGTTCTCACGGTGTTCCTTGCCCTCTGCGTTCCCTCGGCGTTCCCTGGTCTTCCTCGGCGTTCCCCGCTCCGTCGCCCGGCGGGCCGGCCGGCCGCGCGCCGGCGGCGGCGCGGACGCCGGTCATCATCTGATCCGGAAATGCGTCGAATACGAATACGGCGACAGCATGACCTGTATCTGGTACGCGTCGGTCTCGTCGTGCATTCTGAACGTCACGATTATCTCGGGATACGCGGCGGTCAGGCCGAGCCCGACAAAGTAGTAGTCGCTGTCGAAACGAATCCGGTAAAGCCCTCGTTCGAACCTCTTGTCGCTCCAGTCGCTGATCCGGCCCTCGCTGTCGGTCTCGGCGTCGGCGAGATCCTGCCATCCGCCGAGACCGTCCCGCTCCAGGCGGGCACGGACCCCGGCCGCCGACCGTCCGTACAGGCCGTCCAACGCTTGCGCGGTAATACTCATGAAACACCCATCTGCCGGGCCCGCCGGGGCGGACGGCCGGACCACCATCGCGATCAAGCGCCGGCGCCGGTGACGTCCACGCGCGACGCGCGGCATCCGGCGGCGGTCCGCCCCCGGTTCACCGCCCTGGCCGGCGCGCCCTTGGTCCGGGACGGGAGAATCCGGCGGCGCCGGCCCGCCCACGGCCTGCGGGCCAGCGTGCCGCACTCTCCTATCACCTCGCTTTCGTTCCGCTATTCGCGCCGGCTCTCCAGGCGGCCCGGGCCGGCGTCACCGCAGGCGGGCGCGCTTTTCCGCCGCGGGAAAAATTCCGGTGCCGCTCCCGGCGGGATGGGCGTGACATGCCGACAATAACCCCAAATAACCTTTTACCTGGCGAAATGGCCAGCGAGAAGCGAAGCGATAAGGAGTGAATGGCGGCGATTTCTACCTTGATGATGTTCCAGCCGACCGGCTGCCGAACACGCCAGGTAACGACGCAAGAAGAGGTCAGCAGACATGAATGCTCACGCCGGCCGCCCCGCCTTTCCCGTCGCCGCCCTCTCCGCCACCACACCGTCCCACCTCCGCCCGGCCCGGCCCGGCCGCGGCGGCAACACGCCCTGGGGCTGAACGCCGTTCACCCGGCCCGGCGTCCGCCCGGGCGCCGGCCCGCCATCCGGACCCCGACTTCCGGACGCCCGCAACCACAAGAACTCCGCAAACCGGACATATTCTCCCGGTCGGTCGCCTTACCCTGCGGTAGCAGTACGTGAACGCATGAACATTGCGGGAAAGCGGAAAGTATTCGTAGCCTTTCTATAGCTGGAACCCTCGTATAGTAGTACGATCCAGACATAAGTGACATCGCCATATGTGACCGGCTCGCCGCCGACAGTACATGGGCACTGTGTCAACAAGGCGGTGGAAAGCCGTTCTTTACTACTGGGGGCGGATCTCCTGAGCCAGGCACCTGTTACCTCTCGCATCGGAGGGTGAGCGACTTCCGGACGGCCCGCGAGCTTCTTGCGAGGAGATGCAGGTGAAATTCGGGATTCTCGGTGGCCTTGAGGCCTGGGCCGGCGAGCGGCGGCTGGATCTCGGCGGCATCAGGCAGCAGATCGTCCTCGCCATCCTGCTGCTCGACGCCAACCGGGTGGTCACCATCGGCCGGCTGATGGAGGCGATCTACGAGGACGAGCCGCCGATCACCGCCCGGGCCCAGATACAGATCTGCATCTCCTCGCTGCGCCGCATGTTCGCCGCGCACGGCTGCCCCGACATCATCTCCACCCAGTCGCTCGGCTACACCATCCGGGTCGCCGCCGACCAGATCGACGCCCAGCGCTTCGAGAGCCTGGTGCTGCGGGCCCGCCGCGCCCGCGAGGCCCGCAACGTCAACGAGGCGATCAAGCACTACCGCGAGGCGCTCGCGCTGTGGCGGGGACCGGCGCTGGACGGCATGGAGAGCAGGCTGGTGCAGACCGCGGCCGGCCGCCTCACCGAGAACCGGATCACCGCCAACGAGGACTGCATCCAGCTGGAGCTCGACCTCGGCCGCCACCACGAGCTGGTCGGGGAGTTGACCGAGCTCACCGAGGAGTACCCGCTGCGGGAGCGGCTGCGCGCCCAGCTGATGACCGCGCTCTACCGATCGGGCCGGCAGGCCGAGGCGCTCCAGGTGTACCGCAACGCCCGGCGCACGATGATCGAGGAACTCGGCATCGAGCCGAACGAGCGGCTGCAGCAGCTGGAGCACGCGATCCTGACCTCCGACGAGAGTCTGGACCCCCCGGCGCCGCCCCAGGAGGCGACCGGACCGCGACAACCGGCGCCGCCCACCGTGCCCACCGTCCCCGGCATGCTCCCCACCGACATCGCCGACTTCACCGGGCGCACCAAGCAGGTCGAGGAGATCCGCCAGCGGCTCATGCTCGCCACCGAGGGCCGCTCCCGGTTCGCCGTCCCGATCATCGTGGTCGTCGGCAAGCCCGGGGTCGGCAAGTCCACCATCGCCGTGCACGTCTCGCACAGCGTCGTCGACCGGTTCCCGCACGGGCAGCTGTTCGCGGACCTGCACGGCGGGGCGTCCCGGCCGGCCGGCCCCATGCAGGTGCTGGAGCGGTTCCTGCGGGTGCTCGGGGTCTCCGGCACCGCGATCCCCGACGGCCTGGAGGAACGCGCCGAGATGTACCGGGCGCTGCTGGCCGACCGGCGGATGCTGATCGTCCTGGACGACGCGGGCAGCGAGAGCCAGATCCTCCCGCTACTGCCCGGCAACCCCGCCTCCGCGGTGATCATCACCAGCCGCAGCCGGCTGGCCGGGCTGGCCGGCGCGGTCCACGTCGACCTGGACATCTTCGACGCCGACCAGTCGGTCAACCTGCTGTCGCGCATCGCCGGCATCGAGCGGGTCCAGTCGGAGGTGGACGCGGCCGAGGAACTGGCCGAACTGTGCGGGCACCTGCCGCTCGCGCTGCGCATCGCCGGAGCGCGGCTGTCGGCCCGGCAGCACTGGAGCGTCGAGCAGCTGGTGAGCCGGCTGGCCGACGAGACCCGCCGCCTGGACGAGCTGAAACACGGCGAGATGGGCATCCGCGCCAGCATCTCGCTGACCTACGACAGCGTCGGCGAGGACGCGCGCCGGCTGTTCCGCAGGCTCACCATCCTGGACTCGCAGATCTTCTCCGCCTGGGTGAGTGCGGCACTGCTCGACCGGCCGCTGCCCGAGGCGCAGGACCTGCTGGACGATCTGGCCGACGCCCAGCTCATCGAGACCACCGGCATGGGCTACGGCGTGCACAGCCAGTACCGCTTCCACGACCTGATCCGGGTGTTCGCCCGCGAACGCCTGGCCGCCGAGGAGTCCCCCGCCGAGCGGAACGCGGCGCTGCGGCGGGTGCTCGGCGGCCTGCTCTTCCTCGCCGAGGCCGCGCACCGCCGCGAGTACGGCGGCGACTACGTGCAGATCCACAGCGACGCCCCGCGCTGGCCGCTGCCCGAGCGGCTGGTGAACCAGCTGGTCGCCTCGCCGCTGCAGTGGTACGAGCGGGAGCGTTCGATGCTGGTGTCCGGTATCCGGCAGGCGGCGCAGGCGGGCTTCGTCTCGCTGTGCTGGGACCTGGCCATCAGCTCGGTCACGCTCTTCGAGTCGCGGGTCTACCTGGACGACTGGCGGGAGACCCACCAGGTCGCGCTGACCGCCACCCGGCAGGCTCAGGACCGGTGCGGGCAGGCGGCGATGCTCTACTCGCGCGGCTCGCTGTACATCACCGAGCAGCGCTTCGGCGACGCGCGATGCGACTTCGAGGCGGCGGTCCAGCTGTTCGAGGAGATCGGCGACCAGCAGGGCACCGCGCTGGTGATTCGCAACATCGGCTTCCTGGACCGGTTGAGCGGCCGGTTCGCCGACGCCGAGGCGCACTACCGCCGGGCGCTGGAGATCTTCCGCGGCACCGGCGACCAGGTGGCCTCGGCCTACGTGCTGCACAACCTGGCGCAGCTGCGCCTGGAGTTCGACGACCTGCCCGGCGCGCAGCGGCTGCTGTCGGAGGCGCTGGAGCTGAGCCGCAGCAGCGGCAGCCGCCGGGTCGAGGCGCAGGTACTGCACCGGATCGGCCACACCTACCTGCAGTCGGGCCAGCCCGCGCTGGCGGTCGAGGTCTTCGAGGAGGCCCTGGAGGTCGTGCGGGACATCGGCGACCCCACCGGCGAGGCCTACGCCCTGCACGGGCTCGGCGTCGCGCGGCTGCGGCGGGCCGAGCTGGACGAGGCGGAGAGCGCGCTGCGCCGCTCGCTGATGCTCGCGAGCACCGCCAGCGAGCACCTGGTCGAGGCGCGGGTGCAGCTCGGGCTGGGCGAGCTGTCGATGGCCCGCGGGGACGCGCCGGAGGCGGTCATCCGTTTCGAGCAGGCGCTGTCGCTGTTCCGCCAGATGCACATGCCGCTGCAGGAGGCCCGGACGCTGATCATGCTGGGCGACTCCCAGCAGGCGGCCGGCGACGCCGACGGCGCACAGGACTCGCTGGCCCAGGCACTGGCGCTCACCGACAAGATGGACGCCCCGGTGGCCCAGCAGATGCGCGGCCAGCTGGGCCGCCCGCTCGGCGACGGCGGCTGACCGCGGCCGTCCGCGCCCGACCACATCCCACCATGCCCGACCAGGGCGCCCCGCGCCCGACCAGCGCCCACCGTGCCCGGCCGGAAACCGCCGTGCCCGCCCAGGGCCCGTCCCGCCTCACCAGGGCGCATCACCCCTGAGCGGGCTCGTCACGCCGGACGGACCGCGCCTGCCGCGCGATGGCCGCGCAAGCCCGCGGCCCGCGCGGTTCGGCGAATCAGCTGGAATGCCAGCTCGCCCGACATGGCGTGCCGTCGTTCCCGATTTCACCGCACGCAGGAAACTCTCCGTGGTCGTTCATCACCGACCGTAGTCCCCCCGGAAAGGAACCGACATCGTGCCAGAGATCAACCGGCGAGGATTCGGCAGGCTGGCCGCGCTCGGCGTGGCCGGCCCGGCCCTGGCCGCGCTGCCCGCCGCCCCCGCCGCGGCGGCGGCCGCGCCCGCCGCCGTCCCGCCGTCCCCCGCCCCGGCGACGGGCGACGCCGCGCGCCGGCGCACCTGCCTGGAGGTGGCCCGCGACCTGCTGCTGGTCGGCGAGGACGGGACCGACCTCAAGCTGGGCATGCTCAAGGTGCTCATCGACGACGGGTTGCCGAAGGCCCGCCGCCCGAAGCGGGTGCTGGTCATCGGAGCCGGCATCTCCGGGCTGGTGGCCGCGACGCTGTTGAAGCAGGCCGGCCACCGGGTGACCGTGATCGAGGCCAACGGCGACCGGATCGGCGGCCGGATCAAGACCTTCACCACCGGCTTCGCCGACCACCGGCAGTACGCCGAGGCCGGGGCCATGCGCGTCCCGGACTTCCACCCGCTCGCGCTGGCCCTGATCGACAAGCTGGGCATCGCGCGCCGCCCGTTCTACAACGTGGACGTGCGCCCGGGCGCCCGGCCGCGCGGTCCGGTGCCGCCGGTCGTCTACCCGGCGCGGGACGGGAGCGTGTGGCGGTCCGGGCCCGCCCGGGGGCGGTTCACCGCGCCCGAGCGGCTGAACCACACCTGGATCCGGGTCAACGGCATCGTCCAGCGGCGCGACGCCTACGCCGCCGACCCGCGCCGGGTCAACGCCTCCTTCGGCCTGCGGGACGGCCGGACCGCCGGGCGCATCCTGGACGAGGCCCTGGACCCGGTCCGCGACCACTTCTCGGTGGCCCGCGGTTCCGGCCGCGTCGACAAGCCGCTCCCGGAGCTGGTCGAGGGCTGGGCGCGGGTGCTGTACGAGTTCGACGGGTACTCGATGAACCGGTTCCTCACCGAGCACGCCGGCCTCGACGACGCGGCGGTCGACGCCATCGGCACGCTGGAGAACCTGACCTCCCGGCTGCCGCTGGCGTTCATGCACACCTTCCTGACCCGGAGTCTGGTCAACCCGTCGGCGACGTACTGGGAGATGGCCGGCGGCAGCCGGCGCCTGCCGTACGCGCTGGTCCCCGGGCTGCGCAAGGAGATCCACCTGGACCGGCGGGCGGTGCGGATCGACACCTCCGGCGGCGGGGTGCGCGTCGACACGGTCAGCGAGACCGGCGACGAGTCCTCCTGGCGGGGACGGCGCACCGCCGAGACGTTCCACGGCGACGTGGCGGTCGTCACGGTGCCGTTCCCGGCGCTGCGGCACGTGGAGATCACGCCGGCGCTGTCCTACGCCAAGCGCCGCGCGGTGATGGAGTTGCACTACGACACCGCGACCAAGGTGCTGCTGGAGTTCTCCCGGCGCTGGTGGGAGTTCGACGAGGCCGACTGGCGGCGCGAGCTCGGCGCTCGTTACCGGCCCGGCCCGGTCACCCACGTGACCGGCGGCGGCTCGGTGGCCGACAACGCCAACCGGTTCACCTACTACCCCTCGCATCCGGTGCCGGGCAGCCGGGGCGGGGTCGTGCTGGCGAGCTACGTCTGGGCGGACGACGCCGCCCGCTGGGACTCGATGGACGACCGCGAGCGTTACGGGTACGCGCTGCGCGGCCTGCAGCAGGTGCACGGCGACCGGATCGCCGAGTTCTACACCGGGCACGGCCGGACGCAGAGCTGGCTGCGCAACCGGTACGCGTTCGGCGAGGCGGCGGTGTTCACCCCCGGGCAGATGACCGAGATCCACCCGGCCATCCCGCGGGCGGAAGGGCCGCTGCACTTCGCCGGCGACCACACGTCGCTGAAACACGCCTGGATCGAGGGTGCCCTGGAGTCCGCGGTCCGGGTGGCCCTTGAGGTGTCCCGGTGACCCGATCCTTCGCATCGCCGACAAAAACGGCATAGGCCTCAAATCTCGGCAAAGGTCGGCAAAAGCCCGGCCAAGCCCGGGGTTCCCCGGGCTTGGCCGCTGCTAGCTTGAGCCCTTCCAGCACACCGGACCATCCCCCCGCGGTGCCCGGCCGGACCCGCGCCCGGCCGGTACCGCCGGACGACACGAGATTCGCCGGCCAGGGAAAGCGCTATCCAAGTGCCGTCCCGCGGACCGCGACGGAGGGCTCACCATGATCGCCGAGGAACACGACGCGCCGGCCGGCCGGCCTCCCATCCGCGCTCTGCCGCGTCCCCGTACGCTGCGCGGCCGCATCGCCGTCCTGGTCGGCGTGCTGGCCGCGCTGCTGCTCATCCCCTCGGCGGCGCTGGCCGGAATGCTGGCGCACGTGGCCATCCCGCAGGCCGCCGGCCCCGTCGCGCGCGACCCGGCGATCATGATCGACATCATCTTCGCCGTCCAGGCCGCCGCCCTGGTCGCCGCGGCGGTCCTGGCCGGCTGGAAGATCACCGGCCGGGCGCTGCGGCCGGTGGAGGCGATCCGCGCCGAACTGTCCGCCATCAACGTCAACGACCTGAGCGGGCGGGTGCCAGAACCGGCCGGGAACGACGAGATCGCGCGGCTGGCCCGCACCGTCAACAGCACGCTGGCCCGGCTGGAGCACGCCCGGATCCGCTCGCAGCTGTCGCTCGACCGCGAGCGGCAGTTCGCGGCCGACGCCTCGCACGAGCTGCGCACCCCGGTCGCCGGCCTGCGCGCCCAGCTGGAGGAGGCACGGCTGCACCCCGGCCAGACCGACCTGCCCCGGCTCCTCGACCACAGCCTGCGCGACGTGGACCGGTTGCAGACGATCATCACCGACCTGCTGCTGCTGGACCGGGCCGGCAGCGCCGCCCCGTTCCTGCCGCGCACGCGCGCCGCCCTGGCCTCGATCGTGCACGAGGAGGTGTCGCGGCGCTCCGGCCGGTGCGCCGTGCGGCTGCGGCCCTGCTGCCCGGCGGTCATCGAAGTGGTGCACACCCAGATCGGCCGGGTGGTCACCAACCTGCTGGACAACGCCGAACGCCATGCGCGGCGCCAGGTGGTGGCCGAGGTGCGCTGCGACGGCGGCACCGCCGAACTGGTGGTGGACGACGACGGGGCGGGCGTCGCGCCGGCCGACCGTGAGCGGATCTTCGAGCGGTTCACCCGGCTGGACGCGGCACGCAGCCGGGACCGGGGCGGCACCGGTCTCGGCCTGGCCATCGTCCGGGACATCGTGCATGCTCACCACGGGACGATCGAGGTCGGCGCCTCCCCGCTGGGCGGGGCGCGGTTCGTGGTCCGGCTGCCGCTGGCCGAGCGGTGCGCGCCGAGCCGGGCACCGGCCCGCAGCTGCGCCTGACCCGCCGGCCCGTCAGCCCGCCGGCCGCCCGCCCGGCGCGCCTGGGCCGCTCGGGCCGCCGTACGGCCCACCCGGGCCGTGCGGGCCGCCCTGGGCGCCCGGGCCGTACGGCGTGCCGTACCCGGGTGCCGTACTCGGCCCGGGATATCCGCCCGCATCGGACGGCCATCCGCCCGGCGGCACCGGGCCCGGGCCGCCGGGCGTCCGCCGCCGGGTGACGACCCCGGCGATCAGCAGCCCGACGCCCGTGACGTGCAGCACCGTCAACAGCAGGCCCGCCATCGCCATGAACTGGACGGCGCCCAGGCCCATCGACGCGCCCAACCCGGGCAGCACGAAGGCGCGGACCAGCTCCAGCACCGCGGCGACCAGCAGCACGGCGCAGCCGGCCAGGCCCAGGGTGGCCGGGGCGCCCCGCTCGCGTCTGGCCCGCGCGGTCAGCACGATGCCCACGACCAGAACAATGATCATGGGCACGTACGTCACCGCGCCGAGAACGAGGAACATGGGCCTACCTCCACCGGATGAGGCTGCGCAGGACTTCCGACGACGTTACTGCACCATCGGACGGTCCGCGGGGCCATGCCCGGGTCCGCCGGCGGGCGGGAGGAATCGGGCGGGTGGCCAGGTGTTTGCGTGCCCGAGGGATTCCACCGGACTCCGGACGGAAATCCAGCCGTCAGACCGATCTTGGGGCGAGCGGGGTCGCGGGCGACGAGGCCGTCCGCCGGGCACGGGACCACCGGCACCCGGCGGCACGGTCATCGAACGGAAGGTGGCAGGCGTGGCAGGGACGGACGGGACCGGGAACAGCCGGCAGGGCAAGACCATCATCACCGGGACCGGCGCGGCGGCCGGGCGGGTCCCGGCCGCCGGCGGCGCGAGTGCGGGCGAGTCGCTGTTCCCCACCGAGTGGGAAGGGCGGATGCGGGACGTCCTGGCGGCCGGCGGGGTGTGGAACCGGGACGCGGCGGCCCCGAGTTATGACGAGTTGCGGCCATACGGGCACCGCGAGACGCCGGGGTTCCCGGTGTACAAGGACCTGGAGCGGCGGCTGCTGGCGCCCGGCGAGCACCCGGACCCGGTGATCGCGCACGTCATGGCCACCTGTGCCGCGTACTCCTACGCCGACCCCCGGACGTTGTCCATGATCATGGCGCGGCTGGGGCTGGCGGACAACCGGTGCCGGATGATCCGCGCCTCGGTCGACGCGATGCTGATCTGCTCGACCGCCTTCCTGGTGCAGAGCCGGAGCGGCCGGGTGGGCATCCTGTGTTACCGCGGCACCGAGCCGCTGAACTTCGTCAACTGGCTCGGCGTGCTGGACGTGGCGCCGGAGCGCATCGGCTACCGGATCGGCGACCCGTGCGCCACGGTGCACGCCGGCCTGTACCGCAACGTGCGGGCGACCCGCTACGAGGTGATGAACGCGCTGCGGCTCGCCTGCGAGCACCGCTCGGTACGCGCCGCGGCCGGCGCGACCCGGCCGGCGGGACGGCCCGGCCCGCTGGAGGGCGGCCTGGAGGTGCTCTACATCACCGGGCACAGCCAGGGCGGGGCGATGGCCGCGCTGATGGGCGTCATGATGCGGCACGAGCGCAAGTACCGGGACGTCTTCGCGAGCCGGCTCCGCGCGGTCTACACCTTCGGCCAGCCGATGATCGGCGACCCGCGCTTCGCCGAGGCGTGCCGGCAGGACGACTTCCTGCGCGAGCGGGTGATCCGGTATGTCTACGACCGGGACGTGGTGCCGCACCTGCCGTCCACCGCCTCCGGCGCGTTCCGGCACTTCGGCCGCGAGCTGCGCTACGCCGTGCCGCATCTGCGCAACACGCTGCTCGGCACGCTGACCGGTGGCCGGTGCGCTCCGCCGGAGCGGCGCGGCCGGTGGGAGAGCCGGCGGAGCGCCACACCGCAGATGCCCGGCCTGCTCGGCATCCCGCTGGCCGGGCTCGCGTACCTGGCACGCGGCTTCGAGGTCACCCGCTCGCTGCCGTCGGTCTACTCGATCGACGATCACCTGCCCCAGCACTATGTCTCCGCCCTCACCCCGCCCGGCGTGCAGAACGAGTTCGGCGACTGAACCGGCGGACGCGGGGTCGCCATCGGCCCGCCCCAGGCTCGGTATATGCGTTTACCGGCATATAACCGGCATGGTATGTTCGGCAGGGACGGGCGACCCGCGCCCGTCCGGCGCCACGGCGCCGCGCCCCCGAGGAGCGGATGATGAGGGAGACGCTGGAAACGGTGGACGGCCGGAGCGTGCTGCGGATGGAGCGGCGGCTGCCGCACCCCCCGGACCGGGTGTGGCGGGCGCTGACCGAGCCGGCCGAGCTGGCCCACTGGTTCCCCACCCCGGCCCGGATCGAGCCACGGGCCGGCGGGGAGGTCGTCTACGGCGAACCGGGCGGCGATGTGGGCGAGGTCCGCGATTTCCAGCCGCCGCACCTCCTCGCCTTCACCTGGGGCGGCGATCTGCTGCGCTGGGAGGTGCGGCCGGACGGCGACGGCGCGCTGCTGATCCTGCGGCACACCTTCGACGACCGGTTCGGCGCGCCCAGCTTCGCCGCCGGGTGGCACTCCTGCCTCGACGCGCTGGCGGCCGCGCTGGCCGGCACCGCGCCCGCGGACGGGTCCCGGGACATGGCCGCGCTGCTGGAGAAGTACATCGACGTCCTGGGCATGGCGGCCGGCACCGCGGACGACGACGGCGTCCGCTTCGAACGGCAGCTGAGCCGGCCGATCCCCGAGGTGTGGGACGCGCTGGGCGGCACCCCCACCGGCGGGCGCGTCCCGGCCGGCTTCACCGTGGCCGAGTTCCCGCCGCTGGAGGTGGCCGACGTCAAGGCGCCGCGGCTGTTGGAGTACGACGCCCGCCCCGGCCGGGTGCGGTGGGAGCTGCGCGAGGGCACCGGGCACGGGGCCCGCCTGGTACTGACCCACACCTGCCCGCCCGAGCACCGGCGGGCCGCGCTGGCCGCCTGGCAGGATCACCTCACCGGCCTGGCGCGCCGCCTGCTGGCCGGCTGAGGTCCCGAGCGCCTCCCCCGCCGGTCTATCTCACCGAGTTACGATCATCACGGATAGTGACGATCGTGGAGGTGGTCATGCGACGCGCCCTGACGGCGGCCGGCACCCTGCTGGCCGCAATACCCCTGGTGCTCACCGCGGCCGGCCCGGCCGGCGCGGCCACCGGCACCCTGACCGTGGAGAGCACCCGGGGCCCCCGGGTGCGGATCGTCAACCCGGCCGCCGGATGCCACGCGCTGCCGGCCTTCCCGCTGTTCTCCCGGATCCGGGTGATCAACGCCACCGACACCGACGTGGTGTTCTACTCGGGGGCCGGTTGCCGCTCCGGGCTGCTGCGGGCGACCACCCGGGTCCGGGCCGGGGCCACGGTGCGGCGCACGATGAGCGGCACCTACAGCGTGCGGGTCGAGCCGACCTGGCCATGACGGCCGGCGCGGCCGGTCGCCGCCGGAGTCCGCCGGCGATCCCGGGTGCGGGACGGCGGCCGGGTAGGGCCGGATCCGGTCGAGGACCCGAAGCCGGCCGGCCGCCGCCGCGCGGCCGCGCCATCGCCGTCAGACGTTGAAGTATTTGGCCT